>PSLO01000011.1:0-62913 GCA_040289665.1 Leptolyngbya sp. ERB_1_1 | reverse complement strand
TGGAGCTGTGACGGTTCCGCCTGCAACTTCGAGCATTAGTTCGATCGCGCGACGACAAGCGGTTTCGAGTCCTGCCCAATTCACCCCGCGTTCATATCGTGCTGAAGCTTCGGTTCTCATTCCTTGCGATCGCGCTGATTTCCGAATCGCGGCAGAATCAAAGATAGCGGCTTCCAGTAACACATTTTGAGTGGTATCACTGACTTCCGTTTCTTCCCCGCCAAACACACCTGCCAACATCGTCGGCTTGTCGTTCACCGTGATTAACAAGGCTTGTTCTTGAAGTTGGCGGTCTTGACTGTCGAGCGTTTTTACCGATTCACCCGATCGCGCAAATCTCACACCCATTTCAATTTGATCGGTTCCAGCGACACTCACCAAACGATCGAGATCAAACGCATGAAGCGGTTGTCCCCACTCTAGCATGATGTAGTTTGTAACATCAACAATATTGTTAATCGATCGAACACCTGCGGCTAACAATCGACGCTGTAACCATAAAGGTGAAGGTGCGATTTTGATATTCTCGATGATAGTTCCAATGTAAGTTGGGCAAGCTTGGGCATTCTGAATTGCGATCGACAAGGGGCGGCTTTGTTCAACTTGGGGCGCAACAGGTTCCGGTAAGCGCAACGTTCCGCCTGTTAAAGCTGCCACTTCTCGCGCAATGCCAACCATACTGAGCGCATCTGCCCGATTTGCAGTCGAAGTCAGATCTAAAATTGCATCATCCAATCCCAATAGCGGACGGACATCCATTCCAGGCTGCAATTCACCTGTCACCGATGCATCAAAAATGTGAATGCCTTCTGATTCTTTCGTTAGCCCCAATTCCGACAAAGAACAGATCATTCCTTTCGACTCAACACCTCTGAGCTTTGCAGGCTTGATCTTCAAATCGACATTGGGTAAGTATGTTCCTAAAGTTGCGACCGGAACGAAAACTCCGGCTCGAACATTTGCCGCACCGCAGACGATTTGAGACGGACTCTCGCCGCCAATCTCAACGGTACACACACTTAAGCGATCGGCATTCGGATGCTGTTCTCGCGTCAAGACTTTACCGACGACAACCCCATCTGCCCAGGTGCGTCGATCCTCAATGTCTTCCACTTCAAACCCTGCCATCGTCAGCTTTTCTGCCAACGCCTCCGGGGTCATCGAAATATCTACCAGTTCCTGCAACCAATTCAGAGAGATACGCATCCGTCGATTTAAACCACGCTAATCAAGCCTCATTTTACCGCTCTTAGACGATGTAAAACGCTCGTACTGAGAGAATAGTATTCGCCATACTACGTTCCAAAAGAATCGATGACCGATGACCCAATCCAAACCGAGGCGCTCAGAATTCTGGAGATATTAACCTCGCTCCCATTTGAGAATTGCTACCCATTAATCAAAACTTTTAGTAATCTGCCTGCTCGTCCTGGCATCTATGCAATCAAGTACAAACCTGAAGAAATTCTTTATCTTGGCAAAGCAAAAAATGTGAGAGAACGATTTCAAGGTGGACACAGCGCCTTGGTACTGGCATTTCTTGAACGACTTGACCCTGATGAGATTAGAATTGCTGTAGTAGCACTTCCGGCTACATGGGCGCGATCGTCCTTGGCATTAGAAGAGCAAATACTAAAAACGATTCAGCCGCGCTATAACGTCAGAATCCCAAAGAGGAAGGATTAGCCAATGCACACTCCTGCACAAACATCTTCTGAAGATGCTCTGACTCCTGAAGCTGCAACAGTCATTTTAGATCTGTTGCCGAAGAGAATTAGGGTCGCTCTAACACAGTATGCGGAGTCCATTGATTACCCAGTAGAGTTAGTGGTAGAAATGGCGATCGCAGGATTCTTAGACGTGGATGCGCTCACGTTTACCGATTGCCGTGTCACTTCTCCGGGGCAATTGAGAGAAAAAATTGAAATCCTTGAGCTTCAGTTAGCCCAAGCACAAGGGCAGTTGAATGGAAAAAACTAAAAACTCCGGCTACAGCGCAAACAATTGAAGATAGCTCGATAATATCGCTTGTCCATAAAACAAACTCAAGCCTGCGCCCAACGCCAAAAACGGACCAAAGGGCATCGCCTGACGACGAGATAATCGACCCGTCTTCAATGCCCCAATTCCGACGATCGCACCCGTCAAACACGCCAAGAATCCCGCAACGAGCATTAACTGCCAGCCCAACCAAGCCCCGATCATTGCCATCAGTTTCGAGTCTCCGGCTCCCATTGCCGCTTGTCCCAGAATGATCGATCCGACGATCGCGATCAAATCCAGCACCCAGATTCCAACGATCGCACCTACTACGCCACTGATCAATCCCTGAATCGCGCCAACCACGCCACTGCTCGAAAATCCGACGATCGTTTGAAAGATCAATCCCACCACTAAGCCCGATTGCGTTAATGGATTCGGTAACGTCATTGTGTCGAGATCAATCATTGACAACGTCAAGAGCCAACTGAGAAATGCCCAATATCCTAACGTTGAGAGCGAAATTCCGAAAATCCAGAACACGATCAGAAATAGCAGACCTGTTATGGCTTCGACTAGTGGATACCGAGGCGCGATCGCGCTTTTGCAATGAGCGCACTTTCCTTTCAGTCGCAGCCATCCAAACACCGGAATATTCTCGCGTTTTTTCAGGCGAGTAAGGCAATGGGGGCAGCGCGAAGGCGGATAAATCAGAGAAAGACCAGCGGGCAATCGGTAGATCACCACATTCAGAAAACTTCCGATCGAAGCGCCGATAAAAAACACCAAAACGAGAGCTGGAGCAGCAACAACATCCATAAAGACAGCAGGCATTGGAGCAACTTTCATTTAACTCGATCGAGTTCAAATTCGCGCCCTGATCTTGCAGTTCTAGTGTTTCTACTCAATCAACTCAAACGGCACAAAACATTCTTGAGGCAACAAAATCGGCTTGCCCGAAAAAATGATTTTGCCGCGATGCGTAATCCGATTAATTGCCACTCCTAAAGGTCGATCGATCTCAGGATGTACCGCAAAATAGGTTTCGTAGATCAGTCGCGCCGACTGAATCAAAGTCGGATCAAGATAAGTCGTAAAGTCACTCTCATCCACATCGATTCCAGTATCAACTTTCGCTAAAACGTTCATTCCCTAAACTTCGTCCAGATACAGATTGACTGTATTCTCTAACAAAATTTAGAGAACGATCGACAATCTCTAAGAAAAATGCTTTGTTTTGAGTAGAGGAAAATGGAGCTAGATCAGCAGTGGTAGCAGTGAAACGATCGTGATGAGAAACACGATGGCGATCGTCATGACGATCGCCATTCCAACCACAAACAGAAAATCTTGCTGGATATTATTCATCGGGTTGCACTAATTGATCGAACTCATCCGCTAACTGGCGTAACGCTGCTGCTTGCTCTTGATAGTTGAATGCGATCATACATTTGACGGGTCTCCTGTGCAGGCTCTCACCCATTTTTCAGGGCTTTCACCGCTGCTCAGGATTCATGCAGGAGGTCTATTAGAGGCGTTGCATTCCTTAAATTTGAGATTACTGCTCGAAATTAGGGATGGATACTTTTCCCTGCTGCCACTGATGACGACTTTTATCACAGAGAAATATGTCTCGGCTGAGGCAACTACTTCTCGCTAAATGCCCAAGCATCTGTCCAATCTTCGGGAACGCCTCGATCGAGCAATTCCGTCACTCGATCCACATAAAGTTGTGCTGTTTTATCTGCTGGATTGGTATTCAGAACTTCCTCAAAATGGTATTTTGCTTGATCAAACTTTCCCTGTCGATAACACTCAATGCCTTGTTCAAATGTTGGCTGAGTTTGTCGTTTGAGCAGGCGATTTTCTTCAGATTCAGCATCCAGAACTTCATACACGGTGATCGGCTCATTGCGTCCTTTGACGATCGCTCGATCGAGAAATCGAATCTGATACTGTTCTGGATTGCTCAAGTACTCCAAGGTTTGCCCAGAGATTAGCATCGAAACACCATAGTACTTGGTGAGTCCTTCGAGTCGAGCCGTGAGATTGACCGTATCCGAAAACGCATCTCCTTGAATTCGATGGGTTTCCCCCACCATGCCAAGCATCATATGACCCACGTGAATCCCGATTCCGACTTGAACTGGCAAACGTCCCCGCGCCATGCGCTGAACATTATATTCCTGAACTCTAAGCTGTTTTGCAACTCCAGCAGCAACCGCATCATCTGCCCCTTCTGGAAAGACCGCCATCATTCCATCGCCAAGGAATTTAACAATGATGCCGTAGTGATTACGAATCTCTGGACTGACGTGCTTAAGATAAGCGTTGACAAAATTAAAGTTCTCTTGCGGAGACATAGATTCAGAGATGGTAGTAAACGATCGAATATCGCTAAACATCACCGCCATTGTTTTACTCACATAGTCCCCCAATTGCACCTCAGTTACAGTCTCTTTGCGTAAAAATCGGAGATACTCAGCCGGAAAAAATCGAGCAAATGATTCATTCAATCGCTTTAATTCTTGTTCCCGTGTGTTGACAGTATTGACCATTTGAACAAACACGCGAGATAGCTGTCCGAGTTCATCGGCTCGATCGCTCACTTCAGTTAGATCTTCTGACTTGAAAGTATGTTCTTCAACCGAAACGGCTGCTTTAGTAAGCTTATTGACTTGTTCGATGTATTGCGCTTGACGGAGATTTTCATCGCGTAACAGTGCTTCTGCTTCTTGTCGCTTGCGTAAGTTGATGTAGGCTTTAGAGTGATAGCGAATCCGGGCGATCAGTTCAACTTGATCGGGCAATTTAACTAAGTAATCATTTGCGCCAAGCTCAAAGGCTTGCGCTTTGATTGCGGGATCTTCTTTACTCGATAGCACAATGAGAGGGATATCCGCAGTTGGGGCATCGTGCGATCGTAAAAATCGTACCAGCAACAATCCATCCATTTGCGGCATCACTAAGTCTTGCAAAATTACCGTTGGCTTACACTGTTTTGCTGCTTTGAGTGCTTGTAGCGGATTGTTGCAGTAGTGAAATGTGACATCTGATTCAAGAGCTAACATCTTTTGAATCGCTTCGCTGATGATAGCTTGATCGTCGATCAGTAGAACAGTGATTGGCTCGTTCATTACTCGCACTAAAGAGAACAGTGCAATAAGGCAGTTGCGATCGCATCAGGACTAAGAACATCCACCGCAGCATTTAGCTCAATCGCGGCTCTGGGCATTCCATAAACGACGCAACTTGCTTTAGTCTGAGCGATCGTGTACCATCCTCGGTGACGCAATGCTTTCAAGCCTTCTGCTCCGTCGCGTCCCATCCCTGTGAGCAAAATCGCCGTGCCTCGGTCTGTCCAATATTGTGCCACGCTCTTGAAAAAGACATCGACCGATGGACGGTAAGGATAATCGCTCGGGAATGGCGTATAAGTCAGTGTGCCGTTCGCCTGCAAACACAGATGATCATTCGTCGAGGCAAATAAAACGGTGCCTTTCGTGGGTCGGTCGCCGCTCCTTGCTTTCCGCACTGGAATTGCAGTTTGCTGATCTAACCAATCAATCATTCCAGCAGCAAATTGCACATCCACGTGTTGCACAATCACGATCGCGGCTCCAAAATCTGGCGGCAACTGAGACAAGATGGTGACGATCGCTTTTGGTCCGCCTGTGGAAGCTCCAATGACGACTAGAGGTACTCGACTGTGAAGCGGGACAAACTCAGATTTTCCGATGAGTTTCCCGATCGTCCGAATTTTCGCCAACAATAAACGAGCATCTTCGGGTGTTTCTGAACTGCCTAAGCTTGGGGTGCTCACCGCATCGAGCGCCCCATATCCCATTGCCTCAAATACTTTTGCTGAACTCTGTTGCACATTTGCAGTTACGACCAAAATTGCACAAGGAGAGTGCTGCATAATTTGTCGAGTCGCTTCCACACCATCCATCTCTGGCATGAATAAATCCATCAGAATTAAATCCGGACGATCGTGCTGACATTTTTTCACCGCTTCCGCACCCGTATACGCGATCCAAGCAATCTGGTATTGCGGAACCTGCGTGATTACCCGTCTCAAGGCTTCAACAGCCAAACTCACATCATTGACGATCGCAATTCTCATTGCTTATTGTCCAATTAAATCAACAACTGCCCGAATTAAAGAATCATCCTGAAAGCTATTTTTTGTTAAATAATAATCTGCTCCTGCATCGAGTCCTTGTAGTCGATCGGATTCTCGATCGCGGTAAGACATCACGATCACCGGAGTTGATCGCAGTCGCGGATGGGTTTTGATCTGCTGAATTAGCTCGATTCCGTTCATTCTTGGCATATCAATATCACTAATGACTAAATCATAAGCTTGATTGCGGATTGTATTCCAACCTTCCATCCCATCGATCGCAACATCCACTTGATAGCCATGTTTTTCGAGCAGTTTTCGTTCGACTTCGCGCACCGTAATGGAGTCATCCACGACGAGAATCCGCTTTTTCTGCTGTGTGGATTCAGTAGGGCGCATTGTAGTAAGTCGTCCAGCATCCAGCAACGTATTAATCGATCGCACCAAATCCGAAACATCAACAATCAATACTAACGAACCATCACTCATCAAGGCGGCAGCACTGATATCCTGAACTTTTCCTAAACGCGGATCAAGCGGACGCACTACTAATTCTCGCTCTCCTAAAGTACGATCAACAATCAATCCATACTCTGCAGATTGATAACTCAAAAGAATTACACAAAGCGAATCAGGTGTTGAATTGGACTGTGGTAGACCAAAGACTTGATCGAGCGAAATTAAGCCGACGTGCTGATCGTTGAAAGTGAAATACGGCTGATTTTCGACGACAGAAATTTCAGTGCGATCAAGTCGGAGAATGCGATCGATGCGCGATAATGGAAACGCATATTGTTCGCCTGAGATTTCTACCAGTAAAGTTCTCACTACAGAAAGGGTCAGCGGTAGTTGAAAGTGAAAGCTTGTTCCTGCGCCTGGTGAAGAAGTCGCGCGAACTGTACCACCAACCTCCTGCGCCATCGCTTTGGCAATATCCAATCCGACCCCTCGCCCAGAGAGTTCAGTCACTTGTTTCGTCAATGAAAATCCTGGTAAAAAGAGAAATTCCATGAGTTCAGCCTGGCTCATGCGGCGTGCGACTTCTGGAGGTGCAAGATGACGACGAACAACTTGTTGCTGGACTAATTTTGGAGCAATCCCTCTACCATCATCCGAAACCGTGATCATTAGCATTCCGCTGCGATGAAATGCTTCAAGTTGAATGGTTCCTTCAGCGGGTTTTCCGGCTGCTGTGCGTTCTTCAGGAGACTCTAAGCCATGATCGATCGCATTTCGCAAAATGTGAGTAATCGGCGCTTCGAGCTTGGTGAGAATATCTCGATCGACGGCTGTGGTTTCACCAACGATCGAGAATTTGACCTGTTTGCCAAGCTGACGCGCTAAATCTCGTACCATGCGCGGAAAGCCCTGCACCCCGTCTGCAAACGGACGCATCTGAGATTGAATCACTTCTCGATACAGTCGATCTGAAAGACTATCGGTACGCCGAATGTACTCACCGAGTTCGGCAATGCGATCGCTTAATAAATCTCGACATTCTCGCTCTTGTTGTCGCAATTGTTCTAATTGTTCGATTTGCTGAGCCTGTTGAAGGTCTTCTAAGGTTTTAGACAGTGCCAATTGCCGCGATCGAATCTGCATCAACGCTTCTGAAAATGGCTGAAGCCAGTACGTTTCGACCATTAATTCTCCAGCTAGTCCAACAATCCGATTCAGATTGTCGGCGCTAATTCGGACAACGCGGTCACGCTCTCGTGCGCTGGAGGTATCGCGCTGAGCATTGCTTTCAGGCTCAGGTGTTTCGGGCGGAGGTTCGGGTGCGGGCGCAATCGTGGGTTTGGGCGCGGGTGCGATAGGTTTGGGTTGTTCTGAATCTAAGTTCAACAATGGGTGGACTGCCTCGAGTTCAGTCTGATGCTGAGAAAGCCATTGCTGTACATCCTGCGCTTGACTAATTGAGTGGATCAGATCAACACTACGAAACAAAGCATCGATCTGAGCAGCATTTAAGGTGATAGTTTGTTTTTGAGCAGCAACGAAACAATCTTCCATCTGGTGGGCTAACTCTACCGCAGCATCAAGCCCAACAATGCGGGCGGCTCCTTTGATCGAGTGTGCGGCTCTCATCAAGGATTCGAGTTCTTGAGGCGAATTTGGTTGAGCTTCGATCGAGACTAACCCTCGATTGAGTGTAACCGTTTGTGCTTCGACTTCTTGCCGAAATAGTTCCATCAATCCTGGATCACTTTGCACTAAGTTCTGAGGCGCTAAGTTTTGATTCTCTAAGTCCTCAAGAAACAATGCGGGTGGATCTTCTAGTGAATCTTCTATGGGAATGGCTTCGTCTAATTCCTCAAGCTTGAATTGCTCGTCTTCATCGGGTTCGGGTTGATGCGTGTGGTGTTCATCAATTAAGGTTTGTGTTTTCGCTAGGTCTTCGGCATGATTAAACAACCAGTAGGTTGAGTCTGTCGCTTCAAGCTGACTCATTTGTGTTAGTAACGTACAACCGTGCAGCAGTGCATCAAGTTTTTCGGGGGTTAAGGATAGCTGTTGAGCATAAGCCGCATTCAGGCAGGCTTGCATTGCTTCTGATAAGTGAATCGCAGCATCAAATTCAATCAAATGAGCCACACCGACGATCGCGCGAATCGACTGCAAAGCAAGATCAATCTCATGAGTCAGATTTGGCTGTTGTTTCAGAGCGGTAAAACTCTGCTTTAAGCGATCGACTTGAGTTTGAGTTTCTTGCCGAAACAGATCGCGCATCGAATAGTTCATAACAGACTCCGATCAAGCGTATCAATTAGCAATTCTGCATTGAGATAGCTAATTTTTTGATCTTTCCAGGTGAAAATGCCTTGAGTGTAAGCAATATTTGTTTTCGTAATCACGACAGGAGGAGTTTGAATCTCGCTTAGTGAGTGACGTTGAATTCCATGAACTTCATCAACTGGGAACACCCATCGACGCTGATTTGAATGCACAATTAACATTCGTTCGCGATCGGAAGGCGAACCGGGTTCTAAATTGAGAAATGCTCGAAGCGATGCACAAAGTAGAATTTCACCGCGAATGCTCGTAAGTCCGAGAAATAATTGATCGCTGCGATGCGGTAGCGTGTGGATCTGAGACGGACGAATGACTTCTTGAAGGGATCGAGTTGAAATTGCGAATTGCTCGTTTCCTAGCCGAAATAGAATCAACGACAGCATTTCTTCGGTTGATCGAACACTCAATGCTGATCCGCGATCAGCGATCGCCGTTGTCCATTCTTGAATGTAATCGATCGGCATTTCGCGTTCGAGTAGAAGCCGCCCAGACTCAGCATAAACTGGACAGTTATGACAGTGAGTGACTTGTGTGAGTTGGTCACAAGTTCGATCTCCCTCTACGCCGATGTGCTTCCAGCAATCATTGATTTTGTTGATCGTAATCATTGCCTAAACCTTGAACTGTGAAATTTCACGTTGTAAGCCTCTCGTTGCATCATCGAGTTGCATCAGCGCATGATTTGTCTCTTGAATCGATTGCACCGTTTGTTGAGAGGCATCGCGTAATTGAGCGATCGCTGTACTAATCTGTTCGGCTCCTCGATATTGCTCACTCATACTTTGACTCACAGTGACAAATCGTGGAGTGAGTCCCTGAACATCGGTAATAAAGCTGGCAATCTGTTCGCTGACATTGCCCACTTCATCCACATACTGCTTCACTTCGTTGCGGAACTTATCCACCTCGATTACGCCTCCTGAAACCGACGACTGCATTTCTTTCACCATTTGTTCAATTTCCAGTGTTGCCACGGCGGACTGGTCAGCTAAACGGCGAATTTCACGCGCCACCACTGCAAATCCGGCTCCGTATTCTCCGGCTTTTTCGGCTTCGATCGCAGCATTGAGCGATAACAGATTGGTTTGATCTGCAACTTTTGTAATCGTTGTCACAACGGTATTGATATTATTTGCCTTTTCATCCATTACCTTTAACTTTGACGAGATCGAATTCGTGGCGTATGCGAGTTGCTGCATTGCCGATTGGAGCTTTTCTAAGTTCGTTTGACTATTGGAGGCAGCATTGGTCGTCGATTGTGCGGTTTTTGCCACATCATCCATTGATTGCACGAGCGTTCCCGCAGTTGCAGCAATTTGACGTGCAGTAGCGTTAACTTCATTCATCGAGGCGAACTGCTCGTTGGCAGTGGCTTCGAGTTGTTTCCCAGCCGCTGCAATTTGAGTCGTTGAAGTGCTGATTTGAATGCCCGATCGTTGAGCTTGGCTAATTAGTTGGTTCAGGCTTTTAACCATGTTCTGAAAAGCATTCAGCAGTTGTCCGACTTCGGTTGTGTCGTTTGTCGAGGTCAGTGAGTGCATGAGATTGCCGTTTGCGATCGCTTCAGCCGCGTCCACGACTTCGGGTAGTCGCCGCTTCAACGGCAAACCTGCCCACAGCCCAACTAAAAGGGTTGAAATCAACGCGAGTGCTGTTCCAATTACAATCAGTCCCAAGAGAGAATCGCGAGCCTCTTCAACCGACTGATTGATCTGAGCCAGTTCGCTGTCTAGTTCGCTCACAATCCGATCTCGGAGAGCAACAACATCAGCAACTTTCGGTTTGGCAAGTTCGGCTCTCGCTTGAGGCAGGTTTTTCTGATTGATCAAGCGGAAAGCATTCTGAAACGTTTGGTCATATTGATCAATCAGTTGCGCTAACTCATTGATCGAACCCTGAAGTTTAGGATTGGGTGAAGCTTGAAGTTCTTTGGCTTTCTCGATCGCTTGTCTGCGACCCTGGCTATAAACATTCAGGTAGTTAGGCTGACTTGAAAAAATGTAATACCCCCGACCTCCAGCGATCATACGATTGATTCCATCTACAAATGCATCCGTGTTTCTAATGTCCCTCTCAGCTTCTCTTGCTTGATCTTGGAGCTTAAAAGTGCGAACTGTTGAGGCATAAAAGATACTGCTCAGAATCATGAGAAAGAGTAACGGAATAGAGTATCCAAATAAGATTCGATTGGTGATTTTGTTCCACATAAGAATGAGCTATAAATTGAGCAGCCGTTGTACTCTTGCTTTGAGAAGGTTTGCCGTTGCGAAATCTCCTTGCTGTTCTTTTAATAAAGCTAACTCGATTAGCGCTTCATAGAATTGGGGGTTTAGGTAAATTGCTTTTTGCAATGCTTGTTCGGCTTGGGGAAAGCGTTTTAACTCTTGATAAATTTTACCAAGAAGTAAGTAAGCACTAGCATCGGTGCGATCGAGAATGAGATGAGATTCACAAAGCTGCGCGGCTTCAGTCAGGTGCCCCTGCTCAATTCGTTGTTTTGCCTGCTCGATTTTAGACGGAGAAATAGAAAGAGAAACAGAATTCGATCGCGATTTTGGCAAGCTCTTTAGATCTGGAGCCTTCGGCAGTGCAGGTTGAAAGAGTGCAGATTGGAGACGCGGTTCTATTTTTTGATAAGCAAATGCAGCAGGATGATGAACAGATTGATAGCAATCTGCCATCACTTGCGAAGCCTCTGCAGAGCCGATGAACAATAAACTCGGTGCGATTAAAGCCCGATCGAGCGTTTTCATCACTCGCGATCGAGCCTCTTGATCAAGATAGATCAAGAGATTTCGACAAAAAATGATCTGATACTGATGCCCAAGTAAAAAATTAGGTTCTAAAAGGTTTTCACGAATGAATCGAACGGTTTTACGAATGTGTGATCGTACTTGATATCGATCGTCGATCGCTTGAAAATAAGCAGGATTGATCGAACTACCACCGCGAAACGATCGCTTTGTATAAATCGCTTGTTTGGCTTTTTCTAAAGCGACTTGGCTAATATCGATCGCATCAATTCGAAACTGATCAGTAGTAAGTCCAGCTTCGAGTAATGTGATAGCGATCGAATACGGTTCTTCTCCGGTCGAGCAAGGTGCCGATAAAATCTGCAATACAGAATTTCGCTTCCACTCAGTTTGGAGCCACTGTTTTAAATAAACAAAGGGTTCTCGATCGCGAAAAAACCAAGTTTCAGGAACCACAACCGTTTCGATTAGTGCATCAAATTCTTCCGGTGAATGCGGTAAACGATCGTAGTAATCCTTCTTTGAAAGACCGCAACGCGATCGACGCTGCTCAATAGCGTATGCGATCGCATTTGATCCAATACTACTCGCATCTAATCCGATCTTTTGCCTTAGCATTGCTTCAATCGTTGCTTGATCCATTCACCTACTCAGATCCTCCGGCAATCAACGCAACATTCTGCACATCAGAAATTAATGATTCCCAACGTAACCGCTGAATCATTCCTTTCTCATGCATAAACACTTCACCTAGATAAGAAGCATCACTACTTTGAGTTGGTGTAGTGAGATTCGGTTGAGCAAGTGTTTCTGTGACTCGTTCTGCTAACAAGCCTACATAAGCCCGATCGCCATTTTTGGTGTTGTACTGAATCATGATAATTCGGGTGCTATAGCGCGATCGACAAGCCTCGCCGCGAATGAGTTGGCACAGATCGATCACAGGTACAATGCAACTGCGGTATTTGAACACGCCAGCGACATGATTCGGAACTTGATAAACCTTTCTCAGCATGACAAGCGGTAGCACTTCAGTGACATGAGTGCTATCGATCGCATAAATATTCTCATCAATGTAGAAGAGCAACAATAACATTGCTGTAGGTTGACGCAATCAAGCCATCCGTGACCTTAACGCTATTCAAGATGATCAAACATCTATCCCAAGAGATGAATTGACATCAGTTCTACTCGGAGGTTTGATCAGCGAAAGGTGCAAATTCCTTAAAGATCAAAAATCGATCGAATCTGTTTACGGATCAGTTCAAACGGTGTTTCCTCTTTTGTGGCTTCAATGACAGTGACACCCAAACTCTTGAGCGCTTCTTGACGTTGAGAAAGCGCCTCTGCAATCTGATCGGCTAAATCCTGATGACTACTGAGCAAACTGTGTAAATTATCATGATCAACCACAAATAAAATCGAATCTTCGATCGTGCGTAATGTTGCACTCCGAGGTGTTCCCAACAAGAGCGACATCTCCCCGATAAACTCACCCGCACGCCTCACTGCAATTTGTCGATCGATCGATTCCACTACAACCTCAACCGCTCCTGACAAAATTAGATAAAACGCATCTCCCGGATCATTCTCCCGCGCAATCACTTCACCCGCCGTTAACTTTTTCCGGTAGCCTTTTTCAATCACCTGGCGCAGTTCAACATCCGAGCAGTGTTGGAAATAGCTCACCTTCTTAAGCAAATCGCGCAGAAGCCATCCGCTGATTGGTTTATCGGTAATTGGTTTATCGGGTGCATCAAATTTAGGCGCGGCACCATTCTGAGGCTCTGTTCTCTGCAATAGTTGAACAATCGTCGGCAGATCTTTGAGCAAAATATCAGTCGGAGCCGCCGTTGTCTCTAGGTCGCGATCGCGAAACTCAGCTTCAATCAGAAATTGCAGCGCACTTTTGATCGAATCCATCTCGATCGGACGCTCGATCCACACCAGCAACTCGAACTTCAACATCGAATTTTCGACATCGAGACCCTTAAAATACACTTCTGGCGACGGCGAAGCTAACACCCGTGGTTCTTGCCGCGCAGCCGCTAATAATGCTTCCATCACAGTTAAAGAATCACTCTCATCGATCACCGAGATCGGAACTGCAATGCGACATTTTGGATCGCGGTAGCTCCAGTTCACGACACTATTCTCTAAAAACCGACCATTCGGCACAATGACAATCACGCCATTGATCGTCCGAATCGTTGTACAGCGAAGCGAGATTTCCTCGACAATCCCTGCTAGTTGCTCCACTTCAACATAGTCGCCCACCTTAACAGGTTGCTCGAATAGCAGCGTCAGCCCACTAATAAAATTGCTCGTAAAGTTCTGTAAGCCAATTCCAAACCCGATTCCGATCGCACCTGCAAACACGGTCAGAGAACTCAAATTGATCCCCGTCGTTTCGATCACGATGAAAAATCCAATGATCGTCACAACGTAGCTCACGATCGTAGAAAGTGACTCGCGCGTTCCGATATTAATGCCAAATTTTGGAAATACCCGCTGCTTCAGGAGTTGCTTTGTTAAGTTAGAAATAATCAGAACAACGATCACTTGAAGCAGTACTTCAACCATAGAGCCGACAGAAAATTGCTTTCCGCCAAACGTGAATAGATTGGTCGAAAAAAAGCTAGACAACTCTTCAGAAAAGTTCTGAACAATGATTCCGTTGAAGAGTTCCTGAAGTTCCATAGGTAGCACTCGATTTTAGACTGAACTTAACCGTGCGGTTGAATGCGAGGTTTCCATCTAGAGAAGGATTTTGCTTAATTTAGCGTGACTTGTTCTCGATCGCTAGTGTAGGCTGATTTAGCCACTCTGCAACTTCATCAATTCATCCTCGTGAAGACTGCGCCTGCAAAGAAGCATGAAAACCAATTGTTTCTCAACCTGATCTCAGGCGGAACAATGGGGATTTTAACTGTGATTACCAATGTCTCATTCGGAGTCGTCATCTTTTCTGGCGGATTCTCTAATGTGCTGCCTTGGGGCATTGGGATGTTGCTATTTAGCGCAGCGGTAATCAATACGATCGCTTCTTCATTTAGTTCTTATCCAAGTGTCATCGCAACACTTTCAGATAATTCGATCCCCGTTCTCAGCCTTGTTGCGCGTCAGATTGCTGATTTGATGCCGAATGCAACAACCGAAGCAAAGCTGCTGACACTCGTTGCCACGATCGTCTTAAATTCGATCGTCGGCGGTGCAATTTTGGTGGCGTTAGGTGGGTTTAAATTAGGCGGATTGATTCGGTTTATTCCTTATCCTGTCGTCGGTGGCTTTATTGCAAGTACAGGATTATTGTTAGTTCAAGGTGCGCTTCAATCGCTCAGCGGTGTCGAGTATGACCATCTAACAGGATCAACCTTTTTGCAGCCGAATGTATTATTTCAATGGTTGCCTGCGGTTTTTTTTGCGCTGGCAATGTATGTTCTCCCAAAGTCAATTCAGCATTTTTTACTACTCCCAGGTATTATTGCGGCATCGATCGCGCTTTTTTATGTTGGACTTGCTCTCACGGGGACTTCGATCGAACAAGCAACCGCGCAACAGTTGTTACTCGGCACGATGCCACCGCACGGATTGTTTGAATTCAAAACGATTCCAGCCCTGACTGGTGCTGACTGGTCTGTTGTTTCTCATCAAATTCCAACCTTAGCAGCATTGTGGCTGATTGACTCGATCGCACTCTTACTCAACGCCAATGGAATTGAGTTGCTGGTGAAACGCGATTTTGACTTAAATCGAGAACTAAAAATTGCAGGAGCAGCTTCGATCGTCTCCGGTCTCGGTGGTGGTGCGGGTGGCTTTTCGAGCTTGAATGAGACTGCGTTAGTGAAACAGCTAGGAGGCAGATCGCGATCGGTCGGGCGAATCATTGCGGTAATGTGTCTTGCAGTTGCGTTTGGCAGTGCGGAGAGCTTAGCGTATTTCCCGAAGTTCATTTTGATCGGGTTGCCGCTGTTGTATGGAATGGAGCCGCTTTATGAGTGGATCTATCAAGCTTGGTTTAAGTTCTCTCGATCGGACTACGGCATTATTTTGCTGATTGTGGCGGTGACTGCAACAGCGGGATATTTGCAAGGAATTGCAGTCGGGTTGCTGGCTGCGATCGTTTTATTTGTAATCAACTACAGTCAGCTTGCGGTCACAAAGCGAATCAGTTCGGGAACTTACTATCACAGCAATGTTCTACGAACACCAGAAGAAATGGATATCCTTGAAGTAGAAGGCGAACAAATCTTAGTTCTGGAACTGCAAGGAGTCATCTTTTTCGGGACAGCGAATAAATTAATTCATCAAATTGACGATCGCTTAACTCAAAATTCAAACGTGAAGTTTATCATTCTAGATTTTCGGTTGGTTAGCGGACTTGATGCTTCTGCGGTGTTGAGCTTTGCCAAATTAGAGCAGCTTGCGAATCAAAAGCAGGTACACCTATTGTTTACGCAGCTTTCTAAAGAAGCAGAGCAACGATTGAGTCAAGGAGATTGTTTAGATCAATCTGATCCGCTGTGTCACCAGTTTGATGATCTCGATCGCGGTTTAGAATGGTGCGAACAACAAATTCTCCAATCTCATCAACTATCGCAGCTTGAACCTGATCCCAATTCTCTGGATCGTGCCTTGAGCCGCTATTTGAAGTCAGTTTTTCTTGATCCAGCACAAGTCGATCGATTAATGTCTTTGCTAAAAACTTGTTCGCTTCAGCCGGGTGAATATCTATTTCGGCAGGGCGATCCGTTTGACGGATTGTATTTTGTGGGAGCGGGACAAGTGAGTGTCGTGCTGGAACTCGATCAAAATCAGACTAAGCGGATTCGGACTTATACGATCGGCAATACGATCGGTGAAATGGGTTTGTATCGCCAAACGGTACGAATGGCATCTGTCGTAGCCGATAAGCCAAGTACGGTTTATTTTCTATCTTCTGAGGCATTCGAGCAGATTGAATCTTCTGATCCAGTTTTAGCTGCCAATGTTCATCGATTTGTAGTGAATTTATTGGCTGAGCGACTGGAACATCGAGAACAGGAGTTAAAAAATCTGTTGCAATCGTCTTAGCTCGACTTTATCCATTTAAAGCAGCGACATTCAAAAAGTCAAAGGGCAAATCCGAGATCATGGCAGCTGCTTGAGCAGGGGATATCGACAAATGGATAAAGTCGAGCTTAGAGGATGTTTGAAAAGTCTTCGCTCCGATTCGCTCCGCCCCGAAATTCTATTTCAGGGCGGAGCGAAGAGGTTTGAAACCATACCCTAAAGATACTGTTCAAAGTTAAAAAACTCCAGCAACTCTTTTAACGAAGCACGATCGCTTGTCGGTGTGGTCGCTTCTATTTCTTGAACGGTTGCAGCATTCAAATATTGAAACACTTCTCGTCGCAGCTTGTCGATCGCATTCTTCGGAAAGCCTTCGATCTCTTGTTCAAATCTGGCTAATCGACTCTTTGCTAAGTTCACCTGAAACCGACAGCGCTTTAATAACCGTTGTCGAATATTTTCTGCGAGTTGTGGATCAGTGGTTTCAAGTTGTCTAATCTCACCCGTCATCAGCAATGGAATAACATCTAGATTTTCTTCTAGAAACAATAGACTACCTTCACGGTTGTACGCGGAAATTCCATCAATTCCCAATGCACCGAGATCCGCTAAAGCTAAAATTCGAGCGACGATCGACAAATTCGGCTGATTGAGTGCGGGCTGGTAGATTGCTTGTTCTTTCGTGTCATAAGCACAAATTGTTGCACTGATCGCAGATCGAATCGCTGCTTGATCGAGGTCAGACATTGCTGCCGAACAGTGCACATCAATGTAGTTAAGCAATCGCTCAAGCGTTGCGGTTTCGCTGACTCCCATCACTCGCTGTCGCGCCATGTGCGGCTGTGTTTCTGCTTCAAACACTTGAATCATGTCATGAGCAATCACACAAAGATCGAGCAATCGTTCAATTTGCTCAACCGCATCAACCGTTAAATCAGAACGAATTGCATTAAAGATTAATCGCGATCGACGTTGCACTAGAGCAATATGATCGCGGGTGTGGTAGTAAAGCTGATGGAACTGGATTTGTCGATCGAACTCTTGGAGCGAGAATGCTTTAACTTTATCGATGCATTCTGTAAACGTCGTTGTATCGCGGCTCATCGAGCAAAAGACTAGAGAATATACAAATTGTAGTTTATTGCTAATTAGAAGAATGAATCATGAAATGTAAGTTCTGATCAGAGAGGACAGGCTCGATCTGAACTTGCCCTCTCTAATCAACATCAAGACATCATCGAACCTCAGTCTGGAGGATGTGAAATGCTCGATCGCTCAAACGCTTTGTCGAAATAAGACATCTCAGCAACATTGCGCTGTGGGGTTTGTGGTGACAAAGCTATCGGTGACTCAAACCGCATCAATGCTAAGAATTGGTGGTCTGAGTTGCCAGCATCTGCTTGAGTTTTTCCAGTTCTTGTGCCCAGCGCGGATCAGGTTGAACCGAATCCGGATCGGAAGAAGAAGTGGTCGTGCGGCGCGATTTGTTGTTATTGTTGGCACCTTTGCGCTTGCCACCCGTAGATGCGCCACTTACGGGAGCTGCTGCTGCGGGTTCATCCGCTTTATCTTTGGAGCGCGGCAACGCTTTTTCGATTTTGATCGCGTTGTCTTTGATGCTGACTCCGTTGTATTTCTCGATGAACTGATCCGCCAGTTCATCAGATTTGACAGTGACAAAGCCAAAACCGCGACATTTTCCAGTTTTGCGATCGGTAATCAACTTAGCAGAGACTCCCTCGCCCGCATCTGCGAATGCAGCTTCGAGATCTTGCCGACTTAAATCTTCGGGTAAATTACCCACATATAAACGAACTGACATATCGAGACACCTCCAGACTTTGATCCTAATACATGATGCGGACGCTTACCATACGTCCTCAGTTCACACTCGGTTTGAGTTGGCTCAGGTTCAGACTATACAAACATTTCCGTCACCTCGCTCGCCAACCTTACACGGGTTTATGGTCGCACTGCTAACACTCTCCGAGGATTCCAAATTGAACCCGGAAAGTCTTGGCGCGGTGCGATCATCGCCTTGAGTGCTTGGTGATGACTGGAGGATTGAGGTTAAGCAACTTGGTCACTGTGTCCCCAGGATATGCGCCACTCTTAAAGGTATCATGCTCGCCTATCAGATTCGAGCAACCTGAAGAATTTCCCTCCTGAGTGCTATTTCGATCGTTAGAGATGAACCCTCCTGCACGAGTACCCTTCCAGTGAAATTTGATTCGTCTGAGCACTTCTTTAATGATATAAAAACCAGCCGATTCGCGATCGACTGGTCAAGCTTGCTGTGTTGGGAGGAGAAAAACCTGATACTGAGAGTTCCATAAGTCGATACAGAATCGACTGAGCCACTTCAGAATAAGTTGGACTCCTTGTAAAGAAATGTAACACTACAAGCCTAGAAAATGCAACTAATCGTTACAAAATCTGAACGATACCGAGAAGAATCGCTGTGATCGCAACGGTAAGCGACCAGGCAGGATGTCCCGCCCGAAGCAGCGAGCGTGTCCTAATTGTGTCAACATCAATCCAAGCAGTAGTGCTACGTCGAAACCAACCTGTGACGATCGCTTTTTGCCCGATCGGGAGTGGATGCAGAAGATTACCGATCGCGCCAAATTGAGAAGAGTAGTGGAGTTTAATCAAGTGTGTCTCGGTTTGCAAGAGGAGATCTTGAGCGAGTTGATTGCTGGCTCTAGTGCGACCGATTAGGGTTCCTTCTAACCGAATGATGGGGCTATCGATTCGGGTTAAGTGGGGCTGAATGAGTAGGCTTGTCAGGTCAGTTTGGGCGTTGGACGATTCAGGAAAGAGGTAATTGAATTGAGCGATCGTGCCAATGCCAAATCCAATGAATGCAAAACTCGAAAATAAACTGTAATCGCTGGCTAACCAATTCAGGCGGAAGTTTCCTACTGCAAATAAGACATGAGCAGTAAGCCAGAATAAAAATGCGATCGTAATTCCAATGAAACTTCCAAAGAAAGGCGCAAATTGTAGTAAATTTCGTTTTCGTTTTGTTCGTGCTGGAATTTCAATCTCTAGTTCGGGCTGAAGATGCCATTGCTGACAGTAACTCATGATTCTAGTCAATCGAATTCCCATCAAAGAGTGAGAACCATTTAACGCCGTTTCAATGCGATCGCAATTCGCAAAATCCCACTGAAACAGCGTTGATAAAGAAACTCGATCGAACAATCCTTCAAATAGAATTGCGCTTCGATAACTTACAGGATTGAGAAGCTCAAAACTTTCTAATAAGTCATGAGTTTGCTTTTCATGCTGAATGTTCTGAGCCGTTGCGATCGTGGTTTTGATCAAGGCGCGTGCTAATCCGTTTGGATTCCCTGTGAGATCGCAAGCATAGCGATCGCTATAAAGGATTCGCTGTTTTGAGAGCCATAATCCTGACCAGCGAAACAACCAGAAAAAGCCATATGAGATTGCAGAAATTGCCATCATTGCATCAGCAATCATTTGAATCAGTTTGGAAGCAAAAGAATGGTTTGTCTTAATTTTTCGGAAGCGATCGCTGATGATCGCGCATTGACGATAGATTGAATAAGGAAATTGCAACGCGACCATTACAAGCGACATCCACGCAAAATCCCAGTGAACAATATGACCGAGTTCTCCTGCATAAATTGTGGCGATTTCTTCTTCGGTTAACCTATCTAAAAGCCCTTGACTCACCACAATTCGCGCAAGCTTGGGTAAGCAACCGTAAGTAAATGCGATCGGAGCCTGAGTCGGCAAAATCCCAAATCTGGGGACAGGAATTTTCTGCTGCTGAGAAACTCTTTGAATCAACCGATGTGTTTCTGCACTGTAACAAGCGATCGCGGCAGTCGAAAGCGGTTTTAGTCCGTACAATCCCTTCAGTACAGCATCAATAATCCAGGGGGAGGCGAAAAACAGAATCAGTAAGCTTAACCCGAAGCCCAGCATCGGAGGGGCTTGCTCTGGTGGGGCGGCACTCCAGCGCAACAACCGAGTCACCAAAATAAACTGTGTCCAAGACACCAAGCCTGCTACCCACCATAACCCGTATAGCGTTAAAAAGAGCGCGATCGTGCTTCCAATTTCTGCCCCCTGCAACCGAGCAGGATTGAGCCGAGGAAGAGGCTGCCAGCGTTGAGCGCGTCCAGCGTTTTTCCAAACGTGCGGCGTTTCGCATGAGACGGTCTCAGGCTGATTAATCGTGTCAGGTTGCTCGGTTGGTTCAGATTGAATTGCGTCCTGTGTCAATGATCGCGCAACTCGCTCTCGTCGAACAGGCTGAGATGCGGAATCGATCGGCACAAATCCCGAATCAGCGGGTGTAAGTTTTGCCATCATTTGGGTTGCCCACGATCGCACCTTTTCGTGCTGGCTGTGTTGAAGTTCCCGACAAAGCGCGATCGCGGTTTCAGACTGTCCGTTTTGAGCGTATGCCTGCACCAATCTCATTTTGGCTTTGAGTTCAGTCAGACTAGACTCCGAAAAAGAAGACATAGGGTTCCCTGAATGACAGCGCTTCTAGAGTACCCAATCAAAAATTTAAAGAATTACCAATGCTGAGATCGATCTAACGCAGCATCAAAAAAGCCGTAGAAATACGATCGTACTTCTACGGGTGTCATTCAATTTAGCCATTCAATCTAGGGCGTGCTCTAAGAGGGGCTCGCTTCGATGTTGTCCTGCCCTGAAATCAATTTCGGGCTAATGAGAGAAAGTCTACTTCAGTAGACTCCGAGCCAGATTCATCCGTCTTAGTCCATTTGAATGGACTTGCGCCGATTAGCCCAAAATTCATTTCAGGGTGGGACAACATCGAAGCGAAGGCGCTTTAAAACACGCTCTAGATCGAAACTGGAGCCGTCTTCTCTTGATAAAGACTGACAATTCGATTCAGCACTTCTTCCACACTCAAATTATCCGATTGAATCTCGATCGCATCTGCGGCTTTGCGTAACGGAGAAATCGCGCGAGTACTATCTTTACGATCGCGCTCAAAAATTGCTGCTTCCAACTCCGCCAAACTGACCTCCGGTTGCCCTAGATTCTTCAAATCAAGCTGTCTGCGTCGTGCCCGCTCTTGAATCGAAGCCGTCAGGTAAATCTTCACTTCGGCATCCGGAAAAACTTGAGTGCCAATATCACGACCATCCACAACGATGCCACCGCGCCGCCCGTAATTCTGCTGCTGCTTTACCAACGCTTCGCGCACCGCTGCTTGTGCGGCGATCGTCGAAACATGAGCAGTAATCTCCGGAGACCGAATCGCTTGCGTTACATCCTGTCCATTCACAAACACGATCGGGGTTGCCGTATCGGTTTGAAAATCAATCTCACACTGATGCGCCAATTCTGCGACCGTCGGTTCATCATTGAGGTCTGCACCCGATTGCAGCACAAACCAAGTCAGCGCACGATACATCGCGCCCGTATCCAAATAAAACAAGCCCAACTTAGCTGCCACACTCCGCGCGACGGTGGATTTTCCCGCGCCTGCAGGACCATCGATCGCAATCATCGGACGACGATCGCGCAACGTGCAATTGTCAATCAGGCGGGTCGAACCTAAGCGCGCAGCCAGCGCTAACAAACCCTCATCAGTCACAGTGTCTAATGTTTTCAGCGTCATCGGATCAACAAGCTCGATATACTCCGGTTGCAGTTCGGGAACTTTTTCGAGTTCCTGTTTAACTGCCTGCACTAAGGTAGCACTTACACGCTCTCCAGATCGAAACAGTTTTTCAGCTTGTGACAATCCTCGATAAAGCGCAGTTGCCTTTACTTTTTCTTCATCCGATAAGTACTGATTCCGGGAACTAAGTGCTAATCCGCTTGGTTCACGCACGATCGAGCAAGGAACGATCTCGACAGCTAGATTCAGATCTTTTACCAATTGCTGAATCACAGCTAACTGTTGAGCATCTTTTTGACCAAAATAAGCGCGATCGGGCTGCACTAAATTTAAGAGTTTTGTCACAATTGTCGCGACCCCTTCAAAGTGTCCGGGGCGAAATGCACCACATAAATTAGAGATGAGTTCGATCGGCGGTTGAACCCTAGTCGGCGTGGGTGGACTAACTCCCATTTCTGCGGCGTTGGGAGCGAATATCACGTCAACCCCCGCTTTTTCACACAGAATGCGATCGTGTTCCAACGTTCGTGGATAGCGGCTGAGATCTTCATTTGCACCAAATTGCAGCGGATTGACAAAAATGCTCACAACAACGCATTGATTTTCCTGTCGCGCCCGTTCGATCAGGCTGAGATGTCCAGCGTGTAGTGCGCCCATCGTTGGAACAAAACCGATCGAGAGATGTGCGATCGGGATAGCATCCGTCGTGAGCGGTTGTTTTCCCTGAGCTAAGTTCAAGTAGCACCGCAATCCCGCGACGGTCGTAAACAGGCGCACAAGCCCTCCTAACTCTCTTCAATACAAGCTTCTTTAAGTTTAGTGAATCGTCATAGATTTTTTGCTCGTATGCGAGCCGATCGAGTGCGAACTAACAAAGCGAAAACCCAAACTGACTGAGCGTGAAATTGCTGTTGCAATGTAAATAATCTTCGATCGCCAGATAGATTCGCGTGAATGTGCGATCCGATACGATTCATTGTATTGTTGTTCCATCTATAACCGCAATGATCGTCAATGCAACTCAAAACGGTTGGCAAATTATTTACCACCGTGCCCATGCCCTTCTTGCGGCTCAGCTCGCTGGACAATGGCGGAAAAAAGATTCGCCACCCCGTTTATATGAAACCGTCGCTGCCATTTCTCACCACGATGACTTAGAGCGTGAATGGGAAGAAAATAATCTCAATAAAGCAGGCGCACCCAAAGATTTCACTCAAGATACCGACCAAGAGACGGATTATCACAGCTTGAGAAAGCATATTGAGGAGTCACTTTATCGCGGTCGTTGGGTGGCGCTGTTGGTTTCAATTCACCTCCTTCGACTCAACTCAGCCAAACGCGGAACTTCTCCAGAAGCGGATGCGTTTCTCGATGAGCAAATTGAGAACCAAAAACGCTGGCGTGAGAATTTAGGCATCTCAGAAGAAGAAGCAACGCAAGCTTATGATTTTTTGCAATGGTGCGATCGCTGTTCTCTCATTCTTTGCCAACAAGAACTCCCAGCCGACGAGCGCCGACTCGAAATTAGTAAAGCGCATGACGGTGAAACCTATGACATCAAACAGCTAGAAAACGGCTTAGTCACGGTGCTTCCGTGGTGTTTTCAAAATGACAAATTCACGGTCAACGTCGAAGCGACCGTTTTATCTCAACTCAAATTTGAGAGCAATACTGAACTGACCGAAGCGCTTAAAACTGCACCTCGTAAGATTTTAGAATGGACGTTTGTAAAAGATGCCGCCTGAAATTGCTGAACTGCTTGATACAAACTCTATTCACGCACTACCAGAACTGATGAGCGCGATCGCACGGTATCTTAAGAGCGATCGCTGCTTTCTCTATCTGCGTGACCCAAAGACCCGCTTAGGTCGGGTTCCGTTTTGCTGGACACGTAGCGCAGACATTCCTACAGTTTACGACGAAGACTGGAAGCCTGAACCCAAATCGCTACCAGAGGAAGATCCGATGTTTGCTGCTGCACTTGCGACAAAGCCTTCGATTTTTGTCGAAGATGTCACCACTGCCAGTGCTGACGTGTTGAATGCAGAATTTGAGCGAGAGAACTTTGGACATCGCGCTTTGATTCACGGGCATCTTTGTCATCAGAATCAGCTTTGGGGCGTTTTGCAGCCTTGCTTGATGAACGAACCGCGACAGTGGACAGCAGAAGAACGATCGACCTTCAGCCAAATTGTAGCGAAGATTACGCCGCTCGCTATTCAATACATTGAACAACAGGCAAAAGATCCGTCAGAAGAATGAGGTGAAGCATCACCAAAGTCGTGTTTATTACATTTGATGACACCGAATGACTCTGCCCATCGCAGGTGGATTGCATGAACCACTCCCCTTTCACCCAATCCCGTACGGTCGATCGCATTCTCGTGGTCGATGATACACCTGATAATTGTCTGCTCATTCAAGCAATCTTGCAGGATGAAGGCTATCTGGTTGAATTGGCAGACAGCGGCAAAGAAGCTTTACGAATCATTGAGCAGTCCCCGCCGGATCTGGTGCTGCTAGATGTGATGATGCCCGGAATGGATGGATATGAGGTCACGCGCCGCATTCGAGCAAATTCCTCAATTCCGTTTATGCCGATTTTGCTAACAACAGCTTACGATCAGCCGAGTGTCGCTCAAGGTTTAGACACGGGTGCGGATGATTTTATTCGCAAACCTGTTCATTTTGATGAATTGTTAGCGAGAGTCCGCGCTTTGCTTCGCTTGAAACATAGTGTGGATGAACGCGATCAGATTGCTCGTCAGCGAGAAGATTTTGTTTCACGGCTCACCCATGATTTAAGAACGCCGCTCGTTGCTGCCGATCGAATGTTGAATTTAATGTCCCAAGGCGCATTAGGCGATCTATCGGATGATGTGCAAGATGCAATCGCAACGATGATCCGCAGCAATGCAAACCTATTGACGATGGTGAATACGCTGCTGGAAGTGTATCGCTACGAGGCAGGACGAAAAACGCTTGTGTTTGCACCTGTGAACCTAGCGGAACTGGCTCAGGAAGTCGTGAAAGAACTTTCGCCGCTTGCGATCGACAAGCATCTGACGCTAAATCTAGAATTCAATGAGAGTGAAAACTTTAATGCAAAAGGCGATCGTCTAGAGTTATATCGCGTCATGACGAATTTGATTGGAAACGCGATCAAGTTTACTGATGAAGGGACGGTGACAGTTCGCTTGATCAAAGTGGATACAGGGTTAGTGCCTGCGATCAAACTCGAAGTACAAGATACCGGTCCTGGCATCACAGAGAGCGATCGAGCGAATTTATTTGAGAGCTTTATTCCGGGCAAACATAAGCGATCGGGTAGCGGTCTAGGATTGCACCTGACTCGCCGGATTGTTGAAGCTCACAATGGCAGAATCAATGTTGCAACAGAGTCTGGTAAAGGGAGTACCTTTACGGTTTATCTGCCGACCCATTAGATTATTACGCAGATTTGAGTAAGCCCAGCGAGTAAAATTCGCGGAGCTTGTCTCAAACCCATGCTAAAATCTTCCGCTATAGCGCTCTTCGTTCCAGGGATCGCCTCGATGATGATAGCCATTGCGCTCCCAAAATCCCAAGTCTTCTTTAGCAAGAAATTCTAATCCGTTAATCCACTTCGCACTTTTCCAGGCGTACAAATGAGGTACAACTAAACGCATCGGACCACCATGATCCGCTGGTAAAGGCTCACCAAACAACGTGTGAGCAAAAAAGTTTTCTTCTCGGACAAAATCCTTGATCGCAATATTCGTCGTATAGCCACCGTAGCAATGCTCCATAATATGCACTGCTTTCGGATCGACTTCGATCGATTCCATAAAGTCTGTTACTTTCACTCCAACCCACTGCACGTCTAGTTTTGACCAAGTGGTGACACAGTGAAAATCAGCGCTGAACTCGCTTTGGGGCATTGCCATAAAATCATCCCAGGAGAGTGTTTTCTCCTGAGCGAGTCCCCAAACGCGGAACTGCCAGCTTGCGCGATCGACTTGTGGAGTAGCTCCATAGGTCAGAACGGGAAACCCTGTTGCTAATCGCTGACCCGGTGGAACGCGATCGCCATGTTCTGCTTCTGGCTTTTTGAAAAACTTGCCCAACATACCGTGACTCCTAAAACAGGCTTCACTCTAAATATGTATCAAAACCAGAAAATGCGTGACTCTTCAATTCGACGGAATCACGCATTTTCATTACTCTGCTTCGCCTTCTTCTTCGGTTGGGTAGACGAAGCCTTTTGCTCGTCCGGTGAGAATCGATTTGCCCAGAGACAATGCTCTTTGAGCTTGCAGATTTGCCTTGCGTTTCCAGGTGGCTTTACGCTGGTCGCGCTTTGCATTTGAGGTTTTCTTCTTAGGAACAGCCATAGGGGTGGCGAATTTAAACAACCTCCTTATTTTACAGGAGTCCAAACGATTTTGCCCTAAAGATTTTTTGATCTACAGACACAGCGTAAGTTCGGAGCCGTTTTGAGTTTTCGTCACTTCGATCCGCGCCTGAAATGCTTCTCTAAAGTGCGGCATATGCGTGATCGTCAAAATACAGGCGAATTCCGATGCGATCGCATTAATCGCGGCAATCAAGCGATCGCAGCCTTCTTGATCCTGAGTTCCGAATCCTTCATCAACAATCAGCATTTGGAGTGCTGTACCCGATCGCTGTGCTAACAGTCGCGCCAATGCTAATCGAATCGCAAAGTTAACCCGGAATGCTTCTCCGCCTGAATATGTTTCATAAGGTCGAGTGCCATACGCATCTGCAATCAAAATGTCTAACGTTTCCATCGCTTTCGCCGTTTTGGTTTTGCGATTGCGTTGGGTGACGAACTGGACATGAAGCTGATTTGCACTCAGCCTTGATAGAATTTGGTTGGTTGTAGCTTCGAGTTGTGGCAGTACATTCTCGATCATCAATGCCTGAATGCCATTTTTGCCAAATGCTTGTGCAAGTTCCTGATAGATGCGGCATTGTTGACGGGCGGTTTTCAGTTGAGTATTGATCTCAGCGAACTGTTGACTGAGAAGTTCTTGTTGCTGTTGTTGTTGTTGAAGTCGTCCGAGTTTTGCAAAATGTTGATCGAGTTGGGTGCGGTGTTGTTGAATTTGCTGTTCGATCGCCTGGATATGCACAGTGAGATCCGGGGTTTGCTCTAGGGCGTGGATCAGTTCTTGACAGTGATGCGTAATCGCTTGCAGATCGTTGAATCTAGCTTGCAGAGTGTGTGTGAGTTCGTGTAGACGGTGTTGAACTTGAGGATAGTTTTGTTGAGCTTGTTGGAGTTCTTGATAGCGGAGTTGCCAAGGTTGGGCTTGACGGAGTGCCGATCGCGTTGCATTGTGCTGCTCTAAGTTGTATCCGATCTCATGAAGTTGACGATCGTACTGTTGCACAACTCGATCGAAGTCTGCGATTAAGCGATCGCGCTGTTCTGCTAATTGTTCAAGCTGAGTTTTCAGAGCAGGTTGACGCTGCAAAATGTTAGCTTGTCGGCGTTTTGCTTGTTTGATTTCGGCTTGACGAATTTCTGCCCAGCGCCAGCGATCAACACTGCCCCGCGCTAGAGCGTGATCGCGTTCGTCGTAGTTGAGTTGTTGCAGACTGCGATCGAGAATGTTCAATTCTTCGTGTAGTTCTGGTTCAAAGGCTCCCGTTTTCAGTTGTTCTTCTAGCTTGAGCGATTCAGCCGTGATGTGAGCCAGTTGATCTCGAACTTCTGCGGTGTTTTGTAACTGTTCTTGTAATTGTCCGCGTCGTTCTAAGGTGTCTCCGTATTGAGCCAGCTTTTTCTCAATGTTCGTGTACTCTTCTCGCAAGACTTGAATCTCACGTTCTGAGACGGTTAACTGTTCTCGAATCACCCAAATCTCGGTGAGAATTTCTTCTTTTTGGAGTTGCTGCTTTTCTAGCACCAATCGCCAATGATGCTCATCTAAAGGTCGATCGCACAAAGGACAGGGCGGAAATTCTTGATGCTTGATTTGTACCAGGGTTGTGCCTGCGATTTCTGCGGTTGATGCGGCGATCGTAGCGGAGCGCTCTTGTTCTAACATCCGAATTTTGTGATCAATTTCAGCCAATTGAGCTTCATAGTTGCGCTGATGGGCTTGGAGTTGTTCCATGAAACCTCGTCGCTCTAAGCCTTTCTCGCGGACTTGATCTTGATAGACTCTAAGCTTTTCTAATTCACCAATTTTGACTGCAACTTCGACTGCGGCTTTTTGTAAGCTGGGTTGTCGTTGCTGTTGAGTTTGAAGTTGGCGGGCAGAAGTTCGCAGTTCTTCGAGGCGGGCAGAAAGGCGAGTGGAGGAACGATCGAGTTTTTGCTGAAGGTGTTGTCTTCGCTGAAGTAAGGGTGAAGCTTGGAGCTGAAGCTGATCGAGTCTCTGAAGTTCTTGACGCGCAAAATTCAATTGCTCCACAGCAGTTTCGACATCTGCTTCTTTGCTCAAGGTTTTTTGAACTTCTTGTAATTGTTCTTGTAGGGTAATTTCTTGTGCTTGAACCTTCTGAAGTTGGCTCTGTAACTGTTGCAGTTTTTCAGCGTAGTGCTGTTCGTGCTGCTGATGTTGAGATTGAGCAACCTGATGCAACTGGAACTTTGCGGAGAACCGTTCTTCTTGTGCTTGAAGGGCTTGCCAATGTTGGTACCCCGCAACGATCGTACTTTCTTGCTGCAAGAGTTGTTCTAAAGATTGGCGTTGTTGATCGGTTTGCGATCGCTCTTTTTGCAGGCGCTGACAGTCTTGATTGAGGTTGCGCTGTTGTTGTTGTTGCCAGGTTAGTTGTTGTTGCCAAGTTTGCCGCTGATGTTGAACGGCTTGATATTGTTGTAGTTGATGATGATTTGCAGTTTGTTGAGTCTGCATTTGTTCGAGAACGGATTCGAGTTCGGCGCGTTCTTGTGCGATCGCGTCTCGCTGCTGTAGCTGTTCTCGAATCGTTTCAAGATGCCGCTCTAGTAAATCAACTTGTCCTTTGAACTGGCGCGATTTGTCTTTTGCTTGTTCGGATAGTTCGTCGTACTGATGCAGCTTGAGTAAGTCTGCCAAAATCTGCTTCCGTTCAGCCGGACGTTTCAGCATAAACTCATCGGCTCGACCTTGACGCAGATACGCCGAATTGACGAACGTTTCGTAATCGAGTTTGAGATGGGTCAGGATCAGTTGTTGAGTTGATCGAATGCCTTTAGCAGTGAGCGATCGAAATGCACCGCCTTGCATGATTTGAAATTCGAGTGAGACACCTTGACCGCGTTGGCGAGTTCGCAGCACTCGATAGGTTTGTTGGTGCATTTGAAAGATAAATTCGACTTGAGCTTCTTTCGCGCCCATGTGAATCACATCATCTTCAGAAGCTGCCCGACTTTCTCCCCACAGCACCCAAGAAATTGCCTCTAACAGCGAAGATTTTCCGGCTCCGTTTGCGCCACACACACAAGCAGTATGAAGCCCCTGGAAGTCGAGTGTTGCTTCCTGGTAGCTTAAAAAATGCCGAAGTGTGAGTCGTTGCGGAATCATCGCGAGAATTGCGAATTGAACAGTACTGATGCACGAAAGTACAACAGCACTTGTAATATTGAGTTTAATCGCAAGATGAGCAAATTCGCTAAAAAAGACGTGAATTCGATCGCGATTTGTCTATTGAAGTCTTTTCTCCATTCGATAGTTTGTGAATGTTGATAACCGTTTCCAGCAGGTTCAGATCCGGCACTTTTCTCCATTCGATAGTTTGTGAATACTTCACCCCGACAAAAAACTTGTTGCTCTGTGATGACAGTAAAGCCCAAAGTTTGAAAAAACGGTTTTGCTGTAATGCTAGCTTCAGTGAAGAGTCGATCGAGTTGCAATTCTTTTGCTTTTGCTTCGATCGATTGATAAATTGCACGCCCTACGCCTCGTCGCTGATAATCCTTATGACAGTAGAAACAACCAATATGCCCATCAGATTCAAGCTCACCGAATCCGATAATTAATCCTGCTGCATCTGCAACATAAGTGAATCGCTGCGAACATAAAGTTGCCCAATCGCGAAAATGAATGTCATCCGGTGCCCAAGCTTTTACCTGATCGATCGAATAATCACTAACATTCACCTCACGCACTGTATCGTGAAAAAGCTGTGCAACTTGCTCTGCATCTTCAGGACGAAACAACCGAATCATCATCGAAGTTATCCAGCCATAAATCAGGGAGTTCTTCGGGAATCACTCGTCGATCGACAGTCACTTTATGACTTTCTCGATTGGTCATCACTTCAACGGAGATCGCTTCAATCTGAATTTCAACACTTTCAAACGGGACTTTAAGTGCAGTTGTGGCTTCTAGCTTGCCATGCCCATCGGGTTTGAAATCAATCACCCAGCGAGAAGGCTCAATCATTGTGCGATTTTGTCGATCGTTTACCCAAAGTTTGACATAGATTTTCGGCAAAATGTCCGGAAGCTTGATCCGAACGACCGCGTTTTTTCCTCGAATCAGTTCTGATTCCGCAATCGTTACAACCGGAGCAGGAACGGGTTCGGTTTCTGGTAGTAGTAAGGGATTTTGAGCGCGATCGGCTTGTCCTGGGTTCCGACGGCGCGACAAGATTAGATCAACCAGCGGCAAGATTGGTTCGTCATCGATGACAAATTCATCGATCGCTTGCTCAAGAGTGGGCTGAAGATCGAGTGCAGGTTCATTTGAGTGAAATTCGTCTCGATCGTCGGCTTGAATTTTGAGTCCACTTCTGGGTTCGGGTTCTTCGAGAGGTGTAGGACGATCGATCTCCTGTTCGCTTGACGGTTCTTCAGGTGCTTCGACTTGTATTTCAGGTTGGACTTCAGAAGGCGCAGAAGCTCCAGTTAAAGGAATTTCTAACTGAGTTGTATCTGGTGGGGTGTATTCAGGAATTGCTCCATCTGGTTGAACACCGAAATTCGGAAGCGCAAGTTTTTTTCGGTTGTGAGGATCGGGTTGATGCAATTGGGGTGGAAGCGCCTGTGTTTCTTTTGGCGTGAAATTCACCGCTTCAGGATCTTTTGCAGCCGCAACTAAATTGAGAAACGCAAGATTCAACGGCGGATGCACGACGGGATTTTCCGTCGGGAGATCCAACATATCTTCTGCCATTGTTCGATCGTCTTTTTTCACTTGCTGTATGGCATTGAGCAACTCATCAACATCTGCCATCAATGAAAACGACTGAGTTGCAACGATCGGTTTTCCTTCTACTGTGGCATCATGCAGAGTGATTTCGCCTAGAATTAGCTGCGTTTCAAGCTCAACGGGCAAAGTGACACGATACACCAATTCAAACGGTAATGCTTCTTGATGCAAGATTTCATGGCTATCTAACAGTGTTTTAGAAGTTTGAGGATCGCGTAGACAGACGCGCAATTCTGCATCGAGATGCATCATTCGATCTGAAGTAATTTGCCCGGATATCGTTAAAGGTTCGCCTTTGTGAACAATGTACGTATCTTGAGTAAGTTCGATCGAAAGTGTTGAAGTCTCCGAAATTGGAGCATTTTGCAAGTTGTAATCCTGATATGGCTCTTCTGGCACTAATCCATAGTCAAACAGAATCTCATCTGCGATCGTGCTAGATTCCTGCTCTGCCTGATGCAAAATCTCCTCAATTGAGACAGGCGCAGCAAATTCAAATGTGGCTTGATCGGCGCTTTCCCAATCTGGATTCCAATCTTCGACAATATCCGATTCGATCGACAATACCCGAAGCTGAATCGAATGGGGACTTCCTTCTTGTGGCGCACATCGAAACTCCCAAATACCAGGCTGAAGACGCGTAAAGGGAATCACAGCCATTAAGCCACTGCGATTGGTTTGATTGATCCGGGTTTGGGTGCGACGTTTTGGAGGCGTTTCATTGATCGCATCGTGCTTGATCCGAACTTCGACGGGTGCATTTTTGCGGCTCGATTTTGCAGCGATGCGATACCGACCTTCTAGGAGTTCGACATTGCGTTTCACTAGAGGTTGCCAATCTCGATCGCCGTCTTGCTGTATCAAAAATTCCCAGGATTGCGTTTCAGGCATAAGTCGGGAAGCTCTACCAGGTTTTGCAGTTAATAGGGTACTCCATGTCAACCTAATTTTGGCGATTTTATCCGTTTGTTCTTAATGTGCTGAAAAAATGAGACATAAAAAAGCTCGATCGAATCTGCGATCGAGCAAATTGGCAAGATATTTCAGATCGGCAGAATTAGTTAAATCCGCCTGTGAAGATTTTGTCTACGATCGAGAAATTCGCAAGCAATAGATAAGCGACAAATGCACCGCCAGTTGCACCTACGAAGAAGCCACCTGTAAATTGGCTCCAACCTTCCGAAGTTTGCAGCGAATTTGAGGAAGGTCTATCTTCCTGGAACGTCGCTAAACCATAGATTGAGAGGCAAGCTGTTGCAATTAGAATCAGTGCCACAGCGGAGATGAGTCCACCGACAGCAGCATGATCTGAATCACGCAGCGGACCCAGTAAAGTCCAAGGTCCGACCAAGAAGTAACCATGTGCCATTCCGATTTCCAAGCCGCGCAGCAGGGGAGAAAGTCCTTTGCGATATGCGGGTAGGTTGCCAATAAAGGCACGGGTGAAGGCAGAATCACTGATAGGGGTCGAGAGATGTCCTATAAACGGGTCGCCGTTGTACGGCTTAATAAGCTCGTCAGTCATATCTTAATTTTTCCTAATGATTCTGAAGAGAACAAAAAGAATTCGAGACTTATTTTAAGTATATCTTGGGGAGGATTCGGACAAATGCTTCAGAAAAGTTCACTATTCCGATTCAGGAACAATTAAAAACCTCCAAGTCGATGAAGACTCGGAGGCTTTTGACATTATGCTACTTTGCTACAAATTATAGAGAAAAGGCTTGATTGTTACACTCTGCGGGTAGAATCATCGGCTCTGCGGGTTGCAGAATCATCCACGATCGGGCGACCTTGCGTATCAAGATCCAATTCTTCGCGGCGGATTTGCTCTTCGCTGTTGACAACATCTTGGTCAACCACCTTCTTCACGCGAACTTCTTCACGCACAAACGCTTCTTTCCGCACATCGGGGGTTTCTTCGTAGACTTCCATCCGAGCAACTTCGCCTTCATGGAAAGCATCTTCACCAACCGGAACAGCAGCTGTATCAGTTGATGCGACTCTTTCTACAACGACGCGCTCTTTCTCGATCGGGACACTGACGCGAGCCGTTTCGGTTTCAACGTGCTTACCAACCGTCACTTCACCTGTTTTCATGCGGCGCTTGTTTGCAATCAGGCGCTCTTCGTACAAGCGAATGCGATCGTCATGTTGATCCATCTTGTACAAGTCACGATCCAAGTCATAGTTGTATGTGTCTTGGTCGTAGGTCGGCGTGACTGCTGCACCCGTTGATGAACCCGTATACGCTGCACCCTCCTGAAGATTAGCATCCAGCGCAGGAGAACTTTCAAGAGGAGCATTGGTAGTAGCAGCACTCGCAGCGGCAGCCGTACCCGCAGCAGTACCCATTGCGTTAGAGCGGTAGACTCCGCGAACTTGCTCCTCAGCGTGATAGTCCATTTTCATATCTTCATTGAATTCTGGAAGCTGTTCGACCTGTTCTTTGGTCAAGCCTTGAGCGTAAACGCGACGAGCATTGTAATCGATTTGGGCACGTCCGATCGGCAGCAAGACTTTCTTACCAAAGATCCATGCACCCGTACTGATGACAAGGTAGCGAAAACGTCCTTCTTCATCCACTAGGACATCATTCACGGAGCCGATTTTTTGGTCACCACTGTAGAGATCCAAATCCTTCACATCGTCGCCATCAAAATGATTACGATAGTCCGGATCAAAATCCTTGATTTTGTATAAAGCCATCTTTCTATCTCCAACAGATTTACACTTTTCAGCTTAAGAATTTCAATTTTCTTTGCCCTCCTTCCAATGATTGAATCGGCTCTTTCTAATGAGAGAAATCGGCTAAAATTATTTTTTGAAATTAGAAAAAGGCTAATTATTTTCTAATGAAAGACCAAGCATGGTTAAGCTTAGTTAAAGAACAAAAAGCGATCGCAATTATTCGTCCTCCAAGTTTAGAAATTGGCACTCAGATGGCAAAATCTGCGATCGCTGGCGGCATGAATTTAATTGAAATTTCGTGGAACAGCGATTGTTCTACAAAATTAGTCACATATCTGCGATCGACGTTTCCAAATTGCACCATTGGAGTCGGTACAATTCTTACCATATCGGATCTCAAAAATGCGATCGCAGCAGGCGCACAATTCGCTTTTATGCCGCATACTGATTTTGATTTAATCGCGATCGCCAAACGATACGAAGTTCCAATCATTCCTGGTGCATTAACTCCGACTGAAATTATCACCGCTTGGAACGCGAAAGCTAGTTGTGTCAAAGTATTTCCAATTCAAGCTGTGGGCAATGCAAATTATCTTGAAGCATTGCGTGCACCGCTCGGACATATTCCGATGATTCCGACGGGGGGAGTCACGATCGAAAATGCGAGTTCAATGATTCAAGCAGGCGCGATCGCAGTTGGGATCGGGGGGAACTTATTTTCAAAACAAGCGATCGAATCAGGAGGTTGGTCACAAATTCAACAGCAGGTTAAAGCGTTGATGAAAAGCTTACAATCTGAACGTAAATCCAATTTGGTATAAATTATGCAACGCAAACAACTCATTTTGAGTATCGCAGCACTGACCATAGGGAGTGTTGTCTGTACGAACGCTTTGGTCAAAGCACAAAATAATACTTCTCCAAGAGACAATCCACCGACAACAATCAAGGTGAATTGTCGCAATCCTCAAACTCAATTTGATATGAATCTCTGTGCATCTGAAAGTGCAAGAACCGCCGATCGACAATTAAATCTGGCATATCAAAAAGCAATCGCGAAATTCAAAGGAACCCCACAAGAAAATCAGCTTGCCACTGCTCAATCCGCTTGGATCAAATTTCGAGATGCCGATTGTGCATTCGAGCGCGATCGCTTTAAAGGCGGTTCAATCGCTCCGATGGTCTACGCGGGCTGTGTCACTCGATTGACCCAACAGCGCACCAAAGAACTCGAAAGCTATCTCACAGAAGGCGGACTTTAGCACCCTCGATCGCGTCACAATCCGTCAGAATGGCAATAGGGAACTCACAGGATAACCAGGCATGGACATCAAACATGGATTTGTGGGCGCGATCGGTAATACTCCATTGATTCGCCTCAATAGTTTTAGCGATGAAACCGGATGCGAAATTCTTGGCAAGGCAGAATTTCTCAATCCCGGTGGTTCAGTGAAAGATCGCGCTGCACTGTACATCATCGAAGATGCCGAGCGACAAGGCTTACTCAAACCTGGTGGAACGGTCGTAGAAGGCACAGCAGGCAACACTGGAATCGGACTCGCTCACATCTGCAACGCGAAAGGCTACAAGTGCCTGATTATCATTCCTGAAACTCAGTCTCAAGAAAAAATTGATTTGCTCCGAACATTAGGAGCAGAAGTTCGCACCGTTCCCGCCGTTCCCTACAAAGATCCCAATAACTATGTGAGATTGTCGGGCAGAATTGCCTCAGAAATGGAAAATGCAATCTGGGCAAACCAGTTTGATAACTTAGCGAATCGTCGCGCTCACTACGAAACCACCGCTGCTGAGATGTGGACTCAAACCGATGGCAAAATCGATGCTTGGGTTACAGCAACCGGGACAGGTGGAACTTACGCAGGGGTCGCGATGTACTTCAAAGAAAAGAACCCAAACATTAAATGTGTACTGGCTGATCCAATGGGCAGCGCGCTCTATAGCTATGTCAAAACCGGAGAAACGACCTCCGAAGGCAATTCAGTCACAGAAGGGATTGGAAATAGTCGCGTCACTGCGAACATGGAAGGCGCACCCGCAGATGATGCGATTCGGGTAGACGATCGAGAAGCAATCCGCGTTTTATATCAACTGCTTGAAAAAGATGGATTGTTTCTCGGCGGTTCTGTTGGCATCAATGTTGGAGCCGCAATCGCTCTTGCGAAACAAATGGGAGCCGGACATACGATCGTCACGATTTTGTGTGATGGCGGTAGCCGTTATCAATCGAAGTTATTCAACCGGGAATGGTTAGCAGCAAAAGGACTTCTACCGGATGAATCATGACGACGGTAAGAATTTGCCAGCACAATTCTTGTCGAAAACAGGGTGCAGCAAAAGTACTCAAAGCCTTTCAAACGTTCGCACCCGATGATGTCTCGATCGAGCCTTCTCGCTGTTTGGGTCAATGTGGCAATGGTGCGATGGTACTCGTCTTACCGGATGAGATTTGGTACTGTCGCGTTTTGCCAGAAGAAGTTGGAGCGATCGTCGATCGACATTTAATTCAAGGTCAACCGATCAAAGCGATGCTCTACCGCAAGTTTCACCCGAACTAAACCTCATCTGGGTTTATCCCCAATTCCCGTAGCCGCTCTGCAAGCCGCTCTGCTTTCTGGCGTTCGGCTTCGGCTCTTTGAAACTCTAGTACTTTACCTTCGGCTCCGGTGGGAAGCACTTGTTGATCACGATCGCACCATCGCAACCAAATTCCAGACACTGCCTCAAACTCACCTTCCCAGATTGTGAAACCCAAACCCACAGTCGGCAGCCAAAACGGTTGTGAAAGTTCCACATATTGTCCGAGTGTCAGCCCCCACACACGGAGAAGTTGCCCGTTCATCTCATCTTTGCGCTGGATCTGCTCCAAAGGATCAAAGACTGCATAGTAAGGCACCCCGATCCGCGCATACAGATCTTTCTTCTTGCCTAACTCATTCCCCTCACGATTGGAAACGATTTCGATGCAGACTTCGGGTGCTTTGCCGAACTCCCAGATAAAGTAAGAGCGATTTTGCTTTTTGCTCCAGTCCATTGGCATCTCAACGCCCAAACTCAGAAACGCATCGGGCACGATCGGATCTTGCTTCAAAGCGTAAAATAACCCAACGTTCGCATCTGCGATGAAAGGCAAGTTCTGTGACCAGGATGTGTAAAGTGGTTCAACGAGTAGCCGTTGTTGTTTGGCGCTTTGAAAATTGTCTACAGGCGTATCGTTCTCGGTGACGATGTGGCTGATGTCGGGAGCGACGAATTCCTCGATAGATGGTTGAGTCATAGTTCGCAGTTCAAACCCTACAGCTTAATTATTACGGCAAATCAGTATTTTTGTTCGCATTGCAAAAAATGTCGATCGCTTGATCCGCCGTGATTAATCGCTTTAAGACAACTTGCCCGATCGCGCCAGATTCCACCGCTGGTGTTGGCTTCACTTCAACCATTAACACCGCATCTTCGACCCGATACAGCCAAAGCTTTTCGCCGTTTTCCCAAATACACAAATCCAATGGCTCGATCTGAGGTTTGCGTCTCCAAGCGACCTCGTTCCACAAGCCGCCCATCTCCCAGACTCGACCCACACTCCAGCCATCTGATAGAAAAAAATACTTCACTATCCTCACCAGGTCAGCAATCCTGCTTACCCTAGCGCGAAAGTTGCGCGATCGCGTTCAATTTAACGATGTTTTTTAACTCACTTTTTCAATCGATTTGCTTGTTTCGGGTGTTGGTTTAATTTCTGATAGAAGCAACACCCAAAATCCAGCAATTCTCATTTCTTACTTCCAAGCCCGTTGTTGATAGTGTTGCTTACAGACGTTCAGAATCCGCTGATCGTTTGCACTGATGTTAGCAATGCGATGATACCCTTCTAAACCAATCGGAGCAACAACAGGATTTTCGCGCGATGCAACGGAACCATTACGCTCGGTTGCAATTACATAAGGGTTTTCAGAACGATCATAGCTATCGATCACCATTAACGAAACTTGCTCAGCTTCAACATCGCCATAAGCGCAATCGAACGACGATCGAGGCATATACAGCGCACCAATTAACTTGCCTTTGCGTGCTTCAAATACAAAATATCCTTTGCCAATCTGTTCGGGTTGTGCAGATTGCCCGTATAGGTAGACTCCATCCGGCAATGTGGTGGCTGATGTGGTAGCTTGAGCCATTGCTGTTTTTTCCAGATTGCGGGGAGCAGCTTGAGCAGGTGCATTCATCGCCATCAGACCTGTAAGTGCAAGTGAAAAACCTGCGATCATCGGTGCTGCCTGTTTTACGGGGGCGAGGAGGTAAGTCTTTAATGCTTTCATGGAATGCTCTCTCAATTTAATAAAGTCGGGGTTAAATAAAGTGTTGTTATCTCCTGATTTCACCAGGGGGCTAGTGAATAGTGTGCAACACGGTCTCGGTATTACTACTCCCCCTAGGGAAGTCATTTCGGAAAACAGAAGGCAGAGAGTTGAAAAAATTCTCAGCGAATTTGCTGACAGGTATAGAGCGCAAAAAAGAAACGATCGAGAAACAAAGCCCAATTTTTTGTGAAGAAGATCCAACGAAAAATTGCACTAAATTTTCCTTATAACTATCAAATCATCTCTTTCGAGCGGATCGATTTGATAGAGTGACAGTCTAATTTTTGGTCATCAAGATCAACGAGTTCCAACTTTCTGAAAGAGCACCCTGCTTCACTTTTTTCAATCAATCGACTTCAGAAAGTAGTAGATTCTACATAATCTACCACGCCTAATAAAATCAACTTATTTTTGCAACAATCGTTAATTCGAGATTGAATCACTCGGTAGCGATACAGCGATTCAGCTTACAAATCAAGTAGTCCAGGTGGTGGTGTGATTTCAATTCGTTGTTGGTCGAGGTCAACGATCGGAACGATCGCTTCCACAAAAGGGATTAAGATTTGCTTAGCTAATTCACCTTCGGGCGTACTTCTGGCGACTTGTAATAAATCATGCCCGGCGGGAATTACATCCGTAACTGTACCGATTAACTCTTGAGTGGGTTGGTCATACACAGATAAGCCGAGCAAATCCGCTACGTGAAACTCACCCTCTTCGAGTTCTGGTCGATCGCTGTCTGGAACGAGCAATTTACAATCTCGCAAGGCTTCGGCAGCAGTACGGTCGCAAATTCCTTTGAGTTGGATGACATAAATCCCTTTACCGTCAAGATAACGCCCGGAGAGAAGTTCGATCGGTTCAGGTTCGGTTTGATTTGGGCGCAAGAGCCAACGCTGTCCGGGTTCTTCAAATCGTTCTGGAAAGTCTGTGTTGGGATAAACGCGCAGTTCGCCTTTTAAGCCTTGAGCCGCGACGATTTTACCAATCTCTAAGTACCCCATGCCATTCTACGATCCATAAATTTGTTGTGCAACTTGTGCAAGTCGTTCCATTGCCGTTTGCAATTCGATATCCGTTCCCGTTAGGCTAATTCTTAAACATTCCTGTTTGTGTTGCCAATCTTCTTGTAAACCTGGAAAGAAAGTACTTCCAGGAACAACAATCACACCAACTTTTTTGAGTTCTTGATAAAATTCCCAATCGGTAATCGGTAGATTTTCAAGCCAGAGCCACGCAAAAATTGCGCCTTCTCCTCGATGTAAAAACCAAGAGAGCGATCGCGGCATGACTCGATCGAGTGTTTCCTCAACAATGCTAATTTTGCGCTGATAAAACGGACGAATCACATTCGTAGAAATCTCAGCGAGTTGACCGGATTGAATCGCGCGGGCTGCGATCGCTTGTCCGTATCGAGGAGAGTGAATGCAGAGATTCGTTTGGAAACACTCCAGCGTTTGAATGATTGCAGGCTCTCCGATCGCGATTCCGATCCGTTCTCCGGGCAAGCCTGCTTTCGATAAACTCATGCAGTGAACCACATTTCCACCAAACACAGGCGACATTTCTGTAAAGTTCAGCGCAGGAAACGGAGGCGCATATGCAGAATCGATCAGAACTGGTACATCATGAATTGCTGCTAGCGAAGCGATTTTATTCACTTCATCGTTACTTAGAACGTTTCCCGTTGGATTGCAAGGACGAGAAAAAATCACACATCCAGTCTGTTCATCAATCTGTAACTGATTGAAGTTCGGGCGATACTTAAACCGATGATTGGAATGATCGATTTCCAATTCCGGTTTGTACGCGATCAATGCCTCTGGAGTCAGCGTAACACCCCCGTATCCAGTGTAATCAGGACTCAACGGCAGCACAATTTTTCTCAGTTCTCCACTTGCGGTGTAGCCACCAAACGCATTTGCCGCATAGAAATAAAGGCTCTGACTTCCAGGAGTGATCAAGACATTACGATCGCTTAATTTCAATCCATAACGCTGATTGAAATCTTGAACGATCGCATCGATCAACGGCTGGTATCCCTGACTTGCTCCATAGCGACAAACCACGTCACCGTATTCAGGACTTGATAACAATTCTGTCGTGCAGTCGCGCCAAAGTTGTTCAACTTCAGGCAAAATTACCGGATTGCCAGCACTGAGATTAATAAAACTCTGTCCGGCTCCTGCGCGTAATGTTTCAATAATGTCCTTCATAATCGCCCGTACACCAGACAGGCGAGACATATCGGTTCCAAGTTGGCTCAGCGCAGGATTCATCACAAATCGCTATATTAGGTCGATCTTGATGCTACCGATCAAGGGGCGCGATCGAGCATTAATTTTTGCTGCGAACCGGTTCGCTTAAAGCAGCAATGCCTCTATTAGTAGATTTATGGATTCTGCTTGTTATGCTTCAAAAGAGAGTAAGGTTGCTTCAATCGGTACATCTATTCCCCGGAAGAATATAAAGGGCAGCCTTCAGAATTTGAGTTTGCAAAGTTGGAATTGCTTTTCTAGGTAGGCTGCATCTGAACAGCAAGCATTAGAAGGAGTTTTAATTATGTCGATGTCTCCGATTCTGGATCTGTCTGATTTTTCCCAGTCGCTTCCAACTGAGTTGAGGGAGGACTTGTTCTCCAGTCTTCCTCAACGCAAAGAATCTGCTTTATCTCGTTTACATGACTTCCTGGCTGAGCCGTTCGACTTACCGTACCTTGAGCGCGTGATATTACCGGCTTTAGTCACTTCTGCCTTTCAAGGCGAAAGACTTTCGCTGCCAATGATTGATGAACAACGATTTAGTAAAGAAAACGCACTTCCTTATTATCTTTGGGGATTGTTGTATGACGACTGGAAACCTAATCTAGAACAGGATGGGCTATCAGTCTTTATTCAGGGCTACGAAAATCGAGGCGATAACAATCGCAGAAAGCGAATCTACTACTCTGCCTTGACACCAGATCTATATCGTCCGATGTATGGAGATAAAGTAGTTCGATTCTTCAATGAACTCTTTGCGGATCAAAATGCGAATAAACCATTGATGCGCCGTTACTTAGACAGCTACTTTGATTTGTACTGGGATTTGCATCTTGGCGTGAGAGATGAAGCGATTCCAACGGGGGTTCGAGAAATTGGACTGAGTTTTAACACCGTACTTGCCTATCTCAATCCAATCGAACCGATCGTTTACAAGAACTATATGAAAGTGCGTAAACTGCGCCAACCGTTAAAGGACTGGATTGATGCAAGAATAAACGATCTGATTCAAGGAAAAATTAGCAATCCAGAAAAAACCTTTGTCTACTACTGGCTCAAAAACGGCGAAGAAGGTCCTGATTTTCGGCGGAAAGATGTAGTGTTTGAAACGTTCCACAATTTCGTTGCCCTGAGTCAATGGGGCAATACTATCTACAACATGATGCTGAAGTTGAGCAGAGATCAAGGCGATCCGACGATTCGCGACTGGTTCAAGAAGACAATGACAAGCGACTATGATCAGGTAGAGAAGGGACACTTTAGCCCACTGGATCGATTCGTGATGGAACTCTTCCGAACCATTTCACCCAATGCTTTCAGCCTTTCGATTTTAGAGGAAACGGGCACGATTAAACCGATCTATCAACGCTATGGCTACATTGCTAGTCCTCACAAGGCAACCAGTGAACAGCCCCGTCACTGGACGAATCCGATCGAGTTCAATCCGGATCGCTACCTCACAGCTCCAACGAGCGACCAGATTGATGAAGCGCGATCGCAAGAAATCGGATTTGCCGAATGCCCGTTCCACAAGACCTCTTTTGCTGTGAAGGATGGCAGACAAGCTGAGCTGACGAACAGTGCATTTGGAACGGTCTATGGAGTGACCGATAACCAAGCTTATCCAGTTTGTGATTATGCGGGCTATGCGCCTTTTGGGTTCGGCTATCGTCGCTGCCCAGGTGAGTTTCTCACGGTTGAATTGTTCAAGGATTTTCTCAGAAAAGCGTGGAATGACAAAATCGAGTTTAAGCAGTTCGACATCTCTAATCCAGAGAAATTGCCGATTGGTCCGGTCACGGTAATCGACGATAATATCGGGTTTACTAAATCTGGTTAATAAGTTGCGATCGAGCGGTGCGGATTGATCCAGAAGCTACTTCAAAGCGCATACTGAGGCGGAGATTTCTGAAGCAAAGCTCCCAGAGGCATTGAGAGCTTGCAAGTTTGACGAATGTTGAGGCAACAAAGTTTAAGACTTTTAAGCTCTGATTCGTCTATCCTGCATTGGGCAAATGCAAGACTGAATTGAAAAAGCGAACTTACACGGTAGACTGCCAATCTACGTAAGAGCATACTTACGCATTTTTCCCGGTACAACCGTAAATTTGCACATGAATTCACGAGTGACCAGCATTCTCAACTCCGTATACTAAAGAGCCGCTGCTACACTGTTCCGGTTTGTAGATCATTCGGCAGGTCTAAAGTGTCACCCATACGATCGCCCGTATGATATGCCGCTAAAAGTACTTCACTGGTTTTGCCCCAGCCGATCGTACCGTCTGCTGAAATGCCGATCGCTCCAAAATCGCGCCGATTTTGATATGCCTCACCAAAAGATTTTGCCAGTGAGTGATCGAACGACTGTCCGTCGGTCACCCGAATCACGATACGAGCCGCTAAACATTCATCGATAATGTCTTCTCCGATCCCGGTACAGCTAATCGCTGCATCTGCATTTGCGTAGTTCCCCGCAGGCATCGCAGAATCGCTTACTCTTCCGATGCGCTCAAAGCCTTTCCCGCCTGTTGATGTTCCAACAGCAAGCCGACCTTGATGATCCAGGGCAACTACCCCGATCGTGCCTCGCCCCGCCGATTCGGAGATCAATTCTTTTTCCGCGACCACACCCGCCATCGCCCGATTAAAGTTACCTTCGCGCTCTTGAATCCATTCTTGCAACCGCAACTCAGTCATCGGATCGTAAAGCGGAAGTTGGAGTTCTCGTAGGAGTTCGGCAGAGCCGATATCGGATAATACGCGATCGTCAGAGGTTTGCAGAAATAAAGCGAGTTCGATCGGGTTTTTCACACGCGCAGTATTGATCACACCGCTGAATCGTTGCTGTGCTCCATCCATCAACGCTGCACTCATGCGAATTTGTCCATCTGATTGCAGCACTGATCCCGTTCCCGCATTGAATCGGGGATCGTCTTCGAGCAACTGGCATCCAGTCACAACTGCTTCAGTGGCGGTTGCACCTGCAAGTAAAACCGCATAGACCTCTTCCACCACTTTGTAGAGCGATCGACGAACCACTTCCGCGCCACCTTTTCCCTTGAGCGAACTTCCTGCGCCACCATGAATGATCAATTTGGGCTGAACGCGATCGACAGACATGACAGAACCTCGCACAAGACAGATAGCACAAAAGCTTACCACGTCTAAATCACAGTGTTTCAGGTTTGGCTTGCGATTTATGTTTGCGACAGCGATCGGAGCAATATTTCACCTCGTCCCAGGAGTCCGCCCATTTTTTGCGCCAAGTGAACGGTAACCCACAAACCGGACAGATTTTGGTTGGTAAATCAGATTTGGCACGATGGCGCGGCATAACAATTTTGAGACGTAAGATAGTTTAATTTTAGAGTGTTCTATCCGTTAGGTCATGTCGGAAATGCCTGCTCAAGTTCGGATTGTTCTAGTCGAGCCTGCGGGCGCGTTGAATGTGGGATCAATCGCGCGTGTGATGAAAAATATGGGCTTGAGGCAGTTGGTGCTGGTTAATCCTCAGTGTGAGTTGCAATCGGATGATGCGCGAAAAATGGCGATGCGGGCGATCGATGTTTTAGAGGCAGCACAGATTGTGAATTCGATTCCAGAAGCGTTAGTGGGTTGTCATCGGGCGATCGCGACTGCGGTTCGATCGCGTATTGATACCCCATTAGAACATCCTCGCGATGCATTGCCTTGGTTGTTAGAGCCAGGATTGAATACGGCGCTGCTGTTTGGATCTGAAGATCGAGGACTGAGTAACGACGAATTAAAATACGCTCAGCGATTCGTTTATATTCCGACGAGCGATGAGTATCAGTCTCTAAATCTGGCTCAGGCGGTTGCAATCTGCTGCTACGAATTGTTTCAAGCACCGCCTCCACCTGCAACGACCTCGATTCCCTGTTCGCTTGATGCGCTCGATCGCGCTTATCAACATCTCGAATCCGTTTTGCTCGACATTGGGTATCTTCAGCCTCACACCGCTGCAAGTCGGATGGAAAAATTTCGACATGTGTTCAATCGTGCCAATCTTTCTGAGGCGGAATTGACTTTACTGCGGGGCATTTTGCGACAGGTCGAATGGGCAAGCCGCAATCGAACTTCTAAAGATTAATCGACTGATCGGCTCAATTTTGCCAAGTCAATGTAAAATCCCTAAAACATATGGGGTGACAGAACGCAAATCCGGCGTTTTAAGCTTAAAACGGATTTCCTCCTCTATCGGTGGAATGTCGCTGAAATGAAACCTTGTCGTTTGATGAACGGAGAGAAGCGTAAATGTGGGATGGAACTGAAGAGTCAGCCGCATCAAATTTAGACCGCAGCGAACGATCGAACGGTACAGCAAACCTAAATTCCCGCTCTCGTCGCCGGATTCCAGACGCATCACGCTCACCACAACCGCCGATTCCGATCTCGTCTCGTCGTTCTGTCGATCGCCGTCGTGAGCGAACCCTACGGGAAGCGAAGCCACCGCGCAAACCCGCTCCTCCAAAAGAACGTCCCGTCGAGAAATTTGGCGCATTTCCAACACTCGTCCGAGCGTTTCGCACTCCGGCAGACCGTCAGCCATCGAGAACGGAGCGTCGTCGACTTGAAGTGGTTCCACCTTCTGAAACCCGCCGTCCCCAACCTGCACGAAAACCACTGATTCAAGCTCCTAAAAGTCGATCGGCATTAGCATTTCTCTATGGCACTCGATTGCTCATTCTGGGTATCGGAATCGGTGTGATCGCCGGAACAAGTTTATCGATTTGGGACCCGGCAAACCGATTCACGGTTGGTGCATCTCAAACTGAGAAAACCGAGCAAGTTGCCCCCTCACCCAGTCCACCCACTGTTGCCCAACTTGAACTCGCGCAGGAAATGACTCCCCTGAAAGCGCAGATTCAAAGCGCGATTGCGTCTCAGCCGCAGTTGGCTCCAGGGTTCATGATTGTCGATGCCGATACTCATGCTTACTTAGAAATCAACGGTTCCAACCCGATCGCCGCTGCCAGCACGATTAAGTTTCCGATCCTTGTCGCCTTTTTTCAAGCAGTTGATCAAGGAAAGATTCGACTGGATGAACCGCTGACCATGCGAAAAGAATTAGTCGCCACTGAATCTGGGGAACTTCAAGAGATGCCGATTGGCTCTCAGTTTCCAGCGATCGAAGTTGCCACCAAAATGATTGACATCAGCGATAATACTGCAACGAATATGATTATCGATCGCTTAGGTGGTAAAGACGCGATCAATCAGCAGTTTCAATCGTGGGGCTTGACGAATACCACCGTGCAAAATCCGCTCCCTGATCTGCAAGGAACAAATACCAGCAGTCCGCGCGATATGGTGACTCTGCTGAATGCGGTCAATCGGGGGCAATTAGTGGCGATGCGATCGCATGACAGAATGCTTGATATCATGCGGAAAGTTGTCAACAATTCCTTGATTCCACAAGGGTTAGGGCAAGGCGCAACGATCGCTCACAAAACTGGAGACATTGGTACTATGCTCGGTGATGTCGGCATGATCGATTTGCCCAATGGCAAGCGTTACATCATGGCAGCAATGGTCAAACGTCCTCATAATGACGATCGAGCAGGCGACCTGATTCGCCAAACGTCGAAACTGACGTATCAGTATTTCAGTCAACTCAATCCCACGCCGTCAAGTCCAGCACCGGGATCACAAGGCGCGGAACCTGCGCGATCGACGATCGCGCAACCCTAAATTTGAAAGCGATCGCGAACAGGAAATCAATTTAGCGTACAGTGATCAAGGATTGGGGATCGCCCAGTTTCCCTAGTTCCTCGTTCTCTGTTCCTCAGATTTCTATGTCGATCGAGTCCTCTTCCCTACCCGAACAACTGCTTGATCTCGCTCTACGCTCTGGTGCTGAGTGTGCCGAAGTGTTCCAATCGCAGTCGCTATCTCGTCCCGTCTTTTTTGAAGCTAATCGTCTGAAACAACTCGAAAGCACCGAAGCCGAAGGAACTGCCTTACGACTCTGGAAACAGGGTCGCCCAGGATTAGCCGTTGCGTACGGAGCCGTAGAACCTCAAGCGTTAGTCGATCGCGCGATCGCAATCAGTCAACTGAATGAGCCAGAAGAAATCGAGCTTTCACCTGCTTCGCAACTGTCTTATCCAGATGTGGGGCAATCGGTCAGCGTCGAACAGTTAGTCGAATGGGGCAAAATCGCGATCGGACTAGTGCGCGATCGCTATCCAGAAGTTCTCAGTTCTGGGGGATGGGATTGCGAAGCGGAAACGACACGCTTGATCAACTCCAATGGACTCGATTGTGGCTACATGGATACCACCTTGAGCGGCTTCCTCGAAGTGGAATGGATCAGAGGCGATGATTTTCTCAATGTTGCAGATGGTCAAACTGAGCGCAATCGATTAGATCCAGTAGCAATCGCACAACAAGTATTACAACGATTGGACTGGGCGAAAGAAAACGTTCCGACTCCAGTGGGACGAGTTCCGATCTTGTTCACCTCGAAAGCGGTGGACATGTTGTGGGGTACAGTGCAATCGGCGCTAAACGGAAAGCAAGTCGTCGAAGGCGCATCGCCTTGGAGCGATCGACTCGGTAATCTTGTGACTTCAGAAGCAATCACGCTTTCCCAACAACCGAGCGTGGGACCGTTTAGCTGTCCGTTTGATGATGAAGGAACGCCGACTCGAATGATTACATTTATCGATCGAGGAGAATTAAAGCTGTTTTATGCCGATCGCACGACCGGAAAAGCACTCGGTAGTGGAACGACCGGGAACGGATTTCGCTCGGGCTTAGGTAGCTATCCGACACCAGGATTGTTTAACTTGCTGATTGAACCGGGAACGAAATCGTTTTTAGAACTGATTTCATCGATCGATCAAGGCTTAATTGTGGATCAAATGCTCGGCGACGGGGCTGGAATTTCGGGCGAATTCTCAGTGAATGTGGATCTGGGTTATCGCATTGAGAAAGGTCAGATTGTCGGCAGAGTCAAAGATACGATGGTGGCAGGCAGCGTTTATACGGCATTGAAGAATTTAGTAGAATTGGGGGGAGACGCGGAATGGAATGGGTCTTGTTATACGCCTTCTGCGATCGTTGAGGGTTTATCTTGTACAGGTCGTGCTTAGGGGAATCGAGTTCATTGAGTAACGATGAAAACATCGATTTTGAACCTGCAACCTGAGACGCTACAATGTGACGGTTGGATTCAGCAACCCTACCTTGATTGAGCGTTACACCCTGCCGGAAATGGGCGATTTGTGGACGGATCACTATAAATTCAAAACCTGGCTACAAGTTGAGATTGCAGTGTGTGAGGCACAAGCAGAGCTAGGTTACATTCCCGCAGAAGCGGTCGAAGAAATTAAGTCCAAAGCCAAATTTGAAGTCGATCGCATCTTAGAAATCGAAGCGCAAGTCCGACATGATGTGATCGCCTTTCTCACCAACGTCAACGAGCACGTCGGAGATGCCGGACGCTATATTCACTTGGGAATGACGAGTTCTGATGTGCTAGATACAGCATTGGCACTCCAGATGGTGGCAAGTCTGGATGTGATCATGACGCACGTAGAAGCGCTGATTCAAGCGATTCGATATCAGGCGCAACAACATCGCAACACCGTGATGATTGGTCGATCGCATGGCATCCACGCTGAGCCGATCACGTTTGGATTCAAACTTGCAGGCTGGCTGGCGGAAATGTTGCGACATCGAGATCGCTTGTGTGCTTTAAGAAGATCGATCGCGGTCGGTCAAATTTCGGGAGCCGTTGGCACTTATGCCAATATCGACCCGCGCATCGAAGCCTTAACGTGCCAGAATTTGGGACTAGAACCGGATGCCGCATCAACGCAAGTGATTTCGCGCGATCGTCATGCCGATTTTATGAATGGTTTGGCTTTATTGGGAGCCTCGATCGAGCGATTCGCGGTTGAAATTCGTAACTTGCAAAAAACCGACGTTCTAGAAGTTGAGGAATTTTTCTCGAAAGGGCAAAAAGGCTCATCCGCGATGCCACACAAACGGAATCCGATTCGATCGGAGCGACTGACCGGAATGGCGCGTTTGCTTCGAGGTTACGCGGTGGCAGCACTGGAGAACGTCGCACTATGGCATGAGCGCGATATTTCTCATAGTTCCGTCGAACGAGTTGCCCTACCGGATGCCTGCATTCTCACTCACTTCATGCTGGTTGAAACCACAGATTTGATAAGAAATCTGCTGGTCTATCCCGAAAACATGGCGCGTAACATGAACGTCTACGGCGGAGTTGTGTTTAGTCAGCGGGTGATGTTGGCATTAGTGCAGAAAGGTTTGAGTCGCGAGGATGCGTATGCGATCGTGCAGTCTTGCGCTCACCAAGCCTGGAATCGCGACGATGGCAACTTCCGCAAACGCTTGAATGAAGATCCGCGCGTTACTCAAACGCTTTCATCTGCTGAACTCGATGAGTGTTTCGATCCACAAGTTCACCTGAAAAATTTGGATCAGGTTTATCAGCGTTTAGGCATTTAACGCGCTTGAACCGAAAAGGCGTATTGATAGCCTTTATAGTTCGATTCGAGTTCAAATTTGTAGTCTCCTGTTTCAGCGAGTTCGCTTGTCCAAGGGCTTTGCTGATCAGGAGAGCTAACGAGATCTCTACCATTGGGCGCAATGATTCTGGGAAAAACGCCGCCGCGATCGCTTGTCACCGTCAATTTCTGACCTTTAGCCAGATTGAGGCGATAACTGTGAGTGCCGACTCCGATAAATCGATCGGCAATTTGGATCGAATCTTGTCCTTTACCGAACTCAACACGCTCAATTTTCTCACCGCAGTTGCTTTCGGTTCTTGATTTCGCAATCCATCCAGGTGTTTCTCCAGTGATGTTAAACCAGCCGTCCTGCTCATCTTTTACATCGACATACGCACCATTCCTTAGTTTTCCAACAATGTTGTCTTTTGATGCCGCATTAGGAGACGATCGCACATTCAGCAGCGATTCTGGATCGTTTACTTTTGCCATCCGAATCACGCATTTCTCAACGGTGCGAGTGGCGTTCGTCGGTGCATCACTTGGGGTGGCAGGGTCAGAACTAGGCTGAGTGGGAGCGGATTGCGGATTGGCGATCGGCTCAGGAGATTGCGAGACGGTTGGAGCCGTTGGAGAAGGGCTAACTGAAGGACTCGGAGTTGTTGCAATTGGAGGAGATTGAGGTGCAGAGGAACAGCCTCCCATGATTGTGAGAACAGCAACACATCCGATCAAGCGTGACCAAGGCAAAGAGTTCAGCATAATTGAGAAGCGCGAGATTGTCGTAAATTTAGCTTCAATCACCGTCGATCGAATCACGGAAACACCTACCCTGCAAAACGTTAAACTAAAAATCCAGAATTCCTTACTGCTTATGTTGGTTGCTACTTTTTACAAATTTGTTCACCTTCCCGATTATGTGGAACTGCGATCGCCATTGTTATCACTCTGCCGAGCACAGAATCTCCGGGGAACAATCTTACTGGCACAAGAAGGAATGAACGGCACGATCGCTGGAGCAAGAGACGCGATCGAGACGGTGTTAAGCACGCTCCGACGCGATCCACGATTTGCAGATCTAACCGCGAAAGAATCGGAAACAGATTCACCAATGTTCGATCGCATGAAAGTCAAACTGAAAAAAGAAATTGTCACGCTGGGACATCCAGAAGTTGATCCGACTCAGCAAGTGGGAACGTATGTAAAACCGCAAGACTGGAATGCGCTCATTTCTGATCCAGAAGTTACTGTGATTGATGTGCGAAATCAGTTTGAAGTTGCGATCGGCAGTTTTGAAGGAGCGATCAATCCGCAAACGAAATCATTTCGGCAGTTTCCAGACTATGCACAAACCGCGCTCGACCCCACGAAGCAGAAGAAAGTTGCAATGTTTTGTACCGGTGGGATTCGGTGTGAAAAAGCGTCGTCGTATCTGCTCTCTCAGGGCTTTGAGCAGGTCTATCACCTCGAAGGTGGCATTCTTAAATATTTAGAAGAAGTGCCTGCTGACGAGAGTTTATGGCAGGGTGAATGCTTCGTGTTTGATCAACGAGTGGCGGTTGATCACGACCTCAACGACGGCTCTTATACGATGTGTCAAGCTTGCGGTCATCCTCTCTCACAAGCTGAACAAGCTTCACCTCACTATCAACCGAATGTGTCTTGCCCATACTGCTTTGAAGCATAAGAGGATGTTTGACAAGTCTTCGTTCGCAGCCAAAACCGCCTTGAAATCATCGAAGCGAGGGAAGTTTCAATACTTCTCAAACATCCTCTAAGGAAAGGGGCGCTGTTTATCATCAAGGCTACAGGCTGCACAACTGTAACTGATGATAAACAACTCCCACTCAACTGCTCGAACTCTCTCCACCATAAGTAAGCCTCAGTAAAAACCACATTCCCCAAATGGGCACTTTATTCGATCGATTTCTCCCCACAGATTGACGGATTCACTCTCCTAATCCGAAAGAATAGGGAGTCTTGAACAATTTAGGATGCAATTATGGCAAACTCAACTCAATCTGCCAACATCGATGAAACGATCGCGCTTTTACAATCTGGATTAGTGTCAATCGATCCAGAAGCCGCGATCGCGAATATTGAGGCATGGCAGGCACAGTTAAAAGGAACGGATCTTGCAGAAACGCTGGGTGAATTGAAGTTAGCGATCGATGGTGGCATTCGCAGCGGTGAAATTGGCTCGATTATGGCTCACCTCGGTAAGCAAGCAACCGCTGCCGCAGGCACAGAGCAAGGCGAGTCTGCATCGAAACTGAAACAGCTAGGACAACTTCTCTCTAACGCAATGCAGTAACCGGAGAAACGCTAAGAAGGTTAATGTTGTGATCTTCTTAGCGTAGTCTATTTCCATTCTAATAAAGAAAAACTGACCCGTTATCTTCAACGCGCAGTGTTGTTCGATCTACTGCTAGATTCGTTGCAGCATCTAGGGTAACTTCAATCGTCCCCGGTGTTGTCTCAGCTTGTTTTGGAGTGACATTTAACAAGCCGAAATCTTGTCGATCGAACGTTAAAGTGGTCGGAACTCGCAGTCCTTGAAGCGTGACAGTTCCTTGACCCGGTAATGATCTAATCTGCGTATCTCCAATGGCTTGATAAGAGATTGCAGCATTCGTTTTGTTAATGAGTGTAATATTTACACGATTGCCATTTAGTGTAACTTGCGTTTTTGGAACGAATTGCGCTTCTGGTGCAGGCGTGATCACAGGTTTGGTTTGGGAAAGTCCAGGCGCGATCGCGCTACTGACTGCGATCGTTGCTGCTAAAACTCCCAATCCAATTTGTTTCAACATGATGAATCTCCATGTATCCGAATTCAATCAATTCTTCAGGATAGCAATGTGTTTTTCAATATTAATTTAATGATAATTAATGAAGTCTAATTGTCATCATTACAATAACTCTATGGCTGTAAAAGTTAATTGTATGAAAATGGGTAATCGTAGCTGATTACCCGTTGCTAAATCTCTAATTTTATTGATGTCTCAAACGCTACTCTAAAACTACACAGATGCAAACGTAGGAACACTTTTGCTGTGACCGTTGGTCGAAAACTTCTCGGCTAAGAGTTGACGATAGACCGCTTCATAACCGTCTACCATCTGTTTCACACCGAACTTGTTTTCAATATGTTTACGACAGGCAAACCGATCAATTTCGTCAATTCGCCGCACCGCTGCAACACATTCATCGACGTTTTGGCACAAGAACCCAGTCTCTTCATGCAAAATTACCTCAGGAGTCGCGCCCAATTCCATCGCGATCACCGGGGTTCCGGCTGCCATCGATTCGATCATCACTAACCCAAACGGCTCCCGCCATGTGATCGGAAACAACGTTGCGATCGCGTTGCCCATCAGTCGATTTTTCTGCACATGATTCGCTTCGCCCAGATATTGAATCTGTTCGCCATCAACATGCGGTTTGATTTCCTGCTCGAAGTACTCGACATCCACGCGATCGACTTTCCCTGCCATTTTGAGCGGGTAGCCTGTACGTTTTGCAATTTCGATCGCGTGATGCGGACCTTTTTCCGGCGAAAGTCGCCCTAAAAAAGCCAGATATGCCTCCGTATCTGGCTCAGAGTAAAATTTATGAGTGGAAGGATCAATACCGTTATAAACTGTCGCGACGTAGTTTAATCCTAACCGGGGTTCTCGTTGCGTGTTGGAAATACTAACGTAAGGTTGCGATTTAGAAAAACGAAAAGCTTTCTGATTATCTAAACTGAAGGTTCCGTGTAAGGTATGTACGGTCGGCGTTTTCACCAATTGGGCACAAGCCAAAGCTGCAAAACCGATGTGAGAATGAATAATATCAAAGTTGTGAGCATTTTGATAAACACGGCTCAACTGGATGGCTTCATAAACTGCCTGTTCTTGAACTGCTGGATCAAGACGTAATGCAGTCGGATGAATCTCATCGAGCTTTGCCTGAGTGGTTGAATCTCCTGTCGCAAACAGGGTTACTTCGTGTCCGCGACGAACTAGCTCCTCAGTCAATAGACTAACGACGAGTTCCGCCCCACCGTAAGCGGGAGGAGGAACCGTTTCCCATAAAGGAGCGATTTGAGCAATCCGCATTCTTAAACCTCCATACAAAGAGTATTAAGATAGAGAATACGAGGTTTTTACTTAACTTCACATCTGGCTATAGAATTACAACCCGTGGCAGATGAGGTAATTGTTGTGATAACACAAGTAGACTCTGCTAACTAGTCAAATTTTTGTTTAAGTTCATAGAGATTAAGCCATACTGCCATAATACGATCGGGATTAGATGCGAAAATTAGTCGCATTGTTGCAGTGCGATCGCGATCGTGTCTGATGAGACACCGCGTTGATCAATCAGAAATCGAACAGAAATCGAATCAGCGAATCAGTGTTTTCACGTACAAGGCGATTCGATCACTTGAATTCGACCGAGGCGAATTGCATAGAGTAAGCGATCGATCGCTTGTTTTTCTTCATCGCTGGTTTGGTCGTCGAGTAGAGCATTTTTAAGATATTGGCAGTCGTGCAGGGTCATTTTGCCAGTGCTACTCACATCAGCGAACAATGCAGAAAGGGTATCAGGTGGTACGAACAGCGTGTTCATCGGGAAACTTAGAAAAGCATGGTGATATTACTATCAGCGCTTTGGTTGAAAGCAGCGGTGACAGAGCAAAGACTGGTCTGTGATGTTTTGCTTTTTAGAGCGTGATTTGTATCACTCTCAAACACTGTTTTTAGAGGAATCCCGGTGATGATTACGACGACTGTTAATCCGTACTTACCTGATGCAATTTCGATAGAAGCAGCAATGAGTGCGATCAATCAATTTGAGCAATCGAGTGCTGCTGGAGTTTGGGCGTGTTTAGATAAAGCGACGATCGTTTCAGAAATGCGATCACGAGTCGCTGATCCATTTCAGGTGAATCAAGGGGGACAGCCGTTTTGCGGTCCTGCGAGCGTGTTGTTTGAACTGGTACGGAAACAGCCGAGCCGCTACGTGCAGATCTGTCAGAACGTGTTTGAAACAGGTGGATTTCAGGGGACAAAGCACTGGATTCGGGCAGATCAAGAACTTCGCGCGAATGTCGATCGCAATCTGCACATGAGCCAAGCGGATTGGATGGTGTTATCAACGCTGCGAGAATCCGCAAATCTCTTATTCCCAGTCGAACCGAATGCGCCAGATTTGATCCGCAATTTAGCCGGAATGACGAAATCTTGGGAGATCAAAGGCTGGATTCAAGAACTTTTAGGATATTCCAAAACGGCATATCGTCAAGCATTTTTGTTTAGTGATGTGAGTGCAATGAATGAATCGATCGCAGCGATTCAAGCAGGTGGTGTGGCGATGTTGCTGATTACTGCTGAGGGATTGTTGCAAGATAATCCGCCGCCGATCCCGTTTCCGAGTCATTGGGTCACGCTGTTAGGAAATTTTGAGGTGAATGGTGATCGCATCAATTTCGATATCTATACCTGGTCGCAAAAACTGACGGTGCAAACGGACGCAAATTCATTTAAGAAATACTTCTGGGTGAGTGTGACCGGATTGCCTTAGGGTTGAAATCGATCGTGAAGTCTGGAGCTTTGTCGATAGAATAAGTACCTGTTCTATCCGGGCTAGGGTTTATGTCTGTCCTATCATCTGCGCCGTTCTCAGAGACCGAAATTGCTGCTGAAGGAATTAAGCCTGAAGAGTACGAAGAAATTGTGCGGCGCTTGGGTCGCCATCCAAATAAGGCTGAACTGGGAATGTTTGGCGTGATGTGGTCGGAACATTGCTGCTATAAGAATTCGCGACCGTTGTTAAAGCAGTTTCCGACTGAGGGCGATCGCATTTTAGTCGGACCTGGAGAGAATGCAGGCGTGATCGATCTCGGTGATGGCTTGCAGTTGGCATTTAAGATCGAGTCGCATAATCACCCTTCAGCCGTGGAACCATTTCAAGGGGCAGCAACTGGAGTTGGCGGAATTTTGCGGGATATTTTTACGATGGGAGCACGCCCAATCGCGCTGCTCAATTCCCTTCGCTTCGGAACACTCGATGAGACGCGGACTCGTCGGATTGTAAACGGCGTTGTCGCTGGTATTTCTCACTACGGGAATTGCGTTGGTGTGCCCACGGTTGGAGGTGAAGTGTATTTCGATCGCGCTTATTCCGGTAATCCCTTAGTGAATGTGATGGCTTTGGGATTGATGGAAACGACCGAGATTGTGAAATCCGGTGCAAAAGGGTTGGGCAATCCGGTGCTGTATGTTGGATCGACAACTGGACGGGATGGCATGGGCGGCGCAAGTTTTGCCAGTGCGGAATTGAGCGATGAATCGATCGACGATCGACCCGCTGTGCAAGTGGGTGATCCATTCTTAGAAAAGTCTTTGATCGAAGCTTGTCTAGAAGCATTCAAAACAGGAGCGGTCGTTGCAGCACAGGACATGGGAGCGGCAGGAATTACCTGCTCAACTTCAGAAATGGCGGCGAAAGGTGGAGTCGGAATCGAATTAGATTTAGATTTGATTCCAGTGCGAGAAACGGGAATGGTTCCATATGAATATCTCTTGTCTGAGTCGCAAGAACGAATGCTGTTTGTCGCAGAAAAAGGACGAGAACAAGAACTGATCGATATTTTTGAAAAATGGGGACTTCATGCGGTTGTCGCCGGAAAAGTGATCGAACAATCGATCGTTAGAATTCTCTTTCAGGGTGCGATCGCGGCTGAAGTTCCCGCGACAGCTCTGGCTGACAATACACCGATTTATCACCGTGAATTGCTCAGTGAACCACCTGAATATGCTCAGAAGGCTTGGGCATGGACAGCGGAAAGTTTACCGGATTGTGATGAAAATGGGATAGAAGGTCACAGTTGGAATGAGATTTTAACCACGGTATTGAATGTACCAACGATCGCATCAAAGCGCTGGATTTATCGCCAGTATGATCACCAAGTTCAAAACAATACGGTGTTACTTCCCGGTGGTGCGGATGCCGCAGTGGTGAGAGTTCGTCCGCTTGCGGATGCTCACAGTTCTTCGGTTGTTCCTGATCCGTCTGCTTTGAATAAAGGGGTAGCAGCTACGGTGGATTGCAATCCTCGGTATGTCTATCTGCATCCCTACGAAGGTGCAAAAGCCGCAGTCGCAGAAGCAGCGCGAAATCTTAGCTGTGTCGGCGCAGATCCGATCGCCATTACCGATAACTTAAATTTCGGCAGTCCAGAAAAACCGATCGGCTATTGGCAGCTCTCAGAAGCTTGTCGTGGCTTGTCCGAAGCTTGTCGAGAATTCTCTACTCCAGTCACAGGCGGAAACGTTTCTCTGTACAACGAAACTTTGGATTCTCAAGGCAAGCCAGAGCCGATTTATCCCACTCCGGTCGTTGGCATGGTTGGGTTTATTCCTCAACTCGATCGCATTGTTGGACAAAGCTGGAAACAAAGCGGTGATGTGATTTATCTGCTAGGCTTGCCGCTCTCAGATTCGTCCTTGTCACTAGGAGCATCCGAGTATCTCGCAACCGTACATGGAACGATCGCAGGAAAACCGCCGATCATCGATTTTGAACTAGAACGCAAAGTTCAAGCGGTTTGTCGAGCAGGAATTCGCAGCGGTTTGATTCAATCGGCGCATGATTGTGCAGAAGGCGGAGTGGCGATCGCACTTTCAGAATGCTGCTTTGGTTATCATCTCGGTGCAGAAATTCAACTTTCAACCCCTGCGGCTCGAATTGATCAAGTTCTGTTTGCTGAAGGGGGTGCGCGGATTATTGTCTCTGTCAAACCGGAATTGATTGCAGAATGGGAAGCGCTTGTGTCTTCAGAACTAGGAGATCATTGGCAAAAACTTGGCAGTGTCGGTGGGGAATCCTTGAAAATCTCGATCGCCCAATTTCAAATAATCAACGTTACGATCGCAGAGTTGTTCACAGGTTGGTCGAGTGCGATCGAGAAAGGGCTATCTGAATAGTCCTGCCGTTGTGTGCGATATTTAAGGAAATGTTAAGACCTCTATTCTTAACGTTGCGATCGCTTTCTAGCCTGATTGCTGTTTTTAATTACGCAAAACCAAGCCTATGCTGCCTGACGACAAGTTTTCTGTAGATCCTGCTGAGCATCGTCCTGATAAACCAGAAGAAGCTTGCGGGGTATTTGGAGTTTACGCGCCAGGTGAATCTGTGGCGAATCTTGCTTACTTCGGATTGTTTGCCTTACAGCATCGAGGACAAGAATCAGCAGGAATTGCCACGTTTGAAGGAGGGCAAGTTCATCTACACAAAGAGATGGGCTTGGTATCACAAGTCTTTAACGAAGCAAAGCTAAAAGAACTACCAGGCGATTTAGCGATCGGTCACACTCGCTACTCAACGACTGGATCAAGCCGTGTGGTGAATGCTCAGCCAGCGCTCGCAAAATCGCGTTTAGGAACGCTAGCGCTAGCACATAACGGAAACTTGGTGAATACTCGTGAACTTCGGGAAGCATTAGCCGAAACTAATCATGATTTCGCCACGACAACAGACTCTGAAGCGATCGCACTGGCGATCGCAGAAGAAGTCAATAGAGGAAATGATTGGATCAAGGGTTCGATCAATGCGTTTAAGCGCTGTCAGGGAGCATTTAGTTTAGCGATCGGCACGCCTGAAGGCATGATTGGAACGCGCGATCCGAATGGCGTTCGCCCTCTCGTTTTAGGCACTCTGGCGCAAGAATCTCATGATGCGCCGTTGCGATACGTTTTAGCCTCAGAAACTTGTGGACTCGACATCATTGGAGCTGACTACGTTCGAGATGTTCAGCCTGGAGAATTAGTCTGGATTACCAAAGATGGAATCGAATCCATCTTCTGGGCAGACCAACCCGCACGGAAGCTATGCATCTTTGAAATGATCTATTTTGCCCGTCCTGATAGTATGATGCACGATGAAACGCTGTATAGCTATCGATTGCGAATCGGTCGGCAGCTTGCGAAAGAGTCAATGATCGACGCGGACATCGTGATTGCAGTGCCGGATTCGGGTGTTCCGGCTGCGATCGGGTTTTCTCAAACCTCTGGTATTCCTTACGCAGAAGGCTTGATCAAAAATCGCTATGTCGGTCGTACTTTCATTCAACCGACTCAGGGAATGCGAGAAGCCGGAATTCGGATGAAGCTGAATCCGCTAAAAGATGTTCTTGCTGGCAAGCGAGTGATCATTGTGGATGATTCGATCGTGCGCGGAACCACAAGCCGCAAGATCGTCAGAACCCTCCGAGACGCAGGCGCGATCGAAGTTCACATGAGAATTTCCTCACCTCCGGTAACGCATCCTTGCTTCTACGGCATTGATACCGATAGTCAGGATCACCTGATCGCAGCAACCAAATCGATCGAGGACATTGCTAAACAGATCGAAGTCGATTCGTTGCAGTATCTCAGTTGGGAAGGAATGCTAGATGCAACCAGAGAGAATCCTGGCGAGTTTTGTTCGGCTTGCTTTACTGGAGATTACCCAATCTCGATTCCGGAGACAGTGAAGCGATCGAAGTTGATGCTGGAGAAAACGGCGAAGTAGCTAACCGAAACTCTTGCTCCCCTCTTCCAAGCTGGGAGAGGGTTGGGTGAGGGCGAGGCGCTTCTCGTACACACTGAGAAAGCGCCTTCTCCATCCTCTAAAGCGCAATCTCCTGCAACAACCAAAATCCTGCAAACGCTTCAACCTCTGGACTTTCTTGAATTGCCAAAAAATGCACCTGATTCGATCGCTCCTTTGCCGCTTCAAACTGCTCCGCCTCTGGAATCGCTTTCTGATCCAACGTGGTTAAAAACCATCGATCGTTCACCCCAGTTTCCAGCAGCAATCGATTTGGCAACTCTGGATCGTACTTGACCGCTGCAATCTCTAATCCCGACATCCAAGCCGCCATCGCTGTCGCGCGATTCGAGAAAATAATCAACCCTGGTACAGGCGTATCCAGTTCAAGCTGTGTCAAACTCAACGGAAACGCTTCACCGAAATCGATCAACCATTCCTCCATTTCTGTGAATGCCTCTAGCGCTAAGGTGGCAAACGTCCATTTCTGTCCCTGTAACGCTTCGGGTAGAAGCTGCGGCGGTGTTACCGGAAACACCACAGAAGGATTAATCGACGGCTGGTATCCTGCTTGTTTTGGATAAACATCTTGAGCGCGTTCCTGCATCCAATTCGTGAGCGCAAAGGTACGGCGACTTAGAGCAGCAGGCAGATCCAACCCTTTGCAAGCGGTTGTGATCATATTCGTCATTGCTTGCCGAAAGAAGCGAATTTTATCGGGTGGATTAGGCGCGATCGCGATTGCCGCTTCGATCGCATTTTTCAGCCAAGCCGAATTCACCTCACTACTCGGACAATATTCGGAAAACTGAAACAGCTTCTCCGGTTGAGCATTTACGGTCGTTGGACTTTCACAGATCAGCACTTCCCAAACTTTTTTATTTTGCTCATCCAGAATCGGACGCGAATAGTAGTCGAGTTCCCAAATCGTTGTCATATATATTTTTAGAGCGATCGCATCTCTCTAATTTTCGCACTCCTTAACCGATTGATACCGTTCTCATCTGATCACAAGCTTTTAATCCTAGAGATGGATTCGATCGATATTCATCTCGCGCGATCCACACGCTCAACCGCCGCTCTGCCGAGATGAAATAGAGATAAGCCGCACCCGGATCGTATTTCAAACCCACTTTCAGATTCGAGAAATCATCTTCGCAAATCTCAAACCCAAATCGCACGACTATCTGAGCGACTAAGCATTCTGGAGTATCTTGTGTCTCCCCCAGTGCGTCCCGCTCTTGCCAAAACGTCTCTAAAAATGACTCTAAGATTGGCAACATCTTTTCAGGCGCACCATTGCGACTGGCATAAACGATCGCAGGGTTTCCTTCGACGACGATGTGACACGGAGTAGGCATAAAAATCCCTGGTGAAGTCTCAAGATCACCTCTAGCATAAGCCGCATCGAGTCATAACAAAAACGGACAGAGAATTTAAACTCTCTGCCCATTTGCTTTAAGAATTGAAAAATTTACAGATCTTTCTCGCCCAATTCACGCGCCATGTAATCAAACGGCTGATCCAAGAAGCGAGTATCCGAAATGCCCGCTGCGGCAACTTGTTCCTTAACGATATCCTTCATGATCTGAATTCCGCGCACTGTCGGACCGCAAGGAACCCCCAACGAGTTGTAAGTTTCCCGCAATCCTTCCAAAACGCGCTCATCCAGTACATCGTTATCGCCTGCAACCAGCGCATAAGTGGCATAGCGCAAGTAATAATCCATATCGCGCAAGCAAGCTGCGTAACGACGAGTCGTATACGCATTTCCGCCCGGACGAATTAACTCAGGATTCTCGTCAAACAATTGCGATCCGGCTTGACGCACAATCCCAGACGCATCTGCATTAATAATCGCAGCCGCCTGAACGCGCGCCATTCCGGTATCAAAATAAGATTTCAGGCTGTCGATCGCATTCCGATCTAAATACCGCCCTGTAATGTCGTAGTTTCTAATCAGGCTTGTCACTGCGTCCCGCATGAAAGTCTTCTCCCAAAATTTGGCTCAATTTGAGTTTTGACGAATTGCCCCGCCCCACAGCAAGCTTTTTGGAGGGTTCGTACCGTTAAAGATTTAAGCTCAGTTTACCACGCAGGTTTGAGCCTAATGTGAACCGTACCGTGGAGGCTGTAGCTAAATGAGACAATCGTTACAAATTTTAATCGTCTCGCCCCGATCGCAAGTTTGATTCTTAATCAATACTTAATTCTATCGAACACGTATGATTTTGTAGTTTTAGATACAAAACTGCGGTAAACCTGTTTCTACCATGATTCAGACAGTATTGCGGTGAGCGAACGGCATCTCAAAATCTAATGTCGATACCTGATCCGATCACGCGCTCAACCCTGAGCAAGCTACGCGACTTATTAGGAGTATTTCATGGCGACCCCACAAGAGATCTTGGCGAAGATCAATGACGAAAACATTGAATTGATTGATCTCAAATTCATTGATACGCCAGGGATTTGGCAACACCTCACCCTGCACAGAAGCCAAATTGACGAAAGCAGCTTCACCGACGGCGTTCCTTTTGACGGATCGAGCATTCGGGGTTGGAAATCGATCAATGAGTCTGATATGTCGATGGTTCCTGATCCAGATACGGCTTGGATCGATCCATTTATGGAACATCCAGCCGCGTACCGGACAGCCCTACAGCCGCGATCCACGATCGATTGCCCAAAAAGCGATCGAGTACCTGAAATCGACCGGACTCGGTGACACCGCTTTCTTTGGTCCTGAGGCTGAGTTCTTCATTTTTGATGATGTCCGCTACGACCAAAATCAGCACGAAGGCTATTATCACGTCGATAGCAAGGAAGGCATTTGGAATTCTGGGCGCGAAGAAGTTGGCGGAAACTTGGCATACAAGCCCCGTAACAAAGAAGGCTACTTCCCGGTTGCACCGACCGACACTTCACAGGATATGCGATCGGAAATGCTGTTGACGATGGCGAAATGTGGAGTCCCGATCGAGAAACATCACCACGAAGTCGCAACGGGTGGACAGTGTGAACTCGGTTTCCGGTTCGGAACCTTGGTGCAAGCAGCAGACTGGCTGATGACCTACAAATATGTGATCAAAAACGTCGGTCGCAAGTACGGCAAGTCGATCACCTTTATGCCGAAACCCGTCTTTGGCGAGAACGGATCAGGGATGCACTGTCACCAATCGATCTGGAACAATGGTCAACCCACTTTCGCAGGCGATAACTATGCTGGACTGAGCCAAAATGCACTCTGGTACATCGGAGGCATTCTGAAACACGCTCCGTCGCTGTTGGCATTCACAAACCCAACCACGAACTCTTATAAGCGCTTGGTTCCTGGTTTTGAAGCTCCAGTGAACTTGGCATACTCGCAAGGCAACCGTTCCGCCTCGGTACGAATTCCGCTCTCTGGCGCAAACCCGAAAGCAAAACGCTTAGAGTTCCGCTGTCCGGATGCCACCTCGAATCCTTACCTGGCATTCGCTGCAATGCTGTGTGCCGGAATCGATGGCATCAAGAACCAAATTGATCCGGGTTCGCCGTTGGATGTAGACATCTACGAACTCAGCCCAGAAGAATTAGCGAAAGTGCCTTCGACTCCTGGATCTTTGGCAGAAGCGCTGAAGAATTTGGAAACTGATCATGCTTACCTAACTTCGGGTGGTGTCTTTACCGAAGACTTCATCGAAAGCTGGATTAGCTACAAGCTCGATCGAGAAGTGATTCCGATGAGCATCCGTCCGCATCCGTATGAGTTCATGCTCTACTACGACTGCTAAGACGATTCGCGTTTGAATGAGGAAGCGATCGGGCTAATTAGCTCGATCGCTTCTTTGTTGTATCCTCAAGCACTTCAAACAGCGAATTTAAAGCAGTTCAGAAACGCTGTAATAAATACAAGCCCCAGCACCGATAAGATAAACAAACCAAGTGGCTTTGTTGCATGAATCATAAACGCTAAGAGATTTCCGACAGATTCAATGACTTAACGCACAACTCGAACGG
>PSLO01000126.1:0-10767 GCA_040289665.1 Leptolyngbya sp. ERB_1_1 | reverse complement strand
TCAGCTAGCATAAAGTCATTTTTAACGCTGTTTTAGTCCTCTCTATACTCTCACAACTGACCTGGGATTGCTATACTTCACTGTCATGAACGACGATACCCTGAAAGAACTGCTGATTGTCCTCAAAGCGCTGGCAGGTAACAACCCTCCCAATTGGCAACGCCCATTGAAAAACTACAAGGATTTTGATTGGTCAAAAATTGGGGCGACAGCGATCAATCAGGATGAGCATGGTGCAACCAAGGTTGTCTGGTGTGGTCATGTTTATACCCGTCGGAGTGGCGAAAATCGCAAATATGGAGCAGCGATTTGGTTTTCGCGTGCGAATGGAAAAGGCGAAGGCGATGAAACCAACTATTTGAAGTTGATTACGTTCAAGGATTCGGCTGATGCGGAATCTTTGCCCGATTATGTGGTACGAAGCTTGCGATAGCGATCGCCCAAATTTTCCTACAGCTTGCTTTTGATCTGAACGAGATTCCTGAAGAAGAATTTGAAGCGCAGGAAGAATTGTTGCTGGCAATTCAAGCACTCGAAGATCAGAACCGGGAGGAGTAGCATAGAGGAGTCCCATTGTTACTTTTGTCCTATGCAAACTCAAGAGCCGCTCGTATATCAAGGACAGTTCGGATCATTCACAATCGATGATCACGATCGCCAAGGTGTGATCATTTACCGGAGTGGACTCGCGATCGCAGCGGTGAGTTTTGCGATCGCCACCGGATTTGCTTTCTTACAGAATGACTTCTGGATCACACCGCTTTACTTTGTGTTTTGGACGGCATTAGGAGTCAGTCTATTTACGATTCACATCTATCTCAAACCTTTGCACCTAGCACTTCAGGCGTTTTGGGCGATCGGAGGAATTGCTTCGATCGCGCTATTGTTCGTAAGCTCCGAGCCATTAGCATCGTATATTTATCAGCATCCAATCTCAATTTTTGGGGTTGGATTTACGTTTGCTGCATTAACTGGGATCTTCTTCAAAGAGGCGTTTTGTTTCAATCGCTTTGAGACAAAATTTCTGACTGCGATCGTGCCACTGTTGCTACTTGGGCATCTAACCGGATCGCTTCCTACCTTGTGGGAACAAGCTTTGTTAGGAATCTGGGCGGTTTTGTTTGTTGTTTTCGCGATTCGGAAACTGATTCAACCGATTCCGCCCGATATTGGTGATAAGAGCGTGTTTGAGTATTTGAAAAATCGTCAATCTGCAACGCTCTAATCTCTATTCACAAACACGGGAACACTGAAACTATGGTTTTGAGGATAGTTCCTTGAGTGACGATCGCGCGTTTTGGTTGGCATGGTCAAAAGTTTCGGGTGTGGGAGCCATTTTACAAAAGCGAATTCATGATGAATTTGGCAATTTAGGTGCAGCTTGGTCAGCAACACCAGAAGAGTTAGCAGTAGTTGAAGGCATTGGTCAGCAAAGCGCGATCGCAATTTGTACTGATCGCGATCAAATCAATGTCGATCGCTTACTTCAAGACCATGAGCAAGATTTTCTCACTCCTGCCGATCCGGACTACCCCCAGTTGTTAGCCGAAATTCCCGATTCGCCGCCCGTTCTGTACTATCGCGGACAATTGGATTTAATTCGAGAACTCGATCGACAAAGTGCCGTCGCGATCGTCGGAACTCGTGAACCTTCGGATTATGGGAGGCGTTGGACACGCAAGCTGAGTGCAATACTGGCACAAAACGGATTTATGGTAATGTCGGGTCTTGCAGATGGCATCGATGCTGAAGCTCATCGGAGTTGTCTAGAAGCGGGAGGTCAGACGATCGCAGTTCTCGGGACAGGCGTTGATGTGGTTTATCCCTACAAAAATCGCCGCTTGTATGATCAGCTATTAGAAACCGGATTAGCACTGAGCGAATATCCTGCGGGCACTCAACCCGATCGCGCTCACTTTCCGCGCCGAAATCGTATTGTTGCAGGGCTGTGTCGCGCGGTATTAGTGATCGAAGCACCGATTCGATCGGGAGCGCTAATTACGGCAAACCTGGCAAATGAGTACGGGCGTGATGTCTATGCACTTCCGGGAAGTTTAGATAACCCCAGATCAACAGGATGCTTAACGCTAATCAGCAAAGGGGCACAAATAATCCTGGGAGAATCACAACTGATCGAAATGATCGGAGCAATTCCAGAGCTAGATCAAGCGAGAGAACCCGAATCAATGCAGCTACCATTGCTAGATTTAGCACCAGAACTAGCACAAGTCTTGCAAGCGATTGATACGATCGCTCAACAGTCCAATCATCCTTCGGCTCCATTCGATTTAATTGTCCAAACTGCTGGAATGCCAACTGCAACTGTGTCGAGTTCGTTGTTGCAGTTAGAGTTGCTCGGACTCGTGACACAAGCTCCCGGAATGCGGTATCAAGCTCGACAGTAGAAAATTCCGCTCCCGGTTAAGGAGCAGAATTGACGATCGAACTTTCCGGCTGAAGTCTTATCCGAGTAGTCCGAAGGCATGGAGCGGACCGCGACCCAAAATCATCTCAATGATCAAGGCAATTAAACCAATCATCGCAACTCGTCCATTCCAAACTTCGGCAGAAGTGGTCATGCCCCATTCCCAGCCTTCTTGTGGGTACATCTTCACTCGTTTCTGAGGACGGGCAACTTCTGAGAAATGTACAGGCGGAGAATCTAGCGCATCCGTGACCATCGTAGCTAACTCATTGATAAAGATTGGATGCGTATTCAGAGCCGGAACGCGCTCAAACCGCTCAATCCCTGCCTCTTCCGCAACTTCGCGATATTCCATATCAATTTCTTGCAGCGTCTCGATATGCTCAGACACAAAGCTGATCGGAACGACTGCCAGATTTTCGACACCTTCCGCCGCTAATTCTTCAAGCGCATCCTCGGTATACGGTTTGAGCCATTCAACGGGACCGACTCGGCTCTGATATGCCAGCGTATAAGGATTCGGTCGGTCGAGCGTCTTCATAATCAACGCAGTGCATTGCTCAATCTCGCTCTGATACGGGTCGCCTGCCTCTTCGACATAGCTCACCGGAACTCCGTGGGCACTGAAAAAGACGTGGACATCTTCCGGTTTCTCAAAGCGATCGAGTTCTTGAGCGATCAGATCTGCCATCGCTGCTAGGTATCCGGGACGATCAAACCACGTAGGAATTACCGTATAGTCAATCTTTTGCAGCACTGGATCTTGCTCCCAAAGCTGCTCTAAAAGCCGGAAGCTCGATCCACTAGTGCTAATCGAAAACTGGGGATATAGCGGCAAAATGACCAGCTTTTCAATCTGGTCGCGTTTAATTCGGGAAATGGCTTCTTCGGTAAACGGGTGCCAGTACCGCATTCCAATATAAACGCTGACTTCTTGCCCACGCTGGCGGAGTTGTTCTTGAAGGGCTTGCGCTTGTTCTTCGGTAATGCGACGCAATGGAGAACCGCCGCCGATCTGAAGATAATTTGCTTGCGATTTCTTCGATCGTAGGGTCGAAATCAACCAAGCTAGCGGACTTTGAAGCCAACGAAACGGTAGCCGAATAATTTCTGGATCAGCGAACAAGTTGTAAAGAAAGGGACGCACATCCTCGATCTTGTCCGGTCCCCCAAGATTTAGTAGTAAAACTCCTACGCGACCCATAGCAATGTTATATCCCTATTTCTTCTCAGCTTTGTTACCGATTTTAACAATAAAATCTCTTGCAAGTTGAAGTAAGTCTAAGGAATCTGGCTGAAAAATTCAATGCAGTTAAATCCTCAACATAAATATCAAGATTAATTAACAATTGAGTGTCTCACCGTAGAATAAAACATTCGGCATGATATTGAATTGATCGAACTTTTTAGCATGGTTCAGCTATGGCAGATTTAGAGGCGCTAGATGCCCGAATTGCTCAAACTAATCAGCGTCTGAAAGCAGCACAGTTAGGGCTACAAGTGGAAAGGCGAGGAATTCGATTGGCGCTTCGAGGCACGCTTCCACCTCGTCCAGATAGTTCACGACTGTGCCCCTATCAACAGCGTCTGAGTTTGGGGATTCCTGCTACTGTTACGGGACTCAAGCAGATCGAGCAAGAGGCGAAAATTGTTGCAGCGCAGCTAATTCAAAATAAATTCGACTGGCGAGAATATCTCAGTTTTAGCGATGGAAAACGGTTAAGTCAGCAAACGTTAAGTCAGCAAATTGCTGCTTTTAAGGACTATTTTTTCGATCAGCCGCAGCGATCGATTAATCCCGCCGCCACCAAAACCACTTGGACAAGCGCATACGCTCCATATTTGAGAAAGCTCGTTGCGACAAGTGCCGATTCTCCTACGCTGACGTTGATTGAGGTGATTTACAAAACGATCGAATCGACTTCCATTCATTCGCGCAGTCGGCAACTCTGCTGTACCACATTGGGCGCGTTTGCTGAGTTTCTCAATTTATCGCTTCCCAAAGATATAAAAACGCTCTCTGGCGGGTATGGAGCGAGTCAGACTCAGGCGCGTCAATTGCCTTCGGATAACGAGATTTTATCAGCTTGGGAAAAAATTCCGAATCCAGCTTGGCGGTTTATTTATGGCATGATGGCAACGTTTGGGCTGAGAAATCATGAGGCTTTTTACTGTAATTTCAACGGACTGAAGCGGGGGGAAACGTCGATCGAAGTTCTTCCCACCACGAAAACCGGAAGTCATCAGGTTTGGGCGTTTTACCCGGATTGGATTGAGACATTTAACCTGCGAGAAATTCAATTACCGCTCGTTGAAACAGACTTAAGTAAGACGACTTTGCGACAAGTGGGGCAGCGAGTCACGGCTCAGTTTCGCCGCTATGGAGTGCCTTTTTCTCCCTACGATCTGCGTCATGCTTGGGCAGTCAGAACAATTCATTTTGGGCTATCTGATACCGTTGCCGCGAAAATGATGGGACATTCGGTACTCGTTCACACCCGGACTTATCATCAATGGATTACCCAACGCGACCAGCAGCAAGCCGTTGATCAGGCGTTGAGAAGAATGAAAGGGGATTGAAATGGCGACGATTTTAAGAGATTGGAGTTATCAGTATCAGTGGTTGTATGACGGAATTTCAAGAATTGCGGCGTTGAGTGTGGGCGGAGAAGCGCGGTTTCGACAGTTGGCATTGCAGGGAGTGACGATCGAGCCAGAAACCAAAGTTCTTGATCTGTGTTGTGGAAGCGGACAGACGACGCAATTTTTGGTGAAGCGATCGCGTCACGTCACCGGATTAGATGCGTCGCCTTTATCGATTCGACGGGCAAAGCAAAACGTTCCAGAAGCGGAATATGTAGAAGCATTTGCGGAAAAAATGCCGTTTGCAGATGAGTCGTTCGATCTAGTTCATACAAGCGCTGCCATGCACGAAATGGAAGTGTCGCAGTTGCGCCAAATTTTGCATGAGGTTTATCGGGTTCTTAAGCCGAGTGGGGTGTTTACAATGGTCGATTTTCATGCACCGACGAATCCGATTTTTATTCCTGGATTAGCGGTGTTTTTCTGGCTATTTGAAACAGAAACGGCGTGGCAGTTAATCAAGCTAAATTTTGAAGAATTGTTGCAAGAAATGGGGTTTAAAATGCAGCATTCTCATCTTTACGCAGGAGGAAGTTTACAGGTCGTTCAAGCACAAAAATAACAAGTACAAAAATAAGAAGAGCGCTGTCCAAGGGCAGCGCTCTGTCTCGTTTTAGATAGGGTTAGGAAAAAGCGATCGCTTTTTCGATAAATCGACTTGCCTTATAGAAAAGAATCATAGAAACGACTGGTGAACTCAACTGCTCGGAAAACTTTCGGCTTGTTTCGTTCACATGAATAAACTACCCGGTTTCACTTGAGAAGTCGATCTATCTGAAGGAGGGTTGTTTGAAGTTTTAATCGAGTCACGAAAAAGGCGGGACAAATTTCCCGCCTCTCGGAACAAATCATCGGCTGAGGCTTTCTCGAAAACGATCGACCTCCGATCGTCCATCGCTCTGCAAAATGCCATCCTCAAGATAAGCAATGTGATCTGCCACATCCGCAATTCGAGGATCGTGCGTCACAATCAACACCGTGCGCCCGTTCTCTTTCGCCAGCGATCGCAGCAACTCGATCACCGCATGACCGTTGTGAGAATCGAGTGCGGCAGTCGGCTCATCTGCCATAATTAGCGTCGGATTGCCTGCAAGCGCCCGCGCAATCGCGACTCGTTGTTTTTGCCCACCAGAGAGATCTCTCGGTTGCTGTTTTGCTCGATCCGCAAGTCCGACTTGCTCAAGCAGTTCCATTGCTTGCTTGCGTGCTGGCACTCCGCGAATACCTTTAAGATTCAGCGCAACTTCGATATTCTCGATCGCGCTCAATGCCGGAAACAGGTTAAATCCTTGAAAAATAAAGCCGATATTTTCTAAACGAAATTGCGCTAACTTGGAGCTAGACAGCTTGGTGATTTCTTGACCCATCAAGCGCACACTGCCTGCTGTCGGTGTCAAGATCCCCGCTAGAATCGAGAGCAGCGTCGTTTTGCCTGATCCCGACGGACCCATCAAAAGCTGGATATCCCCATATCGCACCGACAAATCGACTTGGCGAAGCGCTTGATAACGCTCTCCACCCGTCTGGTACACCATTTCTACCCCACAGGCGGCGATCGCCTTATCCGTCCAATCCAAGCTGTTTGAGCTGGGTTCGATCACCCGGCTCTCAGCGCGAAACATCAAATCAATCGAGGTTGCAGTCATTCGTTTAACAGACAGTAGGAAAACAGTTTAAAAGAGAGGGTGTGTGGGGAGCGGTGTTGAGTCTTTTCGTAAGTCTGACTTCAAGAGCATGGGGCTAAACTCCAGACAAATCCTGAGCCGTACTTTAACCATAGTGGGTTGAGATTGGTTCATCATCCTCTAGGGGCTTAGACTCTCGCTTTATTCTAGAAGTTCAAATTCTGCTATGGGATGAATTGATGTGACAGATATGTGAACAATTTTCTGTTTTAAAGGCTGAGAAAGATGTATTTCCATGTGCAGATGCAAAAGAATGATTCAGCAATTTTACGCTGATCCCCGTGATTTCAGGGAAACTTCATCAACCTCACGCCTTGAACACGATCGCGGGATCAACTCTTGTCACTTTTTGCACAGCAAACAAGGCAGACCCCACACACATCACCACGGTCAAGACAAAAATTCCAGCTCCCGTCGCAGGCGTGATCAAAATCATGATGCCTTTTGCCGCTTGCATCCATGCACCCAAACCGAGACAGAAGGCAATACTGGGAATATATCCCAACACTGCCATCCAGAGCGCTTGTTCTAGAATCACGCTGTAGATTACCCAGTTTGACGCACCCATCGCTTTGAGAGTTCCGAACTCGCGAATATGGTCGGACACTGATGAATAAAGAATTTGTCCCACGATCACCATCCCAACGACAAATCCAACCGTTGCCCCCAGTCCCAGGACGAAACCAACCCCGGTGCGCGTTGTCCAATAGGAACGGGTGAGGTTAGCAATCTCGGTTTGGGTGTAGGCGCGGGTGTTCGGCAAGGCGGCTTCAAGGCGTTGTTTTAGCTGATTGAGATCTTCTCCCGGTTTGGCGCGGATCAGGACGAAAGAAATTGGGTCTCGCACATTAACGCGGCGTGGAGGAGCGGGATTTGAGTCAGGGGTAGTAAATGCGGGGTTTTGATTGGTGCAGGCAATTTCACCATTGGGTATTCGGGTGCAGGTAACTCCGGTATCTGATCCGCCGATCCCATAAGCATTAGCGTTTTCTAATGAGGTGTAGACAAAAGCGCTTGACGCGATCGATTGTGTATCTTTTGTGGTTCCAACGAATCGGGCAGGTAGGGCGCTAAAAGCTCCGATCGTACCGCGATCGCCTAACTGCTTGAGTCCCAGCGATTTTAAACTGCTCGTATCCACCATGACGGTGTAAGGCTGATTCAACGTCGAAAGATTCCCTTGAGTCACTTGCCATCCGGCAAACATTCGACTGTTGGGATCAAAGCCGTAGATGCGAATCGGGTTAATTTTCCCGGTGCTGTCGCGCCAAATGCTTGAGCGAATCATCAAGGCTTCGGCTCGATCGACTCCAGCGACTTTTTGAGCATCTTCGACGCGCTGAGCAGGCATCGGAGAAGAGAGTTCTAGATGCACGATGTCTTGTGAGGCGACCCAGAGATCAGCGCTGGATTGGTCAACTAATCGAGCGGTGGAGCGACTAAAGCCGCGCAAAATTCCGATCTGAATCGTAACGAGACTGACCGCAAACACGATTCCAGCTTGAGCGACTAGGAAGCGCGGAATGTCTTCAAACAGGTTTTTGCGGGCGATCGATGCCATAGGACGGAGACGCGGCAAGGTAGGCAGAGGGGAATGATCGAGTTGAGCGGTCATTTTGGATGCGATCTACAGTAAATGGTATGACCAATTTGCAGGTTTGGTCGTTCCTTTTGGAGAATGCGATCGTGCTTTTTCAAAAAGTTATGCAACAGAAGTGTCACTGAGGTTGAAAGATTCCCTTAAGATAAGGCTGAAGGATAGAGATTTTCTCCCAACAGCATCTTCTCTTACAGTATTAGTTTTATCGAATGAATTACCAGATCGTTCACAGCATTGTGGGGCGGTTACGAATTCGGATTCCGCAGCTTTCCCGTGATGCGGAATTTGCATCACGGTTGAGCGGGTTTGTGGAATCTCTAGCAGGAGTGACGCAAGTGCGGATTAATCCGGCTGCAAGCTCGATCGTGATTCAATATCAACCCAGTTCGCCTGCGGGTGCGATCGTTGAATCTGCGATTCATACCTGCATTTGTAAAGCACAGGGAATCGAGCCAGATCAAGCGAATGAACCGATCGAGCCTGATCCAGAAGTGAATCATTGGCAAGATTTAGGATTGCCTGCGGTGAGTTTGGGAGCAGCACTGTTAGCAGCTCCGTTAGAATTGCCTGCCATTGTCGTTGGAGGTGCGATCGTGGGTGCAGCATTACCTTGGGTTGTTCGCGCGACCGATAGCTTAGTCAATCACCGTCAGCCGAACATTGATCTGCTCGATTCTTTATGGATGGGATTACAAACACTGTAAGGACAGTATGCCGCTCCTGCACTAAAAACCGTTTATGTTGAAACCCGGAGAGCATTGCGCGGCACTGCGGCAGAACAGCGAGAAAAACAGGCACAAGACATTCTAGAGTGGTTCGATCAAGAAGTGTTGGTCGATCGAGCGGGTGATCGACAATGGATAACAGCGAAAGCAATCCAACCAGGCGATCGCATCACTGTGACGGCTGGGGAACGCATTCCGGTTGATGGTTGGATTGTAGAGGGCAATGCTTTGATTGATGAACGGAGTTTAACGGGTGAAATGTCTCCGATCGTTTGTTCTGAAGGTCAAGCGGTTTATGCTTCTACGCAGGTCATGACTGGAAAGCTGATTGTCGTGGCGCAGTACTCAGGTATCAATACTCGAATTGGAAAAGTAGTGGATTTAATCCTGTCTGCTCCGGTGCATGATACAGAGTTGGGAGTACAGCAAGCCGAGTTTGTTAGAAACGCGATCGTTCCAACCATTCTCTTCGGTGGAGCAATGTTTGCCCTAACCGGAAATTTTGGCGCAGCGGTTTCTCCTTTCCAGTTTGACTTTGGTAGTGGAATTCCGATTTCAGTTCACACGACGCTACTGAGTGCATTAACTTATGCAGCACGTCATGGAATTTACATCCGTAGTGCTCGAACTTTAGAAACACTGTCTCAGATCGATGCGATCGTCTTTGACAATTCCGAATTGATTGATCGACTAGAGATAGAAACCACGATCGCAACACTGCAACAACAAGGCATTACACTGTACTGGACTTCTCAAACTGATGCTCATTCGTTTGGCATTCCACCCGATCAAACCTGTCATAGTGACCACGCCTTTAAGTTAGTGTCTGGACTTCAGCATCACGGAAAAACGGTTGCAGTGGTGGGAAGTGCTGGATCTGAGCAAGCGAATGTGTCGATCGCGTTTGACAATCCATCCTCGACCGCTGACGTGATTCTCATGCACGAAGATTTGCAAGGGGTGATCGAAGCGATCGCGATTGCAAAACGCGCGATGCAAGTCGTTTATGAAAACACAGCCGTTATTGTTTTACCGAACTTATTAATCCAGATCGGTGGCGGAATGATCCTCGGTGTGAATCCGGTGATTAATGTACTGACGAACAATAGTTCCGCTTTGATTGCTGAGTTTGTGCATGGAGCACGACCGTTGTTTGACCATCGCACTCCTACCCCGGTAAAAGCGCGAAGCTCACAGCGCGCTTCGCGTCAAACTAAGCGCTCCATTCACTGTACGTCGTCTCTGTAATGAACTGAAATTGGTTCGCAACTAACTCAAGTCCTTTTGTCGCTGCTTTTGCGCCAAACACACGCATAAAGGCTGGTAATGCTGCAATTCCGCCTGTCATTGTTCCTGCAATAAGCGCTCCCGCACTGGCAGCAACTAGACACTCTCTGACTGCATTCCAAAATGCTTCATCCGCATTTGCAAGCGGATTTACACACAAAAATGCGTGAACAGTCGTGTTTCGAGTCTGTAATACAGGCAGGGGGAGCAAGCCTTGATTCTCAAAGTTTACTCTCGCTTCTGGAAGTCCAGGAATACTCGCGATCGGGAATAAAGTAGGCATTGGATCATCTGAATCAACAATGGTGATTATTATATAGCGATCCTAAATGATACCAAATTAAACAGCGTTCAGGGCAGATACTGCTTCTCGAATGAAGGAATAGCCTGTGATAGAAGCAA
>PSLO01000125.1:0-10876 GCA_040289665.1 Leptolyngbya sp. ERB_1_1 | reverse complement strand
TATCCGTAAAGAGCTAGAAGATGCGTTTAATGAAAAGAACTGGATCTTGATTTTGGGCAAGTCGGGTTTGGGGAAGACGCGGGAAGCGGCTCACTTGGCGGAGGTGCTGAACCAGGAGGGCTGGACGGTGCTGAAGCTGGCGGATCGGGCGGGGGAATGGCTGGATGTGCCGAAGGAGTTTCCAAGTAAAATCAGCCCGGATGATAAGCTGCTGTTCTTTTTGGATGATCTGAATCGCTGGATGTATGCAGGCAATCCGCACGAGATTCATCCGAAAGCGGGGGAAGAGTTGGCGCGACCGTCGCGGGAGCCAGTACAGGAACGGTTGCCGCGGCTGTTGGATTATTTTGAAAACCAGGGCAAGTCGCCTTACGTGCGGGTAATTGCTACAGCGCGGGATGAGCGTGAACCGGATAAGGTGGGGGGAACGTCGCCGTGGGACAAGCTGCAATGGGAGAAGTACAGATCGTTTTGGCGGCAGTTTTATCGCTACTCGTTAGTGGAACCGTCTGAGGGTGCTGTTGTTAGTTTGTTGACGGACTGTGTGGCGGCGGCGGGATTGCGGGGAGTTTCAGAAGAGTATGGGCAGATTGCGAGGCGAAATGATGGCACGTTTCGGAATATTACGCTGAATTTGGACAGTGCCCAGAGTCACGGTTTGGCTGTGAATAATCAGGACTTTTCGCCTAAGCTGGATCAGACGTGGCGGCAGAAATATAACAGGGTGGTGGAGCGCTATCCGCTGGCGGTGTATGCCTATGATGCTGTGGAGTTATTGCGTAGCTTAAATCTTTGGTTAACGCCTCCCATGCTCTCTGCGACGACGAAGCGGTTGTTGCCGGGGCGCGGGGTGCGGCGCTGGTGGCAGGAATGGCAGTTGCGGCGTGTACTGAACTATTTGGTGGTGACAGAGCAGATCCTGAAGCCGAAGGATGGGCAGATTGAGATGAAGAAAACGGGCGCGGTGGATGTGGGGCGCTATGTGCCTGCGATCTTGCAGCAACTAGGTCGGATGGCAAAACAAGATCCCACCTATCCTGTGGCTGCTGAGTGTCTTGACTGTGGCAATGCGCTATGCAGACTAGAGCGATATGAAGAGGCGATCACCAGTTATGACAAAGCCGTGGAGATCAAACCGGACAAGCACGAAGCCTGGAACAACCGCGGTGTTGCGCTGTCTGCATTAGGACGCAAGGAAGAGGCGATCACCAGTTATGACAAAGCCGTGGAGATCAAACCGGATTACCACAAAGCCTGGGATAATCGCGGCGATGTGTTGGTGGAGCTAGAGCGTTATGAAGAGGCGCTCGCAAGTTACGCTCTAGCGATCGAAATCAATCCTGAATATCCCTTTCCCTGGGGAAGTCAGGGTTTTGCGCTAATGCAGTTGAGGCAGTTGGATGCAGCACATGAGAGTTACGATCAAGCAATTCTGCTCAATCCAAACGACACTAGAGCGCACTACAACAAAGCCTGCTGTTATGGCTTGCAGGCGCAGATTGATTTAGCCATTGCCACCCTGCAACAAGCAATTCTCTTAAGTTCCGAATGTCGAGAAATGGCAAAGACAGACTCAGGCTTCGACCTCATTCGGCAAGACGATCGATTCAAAGCGCTGATCGGTGAGTAGAGGTTAATTGGAGCGATCGCGGATTGTCTCTCAAATCGGCAAACTCCTCACCCGAAAAACTTCATCACGCACCGAAACGATCGCTCCCTTGCTGCCGCAACTCATCCACAGTGCGCGGAGAGATTCCCATATCCGCGAGAAACCTCATACAGTTTGCTCTGGACGCTGCTGCACATAGACCCGCTCTTCTTGCACCAGCCAAGCCGCATACTGAAGCGATTGGCGAATATCTTCCGGCTCCAAGTAAGGATAGTCTTCAATAATCTCCGCCACCGTTTTGCCATTCGCCACCAAATTCAAAACCAGCGACACTGGCACCCGCATCCCGCGAATGCAAGCCTGCCCTGCCATAATATTGCGGTCAAACGTAATCCGATCAAAGCCAAACACAGGTCATGCTCCTTGCATAGCGTACTTTACTTCTAGCACGTCCTTTGGCTTATCCTGGATTCCAACGATCGAGACTGACTCAACCATGAAGCAATGCCAATCCAATCGCGTGATCCTAGCAACCGCTCAGAGCAATTCAGAAGATGAAAGCCGACCTTCGATCGGTTCATACTCATCCTCTAGCAGCCAGTATTGTGCTTCCTCATAGCTAGAACTCTCGAAAATAACCGAATACCCCTTTGCCGGATCAAAAATCTGACAACTGCCCGACTCATCTCCTAGCAACAGTAAAAGATAAGGGGGAGAAAGCATCGGCTCAATCCACACTTCAACAAACTGCCATTTATTCTTCGCTGCGTTCGGTACGGGGAATGACGTGATATTGGTTTTCTGCATCAATCTTCACCTCTCCGTAGAATAAGGCCATTGTCGAACCATCTGGAGCAATGCGATACCCGATCGGCTCTGAAAACAAAAGTCCGTAACGCTCATATTCTCGAATGATACCCGTAAATTCTCCACCTGCAATGATCGCTTGAGCTACTCGCTCCATCGTTGCTTCATCATGAAAGACGTGCGCTGCTCTTCCTCGTTTTAACAAGCGTTGTGCTTGAGCAGTTCCCGGTAGATGTTTCGCAGTGTGTTTAGAATCAAGAAAGATTGCGCGATCAATACCACTCATCACAATTAAGCAAAATTGCTCCCCAGTGATACGTGCTGCTGTACACTTATCACTGGATTTGGATGGGTCGTCATCACTTTGGCAGCCTATTACTCGATGTTGTCGCCCAAATCGGATACGATGCAACGTCCTGCAAAGAAAGCGCTATCATAACCTTTGTCATAACAGGATCGGGTAATGGGACGGCAACGAGGATTATTAATACTGATTTTGGTGCTGGTGCTTGGCTCGCTCTATATCGTCTTTGATCAGAAGCATTTTCCAGCACTGTTAGGCTTGGATTTGCGCGGCGGATCGCAGATTACGATTCAGGTCAAGCCAGCGGGAGATATTAAAAAAATTACGACGCAGCAGCTAGAAGACGTGCAGCGCGTGATCGAAGGTCGGATTAACGGATTGGGCGTGTCTGAACCGCTCGTTCAAACGGCTGGCGAAGATCAGATTCTAGTCCAGTTGCCGGGCGTGAGCGATCCAGAACAGGCAGAGCGCGTTTTAGGCGGAACGGCACAGCTTGATTTCCGGGCACAAAAAGCCGGAACCGAAGCGAGACTGCCGATCGAACAAAGCATTCGTCAAGAACTCGTCAAAAAGCAAGCTGAACTCCGCAAGTCGGGGGATACAAAAGCGATCGAAGAAAATCAAGCCGCGCTTAAACGCAGTAACGATGCGATCGCCGCTCTGTTTGAGCCTCCTGCGCTAGTAGGTAAAAATTTACAGAACGCTTTTGCAGAGTCCGCACCAGGATCAAATGCGTTCAGCGTCGGGCTGAAATTTGATCAAGAAGGTGGCGAGAAATTTGCTCAATTGACGAAGAGTTTAGCGGGAACGGGTCGATCGCTAGGAATCTTCCTTGATAACGGCTTGATTAGCTATCCAACCGTAGGCGCAGAATTCGCTCAAACTGGAATTACAGGCGGAGGAGCTACTATTACCGGACGCTTTACCGCCCAAGAAGCAACGGATCTCGCAGTGCAATTACGCGGTGGCGCTTTACCACTTCCGGTTGAAGTCGTTGAAAACCGAACCGTTGGAGCCACACTCGGACGCGATAGTATTCAGAGCAGCATTTATGCAGGGATTGGCGGACTGCTGTTTGTGCTCGTGTTTATGGTGGTTTATTACCGCTTGCCGGGTGTGATTGCTTCGATTTCGCTGGTGATTTATTCGCTACTGACCTACGCGGGATTTAAGCTTCTCGGTGTGACGCTGACACTGCCTGGAATTGCTGGATTCATTCTCAGTATTGGGATGGCAGTTGATGCGAACATTCTGATCTTTGAGCGAACTCGTGAGGAACTACGGGCAGGCAAGACATTATATCGATCGGTAGAATCCGGCTTTTTCCGAGCGTTTTCTAGCATTCTCGATAGTAATGTCACCACGATCCTCGCGTGTGGCGCACTGTTCTTCTTAGGAGCAGGTCTAGTGCGTGGATTTGCGCTGACTCTGGCGTTGGGTGTCGTGATCAGTATGTTTACTGCGATCACTTGCAGCCGCACGCTACTGCTCTATGCTCTAAGCTTTCAGGGATTGCGTAAACCCAACTGGTTCTGCCCCAATCTCCCCAAAGACAACAAACCGATCTCGGAGGCAACGTCATGAAACTCAATGTGATTCGCCAACGAGGGTTGTGGTGGACGATTTCTTCGGTCATAATCCTTGCGGGCATTGTGGCAATGCTGATTTTGCAAACGCAGATTGGTGCACCGTTGCGTCCAGGGCTTGACTTCAAAGGAGGAACGCGGCTTCAGTTTGAACTCGATTGCAGCAAGCCTGGGAATTGCGATAAGCCGATCAATCTTGATGCGGTTCGTGATGTTCTCAAAGCTCAGAATTTAGCAGATAGTAGCGTTCAGCTTGTGGGTCAAGATCAGCGAGCCGTATTGATTCGCGCGAATACACTCAATGTTGATCAGCGCAGCAAATTACAATCCGAACTCGAATCAAAAATTGGCACATTTGATGTCAAGAAAACGCAGATTGATACCGTTGGTCCGACGATCGGTAAACAGCTTTTCACATCAGGACTACTGGCGCTGATCCTCTCGTTTGCCCTGATTGCTGGATATCTCACAATTCGATTTGAGTTGGATTATGCCATTTTCGCGATCGTTGCACTCTTCCACGACATTTTGATCACAGTTGGTATATTCGCCATTCTCGGACTCACTCCCTTAAAAACCGAAGTCGATAGCTTATTCGTCGTTGCGCTATTAACGATCGTCGGTTTCTCGGTGAATGACACGGTTGTGATTTACGATCGCGTTCGTGAAACCATTACGCTGAATCCAGGTCGCCATATTAACGAGATTGTTGACGACGCGGTCAATCAAACATTAACGCGATCGATCAATACAACCTTAACGGTATTGTTAACGCTGTTTGCGCTGTTCTTCTTCGGAGGTGAAACGCTGAAGAACTTTGCCCTCGCGCTGATCATCGGGTTCACGATGGGAGCGTATTCAAGTATCTTCATCGCGAGTACACTGTTAGCACTTTGGCGAGAAAAGCGGGGACGTGCATTTGCGCCTGTGACAACGGCTGAAGCGAGTAGCGATTAGGAATAAAGTGGCATGACACCTCCTGACTCTGATTTGTCTGAAGTCGAACTTGACCCTAAATTCCAAGCGGCGGTTCAACGTTTGCATCGCGCGACGGTGATCGGTCGGTGGCTTGTAGTGATTGGGTTGTGGTCAACGATCGGAGTTTTGAGCCTGTGGGGGTTGCGCTATCCCATTTCCCTGATGCGGGATTATTTCACTTGGGCAGCATTGCGGCATGGTCTGATCTCAAATATGCCTGCAACGATCGGACTCGGATTATGTATCGGTATGACGTTGAGCGTTTTGATCTGGCAGAGCCGAAATATTTTGTTTGGTTTACCCATTGACGAACAGCGAAAGCTCGAAAGATCAGTGCTAAAAATCCGACAGCAAGGAAAGAGCCATCCACTCTGGAAATGGATTGAACCGAGCAATCGATAAAAGTGAATTCCAGGAGGGAATATGCAGGACTCTGAGCGAAATTCTCCATTTGCAGCAATCCTTCAAATTTTGACGATCGTTGGGATTCTGGCAGCAATCGTCATTAATGCGCTGTCCAATATTTTTCCGTTAAAAGGGTTAAGTATTGGCGCGATTTCAAACACGATTCTTGGCGGTGTACTGATTACGCCAGCGAACTATGCCTTCGCGATTTGGGGTGTGATTTATTTGGGATTGATTGGATTTGGAATCTATCAAGCATTGCCGACTCAGCGTTACAATTCTCATTTACTCAAGCTACGCGCTCCGATCATTTGGGCATGTGTTTTTCAAATCATTTGGGTGTATTTATTCCAGTTGCAGCAGTTTTGGTTATCTGTTGTTTTCATGTTTGGAATTCTGCTAAATCTGATTGCTGCATATCTATGGTCTAGATTCCCAGGAGATCGTGTTTCGCGTGAAGAGAAGTGGTTAGTTCAAGTTCCAATTAGTATTTATCTAGGTTGGATTAGTGTTGCTTCGATCGTGAATGTTGCCTCTGCTCTGTATGCTTCTCGCTGGAACGGATGGAGCATTGATGCAAGTAGCTGGACAGTATTGATGATTCTAATTGCAGCTGCGATTACAGGAGTGATCATCTTTCGAGATCGAGATGCAGCGTTTACAGGTGTAATTGTGTGGGCGTTTGTCGCGATCGCGCTCCGTCAGTCGGCTCAAACTGCGATTTTGATTACCGCCATTGGAAGTGCGATCGTTCTCGCTCTCTTACTCGCTTATCAGCTTAAAAATCGTTCTCGTGGAGCATGACGAGAAAACTCACGCCTGCTTGAATTTAATCAGAGTCGAATTTCTAAAAATGGCGTTTGATTACTCGATCAATTTCAAGCAAATCAATTTCAGAGAACACCCGGAACAATACCGAGTTGGAAAAGGTGAACAAGGGGTCTTACTGGTAGAGCCATACAAAAGCGAAATTTTGCCGCATTGGAGGTTTAAGACACCAGAAATCGCGCGAATTTCTGCGGACAAGATCTACCAGCTTTTTCAAGACTACAAAGCGCAAGGTGACTTCGTGGGCATGGACATGGCGCGGAAATTTTTGCAAATGGGCTACACTCGATCGCGCCGCTACGCCAACCACAAATCCGGTCGCAAATATGGAACCGATAAAACCGTATTGCCGCGCGAAGAAGACCCAATTAAAGCCGAATCTGCCAAAATCTTTTACGAAAAGTGGCAGCTTGCAAAACTTGATCCTGACTATCTTGCACGATTGAAGGCACATCGCGATCGCTATGAATCTTAGCAAGTCACCCAAAACCCGGATCAAAGATATGAAATAGTAGGAATGTTAATCGTCGCATCTTACTATGTCTGATTTTGTGGATCTGCCGCTGTTAGAAAATCCTGGAATTCTATGGCAACGTACGATCGAGCAAACGCAACACGCACTCGCCTGTGGCGCACTACTCTCGATTCCAACCAGCCACGAATTTATTGAGCAAGCAGGCGCTAAATTCCTCGTTCGTACGGTCACGAATCTCATTCGCAAAGAAGTATCCGACCTGAAACAAAAGCAAGAAGAAGTCGCAACCGGAAAAATAATCGATCCATTCTTGCCTTACGATCGCGATCTCTTTGTTGTGGATATTTCTGACACTCATGTGTGTCTTTTGAATAAATTTAACGTAGCTGATCATCATCTTTTGATCATCACCCGTGCATTTGAGGAACAAGAAGCTTTATTAACCTTGAACGATTTCACTGCAATGTGGGCGTGTTTATCAGAAGTTGATGGGTTAGCGTTCTACAATGCAGGATCGATTGCTGGTGCAAGCCAGCGCCACAAACATTTACAACTCGTTCCATTTCCGTTTGTTGAAAGCAATCGCTTACCGATCGAGCCGTTAATCTGCCGTGTGACTTCTTCTGATCGCATGACTGTAATTCCCGACTTTCCTTTTCTTCATGCGTTTACAAAACTCGATCGCGTCAACACGGCTGAGCAACTTTTAGAACGCTATTCCGAACTATTAGAAACCGTAGGAATTGATTCTAATCAAATGATGCAATCGGCTCCGTATAATTTCTTGGCAACGCGAGAATGGATGATGATTGTGCCGCGATCGAGAGCCGAATATCGCGCGATCGCGGTGAATTCTCTTGCATTCGCGGGTGCGCTTTTAGTCAGAAATTCTGAACAACTCGAAACGCTCAAGCAATTACGTCCGCTGAATTTTTTAAAGAACGTTGCGGTAGTGTCCTCGACTCAAGCAGGTTGATCATAATTGAGATAGCCTCCGTGAGAACTCGTATGAAACACGATCAATTTATAGTGCCACCTAACCAAAAAATTAAGCTAAAAGACTACGATCCGGGTTACACAGATGGCTTAAAGGATAAGGTTGCCGCTCAAGCAGAACTTCAAGAAGGCGTTCAAAAGCTTGCAAAGTATCAAGACATTCTTTATGCTCACGATTCTTACGCCTTGCTCATTCTATTTCAAGCAATGGATGCCGCCGGAAAAGACAGCACCATCAAGCACGTTATGTCCGGTGTTAATCCACAAGGATGCCAAGTCTACAGCTTTAAAGCTCCCTCTTCAGAGGACTTAGATCACGATTACTTGTGGCGATCGACGAAAGCTTTACCAGAACGCGGAAGAATCGGAATCTTCAATCGGTCTTACTACGAAGAAGTGCTCGTGGTGCGAGTTCATCCAGAACTGTTAGCGAAACAAAGGCTACCGAAAGAAGCGCAGGGTAAAGATATTTGGAAGAAACGATTTAAACAAATCAATCACTTTGAGGAATACTTAGTCAACAACGGAATTATTGTTCTGAAGTTCTTTTTGAATGTCTCGAAAGAACAGCAGAAAAAGCGATTTCTCGATCGAATTGATCAGCCCGAAAAGAATTGGAAATTCTCAACCTCTGATGCGAAAGAGCGCCAACATTGGGACGAGTATATGCAGGCTTACGAAGAGATGTTCAGCAATACCAGCACAGAACACGCACCGTGGTATATCGTTCCAGCGGATCGTAAATGGTTTACTCGTTTAGTCGTTTCTGACATCATCGTTAGTAAACTTAAATCGCTCAACCTGTCATATCCCGAGGTTAGTGAACAACATCGCTTGGAGTTACTAGAAGCCAAAAAGCTTTTAGAAAGCGAGACCTAATTTTCTAACACCTATAGCAATCCCATTTGACCCTTGAAGATCAAACAGGATTGCTACAGATTTATCTTTTTTAAAGTCAGTTCGGGATAAGAAAACGCGCCCTCGCGAATGAAATTCGCGGCGATATAAACAAAGTTCGCTGTTGCGGACTCCTATTTTAAGCGGGGTTGCTAGTATGCCTTCGCATACTTCGTCTGTGTAGCTGCGAATTCCATTCGCCAAATGTCCGAATATTAGCCCGAATTCACGTTTTTTTAGAGGATGTTTGACAAGTAATCGTCGTTGCCTCTGGCACAGCTTTCTTAGGACTCTTTCTCAGTCTTTGCCGCAGCCCGCTCGATCTTATGACTAAACGTGATCAACGCTTTGCCCAGTGTATGCACCGGACCCTTCACGCCGCGTCCAGCCTCATCCCCGATCGCATTCGTTTGTTCACCCAGTTTTGCCAGCACTTCTACGATTTCACTCGCTTCGGTCTTTTTACCCTTCAACAGTTTCTTCAACTCTTTCAAGGATGCAGACAACTCTTTGATGTTGTCTTCCTTATGACCTTTGAGAAAATCCACCCATTCATCGATCAAATCAATTGCTTCCGCAGGTTCAATCTCAGTAATATCGCTGTGTAGAACTTCGGTCAAAGATTCGATATCAGGAGCGTTATCTACTTCAGAATCAGCAGCACTTGCATCTGCTTTTTTTGCTGTTTTTAGCTCCTTTTCTGCTTCAGAAGAATGCTCTTCTTTTTGCGTAGTTTTATCGTTTTTAGCTGTCATAAGTCTTATTCCTTCTATGTTTCAGTAAAGATCTATTAATCAAAATAGAGCTAGCCAAACAGATTTCTCTCTGTCAAAAGAAGCGATATAAATCACACTTTAGATAGAGTGCAATCACAGCAGAAATATGACGCTGATCACAGCCTGAAATTGATTCAAATGCCCTCTGTATATAGGCTTAATATTTGCGTAATATTGCCGAATTCTTACCAGGATAAATTCGATCAGTACCGTAGAACGACGATGGTTTTAGAAAGCCTCTCTACGGAAAATAGGCTCATGCTGATGTGAACCTTGACCTAGTGGTAGATGATGGCAACTCAATCTTCTTTGCGCTCTCGTGGAATGGAATTACTGGTTTCGTATCACCAAAACCCTTCGGTGAGACTCCGTAACCAGTTGGTGCAGATGAATGCAGGTTTGGTTCGTAAAATTGCTCATCGGGTGAGTCACCAGTGTGCAGAACCTTACGAAGATCTCGAACAAATTGGGTATTTAGGACTGATTCGAGCGATCGAACGATTTAATCCAAATCAAGGTTGCGCTTTTAGCTCATTTGCGGTGCCTTATATCCGGGGCGAGATGCTGCACTTCCTTCGCGATCGAGCAGGGACGGTTAAAATTCCTCGTCGTTGGCAGCAATTAAACAAAGAAGGGCAACGAGTACGTGAACAATTAATGGAAGCTTTCGGACGGCAACCGAGTGACGAAGAAATTGCCGATGTGCTGAAGGTATCAGTAAACGAATGGCGCGAGAGCAAACTAGCTGCGAAAAATCGCTTACCGCTAAGCCTAGATGCAACCGTTTGCCAGCAGTTAGACTCACCGATGACGCTAGGTGATACGCTTCCCGATGCACGATATCAAGCGTTACAGGTGCTTGAGGAAGACCGCCAACAGTTACAGCGGGCGCTAAACCAGCTTGAAGACAAAACGCGACAAGCGATCGAATATGTGTTCCTGCATGATTTGTCGCGCAAAGAAGTGGCTGAACAGATTGGCGTGAGTCCGATGACCGTCACTCGTCGCATTCATCGCGGCATCCAACAAATGGTTGGGTTGCTACATCCCCAAGTTTTGCAAACCGATCCATAAAACCTGTCGCCCAGTTTTCCTAACTATCCATCCATTCAGCCTCTTAAAAACCTCTGTTGAGTTAGCTATTAGATGTCAAGCATCTGGGTGAGTCGCGACAGTGAAAAAGACGAGTCAGTGAAAATAAAAAACAGCATTACG
>PSLO01000124.1:0-10896 GCA_040289665.1 Leptolyngbya sp. ERB_1_1 | reverse complement strand
CCGTGAGCAAGAAGCGGCTGACCAAAGCGGTCAGTTCTAGCCCGAAGAGACACCCCTTAGCAAGGACATCCGCCCCAAGGGCGGTCACACTCATCAAGCCACCAGCTTTGCTGGGGGTGTCTGACTACATCGTTTTCTGTCGATAAGCTTATATTTCCGCTCTTTGTGGAATGTTCGCACGATCGCGATAAGCTTTCACTGAATAGGTCAATTTAAACATCATCAGTTCTGCTCTACTAGTTCTGCTTTACTCTGCTGCTACATCCCTCAATCCGGTTCTAAAGGGCTTATGGCAAAGTCGCATCAATCCTCATTCCGCCGCATTCTGCTGAGACGCTTATTATTGCTCAGCATTCCGGTGCTGTTGACGGGTGAGGTCGTCGCGTACAAAAAAGCAAGAGCAGGATTGCTTGAAACTGCTCGCCATAATCTAACTGCCAGCGCCTCCCGAAAAGCCGAATCGCTACAAACCTCGATCGCGAATTTACGTTCAAATCTCGCACTTGCGACCACTTCTTCATCGCTGCAAATCGATTCCCCTCAATCCACTTACGATTTTCTAGAGCAGCTTCAAAAAACTTCCCCCGTATCGCTGCAATGCATTCAGTTAATTAATGTCAAAAATAGAACGGTCAAAGCCAGTACTTGTGGCAATCAACCGATCGCACAATTTCCGCTTGATCCCTGGCAAGATCGCGCTACTTCCTCGAATGGCGTAGATGTAAAAAATATTCAAGTTTCGCTCGCACAGCCTTCTAAAGTCACTGGCGATTTGGCAGTTGATTATCAGCTTAATTTAGTGTTAAGTGCACCTGTAGCAGCGCGATCGGACAATCAAGATGGTCGATATGCGCTCAGTGTTCAAGCGTCGCTCTACTCGAAACCTGAGCCTGAATTAAGCGCAATGACATCTGGTTATACGGTGGTGATTGACGATTCGGGCGTAATTTTGGCACACCCGATCGCAGAACGCATTGGACGCAATATACGCCAAGAAGCCAACGCCCAACAGCTTCAGCGAGTGTTTGAAAACGCGATCGCAAATAGCACGGTTGGCGATCGGGTCACCAATCAGCAAGAATCACTTGATCCCGTTTTGTTTGAAGAGAATGGTGCCCAATGGATGGCAGGCGGGAGCGCGATTCAAGTGTCGCTCAAAAATGGAGAATCTTCGACTTGGGTTGTGTTAGCAGCCACTTCGGTCGATAGTGCACTCTATGGCTTAGGTGATATCAAGCAAGTTCTGATTATCCTGACGCTGGGACTCTTAACCGCGATCTTATTAACGACGCTGTACCTGACCCGCGATTTAGCCCGCCCGATCGAGCAACTCAGCGAATACGCGCTTAAAATTCGGCAGCGATTTGACGGAGAACGCGCCCCCAAAGATTTTAGAGTACGCGAACTCAATTATCTCGCTGAAGCACTCGATAACATGGTCGAACGACTGGAAGAGCGTGCCAGTGAACTAGAATCCGCTTGGCAAGAAGCGCAATCGGCAAACCAAGTGAAAAGTGAGTTTTTAGCCACAACTTCTCACGAATTGCGAACACCGTTAAATGGAATTATTGGTTGTGTGAGATTAGTGCGCGAGGGATTTTGTGACACGCGCGAAGAAGAGCTAGAGTTTCTTCAGCAAGCTGATAAATCCGCAATGCACTTACTTCAGATCATTAACGATCTGCTAGACATTGCAAAAATCGAAGCAGGGAAAGCCGAACTGAATCTACAACTGATCGACATTCGCGAGATGTGCCAAGAGTGCCTCAAAATGGTGCAGCCTACTGCTGATCTGAAGCGAATCAAGCTGATGCTACATTTCAATACCGATTGCGATCGTGTTCCGCTCGATGGCTTGCGCGTGCGCCAAATGGTGATTAACCTACTCTCGAATGCTGTGAAGTTCACGCCTGAAGGAGGAACTGTTTCGCTGGTTGCTCGAATCGGATATGGCTATCAACTGGTTCAGGATGTGCGTCCCGATCGCAGTCCAATCAATCAAGAAACGACTTACCTTTGCCTCGAAGTAGAAGATTCTGGTATCGGCATTCCAAAAGATCGGTGGCATTTGCTATTTAGACCATTCCAGCAAATTGATTCATCAATGACGCGCAAGCATGAAGGGACAGGATTAGGACTTGCATTGACGAAACGACTGGCAGAAATGCACGGCGGAACGCTGTCGTTTTGGTCAGTTCCAGATAAGGGCAGCACATTTCGGATTTGGCTACCGTGGCTTGAGCCAAACGCCGAAAAACAGAAGACAGAGAAAGATGGGGCAACTCAAACTCCAGTAGAACAATCTGTGAGGAAGATTGAAGAGTTGGGAACGCGAGGCTAGGACGTGTTTTAAGGTCATCTAATTGCGTTGATCGCGATTCCAGCTTTCGCCCAAATGGGTTGCACACCGATCTCGGTCTTCTTTGAGTTCTGGGGTGTAGGAGAGATAAGGCTTAAGACGCTGGCAAGCACGAGTCAGCAGGTTGTTGAGGTCGAGATCAACATTAAACAGACGGACAACCTGAGTTTGAGAACCGAGCAAGGTGGTCGTCGTCGCGATCGTCTTCCAGTCAGGGCTGATAGCCGAGGACGAACCTCCCTCAAACTGTCCAATCTGAGTTCCATCGATGCTCCAAAGCTTGATATTACCCTCATCACCACTCGTCGCCAACTGCTTACCGTTGGGACTAAAAGCGACCTTTACCACTCGAAGTTGATTACTCGGCATTTCATTGATGAGAGTACCATCTTTGCGCCATAGCTTAGTGCTACCATCCCAGCCGCCCGTTGCAATTTGTGTTCCATCAGGACTAAATGCAATGCTCAAAACGCTGCTTTGACTGCTAGAAAAACTTGAAAGGAATGACCCATCTTTATCCCAGAGTTTTACACTGCCATCACTGCCCGCGGTAACAAGCTGAGTACTATCCGGACTAAACGCAAGACTCGGAACCTTATCTTGCTCGCCACGCAATTCCTTAATTAACGCACCATCTTGGCTCCATAGCTTTGTATTACCATCTTCTCCACCTGTTGCAATTCGGGTGCCATCGCGACTAAAAGCAACACTCAAAACGTTGCTTTTCTGAGGGGTAAACTTCTTAAGCAATGCCCCCTCTTTGCTCCACAAATTGGTGCTACCACTCTGCCCTCCGGTAACGATTCGGGTCCCGTCCTGATTAAACGCAAGACTCCGAATGCTGTTTTGCTGATCAAGCATCCTTTTGAGCAATGTCCCGTCGTTGCTCCACAAATTGGTGCTGCCATCTCGACCTCCCATTGCAACCTGTGATCCATCAGGACTAAACGCAAGACTCCAAACGTTGCTCTGATTTGTGAGTAAGTCCTTTAATGCACCGTCTTCGCCCCAGAGTTTAACGCTGCCATCATTTCCACCTGTAACAAGTTGCGTACCATCCTGACTAAACGCAACACTCCAGACGCTGCCTTGACTACTCGGCAATTCTCTGATTAATCCACCTTGTACGTTCCACAGCTTAGTGCTGCCATCCCATCCGCCTGATGCAATCTGTGTTCCATCCGCATTGAATGCAACACTTAAAACCTTGAGTTGATAACTGGGAAATTGCTGAAGTAATGCGCCGTCTTTAGTCCAAAGCTTAATGCTACCATCATCGCCTCCAGTAGCAATTTGTGTTCCATCTCGACTAAACACAATGCTCGAAATAATGCCCTGTCGACTTGAGAATGACCTGAGCAATGCGCCATCTTTAGTCCAGAGCTTAATGTTGCCATCATCGCCTACGGTTGCAATCTGTGTTCCGTCTGGGCTATATGCGACACTCCGAACGATACCTTTAGTACTGGGCAATACCTTGAGCAACGTGCCGTCTTTGTTCCAAATTTTAACGTTACCATCTGCTCCCGCACCAGCAATTCTAGCTCCATCGGGGCTAAATACCGTACTCATAACGCTAGTTCGATTGTTTGATATTGACTTGAGCAATGCACCGTCTTTGCTCCAGACTCTAACGTTACCATCCCATCCGCCTGATACCATCTGCATTCCATCGATAGAGAATGCAACACTTAAAGTACTACCTTTATTGCTAGGTAATTCCTTCAGTAATGTGCCGTTTTTGTTCCAGAGTTTGACGTTACCATCGTCGCCTGCGGTTGCAATTTGCGTTGCATCTGGACTCAGCGCCACACTCCAGACTCTGCCTTGTCTGCTGGGTAATTTAGTCTCACGAATTCTCGCCAAACCAGATTGCAGTGCTAGTAGCGGACTGAAAGCAGGGTAAGCCTCGATTTGCTTGCTCTTTGTCCACTTTTGCAGCTCAAATCCCGATCGCATTGCCAGCAGCAAACCATCCGTTTGATTCACTTCAAATCGTCGCAGTGCCACCAGACCAGATCTTTCAATTCGCGTTCCCGCCTTTGCTTCATCGGTTGATCTCCATGCCCAAGTTGCAGCAATTCCCGCACCAATCAGCGTTGTAACTAACACGCCTGATCCAATCTGCACGAGTTTTTTTGCCTTCTGACTTGCTTCCTCGCTCGTTTGGCTTGCGCTGATATATTCTCGCTGAAGAGCGGTTGGATTCGGCTGCTTGTATTCTGCTTCTGCTTGCAAGAGCCAATTTTGCGCTCTTCTAAGATCATCCTTCCGCAGCTCAAAACTCTGATTTCGCCCTTCTCGCTCCCACTCGATCGCTCTTTCCAAAATCCGCGTATGCGCGCGAACATGATCTAAATCCTTGTCGATCGCGTCAATCAATTCCGTGAAGCCAATCTTAAACGGATCGCAATCTCGCAAAAACAGCCAATTCAGCTTTCTCAGGGCTTCATGGACAGCCTCAGCTTTCACATTCTGATAAACGATCGGAACTAGTCGTTTATTGTGTTTGACTGCATGATCGATCTCAGCATTGCAATGTCTAGAAACAATAGAATCTGGGCTAATCACAAATACAAAGGTATTCGTGCCTTCAATTCCACGCTCGATCGCTTGCCACCAGTCTTCTGTCCGCTCGATCGCGTCCCAATCTACCCACGTTTCGCGCTCTTGAGATCGCAGCACATCGTGCAACTTTTGAACAAACGGCTGATCTTTGCGGGAGTAGGAAATAAAAACGTCGCTCATAATATTAAGGGGGACTTCTCATTTCATCAATAAGATACAAGCCGAGTTAATCAATCTCGGAAATGATCGCGCCTTGTAAACACACACGTAAAGCATCAGCACATTATGCGCCTCGAAGTACTCGAGCTTGAAGATCGATCGCGCCTCGTGAGCCGTGATAAAACACAGCGAAGATAGTCAATCAGGAGTACTATATCCTCTCAAAGCTTCGATAATCTTAAGATTAGCTTTCGGAAAGGGAAATTTAGAAAGTTCGTCGATCATTACCCAGCGAATCTCATCGCACTCGATCGCTTGAGGTTCACCAGAAAGATGGCGGCAGTGATGCACATTCAGCGTGACTCGGAAATGCGTGTAAGTATGATCGATCGTGATTAGATGATCCCCAACTTCGATCTCGATGCCTAGTTCTTCTTGAATTTCGCGTTTGATGCACTGCTTGATCGTTTCTCCAGGTTCTACCTTGCCTCCCGGAAATTCCCACAGTCCACCGAGTAAGCCTTCTGCTTTGCGGCGATCGATTAAAATCCGTTGCTCATTCCAAATCACCGCGACTCCAATCACTTTATGTGGAATCGGCGCACGAGTTTCTGACATAAGCAGTTCCGACTGAACTCCTCGATTGTACGCCTCACAGTGCGATCGCCACGGACAAATTAAACAAGCGGGATTTTTCGGTGTGCAAACCGTTGCGCCTAAATCCATCAAAGCTTGGTTGAAGTCGCGCCCGTTCTCAGGATCGACTAATGTTTCAGAGAGTTGCCAAAGTTCAGTCATTGCCCGATTCGGTGGAACCTCAAGCGCAACCAATCGGGCTAATACTCGCTTGACATTGCCATCTAGGATTGCCAAAGGTTGGTTAAAGGCTGCGCTGAGAATTCCGCCTGCGGTGGTGCGACCGATTCCCGGCAGTTTCAGAACGGTTTCTAAATCAGTCGGAAATTGTCCTTGATATTGGTTTAAAACTTGTTGTGCGGCGCGATGAAAGTTCCGGGCACGAGCATAGTATCCTAATCCTTCCCAAGCTTTCAGCACCGTCTGTAAATCCGCATTCGCAAAAGATTCGATCGTCGGAAACTGCTTCATCCAACGATCGAAATAAGGAATCACGGTTTTGACCTGAGTTTGCTGAAGCATAATTTCAGAAACCCAGAGCGCGTAGGGATCGCGCGTATTGCGCCAAGGCAGCGATCACCCTTGTTCCGCATACCAAGCCAGTAATGACGATCGCAGTTCAGACACAAAATTCGGCAGAGAGATCATCCCTGCCGACGAAAGGTGATTTGATTTGTTATTCGGCATCGATCGATGCAAGCGATTTCTCAAATGCTAATCGCTGTTCTGCGCTCTTTAAGAAATAGCCGCTCATCATCGCAGAAGCAAGTAGGCGACCCAACGCTTCGCGGCTAGTGGTAATCGTCACTTCAAAACTCTCAGGCGGAAGACCACCCAACAATCCGATAATATTGCGCTCCATCACTTGTAAAACTTCAGGCGATGAAGGCTTTGAAAGTTGAGCAATCGTCTCAGGGTCAAGCGATTGGACATACTGTAAGAACTTATCGTTTGATTCGCTTACGCCTTGGATGAACTCAGGAAGTTGATTGGATGTGTCGTTCACGATCTTTCTACCTCGCAACTGAGGATTTATTTATTAACCACACTGTAACAGAGGTAGAATTCCTCTATAGTCGGTAGAACCGTACCGTAGAAGTTCGGAAATATCGCCGTGAGTAAATGCAGTTCTCTACGAGGACAACATCCATCTTTTGACAGAAAGGGTGGAATCGCAGAAGACATAGTGCCAGGCTTGTAGCAACGAATACCTAAGTCTTATCAGAATTGTTTATCAGTAACGTTTAACTGTAGAGGATTTGCTAAAATTATTTCCATACAGCGAAATATATTCGCTGCCCCCTGGGTTAACTAGGAAAGAATCAGGGCTTCCTGCTAATCCGTGTTGAATTGGTTAAATTTTTCTATGCACATAGGGAGTGAGACGACCGCTCCGGAACGATCGAGTCGAGTTGCTACAAACGTTGTTGCAAACTTTGTCGGAACCGCGATCGCGCTGATTACACTTGTTCTACCGCTATTTGTGATCGCACATTACGCACCGGAGAGTCCACCGCCACCGAGTCCCGCCCGCATGAGCAACTAACATGAATCAGTAGCTGACCAGAAAAGATTCGGTTCATACGACTTGCTTGATAAAGGTTTCATCAGGCAGAATAAATTTACCTACCCTTAATCCGTGGAATCGCTAAGATTGACCCCAGAGGATAGGCATTTATTCTGAGGCTGATCACATGACATCTTATGCAACCTCGTCCGCTAGAGCCGACATGAGCGAGTTACGTCGCTTGAAAACCCTGTTGCCTCCAGAACTGCAGAGCTGGGTAACGATCGAGACGACAACTGCTGTGAATCCCCCCTTGATTACCTGCGAAGAGATTGGTCGCGACGAGGTGGAGATTCAAATTGATATGCCGAAATGGGATCAACTGGCAATCGACCAGCGAAATCTTCTCTTTTGGCATGAAGTCGCGCGTATCCAAGCAGACACAATCCCCAAAGATGGCTGGGAAATGGCAGCCTTAGCGATCGGTCTGGGTGGTGCAGTCGGTGAACTGTGGGTTCAAGATGGCTTGCTGCTGCTGCTGGCGATGGGATTATCGGGCGTTGCAGGCTGGAGGCTATATCAGAAAAATAATAGTGAGAAGACTGTTAAAGAAGCGATCGAAGCCGATGAGCGAGCGATCCAGTTGGCGACTCGGTTCGGGTATACATTGCCGAACGCTTATAAGAGTTTAGGCAGTGCGCTGAAAACCCTCATTGACCAAACCCCGAAGAAAAAACTGCGATCGAAATATCAATCTCGACTCGATGCGCTGAAGAAGAGCGCAGCGAAGGCAAAAGCGAAAATGCGATCGGCGGCTCCCTCGGATTTCTAGCTTAGTAGAATAAAGTATCAACGGATGTAACAGGTGTTGACCAAGCGTTACATCCGTTTTTTGCTGCGCTCAGTATGATAGATTGCGAGGCGTTCTGAATTACGCCTGCATCGGTTTCAGGAGACAGCATGGCTTTTAATATTAATGCACTTAAACTTCCTGTAATTCAGCGTGGCTCGACTGGAGCAGCGGTGGGCGCGTGGCAGCGATTTTTACAGGATCAAAATTATCCGGTCGGAGCCGTTGATAATGGCTTTGGCGATGTCACAGATAAAGTCACAAAAGATTATCAACGAAAAAACGGTCTGGTTGCTGATGGTGTTGTCGGTAGTGGAACTTATGCCAAAGCATTGTCACAAGGATTTATCTTCCGCATTGCGAACTTAACGACAGCAATGTTGCTTACCTATCTGAACTATGGTGGAGCGGAAGTTCAGGATTTGCAGATTGCTTTAAATGTGATTGGGCGATTGAGTCCACCTTTAACGATCGATGGAAATTTCGGCTTGGGCAGTACAAAGGGCATGGCTGAAGCGTATAAGATCCTCGATGTGAATTTCCGTCCGCGCTTAGATGCTCAGCTTTCAGCCGCAACCAAGAAGAAATTAGGAGCGGACTACGCGCCAGGTTTGACCATTTTAACTGAGTATGCTCGACGGCAAAGAGCAAGATTGAGCGGGGCGCAGTGGGTGAAATTTTTTCCGGCAAGTAACTCGATCGATGATTTGGCATCTCCGTTTCGTCAGAGAGTCCGCGCGTTTGAGAAAGCGTTACGGGATGCTGGAGCTTCGATTACGGTGACAAATACCTATCGTCCACCGCAACGAGCTTACATGATGCACTATGCCGTGGCATTAAACAATCGAGATATCGCTGCGTGGGATGTACCGCCAATGATTGGGATCGATATTGATTGGGTGCATTACACCGATGCTGCTTCTTATCAAGCTGCGCGAGATATGGTGATTGCATTTGATATTGGGAGCAATCCGGCTGCGCTGCAATCTCGACATACACAAGCACTCGCGATCGATTGGATTATCAGTTGGAAGCCGCCGATGCGAATTCGGAACGGGAATGGTCAAACCGTGACGGTCGGGACTCCCGCTAGTGGCAATGATAATACTATTTTGTGGGATGTCGGGGCGAGCTATGGAGTGTACAAGCTAGAGTACGATCCACCCCATTGGTCGGTGGATGGGTATTAGGTTGAGAAGTGCGATCGAAACGTTTTCAGCCCGTGCAAGAGCAGATGATCGATCGCCGACTGACAGAATTTATGTTCGAGAGACTTCGCCTTGGCTACCTAAGTTTAAGCAGTTCTTTCTTCGTCTGTCCCCAATGCGGAGGATTTAATGGTGTTATTGATATGAATGGAACCGATAACATGATGCTTCTACCAAATGATTTTCATAGAAAGAATCATGATAAATCCTCAAAGTATTCACAAACAGTTCGTTATCATCTTCGGGATCGCTGGAATGCATTAATTGCAGCCACTCAGAAAATGATCCTCACGAAATTCGCGATGCTCTCATCTCGCTGATTGATGCTCTCAGAGCTAATTTAAAGGATCTGCTTAAAGAGGGGGGAGAACTAAACGAAATCTAGTGTCTTCCAGGTTTAAGAGTGATAACATAGGCTCACGCTGAATGAAGATTTGCTACCATCAGAACAGTGAATTTGAAGGTGCTTATGACACTGGCAATTGTAGCTGAACCTGCTCCTCTGAAGGCGAACGAAGATGGTGTGATTCTTGTTGGGAAAACTCGCGTTACATTGGATACTGTGGTTGCCGTCTTCAATCAGGGTGCAACGGCAGAGGAAATCGTTTATCGGTATCCGTCCCTGAATCTTGCCGATGTTTATGCCACGATCGCTTTCTATCTCAAGCACCAATCAGAAGTAGAAGCCTATCTGCAACAGCGACGGCAGCAAGCACAAGAGATTCGCGCAATGAATCAAGCAAGATTTGACCCGCAAGGGTTGCGCGATCGCCTGCTTCCCGTAAATCAGAGCAGCAAGCATGATAAGACTGCTTGTGGATGAGAACTTCGATAACACGATCGATCATTCGAGGCTTATTTCGTCGTAATCCGACGCTTGACATGGTTCGTGTGCAAGATGTTGGCTTGTCAGGTGTGGATGATCCAACCATCTTGGATTGGACAGCCCAAGAAGGACATGTTTTGCTGACTCATGATGTCGCTACGATTACTCGCTATGCATACGATCGGGTCAGGGAAGGTCAGCCGATGCTAGGGGTAATCGAAATCAGCCCGGATGCTTCAATCGGGCAGATAATTGAAGACCTTCTTGTATTGATAGAGTGCAGTCAAGATGGAGAGTTGGAAGGGCAAGTTCAGTATCTCCCGTGGTGAAGCGGTCTAACAACACAGTGGAGCGGACGGGATAAACTCTTCCGCTTCGTTCTAGTCTTCTCTCCGCCGCTCACTTTAGCCGTTAGCTGGCTTACGTTATCAGTTGGTAGAACTGAAATTAATTTATTGACATTTAGAATCCAGTTACTGTAGACGGATTACTTCCTGAATGACATCAAGAAAATTGTGCAGGGTAGAAGAGGAGTCATCCCGTTGCCAAACAGCTGCGATGTAACGAACTAACGTTTTGCCTTGAATTGGTTTGTAAACAAGTCCTTCACGATGAAGCACCTGCACATGGCTTGGCAAAATTGCTACACCAGCTCCTGCTGTCACTAAGCTAAGTAATGTAACAATTCCAGTTGCACTAATTGTGTCGGTAGTGCATCAAATTAATGTGGGACTGATAAAGTAGAGGCAGATCTCTTCTGGAACTCCATCAATGGAATGCCCC
>PSLO01000123.1:0-10974 GCA_040289665.1 Leptolyngbya sp. ERB_1_1 | reverse complement strand
GCCTGTCATGACTGCGAACAGAATGCAACACTTGAGTTATATCATCTGTAGTCTGGTTTTGGAGATTTGGTATAACTCCCGAAAACGATCGCCAGAATACGCTCTCAATCTCTTGCAAGTTGAATGCTACTTCGGGCAACCTTAACCATCCAGAATCAGTATCTGGCTGCCAAGAAAGGCGCAACTGTTTTGGAAACAATTGAGTATCCCAGTAGTTCACAGTTGCGCCTGCGTGTTCAAGGGCAAGTTTGAGATGCGCCGCATGGACATCTGTCTCGTTGCCCAAAATCAAAATGTTCATTGTTGCTGAACGATTCGATCGCATTACCAAGGAAGCGCACCGCCATCTTCTTTCAGCGGTTTCGTGCAGATTGGCGGTGGATATCCTCCCTCTTCGCCTAAAGCCAGCGTAGTGACGATCGGTGGCTCGATCGGAATCGGACGGGGCGGAGGTGTGCCGCACCAGTTGATCGGTTTCGGTTTGGGCTTGTAACCCTCTGGCAGAAGTCCACCACCTACTTCGGCTGCTTGTTCAGCGGTTAGCGTTTCCTCAACCTCAAGGTTCAGGATCATCAGATCAGAGAGTTTGAGTTCAAAAGGATGGTTCATTGCTATCTCCTAATTAAAGTTGGTTTTCTGTCAGTTCAACAGAGTGTTTCGCTTGGTGAAGGTAAACTTTTATGCGGTGAGATGTAAGGTCTTATTGATTGATTAAATAGTTTGTCTCTCCCGCAAGCCACTGACTAAACAGCATTTTGAGAATGTTGTCTCGAACTTCGGGCGTGAGTTGAGCCGGAATAAACTCTTCAACTAGCAAAAGGTGAAATCCTTGCTCGGTTTGAACCGGATGAAGCACTTCTCCGACGACTGCCCCAAACACAACAGCAGCGATCTCTGGTGTGAGATTTTCACGATACAGCGCGCCTTCGTATCCACAGCGGTAACGTCGATTGCTATCAATATCGTAGACATGCGCTGCTTCGTAGAAACTCACTTCTCGCTCTTCGATTTGATAAAACACTTCTCTTGCAAGCTGCTCGTAGGGAACAATGATTTGATACAGCAAGACTTGCTCAAAATTCAAGCGGTTTTGGGCGAAAAAACCTTCAACCTGCTGCCCAAACAGCGCTTCTGCAAGCTTTTGTGTGAGCAGTTGATCGTAAATTCCAGCTTCCCAATCTTCGACCGTGACTCGTTGATCATCTAACCAAGCGATCGTATCTACGGAGCGTTCTAGGTGGAGGCTTCGCCGGATGCGATCGGCTTCTGCTTGAATTTCCTCTGGAGCGACAACCAGTTCACGACTTTGAGCCGCCTGATCAATAATTCTTTGAGCTAAAATCGCTTGATAAACGTCTTTGAACTGTAGGTTCTTTTTCAAGAAGCTAGCAATCTCACCCGGCTGCACTAACGAACTAACATTAGAACTCGTGTCCGGTGTTTCGTTGGCATAGGCAGAATGATTCTCATCTGAATTCATACAAATAACCTAAGCAATCTGAGACAGTCTCACAATAAAAAACAGCTTCTTAAGTTCAACTCACTTAAGAATCGTGTTCTAGATGCGCTTTGTCTCTATTTAGCCTTTTTCTATGAGACTGATTTGAGATTGTCAATTCACCTATCTAGAACATGACTAATTATCACTGATTTAGCAATCAAGAGCATAAACATCGATAGATGCAGTAGCGGATTTGAGAAAACCAAATACCGAGAATGGCAGCAACAAGCTGATCTTCTAAGCATCTAGATCACAGTTGCAGAAACGGGCTTGAGGCTTCTGATTGTCGATCGAGTGTTGCAAAAAGCGGCATTGCTGTTGCATCATCCGATCGACACGTACTGGCTAGAACTGTAGCTTCTGGATGTCGCTCGGCTATTGCCTGAGCTGGCAAAAGCGCTTGCTTTAGCATTGGCGAAAGACCAGTCATAAACGCTGGTCGTTACGACTTTTGTAGAAGTGAAAGCGTTTGCAGACAATTGTTGTCCACTTGCAGCGGCACCACTATTAGCAAAACCAAATCCTTCACCTGCAATCGTCTGTGTAGTCGTAGCAGCATACACTCCTCCATAGTATTTGTGTGCCTGATCAGCAAAGTTTAGATAATCTAAGTCAACAATTCGCATGGCTTCTTCCGCAAAATCTTCAACGTTACGACTGCGATCGCTAAACCAAAATTAAAATTTTAAAGGCAATGCTTGAGAAGAAATCGTCTGTTTGGGTTTAGAGTTAGAAAAAATAGAAACCGCTAAAAGCTGATAAATTAATTTGGCTTTTAGCGGTTGATTCGATTGCTAAATCGATGACTGCGCGAGTTCATTCCTGAATGATTTCAGGTTCCGTTTAGCTGCTGAAAGAAATCGATGTACCTTGCGCTTCTGCGTATCCTGGTGTCGTGTAGGTGGCGGTGAAGATTTGTGCTACTGCACCTTTATAACCGTAAGCCTGTGCATCAGATTCAGCAGTAGCAGCATAGCCTTTGACATCCACGTTGGAGCGGAATTTCTTGTCTACATTGACGTATTCGTTGAAGTAGACATTACCGTATGCGCTGTTAAAGCCACCCACAACTGCAACTGCCTTAGCCGATTCTAAATAGTTTAAGTCAGAAACGATCATTGTTTTCTCCTTTGGTTGGTTGATGATTTTCTAGAGCCAACTCTTTTGCTTGAGTTGATATTTATAAGATACGCTACTGTATTTTTTAGAGGGGCCATTTTGGCTCATCTTTCAAATTAGTTTTGAGAAGTCGATCGGTTATTTTCATAGCATTTATTTTGCGTATATAGAGCCATTTTGACTCATTATTTAATGCAAGTTTTTTCTATATTTCTGTAAAACTGCTGCTAAATCTTGCCTAAAAAAACTTACTCGATTCTACATATGAATCGAGTAAGTTTAAGCGAATGTAAGAGGAGTAGGATGACTAGCCCGGCAGTTTACCAGACGATGCAAATGCGTACGTACTCGTTCTTCCAGGCTCGATTAGCACTCCTAAAATTGAAGTCGAATCTGGGCTTCCGGTTGTTGTTGCGCGACTTACAGAAACGTCTGCTCCTGGCATATTATCAAGAGAAATTGAATAGCCTGTTGGAGTTGGAGTAAGAGCAGTTTGATATAACGGAGTGCCAGCTAGACTCAAGAGAAGATTGCCATTTCTAAGGCTGAGAGTCAGCATATTTGGGGTAGCTTGACCACCACTAATGGTAGTTGAATTTGAAAGAACTTCTAAATGATCTAAATCAGCGACATACATCAGATTAACCCTTTAAAACTTGATAGCTGGATACTGATCAAACGAGAGACAATAACCGAGTTAGTTGGCGGATTTGATGGTTTTTTACATCACAGTCTTCTTTGTACCGAATTTCAGCCAGCAGATGGAGCCATTTTGGCTTGACTTTTATTCAGCTAATTATGGTCAACATAAAGACGTATCTATCTGCGTCTTTACTGTTTCAATCAGCTCAAAGATTGGGTTTAGAAAAGATTACTCAGCAGCTTGTGTTTAACATTGATAGAATCAGTTATCCAAGTTCTGCACAAATCTGGGTCTCGAAATTTGGCAAACCTTCCGCCCTTGATCTGTGTGTACTGATCATTCAGCGCTTCTTCTAGATAAGCTAAATCAGGCACTCTATCCCGATGTGCAGAGGTCGTTTGAGTCGCAGTTATCGATCCCCGCTGCTGTTGTGCTTGAAGATTTTCTTTGACTAAGCGATTGTACGTTCGGCGGGGAATATAGTGACAAGGATTGTAGCCAGCAAATCGCAAAATCAGCACACAAGCCCACGAGTATTTTCCCTCCAGGATCGCGTCAACCACTTGACTAAATTGCTCAGGATTCATTGCTTTGTCAAGCTTACTCGCAGAGTTTTGGGTAAATGAAGAAGGAAATCCCATGCGTTTCTCCGATTGATTAGAACTAGAACATCAAAAACTTTCACAGTTCGTCAAGCTTAGAGATTGACTCCGCTTTGTAGCTTTTTCAAGGGATCAAGCAACAAGTCGATGACTTGACGATGGCGGGTTACAATCTCAGCCGTTGCTGTTTGTCCAGCTTTCAGTGCAACTTGCTGATTGTCTTTCGTGACAGAGTTGCGATCGAGCTGCACTTCGACTCGGTAAACTTGCCCTAAACGCTCGTTCGGTTGAGCATCCGGGGAAAGATGAATCACCTTTCCAGACACCATGCCATGTTCTTGATAAGGAAAAGCATCGAATTTGAGTTGGACAGGCATTCCCACCTTGACAAATCCTGCTTCCTGATTGGGTAACAATGCCGATAAAACCAGGGGTCGGTTGTTCGGCGCGATTTCCGCGATCGGTTGTCCAGATTGCACGACTTCGCCAGGATGATGAACATTCAAAGCAGAGACAATGCCGCTAGTGGGCGCATACAAAAACTGTTGCCTTAGCTTTGCGTTCGCCATTGCCAGTTCTGTGACGAGTTGATCGATTTTTGCTTGACCTTGAGCCACTTTGATTTGTAGCTGCTGCACTTCTTGCTGGGATTGTTGCTGAAGTTCTTTTTGTTCTGCCTGCTTTTGTGCAAGTTCAACCTGAAGTCGATCGACTTCTGCTAAATGTTGCTTCAGCGTTCCCGTATGTTCAGTAATCGTGCGTTCGCGCTCGCGTAAACCCTGCTCAACTTGGAACACTTGCTCTTGAGCAATTGCTCCAACTGCTACGAGCGGCTGAAATTTTTCTCGTCGCGCTTTCTGCGCGTCAGCATCGGTTCGCAATTGATCCAGAATTTCCTGAGTGGTTGTAATCGTCGATCGTGCTTGAGCGATTTGAACGGTTTGAGCTTCAGCAGCGGCATGAGCGATATCCAGCCGAGTTTGAGCTTGTGAGCGCACCTGTGACAGTAAGATCCGCATTTGCCCTAACTCAATTCGAGCCGCTGACAGTTCTTTTTCGATGCGATCGGACTCCTGCCTTGCGAGTTCAGTATCGAGTTCGAGCATCACTTGTCCGGACTGGATCGGTTTTCCTTCTTGAACTAAAACGCGGGCAACCTTACCGGATGTTACTAAATTGACTTTATAAACCTCGCCCTTGGGAATTAGTTTTCCTTGAGCGCGTGCGACTTCGTTGACCTGCCCAAACCAAGCCCAAAACCCAAAGCAGACTGAAAACGCGATTCCTCCGATCGCCAAGCGGAGGGGAAGCGAAGAGGGCGGTTGCTCGAGTAAAGTTCCGACGGGCGTAGACCAGTGCTGAGCTGACTGGGAGACAGAACGGACATCTGTAGGTTGATGATCGTCGGATTGAGATCCGCGATGAGGAGCAAGCTGAACCATAGCTAAACCTCTATGATGAAGGTAGATGCGTGATTTTCAGAATTTCGTCAGTTCGAGTCTGCTGAATCGAACAATTACAAATCAAGTTGCTGTTGCGCGAGATGCCCGTAAACGCCTCGCAGCGCCATTAGCTCATCGTGTGTTCCTTGCTCGATCAGAACACCGCGATCGAGCACCCAAATTCGATCTGCATTTCTCACGGTTGAGAGCCGATGAGCAATAATAAACGCAGTGCGTCCTCGGCTAATTCTGGCAAGATTTTGCTGAAAGCGGCGCTCAGACTCCGTATCGAGCGAGCTTGTCGCTTCGTCGAGAATCAGAATTGCGGGCTTGCCTAACAGCGCTCGCGCGATCGCAATCCGTTGACGTTGACCACCAGAAAGGTTCGATCCGCGCTCACCGACTTTTGTGTTATATCCCAACGGTAAATCTTGAATAAAGGCGTGCGCTTCTGCAAGTTTTGCGACTTCTACCACTTGTTCCAGACTAAACTCTGGGCGATAAAGCTGAATGTTCTCCAAGATTGTGCCTGAGAAGAGAAAACACTCTTGAGGCACCACACCTAACTGGCTGCGTAAAGACTGCGGAGAAATATGCCGGACATCGTGACCGTCGATCCAAATGCGCCCGTGGGTTGGATGATATAAGCCTTGTAGTAGCTTGACTAGCGTACTTTTTCCGGAGCCACTGCGACCGACGATCGCAATGGTCTGTCCAGCTTCAACCTTGACGGAAATGTTCTCCAGAGTGTTACGCTCTTCGACTTGTTCATAGCGAAATGTCACTTTTTCAAACTGCACTTCTCCGCGCACGGGCGGCAGAGTCATCATCGGCTGACCCGGCGTTTCTTCGGGCTGCACCGTAAACACATCATTCAGCCGCTCCACCGAGATCAGAACTTCTTGAAACTCATCCCACAAGCCCACCACTGATAACACCGGATTGATCACACTGCCAATCAGCATATTAAAGGCGACAAATTGACCGATTGTTAATTGATCCTGAATCACTAGTGTTGCACCGTACCACAGCAGCGCCGTACTCCCGATTGCATTAATCAATCCGCCAGTGACTTGCAGCCCGTTCGATAGCTTCTGTCCCTTAAATTGAACATTCAGCATTCCAATAAAGCGCTCTTCCCAGCGCCAGCGAACTTCCCGTTCAGCCGCCACCGATTTTACCGTTGTTACACCCGTGAGCATTTCAACGAGCAGCGAGTTTTGTTCCGCCATTTCGGTAAAGACATCACGTGAGATCTGCCGCAGAAATGGTGTTGCACCGACAGTTAGAATTACGATCGGCGGAATCAATGCAATCACCAACAGCGTTAAGCGCCAGTTGTAGTAAAACATCAGTCCCAGATACACCAGTGCCATCGACGCATCTAGCCAAGTCGAAACCCCCTGCCGCATCAGAAACACTTGAATTTTGCGATTTTCTTGTACCCGTGTGATGATATCCCCGACTTGCCGCGACTCAAAAAATTTCAACGGCAACATCAACGCATGACTAATAAAGCCAGCGACAAGCGTGAGATCAAGGCGATTAGAAAAATAATCGAGTAAATATTGTCGAACCGCAATCAATCCAACACGCCAAACGCTAAATAGCAGCAATCCTGCGGCGAATACGTTGAGAATCGGTAAGCTCTTTTGAGTGACAACGCGATCGAGAATGATCTGCGTAAACAACGGTGTCACTAGCCCAAAAATCTGAAGCAGTAGCGACAGTAGAATAATCTGACCGAGAATTGATCGATACGACCAGAACACGCCAACAAACCGCCCCAAATCCCGCTTTTCGGATTTTACGGTTTTGAGTTGCAGAGTCGGTTCGAGCAGCAGAGCGAATCCGCTCCAGTAACTTAAAAACTCCTGTCGAGGAAGCGCTCGTCTACCGCGTGCCGGATCGCAAATCAACACGCGATCGCCTTTGACTGAGTAAACTACAACGTAGTGATCTCCCTGCCAGTGAGCGATCCAAGGTTGTTTCTGTTCGACTAAGCGACTCAGACTGCCTCTGACGGGGCGCGCCTGAAATCCGACTGCTTCTGCTGCGACCGCTAAATTCTTCAGCGAAGCTCCCGATCGCCCAACTTTTGCCAATTCGCGCAAAAGATTCAGGCTAAGACGTTTTCCCCAGTACTGACCGATCATGGCGATACAAGCCACGCCGCAATCCGAAGAACTCTGCTGCTCGATCAATGGAAAGCGTCGAAATTGCGATCGCCACGGTCGCCGACGCGGTTTCGGAAATCGAACTTCAACCGCATCGTTTGCTGAGGAGACGGTCGCTTGATCGGGTTTAGTCGTGGCTTCGGGTGTGGGTGCGATCGCACTTACATTCGCGCGACGCGGCGGAGTTGCAGCGCGTGTCGGAACGGTGGTTGAAGTTGGGGAAATTGCCCGCCACTGTTCGATCGACACTTTGTAAAGTAACAAATCGGTCTTGGCGATCCAATCGATCGGTGTTTTTCGAGAGTCGCCCCAACTTTCACCGACACGAGCTGGGATGTCTTGATCATTTAGGCTTTCAATTTCACCCTGGCGCAACCATAGGTAACTCGACTGACAGGTCTTTGATTCAGCCAGCTTTGTTCCTGCGGGAATCTTTACAGCTTGTAGAAAGAACAATAACTGTTGAACTTGATGACTGCTCAACAGGTCTTTAGAACTGTCCTCTGCATCCGAAATGATCGAGGTTTTGAGAAAAATCAGGCGTTCGAGTCGATCGGATTGTTGCTGAAGCAATTCGCGCAGTTCAGGCAGTCTGTTTAGCCAGGTTTCTAATCGAGCGATCGGAATCCGGGCGATTGTTCCAGCACTAGCTGCGACGGCGCGGTAGGAAAGGGGGCTTTCACAGAATGCGGCATCTGCACCAAAGCTCTGTCCGGCTTCGAGGACGATCGCCGAGACCTCTCGCTGTTTTTGCGGATGATTACAAAGGAGGCGAACCCGTCCTTGACAGATTAACCAAAAATCTTGATTAGCCTTTGGAGCGACGGACTCAGACGGATCAAAAATAACTTCTCCCAATTGGAAGTCACACCATTCAAAGTCTTGACTAAAGCTATCAAGCACCGATAAATCAGCCTGGACATCTGTTAAAAGCTTCCACAAAGCCTCTTGTTCTTGTGAAGCGGCAGGTTGAGAGGGCGACCAAAGCTTAGGAATTAGGTTCATCGCTGAAGCTCCAGGAGAGACATCTATGGTCTTCAGCATCAATTCGCAGAAGTTGAATGACTGCTTCTCGAAATCGCGGCGAACCTGCGCTAATTCGATCATGCATGACGAATTTCCTCAATCTAAATTATCGTCCACACAGGGTGGGACAATCGCGTTTAAATGACTGTCCAAAATTCTGAGTATCTTGATGCAGCAAACTTTAGCGAAACAATTATCAATGTCACGTTAAAACGAATCTTCAGGCTAAATCTTGCTTCAGAAAGTGTTTAATCAACAACAGCTTGTGCAGCCACAAAACAGGTCGCATCTCATGGAGACTAACCTCACAATTAACGAAAAAACAACGAGACTATCAAAGGAGCGCAAGTCATCGAATTCTTGAATCGGTTCAGGATTTAGTAATGCGGAATGGCACTAAATCAACGTTCCGGGTGCAAATCAATTCAGTAATATCAGGCGTGAACAATAGAACCTGCACTTAGATTGTGCGATCGCAATCTTTATATAGAATTGGGCAAATATAAAAAAAGCGTTGCTCGTTCTCCACCAACCGTACTGTAGAGAACGAATTAAAAGCTGTCAAGTCAGCTACAAAAGATTGTCTTTATATTTTTACATCAATTAATAATCTATTTCTATTGTTTTAGATGCCTCTTGAGATAGAGTTTAAAATCTTTCACTTATGTTACTTTCATCACTCACATTTCACACATTTGGTGAAAAGTAATCATCAGTACTCTAAAAGGATGTTTGAAAAGACTTTCTATACTTCTCAAACATCCTCTAATCGTTCAGATGATCTCTCACAAGCTTGAACGATTGGATTAGAGCCTTTCCTATCAGCCTGACTTGAAATGAATCAATCATTAGAAGGTGTAATCAAGAATCATTCCAAGCGATTGAACGCCATTGCCTCGCGAATCTTGGTCGGATGATCTATGCTGGAAAACGTCGATCGCTTCTCTGGCTATGTTGATTCTTCCTCCCGACCTGCAAACCCGCCTCGCTCAACCTCTGAGAATCGGTGATTTTGAGGTAAAAAGTCGTGTGCTGCAATCCCCGCTATCGGGTGTGACAGATCTTGTATTCCGGCGATTAGTACGCCGTCATGCGCCCGATTCGATGATGTACACCGAAATGGTTAACGCTACAGGCTTGCACTATGTCAAGGAGCTTCCGATTTTGATGGAAGTTGATCCAAACGAACGACCGATCAGCATTCAATTGTTCGATTGTCGTCCTGATTTTCTTGCAGAAGCGGCTCAAAAAGCAGTTGGTGAAGGTGCAGATACGGTTGATATCAACATGGGCTGTCCGGTGAACAAAATCACAAAAAATGGGGGTGGCTCTTCTTTATTGCGACAGCCAGAACTTGCAGAAGAAATTGTGCGATCGGTCGTCAATGCAGTCGATGTTCCGGTCACGGTGAAAACGCGGATCGGTTGGACAGACAAAGAAATCAACATTCTTGACTTCGCGAAACGAATGGAAGACGCAGGCGCAAAAATGATCACCGTTCACGGGCGTACCCGTGCTCAAGGCTACAACGGTGCTGCAAAGTGGGAATGGATTGCCAAAGTTAAAGAAATTCTCTCAATTCCGGTGATTGCAAACGGTGATATTTTCTCAGTCGAAGCGGCTGTGAAATGTTTAGAATTCACCAAAGCAGATGGTGTGATGTGTTCGCGCGGGACTTTAGGGTATCCCTTTTTAGTTGGTGAAATTGATTATTTTCTCAAGACCGGAATCGAAAAGGTTAAACCAACCCCGATCGAGCGCTTAGAATGTGCCCGTGATCATCTACAAATGCTTTGGGAATACAAAGGCGATCGTGGTGTGCGGCAAGCTCGAAAACACATGACTTGGTACTCGAAAGGTTTTGCAGGTGCGGCAGAACTGCGGGGACAATTGAGTGTGATTGAGAATGTGAATCAAGGATTGGATTTATTAGACAAGGCGATCGACCGACTTTCTCGATCGGGCTGGCAAGAAGAACCAGAAGCAGAACTGTTGCACGCATGAACCAGAAACTTACATCACTGCTTGAGGAACTGAGACAAGGCTTAGAAGAACTCTATGCAGAACGTTTTGTTCGACTTGTTCTATACGGTTCTCAAGCCCGAAACCAAGCGACTGAAGATTCTGATATCGATGTGATGGTTGTTTTGCGTGGAAATGTTTCTCCGGGCAATGAGATTTTTAGGATGGGTGGTCTTGTAACTGAGCTAAATTTAAAGTATGACGAGTTAATTGCAACTTTTCCAATCTCAGAGCTTGAGTTTGAGCAGCGTGAAACCCCTTTTATGGAGAATGTTCGTCAAGAGGGAATTGCTGTATGATGCAAATCTTATGAGTCAAGTTTTGCGCTTACTGACTCGCGCTAATGAGGAGTTAGCTGCGGCTGAACTTTTACTGGTAAATGGCTTTGTTGCATGAATCATAAACGCTAAGAGATTTCCGACAGATTCAATGACTTAACGCA
>PSLO01000122.1:0-11218 GCA_040289665.1 Leptolyngbya sp. ERB_1_1 | reverse complement strand
ACCCCTTAGCAAGGACATCCGCCCTTGGGGCGGTCACACTCATCAAGCCACCAGCTTTGCTGGGGGTGTCTGACTACGATCGCATTTACCGCACTGAGGCGCTGCAAGCTAGCATTTACTCAGTCCTAAATCAAATATTTGATTTAGCACCACCCTATTTGATTGGAATTGCAGTCGATATCGTGGTGAATCGAGAAAGCTCTTGGATTGCGCGTCTTGGGGCAAAGGGTATTCCAGCACAGCTAATCGTGGTTTCAGTTCTGACGCTGATTATCTGGGGATTGGAATCCCTGTTTCAATATCTGTACGATCGCAAATGGCGAAATCTGGCTCAAACCATACAGCATGATTTACGCTTGGATGCTTACCAGCATTTACAGGAATTAGAGCTTAGCTTTTTTGAAACTGAAACCACAGGTAATCTACTTTCGATTCTCAATGATGATATCAATCAGCTTGAGCGCTTTCTCGATAGTGGTGCAAATAATATTTTGCAATTTATCACCACTATATTGCTAGTTGGTGGAACGTTTATTATGTTTGCGCCCTCGGTTTCATGGTTTGCGATGCTGCCGATTCCGTTTATTTTGTGGGGTTCATTAGCGTTTCAGAAACGAGTAGCACCACGATATGCAGATGTACGCCAGAAAGCTGGATTGATTAGCGCTCGAATTGCGAACAATTTATCGGGCATTGCAACGATTAAAAGCTTTACGGCTGAAGATTACGAACTCGATCGCGTCTCCGTTGAAAGCGATGCGTATCGACGGAGTAATCGACGAGCGATCGAGCTGTCTGCTGCCTTTGTGCCACTGATTCGATTTGTGATTTTAATTGGATTCACGGCAACCTTGTTTTTAGGTGGAATCGAAGTTGCGAATGGTCGATTGTCGGTTGGAACCTACGGCTTTATGGTGTTTATTATTCAACGATTGTTGTGGCCCTTTACCTCACTAGGGCAAACGTTGGATCAATATCAGCGTGCAATGGCTTCGATCAATCGGGTGATGAATTTGTTAGATACCCCGATCGCAATTCCTACAGGCGATCGGCCTTTCCCAACGCATCAAGTAAAAGGCAATGTTGAGATTCAGAACATCACATTTGCCTACCAAGATCGGACTGCTGCACTAAAAGATCTTTCGCTGCACATTCCAGCAGGTCAGACGATCGGGATTGTTGGTGCAACAGGTTCCGGAAAAAGTACGCTGGTGAAATTGCTGCTGAGATTCTATGAAATTCAACAAGGTCAGATTCTGATCGATGGCGTTGATATTCGAGAATTGCAGTTACGGGACTTGCGGCGCTGTATCGGGTGGGTGAGTCAGGAAGTGTTTCTGTTTCATGGAACTGTGGCAGAAAACATTGCTTACGGAAGTTTTGATGCGAGTCGTGCAGAAATTATCCAAGCTGCCAAACTTTCAGAAGCACATGAATTTATCGCGCAATTACCGCAGGGCTATGACACGATCGTTGGAGAACGCGGTCAGAAACTTTCCGGCGGACAACGGCAACGACTCGCGATCGCGCGTGCCATTCTCAAAGATCCACCGATTCTGATTCTTGATGAAGCCACTTCTGCGGTGGATAACGAAACTGAAGCGGCAATTCAGCGATCGCTTGAAACCATTACACAACATCGAACCACGATTGCGATCGCACATCGCCTTTCAACGATTCGGCAAGCACAATGCATTTATGTCATGGAATATGGGCGCATTGTTGAGCAAGGAACCCATGAAGCACTGCTCGAACTGAACGGCATCTACGCAGGTCTGTGGCGCGTTCAATCGGGCATTCGTGCCCACATTAACTAGAACGGAGCTTCTCAATCTCGGATTTGAGCTTAGCTAAATCGGTAAAGCGATCGCAAACGTTAATCAAGCTCTCACTGGTCATGGTGGGTAAGCTAACGACTTCCACTTGAACGCCGCGATACGAAACATGATCGACCGCATAGGTTAAGTCCCATGTGCCGCTGAGTAATACGATCGTGTCACAGTGCTGAGAGAGCAGTAGCATATCAACTGCGATTTCAATGTTTAAATCGGCTTTTCTAGAGCCATCAGGATGTTGGATCAAATCTTTACTGACGACTCGATACCCGTTGTGACGCATCCAGAGCAGAAAGCGTTGCTGCTTTTCGTTCGTGCGATCGACTCCTGTATAAAAATAAGCGCGAATCAGCGATCGACCTTTGGTTAAACACTGCAACAATCGCGTGTAGTCGATTTCGAGTCCAAGCTGCATCGCTGCATAAAACAAGTTCGCGCCATCAATTAAGACGACAATTCGTTCGGAGTGGGTGGTTTCAGATGGCGAAACGAAGGATGAATTTGTTTGCGGAGAGGATTGGGTCGATCGTGAAACTAAGTGCATCGGAACCACTCCTAAGAAACAATAAAAATTAGAGGTACGAAATTAGCATCAAGAACATAAAATTACGCTTCGGTTCGCCAAAGCTCAGAGATCATCAGCAAGATAGAAACGGTAGAGCAGTCTTGTTAATGATTAGATGGTTTCATATTCCTTAATACTTTATTTAGATTTAACCTGTTTTTCTGTATCTCGCTGAGTAAAGTGAGAGAAAATATATAAAACTTAGTAAACGTAACTTTCCTTAACACGAGGGCGATCGTGCATTAGTCGATCGCCCTTCTTTAGGCTTATCGGCGTTTGGAGACGAAATGCACCCACATTTCATTATCTCCACAGCAAGTCTGATACATCAAATTGTAAGAGTACGTGAGTCCTGCACCCGTTGTGTAAATGTCGTAGTGGCTATCACTAGGATTTGAACTGTACATCAATTCGCCATACGGATCATTTACTACAAATCCCTTTTCGTTATAGCCAATGATGCAGATGATATGACCGCTCGGCGTGAAATAACCATGCACGATCGCTGGATTTCCTTGAATTAACCATTCTTTTATCTGTTCAAAGCTTGCAGTTTTGCTAAAGCGATCGTCACATCCATACGCTTGTGCTACTTGCGCGAGTGCATCCGGTTCGTGGCGATCGAGATTGTTATCACTGCAATAGCGATCGAGTTCGTCAGGAAAGCGAATGCTCGGATTACGAGGCGGCACTCGGAAGTAGGATAAGACCATTGCAAGGCTGGTCACATTACAGGTTCCGTAAGGATTATCGGAGTTATCCAACTGGTCAAGATAAGGAACAGCCAGCCGCGTTGCTGTCGGAAAACTAATCTTGCCATCACTAAGAATGGCGGCATGGCGTTGAAATACAAACCATGTGTTTTTACCTTGAAAGGTTTTATCACTCAACACCACCTTGAGGTGATCAGCGACGGGGGTGAAAGAATTGATCGTCAAAATCGTTCCAGCTTTAATTGATTGCTTCTGATCGTCGGGTAGTTTTGCAGACTCGATCGGTTGTTGCTTCAGTACCGTATCGACCAAAATCTTAACTTGCAACATAAAACACTCCTGAGATTCTTACAGATGTAGTTGCAGGATATGACAACATCGCTTAAATACCGTTTTGCGGACAGAATAAATTTCGATTTCAGAATTCGATGCCCAAAGCCTGTTTCTCCAGAGAGACGTGAGCAATTTCAGATAGCGGTAGAATTTGCACCACTGTTGCTGAGGAAAAGACGTTGCGGCAAAATTCTGAACTTTTACAATCAACGACAATTGAGCTAGAAAATGCAGAGATTGCGATCGTCATTCGTCCTGATCTGGGTGCGCGGATCGATCGCTTACTCGACAAACGCACCGGACATGATTGGATTTGGCATCCGCCGCAGTATGATTCCACTCAAACGAGAGCGATCGAGCTTGGCGAATCGTTCGATCAACATTGGACAGGCGGCTGGGATGAAATCTTTCCGAATGATGCCGCAGGAGAGTTTCAGGGACGGCAACTCGTTGATCACGGTGAATTTTGGTCACAGTCCTGGGACATTCTAGAGCTTGCGGAATCCAGCATTAGACTGGGCTTATCTTGTCAAACTGTTCCGGTTCAAGTCGAGAAAACAATCCGACTTGAAAATGATCAAGTTGAACTCGGATATGAGTTCAAAAATCTTTCAGATCAGCCTGTTTCATTTTTGTTCAAACAACACGCCGCGATCGCAATTGAAGCAGACGACGAAATCATTCTTCCAGACTGCGACATCGAACCCGTTGTTCTCGAATTTAGTCGCATCATTGGACAGCCTGGAAAAACGAGATTCCCCACCGCGATCGATAAAAATGGTGAAGTCGTCTATCTCAATCAAACTCCGGCTCGATCGTCACAGCTACAAGAGTTTTACTACAGTTCTGGATTGTCGATCGGACGATGTGGAGTGAGAAATCCGCGATCGCGTTCCAAGCTACTGATGAATTTTAATCTAAATGATTTTCCTTATGTTTGGATGTTCCAAAGCTACGGAGGTTGGAACGATTATTATGTACTCGTCATGGAACCTTGTACAACGATGCCGTATGACTTAGAGATTGCACAGCAAAATGGTACGATCGCAACTTTGGAACCGTACCAAATCCAATATCGTCAATTAAAAGTGAAACTCGAACGAGATTGAATAGAACACAGACAGAAAATCGGGAATGGAAACACAACTCGCATTCCCGACCCTCCATTTTTACTCGATATCGTCGTGAGCAAAGCGGTTGTAAAGGAAATCTAACGCTTGGTTCCGCAAGTCGTAGTAAAGCGGATCTTCCATCACTTGAGCACGATCGCGCGGACGCGCAAACGGAATCGTAAGAATTTCTCCGATCGTGGCTTCCGGTCCGTTCGTCATCATGACTAAGCGATCGGCTAGGAACAACGCTTCATCAATGTCGTGCGTCACCATCAACACCGTACAGCCGTGATCCAAGCAAATCTTCGCCAGTTCTTCCTGCAATTCCTCTTTGGTGATTGCATCCAACGCACCAAACGGCTCATCGAGAACCAGCACTTCAGGACGTAGGGATAATGCACGCGCGATCGCAACCCGCTGTCTCATCCCGCCGGACAACTGAGGTGGCTTCTTCTGTGCAGCTTCCGCCAAACCGACCATCGCCAAATGTTCATTCACGATCGTCGATTTTTCAGAGTTCGACTTCTGTGGGAAAACCGAATCGATCGCCAAATACACATTCTCGAATGCGGTCAACCACGGCAGTAGCGCATAGTTTTGAAACACCATCATGCGATCGGGACCAGGTTTTTCAACCAGTTTTCCTTTCAGTCTCACTTCTCCTTCAGTCGGAGTAACGAAACCAGAAACCGTGTTCAGCATCGTGGATTTACCACAGCCGGAGTGACCGATTACGCAGATAAATTCACCTTGCTTCACGTCTAAGTGAATGTCTTTGATAATCGTTTGAGGACCATTACGAGTCTCATAAACCTTAACTACATTGTTCAGCGTCAGGAATGACTCCGTTAAGGTTGAAGGAACAGAAGTAATGGTAGCTGTTTCTCGTGTGTTCATTGTGATGGGGAGATTCATAGAGATAAAGCTGTGAGGTTAGGATTGTGGACAGCGGCTAGAGTCACGGGGCATTCAGCAATGCCCCAACTCAAACTATGCAACGGCTCTTGTCGGTCGCAGAGCAATCTCTGCCATTGTGTAATCCCGCTTGATCGCCAGACTGTTGAGATAAGCGATCGGGTCTTCTGCATTAAAGGGAACACCATCAAACAATTCGATCTTGTTCCGGGCGTAACTCAGCTCTGCAAGACCCAACTCCCGCGCCGCTGTACTGAACACATCAACGCGACAAGTTTTTTCCAACACTTCTACCCAGTTGCGCGGTAGAGGAATATCACCCCAACGCGCCATCTGTGTCATGATCCAAAGATGCTCAGTCCGGCTCGGACGGTTCGCGCCTTCCCCGAAGAACAAGTGATGCGCTGGATCAGAAACGCCTAACCCAAGCTGGATATATTCTACCTGAGTTGCGACATATTCTTTACGCGCTAGAATCTGACGGATTTCAGTCGTGTTTTCTGGATCAGCACAATAGCGACAAGCTTCGAGCAGTGCTTTTACCAGTGCAATGTGAGTATTGGGGTATTTCGCTGCCCACTCTTCTCGAACACCGAGAATCTTACCCACGTGACCGCGCCAGATATCGAGATCGGATGCGATCAACTTTCCGACTCCTTCACGCTCTGCCCGCAAATTCCACGGATCACCGACGCAGAATCCATCGATCGTTCCTGCTTTCAAGTCCACCACCATTTGAGCAGGTGGAATGATTTGCAGATGCACCTGGTGATCAGGATCGATGCCTGCCGAGGCTAACCAGTACCGCAGTAAGAGGTTGTGCATCGAAGATGGGTGAACCACGCCAAATCGGTGCGGATTCTCGGGAGAACGCTCGACCATTTCCTTGAAGGTCGCTAAGGAATTGACTCCTTGCTCTTGGAAGCGTCGATCGAGCGTGATGCCGTTCCCGTTGCGAGTCATCGTCAAAGACGTGACGATCGTGGGATTGTCGTTGCGCTCATTGCCGCCGAGGGTGATCCACAAGGGCATCCCAGCAGGCATTTGAGCCGCATCAAGATAGCCAACCGTCATACCGTCCACAATGCCGCGCCAGCTTGTTTCCCGCGCTAACGACACTTCATCCAGACCATGCTTTTCAAAGAATCCCTTCTCTTTGGCGACGGCAAGTGGAGCGCAAGCGGTCAGCGGCACAAATCCGATTTCGAGGTTAACTTTCTCTAAACCATGTCGTGCAACCGTTGCAACTTTCTGCGCTCGAATTTTCTTGACGCGCTTCTGTTGGTTCAGGAAGTAGATCAGTTCACTTCGTAAGCTGTAGTAGCTAGGGTGCTTCACGACTTCCATCCGTCTGCGAGGACGAGGAATATCAACATCGAGAATGTTACCGATCTTAGAACCGGGTCCGTTGGTCAGCATCACGATGCGATCGCTCAACAACACCGCTTCATCGACATCGTGCGTCACCATGACCGCTGTGACATCGTTCTCTTCACAGATCTTGATCAACTGCTCTTGTAGATTCCCTCTAGTCAAAGCATCCAACGCGCCAAACGGTTCATCCAAGAGCAACAGTTTCGGTTGAATGGCAAGACCACGTGCGATCGAAACTCGTTGCTTCATCCCGCCGGAAATCTCGTTGGGGTATTTGTCGATCGCGTGTCCGAGTCCGACTAACTTAATGTACTTCTCAGTCAGTTCCGCTCGTTCTTGGGGTGACTTCTCGGTAAGCACTTCATTGACTGCCAGCCCGACATTCTCGCGCACCGTCAGCCACGGTAAGAGCGAATAGTTTTGGAACACTACCATGCGATCGGGTCCTGGTTGCTTCACTACCAGTCCTTCAAGGGTAACAATCCCGCCCGTTGGATTATCCAAACCTGCAATCATATTCAGCAGGGTAGACTTACCACAACCAGAGTGACCGATTAGTGAAATAAATTCGCCTTTTCTGATTTGTAGATCGATGCCTTTGAGGGCTAAGTACTCTTCACCACCAGGAAGTGGAAAGGACTTCTCAACCTGTTCGACAGAAACAAAATTGTCCATGTGCTTGTCCTCTCTCTGGGAATTACTGTTTAACAATGCGAGACTGGATCCAGCCCACGAAGCGATCGAGCAGCAAACCGACTGCGCCGATATAAATCAACGCCAGAATCACTTCACTGATGTAGTTGTTTTGGTACGATTCCCAGATGAAGAAGCCAATCCCGACAATCCCAGACATCACGATTTCTGCCGCGATAATTGCTAACCATGCAAGACCGATCGAGATCTTAAGTCCAGTAAAGATGTAAGGCAGTGCAGAAGGCAGCAAGATTTTGAAGAAGTACGTTTTCGGAGAGATTTGCAGCACTTTTGCAACGTTGTTGTAGTCTTGGGGAATTTCTTTCACACCCACAGCGGTGTTAATTAGAATGGGCCAAATTGCAGTAATGAAAATCACGAACAATGCAGCAGGTTCGTTTTTCTGCAAGGCTGCAAGTGAAATCGGTACCCACGCCAACGGCGGAACGGTACGCAAGAACATGAACAGTGGGTCGAGTGCTTTCGAGACTAAGGGTTTTGTACCGACGAGAATCCCGATCGCAATTCCGGCGATTGCAGCCGCAGTGTAGCTAATTGCTACCCGTTGCAAGCTTGCCCAGGTTTGCCAAAAAAGCCCTTTATCTGTGCCACCGCGATCATAGAACGGATAGAGCAACAGTTGGCGTGTCCGTTCATTTGTCCATAAGCTCGACGGTGGCGGCAGCAGGATCATTTTTGTCGCAGAGAGCAACTCCCAAATGATCAGGAAGATTGCGATCGCAATCAATGGTGGTGCAAGGTCTTTCCACAACTTCGACAGATTGAAACCACCGAATCCTGCTCTACTTTTACCCAGCGTAGCTGTCATGTCGATTCTCCCTATTATGCGTGAATGAAATGGTTAGGTCTTTGCCCCGATCGGGCTTCCAATGATTGGAATTTCAAACGAGCGGATTTTGCTGCTACAGTGTCCGCTTTAAGCAATGTTCAGCCGAGAAGTTGAGTTTGGTCATAATTGAGTCCCCAAGGATAGCAAAGTCACTCCGACTGCGATAGATAGAGTCGCAGGGAGATTTGAGAAGCAAATGGTTTGCCGCAAAATGACCTTAAGTCAAGAATTCAGCCTTCAAGTTTGTCGGATTTGGCAAAGTCGAAATCACTGAATCTGAGTGAGATTAATCGTCAAAAAGGGCGAGCTAGATTTGCGTATTCTTATGAAAAAATATCTGCTCGTTAAACGCAGTAGAAACAATTGATTTGAATCAATTGTTTCAATTTATTTGGGCAACCATTCGGTGGAATGTATTCAATTCACCTGTTGGATTGAAATAAGATTATCGTCTTTATGAACGCCCGTCTAGTCAAAAAACGATTCAAACTAAAGGAATTCTAAATTCAAACGATAAAGTTTTTAACTTGTTTCAAACTGTACCTTTGATTGGTATCGAGTTGAATAAATAGTTATGCGATTTTTTCCCGTTTTTTCGGGCATTTTCTAATTGATAGATTGACCAAAGTTTAGTATAGAGATCTTCCATGATCTAATTCGAGTTAAATCAATTGTTGCGATCGCAGCGGATTGCTCCTGTACAAATCTTGTCATTTAATAAAAGATCTAGCTAACAAATGTGGTACGAGCGAAATCAAAAACTCATTTAGTACGGTTTTGACGTGTAACTAATGATTAAGATAAGTTGCTTAAATGTAATGTTCTACAGGCTGTCTTTTGACGAGGAGAAATCCGCAGCGACAGCATGAGCAATAGTGAGGTCTGCTCACTTGTAGACGTTTAAGAGATGAACGATGAAGACGATTCACAGAATGAGAACACTGCTAGCTACGATCGCACTATCGGTCTTATTTCTAGCTGCATCCATCAACCAATCTGCATTAGCCGCAGATTCTGCTGCTGGAGCGAAAGTATTTAACGCGAATTGCGCGGCTTGTCATGCAGGTGGCGGTAACGCAATCAACGCAGCGAAAACTCTGAAGAAAGATGCCCTCACTGCAAACGGCAAAGATACAGTTGAAGCGATCGTGACTCAAGTACTCAACGGCAAAAACGCAATGCCTTCGTTTAAAGGTCGCCTGAACGAAGATCAGATTCAATCCGTTGCAATGTATGTTTTAGAAAAAGCAGACAAAGGTTGGTAAAAGGCTGGTAAGCGGATTTCGGAATTCGGCATTGAATAGAGGGTAAGGTAGAGATCTTGTCTGATGTTCAATGCTGAGTTCCGAACTTTAGTTTATGTGGCGTAAATCAATTTTAGAATGGCTGCGACATCGTCCCTGGGTGTTTGTGCCCTTCCTCGCACTCATCCCGCTTGCTGCACTGTACTTGAATCAGCGCAGTCAAACCGAAGCAAAAACCGCACCGATGCAGAGTACGCCACTTGCATCTCCAACTTCTACTCCAGTGCTACCTTTGCCGCCTCCACAAACGTCGGCTCCACAAGCTTCCCTTAAATCTCCAACTCCGAAACCAACGCTCACTCCCGTTGATCCAAAGAAATATACAAAAGAGCAAGCCGCAATCAATGAACGATCGAAAGCGATGTTTGCGGCAACGGCGGGAACGGTTGATTCACTGATTGAAATGCAGGTCGCGATCGCGATGGGACAGCCTGTACTGTCGATCGCGGCTTCTCAAGGGGCAACGATATCGGATGCAGAGGGTCGATCGCTGAGTCAGCTTGCATCTGGAAATCCCTACAGCGTTCAAGCGACAGGCGATCAGATCAGTTTCGGCAACGGGCAACTTCCAGGAATAGTAATGATTCAGCCCGCAGCCAACGGAGTGTTGTATTTAGGAGATAAGCCGTATCGAGGGCGCTTTCTGCTGGCGGCACAGGGCGGACGAATTTGGGTGGTGAACTATATTGATTTGCGCCACTATCTCTACAGTGTGGTTGCCAGTGAAGTGTCACCGAGTTGGAACAAGGAAGCATTGAAGGCGCAAGCGGTTGCGGCTCGATCGTATGCCCTGACTTACTATTTTCGACGGGCGCAGCCTCTATATCACATGGGGTCGGATGAGTATTTTCAGGTGTATAGCGGCATGGCGCGAGAATCAGAAACTAGCAATCAAGCGGTCGATCAAACTGCTGGCGAGTTTGTTAGCTATCGTGGCGGGATTGTGGAATCGCTGTACGCCGCATCCGATGATATTGTTGCGGATGCGTTTCGAGGTCGGGGCATGAGTCAGCTTGGAGCGTTGAAACTCGCAGAAATGGGATATGAATATCGCCAGATTCTAGCGCGGTACTATCCAAAAACAGGCATCGCTCGAATTGAGCAAGATCATGAATAACGGCGGAGTTGTGCGATCGCATTCAGAATGGTTTGCGATCGCAGCGGACATTCTGCCAAATGGACATTCACTGGAATCAGCGCATTGACTTCCTGAATGGTTGAATTGCTCGTTGCGTTGCACGCTCCTAGAGTTATCACAAACTTGGGGGCAGACATTTGCTCATATAACCGGATTAACGTGGGAGCAAATTCCGACGTGATCGCACTGGCAGTGATGAGTAAATCGGCAGAATGCGATCGTGCTTGGGGTGAAGCTACGAGTGCCGCAATTTTGATAAAGCAGCAGTTTGCTTCAAGTTGCAGCACAGATAAATCAGCATTTCTAACTTGATTGGGCTTTGTTGCATGAATAACTAGAAACGGTAACCTGTAGAACAGGAGAATTGTCAGACTTGCGGATGAAAA
>PSLO01000010.1:0-73196 GCA_040289665.1 Leptolyngbya sp. ERB_1_1 | reverse complement strand
CTTTACTGCCGTATCGCTCAAAGCTCATCGAGTCGCACTGGTAGAACCAGTGGCTTACCCCAAAGATTCAGTTAACAAAGTATTTGTTGGTTCGACGGGAGGTCGATGACAAGTCAAAATTCTTGGCGAAGGCAGGTTACAGTCTGGAGAATTGGCAGCAGTTGGAGGCGGACTTGAGGAATCAAATTTTACCGCTTGAGGCTGTGCCAAGTGGGGAGCAAAATCGATTCGGGAACGTTTATGAGATTCGAGGGGTTTTGAGCGGAGTGAATGGGGTGAGTCGAGCTGTTGTGACAATTTGGATGGTTGAATTTGAAACGCAGCAAACTAAGTTCATCACGCTGTACCCGGATAAGGAGGTTAGTCATGGCGTTTGAGTTGTTTACAAGGGTCGCGCTGCGAGAGGACTTTCCGACATATCATTTGCATCAAGGAGATGTGGCGACGATCGTAGAACATCATCCGGTAGTCGGCGGAGAAGATGGCTATAGTTTGGAGGTGTTTAATGCGATCGGGGAAACGATCGCAGTTTTAGTGGTGTCTGAGTCTCAGATAGAATCTCTAACGAGCAATGGGGTATTACATATTCGCGTATTGAGTGAATCAGTTTCGGGATCATCAGGTAATCCTTCTTAATATCGCAAAGTCGAATCCTTCTCCCTAATTCGATCGAGATTTTCTAATCTCCATTACAGCAAGCTTAGTTCTGGACTTTTCGTGAAAAGAGCGATCGCACATTTGCATTGAGATGGGGAGTGCGATCGCTCTCTGACTAGATAGATCTAAAAGCTGTCCAGGAATGGTTTGACAACTTCTTGAGTCTCTTTGCTGCTTACAACTGGAATAATCTCGAATGTCGCGTCTGGACCACGCCATTTCAAAACCCATTCTTGCAATAAACGCAAATCATTACACTCCATAAGTTGAAAACATCTGCTAAAGTTTGGTTCGATCCAGCTATCAATATAATTGAGTCCTTCAGGAAACATTCTGCCTTCATCCCGAACACGCTTGTAGATCGGCAGCATATCGTTATCTTTGAATCGCTCAACAATCATGAACAGCATCGCTTACTCTCTCCATTGAGTTAATGCTCTCGATTCTAAACGGAGTGGAAAGAAGACAGTTTTTTTCACGTTGTCGAGCGTGTGAGCTTTGATCGCATTCCCGTTTCAACCAAAAGCACGATCGACAATACAAAAATCGCGCTCGTCGTTAGGAAAATCGAGCTCGTCGTTAGGAACGTCGCGATTTTTAGACGAGAATCGAAAGATTACTTAGAACAATTGCGCTTATCGTTAGGAACGTCACGTTTTTTTCAACTTAGCGCATGATATTTGTGCAAACGATCGTGATTCTGCCCGGATGACAATAACTGCATAAGCAAGAGTACTCAGCTTCGCTAGAAATCTTCATCAATAAAATATCAATTCTTGCGCCTTTTACTGAACTAAAACGAAAGAACAGTAAGTCAAGCTGAAAGCGTAAATTAATTGAAGGTGCATTTATGCCTAGGCAGAAGCGAACCTCTAGAGTTTTGGAAAAAGCTGAACTTCGGATCTCTGGACTGAAAGCCGTTGATCCAGCAATGGATTTTGGAGATTCTCGGAGTTTGGTGCAGATGAGTGTACAGATGACGCGATTGCGCGATCGAATCGAGAACTACAATCGCGCTTTGGCAGAACTCGATTCCTCTAAAAAAGAGATTGACGAACTTGAAAAAAGCTTGGCAGATCTGGTTGACAGAATGTTGATTGGGGTGGCGTTCAAGTATGGAAAAGATAGCGCTGAGTATGAAAAGGCGGGCGGAACGTGCAAAAGCGATCGCATTCGCAAGAGTAGCGCCAGTCGCATGAAAAACAAAGCCGCTCAGATCGCAAGTGAGGAGAGCAAGTCTGCTTAAGCGGAATTGTTAATTGAGAAAACGCGATCGCTCTCTTCAACTGGGCGATCGCGTTTTTGATTGAATGATGACCGAAATTCTCAGCACTAGAACACCGCTTCCCATAAAATACTCTTGATATTTAACGGGAAACACGGGCATGAATTTGAGTGAGACGTTGGAGCCGATCGCGCAAGTTTTTCGATCGTTGAATGTGCCGGAGCCGATCGTTCACTGGGGTCATCCGGTGATGATGGGGATTGTGGTTTTTGTAATGGGTGGATACGCAGCTTGGGCAGGTTGGCAAGGACGATTAGCAGAAAATAAAGAAGTGGCGGTAAAGAATCGGGCAGATCATCGGAAGTTGATGCCTTTGGTAGTGCTGTTTATGACGCTGGGCGCAACTGGCGGAATCCTGTCGCTGGTGATGCAGAAGAAGCCGATTTTGGAGAGTCCGCATTTTATCACTGGAATGGTAGTGCTGGGATTGCTGTATTTGAATGGAGCAATTTCGCTTGCGGGGTTCGGGGGAAATAAGCCGGGATTGAGATTGTTTCACGCTTACTTGGGAAGTGCGATCGCTGGAATTCTGATCCTCCATGCTGTATTTGGCATTAAGCTCGGACTGTCGATTTAGAAACATTTGCAAAAGCTAATTCAGGAGTTGGCTACGGCTGACTCCTTTTTTTTAGTTAGTAGAATTTCTGGGCACTCTAGGTCAGCTTTTAAGTTGAAAAGAGTAAGACATGGGTTCTACCAGCGTGGTCGTTTGGTGTTTGGCTTACATTGTCGGATTGCTGATGACGGCGGTTCCGTTTGGAGGAGCGATCGTATTTACCACTGGTGTGATTTGTGCGATCACATTTTCGAGATTGAAGCTAAGACGAACGATCACAAGGGTTTGGATCATTGCAGGAGTGATTGGACTTGCAGCAGGATTTTATTTACAAATTCGGACACCGCAACCGAGCGCGATCGATGTAAGTCACTTTGTCCCAAAGGAAAAGCAAGAAATTTCTGTAGCGGGGACAGTCGAAGAATTACCAAAATTGACTCGCAGCGGAAAGTTACAAGTTTGGTTGAACGTGACAGCAGTTGAGAAGCAGAAAGCGGACGGAAAGCTTTATGTAACTTTGTCGAAAGTGGACGGAGAGGATTTATATCCAGGGCAAGCGATCGCCATTCAGGGCAATCTCTACAAACCGAAGCCGAAAATGAATCCGGGTGGGTTCGATTTTCAGAAATACTTGGCACAAGAAGGAAGTTTTGCAGGGCTGAAAGGAACATCGATCCGATTACTCGATACAAATCAGAAGCCGAGTTGGGGCTGGTGGATGATTCAAAAGAACATTGTGCGATCGCAAGCGAAGCAATTTGGAGATGTAGAAGGATCGCTTCTTAGCGCAATGGTGATTGGTGGTCGAGTGGTTGATATTCCGTTTGAGATTAAAGATGCGTTTAGTAAGATTGGAATGTCCCATGCGTTAGCTGCATCAGGCTTTCAAGTGACATTGATCTTGGGAGTGCTGTTGACGCTAACAAAACGATTTCCTAGAGCGATACAGTTTGGAACTGGCGCGGCAGGATTAATCATTTTTATGGGGCTGACAGGTATGCAGCCTGCGGTATTTCGAGCGGTGCTGATGGGATTTGCCGTTCTGTTTGGAATTTGGTTTGAAAAACGAGTCAAGCTATTACACGCATTATTAATCGCTGCAATCATTTTGCTGATAGTAAATCCATTGTGGATTTGGAATTTAGGATTTCAGTTTAGCTTTTTAGCAACGTTGGGATTAATGGTAACGGTTCCGGCAATCTCGAAGCGGTTAGACTGGTTGCCAACCATGATTGTTCCTGCGATCGCAGTTCCAATTGCAGCCTTGATCTGGACATTACCTTTACAGCTTTTTTCGTTTGGAATGGTTTCCCCGTACTGTATTCCTGCGAATGTTGCTGCAACGTTGTTAATTTCATTCATCAGCATTGGTGGAATTGTTAATGCAGGGATGAATTTAATTTCTCCAACGATCGCAAGTTTTACGACTCCGTTTTTGTATTATCCAACTCATTGGTTAATCGCTGAGGTCAAGTTCTTCTGTCAACTGCCAGGGAACTCGATCGCAGTTGGAACGATTTCAGTAATGTTGATGCTTGCCTTGTATGGATTGATTTGCGCTCTATGGATTTTTCCTCGCTATCGACAGCAATGGTGGTTATTTCTTTTAGTCGGTCTCAGTTTAATTTTTATCCCGGCTTGGTATGTTCGATCAAACATACTGCAAGTTACAGCCTTATCCGTTGGTCAAGATTCAGTCATGGTGATCCAGGATCACGGGCGAATCGGATTGATTAATAGTGGAGATGCGAATGCGGTAAGGTCTACAGTACTACCGTTTTTGCAGAAAGAAGGAGTGAATCGGATTGATTGGGCAGTTGCAGTTTCTCCTTCAGACGGATGGAGTACGCTGCTGCAAGACTTACCGATCCGATCGCTGTATGATTTTTCCGGCAAAAAGCAGTCAGCCGTTCCGCTTGAAGCGATACAACAGCTTACCGCACAAAAAGGAACACATTCGCCCATTACAACAAGACAAGTAATTAAAACGGGCGCGATCGAGATTCAATCACTCAGCATTGAGCCAACCATCCTAGAGCTTGAAATCGGTCAACAGCGATGGTTATGGCTAAAAGACTCGCCCAATGTTAGCCAGCGACAAGCATTAGGCAGTGATTTAAGTGGAAATGAGATTCTTTGGTGGTCGGGACGGCGATTGCATCCGAAATTATTAGCACAAATGCAGCCGAAGATTGCGATCGCATACTCGAAAACAATTCATCCTGAAACCTTGCGTCAATTGCAGCGAAATCAAGTTCAGATTTATCAAACAGAAGCGACTGGAGGGTTGCAATGGTCGAAGAATCAAGGGTTTAGAACAACTTTGGAACTGAATGAGCCAGAGGATTCGTTCCTGTAGTATATTAGTTGAACGTAGCACCTGGAGAGGTGGCAGAGCGGTTGAATGCGGCGCACTCGAAATGCGTTTTGGGGCAACTCAACGGGGGTTCGAATCCCCCCCTCTCCGTTTCTAAGTTTGAGTTGTTTTTACCATCTGTTGCCAGCGGTACACAGTAAGAAGATCGTAGGGTTTCCAGAAGGTTGACGCTGTGGGAGTAGGGGGTTGTGATTCGATGACTGTCTCTGGAGTGGGCGATCGATCTGAAGCAGGCGGTTGCGGAATGAAAGCGAGCAGCGGTTGGGTTAGGGTTTTGACGATCGCAACCAACGTCACTTTGTAAACTCCCGGACGCAGTAACAGCGCAAAATCGCCTTTCAAACTTCGATATAGCCAACGAAACATTAATGCATAGTCGCCTGCAAGGTAGCTTTTGCTCAGTAGGTTATTGTAGAAAGCAGTGTTCGCCCAACGACGGACAGAGTGAGGTAACTCTGGGTGACGTTGGTGGATTCGCGACATAATTAATTCATAGAAATGCGCCATTGTTGTGCATTTTGTGGACATACTCCCACTATATTGCCGATAGCCAATTAGATATTCTGGAACGATCGCAAACTGATAGTGTTCAGCGATCCGAAGATAGAGATCCCAATCTTCACAGGTTTTAAGTTCCGTATTGTAATTACCAACAGCATCGATACAGCTTTTACGAAACATTGCAGTACTTGCATTATCTAAGAAGTTATAGAACACAAGAATTGCTAAAACATTTCCTTCAACTGCACCGAATTGACCGAAGGGTGAGTAGCCTTTTACGCCACCTGCTTCATTTAAATACATCGACCAAGAGTAAACTAAACCAACGGATGGCTTAGAAGCTTCTAAACAATGAACGTGTTTTTCTAACCGTTCGGGATACCAAATATCATCCGCATCGATCGGGGCAATATACTTACCGGATGAATGTTGAATTGCTAAATTTCGAGAAGCGGCAACACCGGAATTTTCTTGCTGAATCAATTGGATACGATCGTCAATCTCGGCATACGATCGCACAATTTCCGCAGTTCGATCGTGTGAGCCATCATCGACCACAATCACTTCAAAGTCGCGATACGTCTGCGCCAAGATTGAGTTCAACGTGTCTGAAATGAATGCTTCAGCATTGTAAGCAGCAATCACCACTGAAACAAGTGCATTAAAAACCATTCGTTTCCTCCTTGAGCGCCCTGCAAATATTTTTAGCTGAAATTCTTCGATTTGCAAGCTTCTTCCAGGGAAACAAAATGCTAAGAATGCATTTCTAACAATAGAGAGAGGCTTCCTCTACTGCAAGAGGCAGGAAAGCAAATCTTAAAAAGGCTACAGTAAAACTAGGAGTTCAGGAAAACTGTCATGGATTTTGAATCACGATCGCGCCGCAATTCTACATATATGATGTGGATGCTTGGCTCTGCATTAATTCCAGTTGGCTTAAGTTTTGCAGTTGGAAGTTTCTTGCAGATTCTATTTCTAGGATTAGGAATTACTTTATTTGTAATGGGTCATGTCATGTTTCGCGATGCTTGGACACGTTAACGTTTTTTAGAAAGCACTTTTTCTAACGTTTGAAACCAGCGATTTGCCATTTTTTGTTCTCCAGATTCGTTGGGATGTAGCCCATCATAAGTATCTTGTTGCACATTAAATCCGCTGAACTGATCAACTACAATTAATGGACTTTCTTGAGTATTTGTTGATCGCGCCAATGCCGCAATTTGTTGATTAAATTGCTGCGTCAGCGCTTCAGAATTCAAGGAAGGAATCAGTTGTGCAATCAGAATTTTTAAGCGTGGATTGCGTTGTCGCATGATCTGAATGATCTTTCGTAATTCTACGATCGTGCTGTCAAAACTTTCCCCGCTTAAAATATCATTCGTTCCAAGATGAATTAATACAATCTCGGGTTTTGCTGCTTCTGACCAGCGATCGATTTGAGCAAGAATTTCATCAGCCCGCCAGCCCCAATGTCCTTCATGATCTTGGTCAAAGTCTGACTTTGGTGCAGTGCCGAGATAGTTCGATCGAGTTGACCCAACGAAATTGACATCATAACCAGCGGCTTGAAGTTTGAGCCAGAGCGGGCGGCGGTAGCTGTTGTGACTGCGATCGGCTTGAGTGATCGAATCGCCCAAAGGCATGATCCGAGTCCCCGATGTTGCACCGTCAACTTGAGAAGTTGGAGTACAGCCTATTAAGAGCAATAAAGCTGTACTCCAAATGAAGTTCCTCATGCAGTTTTCGTCTTTAAGAAGTTGTTGAAGCGTCGCCAATTAGCGCGAATCACTTTCCATTGTGCGATCGTATGCAAAACAATGAACGCTAGGAATGTGTAAGACAGCCAAAAATGAGTGCTACGCCCGACCTCAACCATTGCAGAATTTTGAGGAAACAGATCAGGCAAAACGATGCCGAAGAATTTTACATTGTCGGCGCGAAATGAATTTGAGAGCAAAAATCCGGTGATTGGAACTGCCCACATGAAAACATACAAACTGGTATGGAGTGCAACACTTCTAAACCAAGCAGGAGTCAATTTCGGCGATCGCTTTGTGTACTTCTTCCACCACACTTGTAGAAGCAGAAAAATTCGCCAAGTGAGCAACGCCATCGACAGCACCCCGATCGATCTATGGAAATCGTAGAGCGAACCTCGGAACGAGACAGAGCGATCGAGCTGTGACATGAGTGTTCCAGTCACGAATAAAACTAGATACGCTCCACTCATCCACCAATGCACTGACATTAATTGCTTGAACGCACTATTTAATCTAGGTTTGAGTGCATGAACGATAGACACAGCATTCCTCTCAAAGCTAAAGTTTTGTTAAGTTTAGCTTTGAGATTAACTTTTTGTTGCAAATTCATAAAGTTCCCGATAAACCTCAGCGAGATCTTTTAGCTGATAGTGAGCGTTCAAGCCACTTGGATTCGGTAACACCCAGATCTTTGTGTGGAAGAGTGGCTCTTTTTGCAGTCCCATTCGCGCTTTAGGTTGATTGAATGCACTTCGATAAGCGCTAACTCCGAGCATCGCTAGATATTTTGGTTGGTACTGTTCAATTTTTGCAGCAAGGGATTGATGACCGATCGATAAATCTTCAGCCGTTAATTCGTCGGCTCTCGCGGTCGCGCGGGCGGCTAAATTGGTTAAACCGAAACCTCGATCGAGCAAGGTTTGATCTTCAAAGGGAGAAAGGAGTCGATCGGTAAATCCAGCCAAATGAATGGCTTTCCAGAATCGGTTTCCAGGACGAGCGAAATGATGCTCCACAGCAGCACTATATAAGCTGGGATTAATGCCACTAAAGAGAATTTTGAGATTCGGGGCGATGATATCTGGAAGGGTTTGATTGTAAGCTGCGTGAACTTCTGCTTTGGTCGGTTTGTAGATCGAAGGCATTTGATGCTGACAAAATTACAGACATTTACCATCCTAAGCATCAAACCTCAATGCTCGTCCTCGAATCTCAGTATTGAATTCGCCGCGATCGTAGACCACCTTTCCACCCACGATCGTCACCTGCACCCATCCAGTCAACTCCCATCCTTCAAACGGACTCCATCCACATTTTGAAACCACTTCCTCGCGCAGAACTGGATGCGAATGATTCAAATCGACCAGTACCAAATCCGCATCGTATCCCGGTTCAATCAAACCTTTATTCGGAATTCGGTAAGCTTTTGCCACAGCAGTAGACATCCAGTTTGAAACCTGTGCCACGGTGCAACGTCCTTGAGCCGCTTGAGTGAGCATCACTGCCAGCGAAGTCTCAACTCCCGGCATTCCAGATGGCGATTTCGGATAGCCTTGTGATTTTTCTTCTAACGTATGCGGTGCGTGATCGGTGGCAATGAAATCGATCGCGCCATTTCGTAACGCTTGCCAAAGTACTTCGTTGTCGTGGGGCGATCGTAACGGCGGATTCATTTGCGCTAATGTGCCAATCTTTTCGTAAGCGCTCGTATTCAGTACCAAATGCTGTGGAGTCACTTCCGCTGTCACCCATTCAGGCTTGTCGCGCTGCATCAGTTCCGCTTCTTCTGCGGTGGACATATGCAAGATATGAAGGCGACGATGGTATTTCTTTGAAAGTTTTAATGCAAGTTGCGTTGCGTTCAGGGCGGCTTGATTGTCTTGAATTACAGAATGAATCGCGGGATCAGTACTGTCGGCATACTGGGCACGTCGATCGCGAATTCGGGCTTGATCTTCTGCGTGAACAGCAATTAAGCGATCGCCCTTTGAAAAGATCGCATCCAATGCCGTTTCTTCATCGACTAAGAGATCACCGTGCATCGACCCCATAAAAATTTTGATGCCGCATACCGGATTTGCGGTCAGTAGATCTGATTGATTTGCAGGCGTTGCCCCGATAAAAAAGCCGTAATTCACCAAACACTTTTCCGAAGCCCGTTTTAACTTATCGTCGAGTGTTTCTTGAGTCGTCGTTAGCGGTCGCGTGTTCGGCATCTCCAAAAACGAAGTCACCCCACCCCGCGCACAGGCACGACTCGCCGTAAACAAGTCTTCTTTGTATTCGAGTCCCGGTTCTCGAAAATGCACTTGGGGATCGATCACACCAGGTAACAACGTCAAGCCCGTTGCATTGATAATCTCAGCGTTTGTCGAATCAAGACCACTGCCAACCTCAGCAATACGATCGTCTTCAATCCGGACATCGCCAAGTAAAAATTCACCAGAGGGCAACAAAATATTTGCGTTCTGAATCAGCAGTGCCATAACCATCCGCTTGTGTCACTTCTCCAAAATCATCGACTGAATTCAGTACGATCGCGTTCAAATGCCAAAAGTTTTAATCATGCGACGAATCTAAATCTAATTGAAAAAGTGGCAGACAGTTGTTACAGTTCGGAAGTTTAATACTGAAAGTTCAAATTCGGCAGTGTAGATTAGACTGAGAACGAAGGTTTTCAATTCAACCTCAAATCTGTAAACGTTAAGGTGATATGAATCGAGTGGATAATCCGGCTCCTAACAAAAAAGCACGTCAGAAAGACGAAAATCCCTGGCTAGAGGGACTCAAGACAATCGGTTTAAGTGCTGTTCTAGCGATCGGGATTCGGCAATTCGTCGCAGAAGCCCGCTACATTCCGTCTGGTTCCATGCTGCCCACGTTACAGATTAACGATCGCTTAATCATTGACAAGATCAGCTATCGGTTTAATAATCCGCAACGAGGCGATATTGTTGTATTTTCTCCGACCGCTACTTTAGAGAAACAGAATTTTCACGATGCGTTTATTAAGCGCGTGATCGGGTTGCCAGGCGACAAGGTGCAGGTTAAAGGCGGTCGAGTCTATGTCAACGATCAGCCGCTTCGAGAAGATTACATCGGTAAAGAAGAAGCGCCCCAGTACGAATGGGGGCCGCAAGTCGTTCCGCCGGATTCTTATCTTGTGTTGGGAGATAATCGCAATAACAGCTACGATAGCCACTATTGGGGATTTGTGCCGCGTGACAAGATTATCGGACGGGCGGTGGTACGGTTTTGGCCTCCAAATCGAGCAGGTGAAATCACCCCAGATCCGCGCTACTAGTCCAAGCTTGTAATACTCGTCCAGTAATGGATTGATTTAGCCAAAATGTATTTGTGGACAGCGATCGTAAATTTGCGCGATCGACTGTCCATTTTTCATTAGGGTCAAATAAAACTAAATCATTCGGCTGGTTGGGCGCGATTGCGTTCAAGCTTTGCCCCAAACATTGAGCCGGACGAACAGTAAGACTCCGCCACAACTCTAACGGCGACCAGCGACCCGATTCGACCAAATTCGACCAAAGGAGCGCTAACGCAAGTTCTAAACCGATCGCACCTGGAGGGGCTTCTCCAAAAGCGACGGTTTTTTCCTCATAAGTGTAAGGACTATGATCGATTGCGATCGCATCAATCACACCGTCTTGAACCGCTTGAATTAATGCGGCTTGATCGCTCGGATTGCCCAAGGGCGGATCAAGCCGCAAACTTGGATCATAAGACTGTACAGCATCCGTACTCAGAAGCAAATGTAACCAGGTTGTACTTGCAGTGATGGGAACGCCTCGCGCTTTTGCCGATCGAATCAGTTCCACACCCCGTGCTGTTGAAATTCGCATCAAATGAACCGGAGTGCCAATTTCTTCAATGCATTCAATCAGAGCGGCTAACGGTGCGGATTCTGCCATGATCGGAACTCCTGGCAGTCCAAATCGCATCGAGTTTGCACCTTCTCGCATCACGCCTTTCCCGATCAAACCGAAATCACAAGCCCAAAGCGCGATCGGTTTCCCCAGCGGCTGTAAATATTCCAACAATCGCCGCACCAGCGCGAGATTCGCGATCGATTTTCCGTCGCTAAATCCGATGACATCCGCAGCGAGTTCCGTCAATTCGGTCATCTGCTGTCCTTGAGTGTTGAGCGTTAACGCTCCCCAGCAGTTGATTCTGGGAAATCTCGCGCGAATTTGAGACACGATCGCAAGTTGGTCGATCGCTGGATTCGTGTCAGGCAGCAAATTTAAGCGCGTGAATCCACCTGCGACCGCAGCGTTTTCCAATGATTCGAGCGTTTCACGTTCTTCAAATCCCGGCTCTCCACTATGGCTGTACAGATCGATCAAACCCGGTGCTAGAATGCAACCCGAACACGATCGACGTTCTGCCGCTTCTGGCACGTCTGAAGGTGAGAAAGCGCGTAAGATGCCATTTTCTAACAGCACATCGGTTACGCGATCGACATTCGCAACCGGATCAAGCAATCGGACTTGCTGAAGCAAAACAAACATGAGTTTCAGTCGGTGAGGAACAGGCGATCGGGTCTATGTCGATCCCCGTTTAATATTCAAGTACGTTTTGGTGCTTACCCCACGGTTTCAGCTTTGTTTTACAGAAGTTCGATAGTTTTGTAACGACTTTGAACCCGCTAGGATAAGGTTTAACCTTCAGTTTTTACGCGATCGATCATGCTGTACCGACGTTTTGGACGCACCGAACTTCAGATGCCCGTTTTTTCATGCGGAGGAATGCGCTATCAGTACAAGTGGCAAGATGTCCCGCGTGATCAAGTTCCATCCGACAATCAGGCAAATCTAGAAGCAACGATTCGACGGGCGTTTGAATTGGGAATTTATCACATTGAAACTGCACGTGGGTATGGTTCATCAGAGATGCAGTTAGGTCAGATTTTGCCGAAGTTGCCGCGCGAAAAGCTAATTTCTCAAACCAAGATTGTGCCGACCGCAGATCCGAAAACATTTCGAGACACGTTTGAGAAATCACTAAAGTATCTCAAATTAGATTACGTCGATCTTTTAGGACTGCATGGCATCAATAACGCGGAAACGCTAGATCACGCAATTCGATGTTTAGAAGTCGTGCGGAAGTTCCAAGACCAAGGAAAAGTTCGTTCTGTCGGATTCTCGACGCATGGGGCAACCGAGACCATCGTCAAAGCGATCGAAACAAACGAATTCGATTACGTAAATCTACATTGGTACTATATCAATCAGCAAAATTGGAGCGCGATCAAAGCCGCCAACGCCCGTGATATGGGTGTATTCATCATCAGCCCGTCGAATAAAGGCGGAAATCTCTACGATCCACCCCAGCGATTAGTTGATCTCTGTGCGCCGTTTTCACCGATCGTGTTCAATGATTTATTCTGTCTCAGTCATTCGCAGGTTCACACCCTCAGCGTCGGAGCTGCAAGACCGAGCGATTTTGACGAACATCTGAAAACTTTGGAATGGCTCGATCGAGCCGATGAAATTCTACCGCCGATCATTCAAAAACTAGAGCAGGCTGCCATCGATCGACTTGGTGCCGATTGGGTCAAAAATTGGCAAATCGGATTACCCACAGTTGATCAAACACCGGGACGCTTGAATCTACATACCGTATTGTGGTTAAGAAATTTAGCGATCGCTTACGATTTAGTCGATTACGCTAAGATGCGATACAACCTGCTCGGTCAAGGAAGCCACTGGTTTCCAGGAGCGCGGGTAAATGAAATTGACATCGAGGCATTGCGTCCCTGTTTAGCTGCCAGTCCTTTTGCCGATCGCATTCCCGAACTTCTGCACGAAACGCATCAACTTCTAGTCGGCGAACCTGTCAAGCGATTATCTCAGCAATAACCATCGAGAAAATTCTTCTAACTTAACGTCTCAAACTTTTTGCAACAAGGTAAAGTAAGGAGACTCGTTTTATTGCCCTCAGTGCAGACACCGAACTTTACGTGATTGCCATCTACCCTGGTAGCTTCGACCCGATTACCTACGGACATCTCGACATTATTAAGCGAGGTGCGCTGTTGTTCGATCGCGTCATCGTTGCCGTGTTGCGAAACCCTAACAAAACGCCGCTCTTTAGTGTTCAGCAGCGACTTGATCAAATTCAAATCGCCGCTCAGCACCTGCCAAACGTTGAAGTCGATAGTTTTGAAGGATTAACCGTCACCTACGCTCAGAGGCAAGGAGCCGCTGCTCTGATTCGGGGATTACGCGCCGTCTCAGACTTTGAGATGGAGTTGCAGATGGCACATACCAACAAAACCATATCGACCCAAATCGAAACCGTCTTCCTCGCAACCTCAAACGAGTACAGTTTCCTCAGCAGCAGTGTGGTCAAAGAGATCGCCCGGTTTGGCGGTTCGATCGATCACCTAGTTCCCACCCACGTCGCCGAAGATATTTACCGATGCTACGCCAAGACTCATCCAGTATCAGCCCTGACGGACTCAACACACCCGAACGTCGCCACGACGCTTCAAGAGACGTGCAGCGAGTAGGCAGTCTCGATATTCAGCGGGAGTTGAATCGGCTAGAGGAAATGATTCTCGATAGCCCTCGGATTCCGCTGTCGCGCCGTACCCTAATTGACGAGGAGCAGTTCCTTGATCAGTTGGATTTGGTGCGCTTGAGTCTGCCAGAGGCATTTCATGAAGCGATGGAAATCGCACAGCATCGCGATGAAATTTTGGATCAGGCAGAACAGTACGCCCACGAGATTGTCGAAGAGGCAGAACGGCGGGCAGCGCAGATCCTAAACGAATCGGGCATCATTCAGCGTGCAGAGCAAGAAGCCCAGCAGATTCGCATTTCGGTGCAGCAAGAGTGTGAAACCGTGCAGCAACAAACGATCGCTCAAATCGATCAAATGCGAAGACAGGCGCAGCAAGATTTAGAGGAAATGCGGCGAATGGCGATCGAAGAAAGCGAAGATGTACAAAACGGCGCAGATGAATATGCCGATAAGGTGTTACGCGATATGGAAGCGCAGATGAGCGAGATGCTGCGGATTGTGCGGAACGGTCGCGCTCAGTTGCAGATCAACCAACCGCAAGCAAATCCGAAACCGATGCCGAAAGGGGAATATCGATCGTAAGGTTGGAAATAGGCACGATCAATATGAGTTTTGAGTAAAACGTCATGACAGAAGCAGCCTCAATTCCACAAGTAGTTTTGGAGAAATTGCAGCAACTTCCTCTGGAAAAACAGCGAGAAGTTTTGGCATTCGTCACGGCATTGAGTCAAGAAAATGAGATGCCTCCACCACCGCTATCGCTTCAACAGCTTAGAGCTTTGCCAATTGAAGAGCGAGATCAGCAGCTTGCACCCTATATTGCACTGATGGCAGAAGACTTCCTCGCTGATCCAGAACTGACAGAATTCTGTGTTTTAGACGGAGACGGGTGGAAGCTAGAAGATGAGTGAGCCTAAACGGGGTGAGATTTGGGTTGTCGATCTCAATCCCACCAGAGGGCAGGAGATTCAGAAGGCTCGACCTGCGATCGTCATTAGCCGAGATCTCTTTGAGCAGATTCCACTCCGAATTATTGTTTCGATTACAAGCTGGCAGCCAAAGTTTGAGTACCGACCTTTCATGGTCAGAATTTCTGCTTCGGCTGAAACTGGACTGCTAAATGAGTCGGCAAGCAATACTTTACAAGTTCGTAGTATCTCGATCGAGCGTTTCTCCCGCTGTCTTGGAAGAGTTCCACCAGCAGTTTTAGCAGAGATCCTGGCGGAAATTTCGATTTGTATTGACGAGTGATACGATCGCGACTGTGATCGTTCTAACTACAAAACTTGACTATTCCGCTGCTTTTGATCCCGTCATTCCCATAATCTCGTACCCTGCATCGACATAAATTACTTGTCCGGTAATGCCGCTCGACAAATCACTACAGAGAAACGCAGCCGTATTACCCACTTCGATCTGAGTCACGGTTCGACGCAAGGGAGCAACTTCCTCGACGTGGTGAATCATATCGAGAATGCCACCGACCGCAGATGAAGCCAACGTCCGAATAGGACCTGCTGAAATTGCATTGACGCGAATGTTGTTCTGACCGAGTTCTGATGCGAGATAGCGGACGTTCATTTCTAAGGCAGCTTTTGCGATCCCCATCACGTTGTAGTTCGGAATCACTTTCACGCCACCCAAGTAAGTGAGGGTTACGATGCTACCGCCTTCGGTCATGAGGGGTTTCGCAGCTCCTGCAAGCTGTACGAGCGAATAGGAACTGATATCAAGAGCCATCGAATAGCCACTTCGAGAAGTTTTGGAAAAGTCGCCGGATAAATCGTCTTTACTAGCAAAGGCAAGACAGTGAATCAGAATATCCAACTTGCCCCATTTATCCCGGACTGTATTAAATGCGGTTTCGATCTGAGCATCATCCTGCACATTCAACGGCAGAAATAAACTCGGTTGCAGCGGTTCAGTCAGTTCTGCGACTTTCTTTTCTGCTTTGCCTTTGTCGTCGGGTAGATAAGTGATCCCAATGTTTGCGCCTGCTTTGTGTAGCTGTTGAGCAATGCCCCATGCGATCGAGCGATTGTTAGCAATTCCCGTTACAAGTGCGTTCTTTCCAGTCAGGTCTAGCATGGTCTTCTACCGTGTAAAGCATTTATGAGGATAGCAGAAAGCGATCGTCCCCATTGAAACTCAACTGTTAGCGAGGCACCTGCGCTTCAATTTTCATCATCTGATTGCCGATATAGCTCACTGTTACGGCTTGTCCTGCCCGAATTGCTCTTGCGGCTTCTCGATAAGAGAGCGCATCGGTTGAGAGGGTTCTGTCTTCGCAGCGCAGTTGATAATCGACCGATCGCTGTAATTGAGGCGGATCGTTAAGTTCTTGAAGCTCACGACGCTGATCCACTTCATCCGCAGTTGGGCGCGGCGGAATTGCACCCCACCAAACTCCGCTATCGTCTGGACCGGAAACCGCATCGATCGGTTTTGCGCCGTTTAGATTTGTCAAAGTGTTGCTTTGAAACGATCGAATCCGCTGTGTGTTGAATCCACCACTCGTTTTGTTGATGTAGTAGTTTACCTCCCAAGTTTGCGTTGCGATGGCAACAGCAGATAGGCAGCGAGTCTGAGGAATCAGCGAACAACTACTAAGCGGTAAAATTGCAGCCCAAATTGCTAACCAGACTGAAGTTTGAGACTTCATGAAACAATTACTCAACCTTTTCAGCAAGATATTATCAATTTCTTTCCTGTCGCAAAAATTTCCTTCACACTTGGTTTAAATCTTTGCTTTCACGCTATCGTATGTGGAAATTATTGAGATTTTTAGAATGAAATCCTAATAGTAATGAAAAAAACATCGCTGAACTCAGGAAAAATACGGAGATTTTGAGGATTAAGGCTAAAATGTAGCGTGCTGTACAAAAACCATTTGGTGACTCAGTTTAAGTGGTCTAAAGTCATCGATTGTTTACAAAGCGCAATTGCGCCCATGACTTGAATCAGCAGAATCCAGCAAGCAGATCCAGTTGCACTCGATACGACAAGGAAAGAAATGGTAGTGACCAAGGAAAGACCGCTCGCAACGATGTTTCGTCAGATCGGAGGAGGCGCGTATCCTCCTGTTATTGAGACGTTTGAACACGGCAAGACGATCTTCTTTCCGGGTGATCCGGCAGAGCGGGTCTATTTTCTGGTAAAAGGTGCAGTCAAATTGTCGCGGGTGTACGAAGCAGGCGAAGAAATTACTGTCGCACTGCTCAGAGAAAATAGCGTTTTTGGGGTGCTGTCGCTGATTACCGGACAGCGTGCCGATCGCTTTTATCATGCCGTTGCCTTTACGCCCGTGGAATTACTTTCAGTGCCGATCGAGCAAGTCGAAAAAGCGCTGAAAGACAACCCCGAACTCTCGATGTTGATGCTCAAAGGATTGTCTTCACGGATTTTGCAAACCGAAATGATGATCGAAACGCTGGCGCACCGAGATATGGGATCACGATTGGTAAGTTTTCTATTGATTCTCTGTCGCGATTTCGGTGTCCCCTCGCAAGAAGGGATCATGATTGATTTGAAGCTATCCCATCAAGCGATCGCAGAAGCGATCGGTTCTACCCGTGTCACAGTAACGCGCTTGCTCGGTGATTTGCGTCAGGATAAAATGATCTCAATTCACAAGAAAAAAATTACCGTTCACAATCCTGTAACGCTGAGTCAACAATTCACCTAATTGCATTAGAATTCTTTCCTTGTAGACCCACCGAAGTTTGAGCCAACAGGCATAATGATAGGCGGGTCTGGAATTGCCTTTTCTAGTACGGACTGTGCTGGGCTAGGGGTGTTTTGGGAGTCTTATGTCCGATGTCGGGCTGATTTTAATTCTGGTGGTGTTGGTGTTAGGTGGAGTGATCGCGACGGTGGGCGATCGCTTAGGAACGCGCGTGGGAAAAGCTCGCCTCAGCCTGTTCAACCTCCGCCCCAAACAGACCGCAGTCGTCGTTACGATTCTGACCGGAACGCTAATTTCTGCTTCAACGCTTGGCGTTTTGCTGCTTGCGAGTAAAACCTTTCGCGAAATGCTGCTTAATTTTGGACGAATTCAAACCGAATTGCGCGATCGAGGACGAGATTTAGATAAAGTGGCAGCCGATTTAAAGGCAACTGATGCTCAGAAAGCTCAGGTTGAAAAACAACTCACAGAAGCTCGATCGGAACGTGCCCAAGTCGAAGAACAGCTTCAGCGAATTAATGCGGACCTGAAAACTTCGATCGATCGGCAACGCGAAACCAAGGCGCAACTTCGCACTACAGAAGCACAACGCGATCTTACCCGCAATCAACTGGTTGCCGTTTCGGGTCAAGCGACAAAGCTCCGTAACGAAATTGATCAACTACAAAGCGAACAAAAGACCCTAATTGAGCAGCGCGATCAGGTGAAGGCGCAGATTGCAGAACGGGATCTGGAAATTGCGGAACGTACGAAGCGGATCGAGCAGCGCGATCGTGATATCAGCGAACGCGATCTCGTGATTGCTCAGCGCGAGGAGGATTTGAAAAAACTCGAAGCCCAGCGCACCGCACTGACCGAAGCCGTTGAGCAATTTGAACGCGATGTGCAGCTGATTCGCAGCGGCGATTTAGCAATTTATCGAACTCAACTTCTGTCTTCTGGTGTGGTGCGAGTCACGCAACCGAGCGGCGCGAAAGCAGCAGTCGATCAACTGCTGCAATACGCCAATCAAGCCGCGATCGAGTCTCTTCAACTTGGACGCAATGATCAAATCGTGCAGATCCCGACTTCGGAAGTTGAGGATTTGATTCGCCAGATTAATAACGGTCAGGATTATCTGGTTCGGGTGCAAGCGCGTGCGAACTACGTCAAAGGCGAAAATAAACCTGTTGTTGTCTACATGAGTGCTGTCCCAAATCGGGTTGTTTTTCTCGCGGGAGATACGGTTGCAGCTCAAACGATCGATCCATCCAAGCTCTCGGCACAGGATTTTCAGAAATCGATTCAGGAACTCTTTGCCGCTTCTAACTCTCGTGCCCGTGTCGCTGGCGTTTTAAACGACAACATCCAAATCGAAAAACTGCTTACATTAGGATCATTCATCGATCAACTGCGTCGTTATCCAACTCCGGTTGAACTACGTGCGGTGGCATCAGATGTCACTTATACAGCCGGACCGCTCAAAATAGAATTAGTGGCAGTTCAAAACGGACAAGTGGTGCTGAGAGCATCGAGCTAAAAGGAGTGAGGCGCATCATGGCGGAGCAGCCAGTGATATTGGGATTTGATCCGGGGCGGCAAAAGTGTGGATTAGCGGTGATGGGGGTCGATCGACGACTCTACTACCATGAAGTGATCAGCGCGGAAAGTGCGATCGCAACCATTCAATCTCTGCGCGAACGCTTTCCGATTTCCCTGTTGGTGATGGGCGATCAGACCTCCTCAAAAGACTGGAAACAAAGATTAACTGCCGAACTGATCGAACCGATGCGAGTGATCACGGTAGATGAGCGCAATAGTTCATTAGAGGCACGCGATCGCTACTGGCAGCTTTATCCGCCAAAAGGATTGAATCGCTTAATTCCTGAAGGAATGCGAACGCCTCCTCGCCCGATCGATGATATTGTGGCGATTTTGTTAATCGAGCGATATCTAGAGCGATTAGTAAGTTAAGTTTAGCGATCGATCCAGTGCTGACAGAACTGCCCAAGTTCTAGGATAGAGTTCGCGACATCTTAGAGGCGAACAATGGACGTTTTAGAGCGGGTGGCATGGTTGCGGCAATGGACAGAGTTTTCGAGACTGTCTCCCGAAGCGTTGCACGCGATCGCAGAACAAGTTCAAGAACAGCACATTCAAGCAAACCGTCGGATTGGGCTAGAAGAGACTCCGCCTGAAGCGCTTTACATTCTCTACAATGGGCATTTGGAGAGCTATCGCACCAGTAAAACGAGTGTTGCAAGAGCGACCGGATTGATTCCAGGCGCAATCGTTTACCTCAAAGAACTATTGCTCGATCGCGTAGCAGAAGAAACCACGATTACGTTAAACGATTGTGTGATCTGGACAATTCCCCGTGCGGAATTTTTAGCGATCGCGCAACGGTTTCCAGGCATTGCTCAAACCGTCTCACAACAGCTTGCAACTCAGCTAGAACAAGTTTCTTCTCAACTCGCTTATGAGCAGGAACGACAAATCGCACTTCGCCCCTACCTTGTGCCTAAAGTGAAGCGCGGAATTGTTGGAACGAGCCGTTATGCGGTGCGATTGCGGCAGGATATTAAAAAAGCCGCAAGCGATCGCGGTTCTGTTTTGATTTTCGGAGAACCGGGATTAGAAAAAGATAATTCTGCGGCATTGATTCACTTTGGATCGAAGGATCGTAAAGAACCCTTGATTAAGGTAAACTGCAACACCTTGCAGCCTGCTGAACTTTTCGGACGGGTCGGTAAACCCGGATTACTCGATTGGATTGGGCGCGGCACAATCATGCTGAACAATCTAGAAGACATTTCACCAGAGTTTGAAGAAAAGCTCATTCAGCTTTTGAAAACAGGAAAATTCACTCCGATTCAGCGAGAAGGAGAACCGGAACCAGAAGCGCGATCGTATGAAGCCAGAATTATGATGACTTCTGAAAAGATTCAGCCACGGTTAGAGAAATGTAATCTGATCGATCATGTGATCAAAGTGCCTCCCCTGCGGGTTCGGAAGGCGGATATCGCTACTCAAGCAGAGTACTATCTCAGTTTGATTACTCGATCGCGCGGCATTCCCAAGCCGAAGATTACTCCCGAAGCGTTACGCCGCCTTCAAGGCTACGATTTTCCCGGCAATCATGTTGAACTCGAAAGCTTACTGGGACGCGCATTAACTCAGGCAGAAGGCGCAGAACTCACCGAAGAGGTGTTTTGGTCAGCAGGTAATAAAAACCGTCGATTCCGAGTCAATTTGCTGAATGCTTATCCAAAGTTGCGTCAATTTCTCAGAAGTCCGTGGTGGCCAGACCGAATTAATTATGGCTTTACATTAGGTGCGTTTGCGGTGGTTGTGACGGTGTTAATGGTTGCACCGCAGAGCCGCGATCGTAACTTTGCGCTGAATTTCTTCTGGGCTTGGTGGTGGATGTTGATTTTGATCTCATTTCCATTTGTGGGACGGCTTTGGTGTGCGGTTTGTCCGTTTATGATTTATGGCGAACTCGCGCAAAAGATATCACTCTGGCTCTATCCTCGCAAGCTACAACCTTGGGCAAGACAATCGGCTGAAAAGTGGGGCGGCTGGTTTTTGTTTGGAATGTTTGCGCTGATTCTACTGTGGGAAGAGTTGTGGAACTTAGAAAACACAGCTTATCTATCGGGCTGTTTATTGTTGTTGATCACTGCTGGAGCCGTGATTTTTTCAATATTGTTCGAGCGGCGGTTCTGGTGTCGATATCTTTGTCCGATCGGGGGAATGAATGGTTTGTTTGCGAAGCTCTCGATGATCGAATTGCGAGCACAGCAAGGAATCTGTTCTGCAACTTGTACCACGTATCAGTGTTACAAGGGCGGACCTCAAAAAGGTGAAGGCATGGAAACCGGAGGCTGTCCCATTTATTCACACCCAGCACAGCTTCAGGACAATCGGGACTGTGTCTTGTGTATGACCTGCTTGAAAGCTTGTCCCCATCGATCAGTAGAATTAAACCTTCGTCCGCCGGGAATCGAACTCTGGACAACGCATCATCCCAGCTATCCCGAAGTTTGCTTATTGTTTTTGCTGTTCGGAGCCGTTTTTCTGCATCGGCTGCCTGAGATGGAGCAGTTATTGAATCTCAATCTGCACTTAGATCGATTTGGCAATCATGCGATCGTCTCTATCCTCGCTTTGACGTTGCCCGGAACAATTGCGCTTTTGTTTCATCAAATCTTGCGCTTGTTTAACTCACGATCGCGCTCCTTTGTCGAACTTGCGTATGGCTACCTGCCGCTTGTTTTGGGCGTGAGTTTAGCTCACTATTTGCATCTCGGTTTAACCGAAGCAGGACGGATTCTACCTGTCACGGTTGCAACATTTGGTGGAAGTGCAGAACTGATGGCAACGCTACCAATCGCAGTTGCTCATCCCGCAGTGATTGAATTTCTACAAGCTGTAACAATCATTGGATCGTTCTGGCTGAGTGTCTTGCTCACTCAAAAAATCGCTCGCCAACCGATTCGCAATCTCTTACCGCAACATTTTGCAATGATCATCCTCGGATCGCTGTTATGGAAGTTAATCATTTCTTGAGAGTTTTCTGGAAGGCTTGGCAGCTTTTGAATGATAGACTACGTGAATGTACAGAGTCTATCTTTAGATAGGTTCATCGATCGCCTTCATCAGGCAATATTAGTCAAATAAAAAAATTTCTGTACAATCTGTACCCATCCATTTGATGTTAGACACATCGCCATAGATATGGGCAACCGAACTATCCCCCTGCAAAACGTCACCGCTTCTCGATCAACCAATCGAGCCGCAGAGCGAAAGCCGATCGCGAAACCATCAAACCTGCCATTCATCCTTCAGTTTGCAAAGCGTCATCCTTTTGTTTGTTTGTTAGCAGTTTGGAGTTCATTTCTCTTTTTCGGTTGGTTAGCAATCTCAGGATTAACTTATATCAATCCAGCCCCTTTAGAAGTCGTAGAATCGCCGCACCCTGAAACGACTAGCGAATCTCCGCTTGAACTCAGCAAACCTAACAACACGTTTGGCTTATTAGCAATCGTCACTGTCAGTTGTGCAGCGACTTCGGTTCTATTGGCGCGTCAGTTGCGCCCCACCAAACGAAAACCTCGTCCCACTATCAAGCCACAAGCAGTTGCATCGAATCAAGCAGCGCGATCGACTCGTTCTCGCCCATCAAGCGCGAAACCAATTCAGCAAATAAACCAGCCAGTGAATGTAAAGCCTGGAACAAAGCCAGTGATCGCTCCCAAACCTCCAACTCGTCCAATTGTCGTCACCGTTTTGACCGTCGAAGATGAGAATCCGTTAGAAATGGGCGATGTAACTCTAGCGGAAATGCTTGATATCCGGCAGCAGGTGAAAAGATAAAACCTTGAAAAGCTGTAATCTTTGTGCAGCGCAAAACCCATCTTTCGGATTATTTCATCTGACGGAGGAAGTTCGCATTCGTAGCTTATACGCTTAGGGCGAAGTGTTCATAGTAAGTAACAATGAAGTCATCACTGAAGCGTTTAGTTACCGGACTTTCTGCAATTGGATTAGGATTTAGCGTTGCACTGCCTTCGATGGCACAGAGCCAGATGAACTCTGCACCTAACGCTGAAACCACTCCTGCAAATACTCCTCAAACTACCCCACCAAGCAATCGCGATACAGGGGTTCCCCCGGTCAATGGTCAATCCGGTCAAAATACACCTGGCAGCATGAGTTCTCCCAGCGATTCCAACAATTCGGCTCCAACAACTAACCCTGGTACTACTAACAGCCCCGGTCTTCCTAACAATCAAAGCGTTCCAGGCAGCGTCTCTCCTGCAAACCGTCCTGAAAACAACAATACCCCAAGCGGAACGACACCGAGCGGAAATAGCTCAACCACCACGCCTTCCTACTCAATGAGTGGATCTGAGAATCAATCGATCGATCAAATCGTTCGCACCAGCCCTTCGTTTGAATTGTTCAATGCACTGTTGCGCGTTGCTGATTCTAACGGTACTTTTTCTCAACTCGCAGGCGACAGTAACTACACTGTATTTGCTCCGACCGATGAAGCATTAGCTGCAATTCCTCCGGCAACCTTCAAAACATTAGTCCAACCGGAAAACCGGGCTTTGCTGATCCAAGTGCTGGAAAACCACATCGTCAAGGGTAAAGTGTCCTCTGCTGATTTAACAGCAAAAGAGGTGCGATCGCTGAGCGGAAATGCGCTTGCTCCTCAAGGTGGAAGCGGCAGCTTGACCATTGGTAATGCACAAGTTGTTGGACCAGATATTCAAGCGAGTAACGGAATCATTCACGCTGTCAATCAACCGATTATTCCGGCTGATTTGCAAACGAAACTAACCAGCTTGGCTCCTCAAGCAAGCACGCTACCGGCAACTCAGCCCACCCGCTAGAAATTTGCAGGGATGCACCTAAAATCGCATCCCTTCATTCTTTCTCGCTAACAGGATGTTTGAAAAGACTTCGTTCGTTGCAATATCCGCTCTGAAATCAATTTCGGGCGGGCTACAAACGAGAGCGAAGAGACTTTCTATACTTTTCAAACATCCTCTAACGCACAAGAAACATTTGCAAAAGTCCGCCGACAACGTTGATCAAGGTTTGACCAAAGCCACCGCTTGCTCGCGTTTTTGGTGGATTTTTCAGCGTTTGGGCGAGGGTTCTCGTTGACTTTGCATTCTCTGCATCGCCCTGGCGCTCGAACAACACCGAAGCCTGTTCAGAATCTTGAATCGCGCCTTTTTCGTCTCCGAGTTCGAGTCGTGCCATCGCTCGACCGACAAAAGCAGGAGCCGAATCCGGTTTGCGAACCAGAACTTGATTAAAATTCTCGATCGCCCATTCATACTGTCTGTGTTTTCCGGCTTCCATTGCCATTTGGTAAAACATTTCGGCATTCCCTGCGCTCGTCGGAAGCCCGATCGCGCCTTGAATCAGCGCACTTTCGATCTGCGTTCCGGTTAAATCTGCACCAACTAGATACGATCTCGTTAAATCCGTTCCTTGCAAATTCGCGCTTGTCAGTTTCGCACCTGCAAGATTGGCTCCACTCAGCGAGGCTCCTGCAAGATTAGCGCCTGTAAGATTGGCTCCTGCAAGATTCGCCTGACTGAGATTCGCGCCTGCAAGATTGGCTCCTGCAAGATTGGCGCCTGACAACTGAGCCAATACTAATCCGGCACTAGTTAACTCGCAGTTTGTACATTGCTTCGTTGAAAGAAGTTGACGCACATGATCGAGATTTTCAGCCTGAGCCGGGAGCGCAACCCCGATCGACATTAGCGCAGCGATGCCTTTGGCGCACGTGACCGTCAAATTTGTCCGAATCATAAACGGGAACCGGGAAGAATGAGCAGGAAAACACTTCATACTACTGCCTCGTTGCTAGAGTGATGAATTTTTTGGCATCAGCTTTGAGTGTTCCTGAATCTGAAGCGAAAATCTAAAATAGAGGAATGGCTAAAAAACAAAAATTTCCTCATCTCGTCGGTTCTAAATGGACAGCCCAACAGGAAACCTGGGGCTGGCGGCATTTTCAGGTTGTCAATCGCAAAAATCAGGGCGATTGGGTATTTGCAGAGATGGTTGCCGCTTGCGATCCGGCGGTGCGATTTTGGATGAATGCGAAATTGCTTAAAGATCGATCGCAGTGGCAAGCGGGCTGGAAATCATTAAGCGAACAAGAAGAAGCTTAGGCTTGATTTGATAAAGATGATTTTGAAGGGAGAGCAGTGACTATGATATTAGACATCCTTTGATTCAGCCCCCTTTGGATTCATGCCCACGCTTCCCGGATTAAGCGATCGAGAAGTCCGCGATCGACAGTTGGCAGGCGAAACGAATAACGTTAAGCTGCCGACGAGTCGATCGTATGCTCGGATTTTGCAAGAAAATTTACTGACTTTTGTCAATGCTGTTTTTTTTGCGATTAGCGGTGTTTTTATTCTGCTGCGTCGTCCCAGTGATGCAATCTTTGTTGCTGTTGTAATTTTCAGCGGCGTGGTCATTGGGATCGTTCAAGAGATTTGGGCAAAGCAGAAATTGGATGAGATTGCGCTGTTGTCGCGTCCTCATGCGACAGTGATTCGCAACGGCAAAGAGATCAATATTGATCCGTGTGAAATCGTGTTGGGAGATACGCTGGTGCTGCGTCCTGGAGATCAGGTTTTAGTCGATGGGCAGATCATCGGAGAGGGACGAGTTGAAATCGATGAATCACTATTAACCGGAGAATCCGATCTAATTGTAAAAGTTGCTGGAAAGCCTGTGTATTCAGGGAGTTTCTGTGTGAGTGGTAGCGCGTGCTATGAAGCAGAGAAAGTGGGAGTAGATACCGTTGCTTACCAGCTAACGATGGGAGCGCGAGAATTTCGACAAGTATATACTCCACTGCAAGCTGAGATTAATCTAATTATTCGCATTCTATTATTGCTTGCATCCTTTTTGTGGTTGCTGATCGGAATCAGTTTTGTGAGTCGATCGCAGACCTTAAATGAAGTTGTACAACGCGCCGCAGTGATCGCCGGACTGATTCCCGCTGGATTGCTTCTAGCGATTACCCTTTCATATGCGATGGGTGCAGTTCGGATGTTGGGGCAGAATGTTTTGATTCAGCAAACCAATGCGGTTGAATCGCTGAGTAATGTTGATGTGCTGTGCTTAGACAAAACGGGGACGCTGACCACGAATCAAATTGAGCTACATTCGATCTATCCCATTGGCAGATCGGAAACAGAATTACGATCGCAATTAGGCAACTTTGCCGCCAGCACTCAAGCGGGAAATCGTACCAGTGAAGCCGTTTTAATCGCTTGTGGCGGATATGCAAAACCGATCAACAATGAAATTCCGTTTTCATCAGCCCGAAAATGGAGCGCGATCAAGTTTGCAGATCAGCCCGGTACTTATGTGTTAGGCGCACCAGAAATTTTGATGAAATCGACAACGCTAGACGATAAGAGTTTGGAATATATCGATCGACAAGCAAATCATGGATTTCGAGTCGTTTTATTCGCGCATACGCCGGAATCGATCGAAGATTCTATGCTTCCCGCATTAACCCCGCTTGGAATTCTTTGCTTTTCCGATCAGCTTCGTCCTTCTGCTCGCGAAACGCTACAAGGCTTTGTCAAAGCAGGAATTACGCTCAAAATCATTTCTGGTGATAATCCACAAACAGTTGCAGCATTGGCAAGACAAGCAGAGTTTAGCGATGAAATTCGAGTGATTTCGGGCGTAGACCTGATGAAAATGGACGAAGCTCAATTTGTCCAAGCTGCTCGAAACTACAACGTGTTTGGACGAATTACACCGCAGCAAAAAGCGCAACTGGTTCGGAGTTTACGCAAGTGCGGATACTATGTTGCGATGACCGGAGACGGCGTAAACGATGTTTTATCCCTGAAACAAGCGAATCTTGGAATTGCGATGGAGAGCGGCAGTAAGGCGACTCGCAGCATTGCCGATATTGTGTTGCTAAATGATTCTTTTGAAGCGCTACCGCATACTTTTCTGGAAGGACAACGCATTCAAAATGGTATTCGCGATGTCGTTAAATTATTTATGGTCAGATTATGTTGCGTTGCGTTGTTGATTTTTGCGATCGCTATCGTCTCAGACAGCTTTCCACTCTTGAATAAACATAGTGCGATCGTCACATTAATCGGTGTTGGAATTCCCACCACGTTTATTCCGATCTGGGCACAACCCGGAGAACCTCAGAAACGCAGCTTAGTACGATCGATGTTACATTTTGTCGTACCTGCTACGATCACAATCACTTTAGTATCACTTACAGTGTATCTATTCTACTTAGTCATTGCTTCACTAGACTTACCTCCAAACGTTGGATTAGCGGGTATTGAATTTAACATTCCTCGTACTGCATTAGTGACAATTCTAGTGTTTTGCGAATTATTGCTGATTCCATTCCTAAAGCCACCCACAAACGCTTGGACAGGTGGAGAACCCTTAAGCGGAGATTGGCGATTTACGATCGTTGCAGTTGTCTTACTCATCCTGTATTTGCTGATCCTAGCGATTCCACCGCTGCGAGTCTTTTTTGAACTCTCCCCACTCAGCCTGCAAGACTGTTTATTTCTAGGTTTGGTAGCATTAGAGTGGGCGTTGATTCTGCGGTTAGCTTGGCGGACACGGTTTCTCGATCGCTTTCTAGGCGTAGATTTGGAGTAAGAACGATGAGAGAGTCCAGAATCCCGCAATACAAAGTGTCGGCTTGGGAGATGGTCGCCGTGGTATTAGGCGCGATCGCGACACTGGGCGTGGGTTTAACAAGCTTAGCGATGAAATTTCTCAGTAATGCCGCAACCCCACAACGCGCCGAAGCGATCGCCAGCAATATTATGAGCTACTCACTACCCGCAGGCTCTCAAGGTTTACTCGGTGTCAATATTGCAGGTGCAAAAGTGGCTTTAGTTGCGAGTGAAGGAGATGAACCGGATATTCAGCTTCTGATGGCGCGGGTTCCAGTCGAACAAGAATCGGGGCGAAGACGAATCGATCGTATTCTCGATAGCATTGCGCTGGGAGCAGATGAGGAAGAACTCAAAATCAAATCGGCGCGGGCTGAGAATCGGAATTTGTGTGGGCAAACGACGAGTATTACGGTTCGCGAGGGATTGCTGAAGTATCCGGATTCTCCTGAGAAAGCAACTGTGATCTACCGAGCCAGTGTGATTCTCGGTGACAGTCGGTATGTGGTGAATTTGCTGGCAAATGATGAGAATTTGGATGTGGCAAGAAAGAAAGCTGTAAATGTGTTTGATTCACTTCAGTGTCGTCAATGAAGGAATTTTCGAGACAGCGTAAGATCGACAAGTCGATTCTTCTCAAGTGATTTATGAGTCGTGTGTTTCGGATCTCGCGCAAAGTCTCTATTCTACTGGCGATCGCAACGATGAACGATGCGATCGCATCTCATTCGCTCTCAGAATCGATCGCTTCAGCAAACCCAAATTGGATTACTAGAAGCAACGAAAATACGAATCTTCTAATTAAAGCTGAATCAGAGTCAAATTGCACAAATCAACCAACACTCAGCGAATCGCTGCTAAAACTTGATTCAAACTATGTACAATGCTACGAGAAAAACTTAAACAACACAATTCAAACACTTCAAACAAAGCTAAATCAAGAAACTGATCCATCAGTCAAAATCGATCTTGAAATTCTAATTCAATCTGCAAACGAAGAATTGAGATCGAACCAACTCGATCGACAGTACCGCTTGCCCTATGTCAATTTGACGAGGGAAATTAATCGCAGCATCAATGATCTCAATTCGCGAGATTTAACCAAACGATTGAAGCAACTCAGCGGCGAAGAAACAGGTAAGCCTGCGATCGCAACACTTGCGATGCAGAAAATGCGCGAGGATTTGACGCGATCGAATGTTTTCTTTCCAGAAAAATCACAGCTAGAAAAAGATCTAGCAGGTACAGCATTGCAACTTGAACAGATCAAGCAACGCATTGAACAACGGAAAATCGATCAATCGAGTTATGCAAAACTCAAAGCGCAATTAACAGACTATACAAACTTTGTTCGACAAGAAATCTTACCCAAAGCGCGAACAAGTTTCCGATTACCGACTGAACTTTACGCAGAGGAACTTGCAGAAAGAGGGGTAGAAATTCCGATCGACGAACTGCTTCAAGATGCCCATTCTGCTTTTACCAAGATTCAGCAAGAAATGAACGTCCTTGCGCCTCAGATCGCCAAAAAGAGAGGCCTTCAAGCAAAAGATTATCGAGACGTAATTCGTTCGCTCAAACAAGAACAATTACCAACCGATCAAGTTCTACCACACTATGAGAAACGCCAAAAAGAAATTGAAGCGATCATCCAGCGCGAAAAATTAGTCACACTACCGAAACGTCCGCTAACCATTCGATTAACGACCGATCGAGAAAACACAAACTTCCCTGTTCCTCAATACTATGCGCCCAAAGCTTCCCAAAAAACCGCTGGTGTCTTCATCATTCCCATCCTAAAACCCGACACCCAGCCTCGCGCCTACAACGATTTCACTTATCCCGCCGTTTCCTGGACACTGACCGCTCACGAGGGCAGACCTGGACACGATCTTCAGTTCACCACGATTCAAGACAAAGGCATTTCGGATGCACGATCGAAGTTCGGCTACAATCCCGCAAATCATGAGGGCTGGGCGCTTTATGCTGAAGCAATCACACTTCCGTTTATGCCGATCGAAGGACAGTTTATCTCGCTGCAATTCCAACTTTTGCGGGCGGCTCGTGCCTTTCTAGAACCCGAACTGCAGTTAGGCAAAATCTCGATCGCACAAGCCCTGCGCGTTCTCACCGAAGATGCAGGCTACTCAAAGTTCTTTGCTCAGCAAGAAATCGATCGCTATACCGTTAGACTTCCGGGACACGCGCCTTCTTACTTTTATGGCTATCAACGTCTAATGCAACTGCGGCAAGAAGTTGAACAACAACTCGGTCGAAAATTCGATCAGCAGAAATTTCACGATTTCATTTTGGCTCAAGGATTTATGCCTCAGCGATTATTGCGTCAAGCGGTGTTAGAACAATTTGCCAAGTCGTGAGGTCAGAATCTCCATTTTTCTTCGCTTCGAGCTTGGGCACAATAAACGGGTGTGTTCTCCCTGATCGTGCACAATGTCTCATCCTCTACAAAACGACTCGATCGAGAATGTTTTACAAAAGCTGCCTCCAGAAGCAAAATTGTGGGCAGAAAGTTTGCCTTGGAATCAACGCCGTTACGTGTTGTCACTCTGTCACCTGCTTTGTGCTGCTGCGCCGAATATCCAAGCCGAATTTCTGGATGAATATACTGCCAATGGGCTGATCTCTAAGCTGATCGAAAATCACGAAGTTAGACAGAAAGTCAAACTCAACTTAGACCGATTTCAGATCAAAACCGAACTGACTGAAAGCGTTTTGAGAAGCTATATTCGGCAGTTCTACATTCACTCCGCTCAAGATTCAAGGAGAAAACCCGATTTGATCTTAGAATCTGCGCTACGAATCGTCGTCAGCACTGAAGAGAGAAATCACATTTTCAATTACATTCTCGGTTTTGAAATGATCAAGCTCTTATTTCGCATGAGTTGGCTGCAACACGAACGACTTTACCGACTCCAGCGCAATCAAGAAGAATTCATCGCGCTCTATCTCAAGCCAATTCAACGAACTCATCGTTTGAATCAAATCATTGTTCCAAAAGACGAAAAACTGTTTTTTGCGCGTCGAGATTACTATATTCAACTGCCAAACATTTCTGAAAAAAGGCTGATCGAACTTGCGATCGCCACATTCACCACTTCAATCATCAGCAATTTTGGCTTTTCCGTCATTCGTCACCCGGACGCGATCGTATTCGACCACGACTATATTTTTACGATCGATCCCGAAGCTCCCTTTGCTTAAGATTTGGCGATCGCAATTGAGCCGAACTACGTTAAAATCAGGCAAGCGCCTGGAGAGGTGGCAGAGTGGTCGATCGCGTTCGACTTGAAATCGAATGAACCGAAAGGTTCCGTGGGTTCGAATCCCACCCTCTCCGTTCTTATAGTCGAGCCTCGATCAAGGATTGTCCGGTTAGACTAAACGGTCTCACCTCGGTAATTCTGACCTTAACCGACTGACCGCGAAGTTCATCGATCGAGCCTGCAAAAAACGTCAATCGATTGCCGCGCGTCCGTCCCATCACCTGCGTCGGATCTTTCGGATTTTGCGCTTCGACCAACACTTCCTCAATCCGTCCCGCGTAACGCTGTGATCGTTCCGCCGCAGTCTGCGACACCAATCGATTTAATCGCTGTAGTCGATCGGCTTTGACTTCTTCTGCAAGTTGATTCTCCCACACCGCCGCAGGAGTTCCCGGACGTGGAGAATAAGCAGCCGTATTGATCAAATCAAAGCCGATATCCTCGACAAGCTTTAGTGTATTTTCAAATTGAGCTTCGGTTTCACCCGGAAATCCAACGATCGCATCTGCACTAATCGATGCGTCAGGCATATACTCGCGAATCGTTTCAATAATGCGGCGATAGCGTTCGTGTGTATAGCCACGCGACATCGCTTTCAGCACCTCATTATCACCCGACTGAAAGGGAATGTGAAAATGCTCACACACCTTGGGTAACTCAGCACAAGCGCGAATCAAACGTTCGGTAAAGTAGCGCGGATGGCTTGTCGCAAATCGAATGCGATCGATCCCCGGAACATCATGCACAAAGTACAGCAAATCGGTGAACGTATGCAGATGTCGCCCTTGGGGAGTTGCACCCGGTAAGTCTCGCCCATACGCATCAATGTTCTGACCAAGTAACGTCACTTCTTTGTAACCCTGCGCTGCCAACAATTCGATCTCTGCTCGAATCGCCTCCGGAGTGCGAGACTGCTCCACCCCGCGCACACTTGGAACGACACAATAAGTGCAGCGCTCATTACATCCGTAAATCACATTCACCCAAGCTGTCACTTGGCTATCACGTCTAGGTTTGGTAATATCCTCGACAATGTGAATCGGATCAGTTGCAACTACCTGGTTGCCGCTAAACACCTGTTCTAGCAAGTCTTCTAGCTGATTAGCGTATTGAGGTCCCATAACCAGATCGAGTTCAGGCACTCGACGCAAGAGCGATTCACCTTCTTGCTGTGCCACACATCCGGCAACGACGATCGTAATCTCTGGGTTTTCCTGCTTTCGTTGCGCCTGCCGTCCCAGATACGAGTACACCTTTTGTTCTGCGTTATCGCGGATCGTGCAGGTATTGTAGAGAATCAGGTCGGCTTCGTTCGGTTCTTCTGACCACTCAAAGCCCATTGTTTCTAAAATTCCAGCCATGCGTTCAGAATCTGCTTTATTCATTTGGCAGCCGAACGTGGTGATGTGATAGCGGCGAGAAGCAGTCATGGGCGACAAGAAGAAATAAACTCAGACCCCCATTCTAGATTGATTTGACGGGTTTTGCAGATGAGTTCAATCTTTGAGACAGCAAAAGAGGCACGATTTCTCGCACCTCTATCGAAATTATTCAATTCAATTGAAACTATCCAACCGTTGTCGCATTCACTTCAACTGTATCCTCGGAAGGCTTACCATCAACCGTTGCGGTGGTTGTTCCCTTCTGCGCTTTCAAGCGATCCATCAGCATCGAAGAAACTTCAGCGACCAAAAGACCCAGAATCACCGTGTCGTCAATCTCTCCGACCAGCGGGATCACATCGGGGATTAAGTCGATCGGGCTAAACAAATAAATCAGAGTTCCAGCGATGATCAACCAGCGGTATTTGGAGCTGCGAACGAGATTGCGATACCAGTCATAAAATGGGAGCTTCATAGTTTGTTTCCTTCACTCATGCTTTTATCATGTCAAATTGTATCGGCGCTGTCGTGGGGGGAAAACTGTCTGAAGAAGGGGGAGAAACCGCCATTCGGGTAGAGCATCTTGTCGTTGCGATCATCTATTTCGGTTTAGCCTTGGGTTTAACGTTGGGCTACTTACCAGGACTGCGGATGAGTTACGGACACGATCGCGCTGATTTTCACACCACTGATTCTTGATTTAACTTTCGTTTCTCGGACATTTCTGCTTCGGAGTGCGAATCACCGTGATCACGCTGCCGCTCACTTAATCTATGAACTCGTTTACTTATGGACTCGTTAACAATTGCGTCGGGAATTGGACTGACCACCCAGTTGATTGACGATCGCAATCAGATCTTGAACTGCCGTTTCTTTATTGCAAAACGCATCGACTTTCGCCGTTTGCAACATTACTTCGGTCTGTGGATCTTCCAATGAGGAGTATGCCAAAATTTTGATATTGGGATGAGCGCTCTTAATCTGAGTCGAGGCACTCAAACCATCCATCACAGGCATCTGTAAATCCAAAACAATTACGTCTGGGCAATGACGATTTGCCATTTCAACGGCTTCTTGACCATCACTGGCTAGGCCCACTAACTCGATTCCTTCTTGGCGTTGTAGCGCCAATTTTAGGCTAAAGCGGGTCAGTTCATGATCATCGACAATTAAAACACGCAACATTTTGCACTTACTAGCTAGCATGGGACGGGTAAGAATGACTCAACATGCTTAGAAGTATAATGATCGGTACATCTAACAGTCCTCTACCGCAAGGATTAACCAACAGGAATAAAAAAAGAAATAAAAAAATCAGCGACTCAGCTCATCTAGGAGACAAATCGCTGATAGCAACCGACAGCCTTAAATTACATCCAATCTTTCAATAACGCCTGACGGCGTGGATGCCGCAGCTTTCTCATCGCTTTCGCTTGAATCTGCCGCACTCGTTCCCGCGATAAGTCGTAGATTTGACCAATCTCGCTCAAGGTATAGTGCTGCCCATCGGTCAGACCAAACCGCAATTTGATAATGTCGCGTTCTCGATCGCTGAGATGATTCAATACAGAATTCAGTCGATCCGTTAACAGTTTGTGATCCAAATTATCGTTAGGCGCAACATTGTCAGCATCTTCGATCAGTTGCATCAATTCAGTATCTTCGTCGCGTCCCACCCAAGCATGAAGCGATAAGGTACGCTGACTCACATCTAGAACTTGCTCTAGCTTATCTTCTTCCATATCAAGCGCACCTGCTAGCTCACGCTTTGACGGCTTGCGACCGAGTTCTTGACACAGCACTTGCCGCACTTTGCGAACTTGATTGAGTTTCTCAACCATGTGAACCGGTAAGCGAACCGTTCTCGATTGAGATGCGATCGCGCGTGTAATGCCTTGACGAATCCACCAGTAAGCATAGGTTGAAAACTTGTAGCCACGCTCGTAATCGAACTTTTCAGCGGCTCTCATTAAGCCCATTGCACCTTCTTGAATCAGATCTAAGAAGGGCACACCGCGATTGAGGTATTTTTTAGCGATCGACACGACCAATCGCAAATTTGCACGAACTAATCGGCGCTTTGCTCGTTCTCCAGCGGCTCCACCTTTGGCAATTTCTCGCGCGAGTTCAATCTCTTGAGCTTGAGTTAGGAGCGGGTATCTTGCCATTTCCCGCAAAAACATTCCAACCGAATCATCTGTCAGTCCTAAGTATTCGCTAGTTTTGCCTTTCAGCGATTTCGCTAAACCTTCGGGTGAAAGATCCTCATCTTCGAGTGATGCGAGTTCGGAAAGATCGAGATCGCCTTCAGTTACAACTGAGTCGATCGGCAAAGAGTCAGTGGGTAATTTGGTTGTCATGTTTAAGTCACGCTGGAGATCTTCAATTTTTCTTGAGGTAGCCATCTTCAACTGCAACCTACTGTAGTCGAAATGCTTAAGTTTGTTGCATCGTGTTTGAAGTTTTTTGATTGTATTTTATGAGGTTTATCAGACCTTAGTTTACGAATTGAAATACGTCCATTTTTTCGCTGGAGTTCAGTACCTCTACGGAAGAAACAATGCGGTGTTAAGGCAGTATAGTAGTCGGTTTTTGCTTAAGTAAGCTACTAGGAATTCTACTGAGTTGCGCGCTTAGATTAACGTATTGTAAGGATTAGATCCGGGAAATTGCAGTAGTTTTTTGAAGAGATTTAAAATCTTGATCGTTTCTCCGAAATATTGCGGAGACATCCAAGAAAACCTGATCAATTCAACTGAAGCTCGCATGTGAGATTCCTCTTTTTGTATCGCAGGCTACAAAAAGCAGCGCGATCAAAAGCGGTGAATGCCAAAACACTCACCGCTTTACTCTCAAACAAAGTGCTTGATTTCTTTGCTTCGTTAGCCCTGCTGCTGCGCCATGCTCATAAAGATGTGTTGGGAACTCTGCTCAGGTTGATCGGCTTGGGGTTGTCTCTGCACGTACTTGCCATCCGGCTGCAAATCCCAAGCGTGCCGATTATCCGCCAGCATAATTCCTAGAATCTCTTGCAGATCTTGAGAGAGGCTTGGATCTTCAACCAGAACCACCGCTTCAACTCGTCGATCGAGATTTCGCGGCATCCAATCTGCACTGCCGATATAGACTTCTGATTCGCCGTTGTTGTTGAAGTAGAAGATTCGCGCGTGTTCGAGAAAGCGCCCAACAATGCTGATCACCCGAATGTTGTCGCTGATATCTTTTAATCCAGGACGTAAGCAACAAATTCCCCGCACAATCAAATCCACTTGCACACCCGCTTGCGAAGCTTCGTATAGTGCTGTAATCAAGCGCGTATCAACCAAGGCATTCATCTTGGCGACAATCCGTCCCTGTCCTCCAGCGCGTTGATGTTCAATTTCTCGATCGATAAAGCTCAACATTCGATCGCGTAAGTTCACCGGAGCAACTAACAGCTTCCGATAGGATTGCTGACGAGAATATCCCGTGAGGTAATTAAACAAGTCCGTTAAATCGGCTCCTAAGTCTTCTCGACAGCTAAACATTCCTAAATCTGTATAAAGCCGCGCTGTCTTCGGGTTGTAGTTGCCAGTCCCGATGTGAACATATCTACGAATACGTCCTTCCTCACGCCGCACGACTAATACTAATTTCGTGTGCGTTTTCAGCCCGACTAAACCATAAACAACATGAACTCCTGCACTTTCTAATTTCTTCGCCCAGCTAATGTTATTGGCTTCATCAAAGCGGGCTTTGAGTTCGACTAAGGCAGCGACTTGAATTCCGTTTTCTGCGGCAGCAATTAGCGCTTGAACGATCGGAGAATCTCCCGAAGTTCGATAAAGCGTCATTTTAATTGCGAGAACATTCGGATCGTATGCCGCTTCTTCGATAAATCGCTGCACACTCCGGGAAAAGGAATGATAGGGGTGATGAACTAAAATATCTTGACGACGAATGACAGCAAAGAAGTTTTCATCGTGCGTTAAAGCTTCTGTAACTGGGACTTCTGTAACCCGCTTCAGTTTCGGATGCGTCACCGGACTCCAAGGCTGGTCTTTGAGCTCTGGCAAGGGTAAGCCTGTGAACGTAAACAGATCCTTCAAACACAAAAGACCGTCCGTTTCATAAACATCCTTCGGCGTGATTTCCATCTCTTCGAGCAGCATTGATCGAATATGATCAGGCATCGATGTGTTAACTTCCAATCGTACGACAGAACCACCGACGCGGCGCTTTCTTAGCTCTTCTTCGATCGCTAACATCAAGTCATCTGCTTCATCCTCTTCCAGATCTAAATCACCATTGCGAGTGATGCGAAAAGGATGATATTCCTGAATGTTCATGCCCGGAAACAAGGCTTCCAAATTGTGGGCGATCACTTGTTCAAGGGGAACACCCGCCCAAATCGTCGCGCGGCTTTTGGCAACGGAAGTCGGTAAGTCTTGGGTCTCGATCGGAAGTGGAATAAAACGCGGCAGAACTTTAGGAACTTTCACCCGCGCGAATAGTTCTTCTTCGGTCACGCTGTCTTTGATCACGACCGCTAAGTTCATGCTGAGATTGGAAATATATGGAAAGGGGTGTCCAGGATCGATCGCTAACGGAGTCAGAACCGGAAAGACCTGAGATTCAAAATATTCATGTAAATAGGCGCGTTGTTCTTGGCTGAGATCAATGTAGTCCAGCAGATAAACGCCATGAGACGATAATTGAGGACGTAGCGCTTCTTCAAAATGACGATGTTGTTTTTCGACGAGGGGACGCAATCGCTCATTGATCAGATCTAATTGTTCTTGAGGAGTGCGACCATCGGCGCTCAGCTTGCTAACTTTCGCTTCGACTTGTTCTTTCAGGGCTGCCACCCGCACCATGAAATATTCATCTAGATTTGAGCTAAAAATCGCGAGAAACTTGAGTCGCTCAATCAATGGAGTCCGCGGATCGAACGCTTCATGCAGCACCCGATTGTTAAACTCGATCCAACTGAGTTCTCGATTAAAAAAGTACTGCGGATCGTTGAGATTAATTTCCACTGCTGCCTGCTTGCGTCGTCGCATTAGAACACCTCATCTTCACGACCGACCCACCATTCGCCTAAGTTCATCAAATCCTGATGGATATCTGCCAATCGTTGCTCATACTCAGCGGATGTAAGCTGCGATTGCTGCTCATTCAATTTCAATATTCTTAACTGAGCCAGTAACCAAGGTTTTGTCACATTATCAGTTTGTTCGAGGTAGCGAGCGAGTTCTTGGCTATTCATGGGGAAGTCGAAGTCTGTCGTTTAGCTTCATTGTTGCGTTATTTTGGATGTTGTGACGCGATCGAACAAAGATTTTTGTCAGTTCAATTACCGAATGTAATCTACCCGACACAAGATTTGTAATCTATTGAACACAAGCGAACACAAAAAAGTGAGGCAGTTCTCTACCTCACTTGTATGACGAATCAAGCTGAAATTTACGCTGCTAGATTTTGAGCCGCAAAATCCCAGTTTACTAAGTTATCCAAGTAGTTCTTGATGAAGGCTGGACGAGCATTTTGGAAGTCGAGATAGTAAGCGTGTTCCCACACATCCAAGGTCAACAAGGGTTTTTGATTGTGAACCAGAGGATTTTCTGCGTTCGGAGTCTTTGTAACCTTTAGCGTACCGTTGTCATCAACCAGCCATGCCCAACCGCTACCAAACTGAGTCGCTGCCGCATTGCTGAACTCTTCTTTGAACTTGTCATAGCTCCCGAAAGCGGCATCAATCTTTGCCGCCAGTTCACCCGACGGAGCGCCACCGCCGCCCGGTTTGAGCGAGTTCCAGAAAAAGGTGTGGTTCCAAACCTGTGCCGCATTATTGAAGATGCCAGTCTTAGACGAATCGCCATACGACTGTTTGATCACATCTTCGATCGGCATATTCTCCAGTTCTGTGCCTTCGACCAGCTTGTTCAGGTTCGCCACATAAGCAGCATGATGCTTGCCATAGTGGTAATCGAACGTTTCCGCCTTCATACCATACGGCTCAAGGGCATCTTTTGCAAAAGGTAAAGGAGTTTGTGTGAATGCCATGTGTTCAAGTCCTCTCTATCTTGTGTCTGCAATCAGAATGACGGGCAGAAACATCACTTAACCGTGAAAATTCTATCTCAAAAGCGAGGAGGAGACTTGGAAGAAATAAAAAACCCTCAATCACTAGGCATGAATGAGGGCGATAAATCAGGGTGCATCTACCATTCCCCTTTCCTGGAAATTACGCTTGTGCTCCGGATGCTATGAGTGGGAATACTTAAAGCTAAGACGAAGTTTTCTTAAACTTTCAGTAACCTTTAGGTAAAGAATGCGTCCACAAGTGAAGTTAATCGCGTCAAGGAGAGAAGCAGTCGATGTGAAGGGGAATTCGTTGAGCGCAAGATCGATCGCGGTTGATCGAGGCGAAAATTTGTAATGCTATAGAGTGCGATCGATTACAGCGCGATCGATTGCGATTTTTCCCTGAGCGGGATTGATCAGCGGTGGTTATAAGAAAAAGAAGTGATCGTTCGTTCGTTCGGGGATCGGTTCAGATTGTTGGAGGGTGTCCGGTGAATCAGGAGTTCTACATTTCCGTAACGCCAGTCCGAGGGGACGAATATTGGGTGAGAACCGAGCGTGTTTCACCTGGAGTTCCCTTGGCGGAAGAATTAGTCACTTGGCACGTCGAAGAATGGCTCGAACAAGCCCGTCAATTAATGCACGATCCGCTACTAGGGATTTTGCGCGGCAGAATGCGATCGCTCTCGCAATCTTCTACAGGCAGCGATGCACTTTCTCCAAACCTGGTGGAATTAGGGCAAAAACTCTACAATGCTCTCTTTCAAGGCACAATCCGCGATAGCTGGATGACCGCTCAAGGCATTGCCCAGAATCGACGCGAAAGCTTGCGGCTGAGATTGGGATTAAAAGGCGATCGCTCGCCCCGCCTACCGTGGGAAGTGCTGTATGCCGGAGCGCGACCGTTAGCAACTGGAACCGATGTCGTGTTTTCGCGCTATCAAGCCGCTTTTGCACCGATGGGCACGATTTTGCAGCCGCATCGCTCGATCGAGCTTGATCCGAATCAACCGCTCAGAATTCTCATGGTATTGGCGGCTCCGACTGATCAAGAAGTACTAGAACTGCGGCGCGAAGCGAATCACCTGCGCGATGAACTGCAACGCGATGGACAGGCAATCGGCGAGATTGATTTGACCATTTTGGATCAGCCAGGACGCGAACAGTTAACCCAAGCGTTAGAACAAGGACACTACCAAGTCCTGCATTACGCCGGACACAGCAACTTAGGCATGTCGGGCGGCGATTTATATTTGGTTAGCGATCGAACCGGATTAACCGAAGTGCTCAGCGGCGATGATCTTGCAGGATTGCTGGTCAATAATGGCGTACACATGGCGGTGTTTAATTCCTGTCGCGGTGTGTATACCGCCACCGCAGATCCAACGGATGAAACCGAATCGAGCAATCTTACCGATGCACTGCTAAAGCGTGGAATTCCGGCAGTGTTGGCGATGGCGGAACGAATTCCAGACGATGTGGCATTGACGCTCAGCCGTTTGTTTTATCGCAATCTGAAGCAGCGTTATCCGATCGATTTAAGTCTCAGTCGCGCTCGCCAAGGATTGCTGTCTTCTTATGGCTCAAATCAGTTGTATTGGGCATTGCCGATTCTGTATTTGCATCCCGATTTTGATGGCTATCTCCAGCCCACCGTGCCTGCTGAGTCCGACTACTCGCTGCAAGATCCGCAAGTTGCTATTCCCAATTTCACGATCGATGCGAATGCGATCACAAACGATCCGCGATCGCTCGACGAAGCTGAAGCGATGTTTCCCAATCTTGAATTTGAAGATAATCTCGAATTTGAAGATCCGGAAGACAGCGATCGACAAGCAATTCTCGAAATGCTGCAAGAAATTCGAGAACCGGAAGATAACCCGTTCTCGCAAGCAAAACCTGAATCCGAGCAGTTCTTTGCGCCAATCACCGAGAATACCGATGAGACACAACTTCAATCCGTAGAAGACTGTTTAGCGGTGGGTCGATTGCGATCGCAAAATCAAGATTTGACGGGTGCGATCATAGCGTATGGTCGTGCGATCGAGCTTGACTCTGAGTGTGCAGAAGCCTTCAGCGAAATGGGGAGCATTCTAGAGCAACTCAATAGCCCGACTGAAGCGATCATGGCTTACAAAATGGCGCTGCAACATCAACCGGGGCTGAGTCAAGCAAGTCGCAATCTTCAGCGGTTAGAAGCAGCTCATAACTTAGCTCCAACACAAAATCAAAATCTACCTCCAGCCCAGAATCTAACTTCTACACAATCGCCTGATCCAGATCCGTCGATCGCGCCCTTCCTACATCTTGAGGAAGTGAAAATCGAAGAACCCGTCACCGATCGTATTTTTGGCACTCGGAAGCCAACCCCTCCACGTCGTCGCCGTCGTCCTTGGATCGCCGCTGGAGTTTTGGGAACAACGATGGCAGCGGTTTTAGGCGTTTGGGGTTTTTCGGCTTGGAGAGGGGCTTCGACCATGCCAGCTCCGAGCGAATTAATCGACAATCTTAGCCAAATCAATCAAGCTCCGGGCATGGCTTCGAGTCGATCGGGCAATTTAGTCGCAACCGCGACGACTAGTTTTGCTCAGGGCAGTCTGCGCGTGGGGCAAGATGCAATCGAAGAATTGCTCAATAATGGTGAACTCGCTGCCGCTGATTCCGTTTTTCAAAATGTGCCACCGGATAAATTAGACAATCCAACCATCAGCTTTTTGCGCGGTCGGATTGCTTGGCAGTCGGTTCAGCAGAGGAGGAGCAACTACAGCTTAAATGATGCTCAAGGCTATTTTGAAACGGCGCTAAAAGGCAATCGAACCCCGCAAGTTCTAAACGCCTTGGGATTTGTTTACTATGCTCAAGGCAATCTGAATCGAGCAGGACGAACCTGGAATGACGCGAGAAAACTCGCAGCAGGCGCAGCCAAACAAGATGAACTCACGGCACTCGCAGGATTAGCGCTGGTTGCAAATAAAACCGCACAAACTCAGACCGGAAATTCCCGCGATCGACTTAGACGCGAAGCGGTAGGATTGCGCGATCGAGTCTTGCAAAACAAAGAGTTTCAGATCAGTGCGTTGAGTAAAAATTGGCTTTGGAGTGAAGGCGCGATCGCAGATTGGAGAGCGCTTTTAGCCATCAAGTAATGCTGCGAAAAAGCCGTCTTTCAAATTCGTTGCAGTAAGATCAAGTCATTGAGTTGAACGGTCTGAATCTATGAATTCTGATACTGTTGTCCAGATGTTGCAAAAAAGCTTTCGCGTCACGCTCGGAGCTACTGCAACCCTCGTCGAAATTCTCCAAGATCCTCGCAAACGAGAGGCAAATCTCACCAGACTCAAAACCGATCTCGATCAACTCACGCGCGAGTGGGCAGAAAAGGGTGAAGTCACCGAGCAAGAAGCCCGCAGCTATGTTGATACGTTCATCGCTCAGCGTCGGAGTGAGATGAATTCTGGAGGAACCACTGTAACCACTACAGCTACAACGGTTCAAGCCCCTTCACCCGAAGTCCAACTTGAGCTACAAGAACTCACGGCACAGTTAGCCGCAATTCGGGCAGAAGTGGAGCGCTTGAGAAATGAAGAGAATCGATCGTGAAATGCTTGGGAATTGATTTAGGTTGGAGTTCAAATCCCAGTGGGTTGTGCTGTTTAGAGCTTGTGAATGGAGCGTTAACGCTGCGAGATCTGCGGCGAGAAAGCTCGATCGATCAAATCTTCGCTTGGGTCGATGAGCAAGCTCCGAATGCGGCGATCGTGGCGGTTGATGCTCCAATGATCATTCCGAACCAAACCGGGATGCGTCTCCCCGATCGTTTAGCTCACAAACACTTCGGACGCTATCATGCAGGATGTTACCCTGCGAACCTAAGTCTTCCATTTGCCGATCGAACAATCGGTGTTGGATTGAGTTTGGAAGAGCGCGGTTTTGAACACGCACCTACGATCAAATCACAGCATCCGGGACGCTATCAGATCGAAGTCTTTCCGCATCCAGCAATGATTCATTTATTTGAGTTGAATCAGATTCTGAAATACAAGAAAGGAACGATCGCACAACGCAAACCCGAATTAGAAAAACTACGACAGTTAATTCTAGAGCGATTACCAAAGATCGAACCGCGATTAAAAATAGAAACGCTACCAGACATTCCAAACAAAGGAGCCGAACTCAAGGAAATCGAAGATCAGCTTGATAGTTTGATTTGTGCATATGTTGCGGCGTACTGGTGGTACTGGGGAACAGAAAAGAATTTAGTGCTTGGCGATCGAGCATCCGGTTATATTGTGGTTCCGTCACCCTTGGTTTAGCTATGCTGCTCTCTTCACTGATACGATCGCGCCAACTGTGCATGATTCTCGCTGCAACGGCAACGCTTCACTTTGGGTTGATTTCACTCGGTTTACCTAGCTGGCAGTGTCCGATCCGATATGGATTAGGAATTCCCTGTCCAGGCTGTGGACTTTCACGCGCAACATTAGAACTACTCCACGGTCATTTTGAGCACGCACTCAGAATTCATGCCTTTGCTCCGATCGTCGTCGGAATTGCGGGATTGATCTTCACGACGATCGTTCTGCCAAAGTCTCGCCGAATCAAACTTGTAGGGATCGTCGAGCGAGTTGAGCGGCGGACTGGAATGACGATCGTACTTCTCAGTAGTTTCCTGGTCTATTGGCTGACTCGATTGTGCTTTTTTACAAAGGAATTCTATCAATTCGTCTTGTAGTGTGCTTTCATGGCTACAGATTTTTTGAGGATTTAGAAATGGAAACTTTACTTGGAGTACTCGTTGTTGCGGCATAGCTTGCGAGCTTTGCGTGTTTCATTCTCGTTTTGATGAAGCTCTTCCCCGATAAGGGAGTCGGTTGGGGGATTTTTGGAATTATCTGTGGCATCTACACGTTTATTTGGGGCTGGCAAAACGTCGATCGCCACAACCTCAAAAACATTATGACGCTTTGGTCAGCAGCAATTGTGATCAACATCGTGATCCGAGTTTTGGCGCTTAGTGTTGCCCGTAACACTTAGTTCGCAATCACGATCGCGCTTATCGTTTAGCAAAATTGGCAGGATCTTGATCCCGTCGGTGTTTAACCGGGATAGGAAGACCTTGACCGTTTCCTACAAGCGCCGCTGTTTCTTCTAACACGGTTCTAAAACGCTTCGCCGCATAGATCGACATATCTCGTGGCACACTAATACGATCGCGCAAATACCGCAACGCTACATCCGCACCCGACGGAGGCACACAAGCTTCACCCGTCATCATCGCCGTTAGAGCACAGCGCAACGCTTGATCAATTAATCGATCATCTGCAGGATTGACTCGAATAATGTTCGATCGATGCTTGATCACCCGATGCAATACTTCTTGTCGAGCGTTCTCCGGTTCTGGATATCCCACATCTGGTAGCCCAAACCAAGCACCCTGATCGACTCGTGCTTGGTTGATCAACGTTTGCGGTTCGCCATTTGCCCAACATCCACCCATTTGAGGCGGCAAATCATGGACATGAGTATGAAAATCGCTCTGAGTACCACGATAGGTCGATCGAGTTTCCATCGCATCGAACCAAGCTTTGAATCGCGGATTTTCTTCGCGCATCGAGTAGCCTTTGTAATAGTAAAGACTAGCGTTCATGCGTTCGACATACGGCGTGAAGACTACATCGGCGGTGCTAAATTCTTCTAAAAAGTAAGCTCCCGGTGTTTGACTCAGCGCTTCTTCGACCTGTGCCACGATTTCAACGAACTTCTCTCGTTTGCGTTGCTCTTCACGTGCCGAACTTGACGGATAGCAAAGCCAATTACACCAAGCCCGAAACAAAAGTCGCTCTAGCCATCTCAGCGGTTTCACCCTCGGATCTTCCATTCCGAAAGTCAAAACGCCAAATTCTCGTTCTAGTGCAATCAGAATATCATCGCTTTCTGTAATGATGCGCCCGTCCAACTCGATCGCAGGCAGCATTCCTGATGGGACTTTCCGCTTGTACCAACTTTCTTTCTCCCCGTAACAGAACATTGTGATTTTCTCGATGCGATACGGGATTTGCTTTTCTTCAAGCCACAGCCAGATTTTCTGGCAGTAGGGACACCAAGCGTGATAATCCCGATACAGGGTCACGCGCACCTCGGATTCCGAATGTCCAAACAGGCGTAATCGGGATTGCGCGTTCGTCAGATCATTGATCGGATCGGTTTGAAAGTCGGTGAGGGCTTCGAGTTCTGTCCAGCTTAAGGGAGCAATGGTCATAGGAGAAACGATCGCATTTGACACAGCTTCTTCATCGTCCTAGTGATTGCATCCCTGCGTCAACCTAGAATCGCAATCCGACTCCGCCTTGCAGTGTCGCTGCTGCTCCACCATTTCTGTACCCATCAAAAGCAATCACAGCATTGCCAAATACTACTAGATTGCTATTAGGAAGTACATAGTCAATTCCAGGCTGAATTGCGAAACTGGTACGATTTCCCACCACCGTATCGCCACCGAGCGGAATCGAAGCGCCCGCACCAAGATAAATATCAGTCTGCCAATTTAGCGGATAGTCGTAAGAGACAGTGGGCACGATCGCGACTCCATTGCCGATAAAGGCTTGTGCCCGAAGCGAGATCGGCGTTCTCAGAAACTTATAGCGTCCAGCAACCACAGCCGAAACGTTGCTACCACCCCCATCACCACTAGTCAACCCAATTGCAGGACCAATTCCGACATAACTTCCATAAGCGGCTTGGGCGGAAGCGGGAGCTTGATTTGCAATGCCTACAGCACACGCAAGCGTGCCCGTGCAAATTCCAACCACTGCGGCTCCCAGAAGGTTCAACTTCTGATTAAACAAATCCGTTAAAATTTTCATCGATCGACTCCTCATAGACCAGAAATAGCGAAGCGCCTGAAATTATTTTTCATCATATCTAAGATTGCCCGATATCTAAGCACAACGCAATGATTTTTTCCTCTAATTTCCAGTGAGAAATGAAAGACTTTTGCCAGAACTTTTAGAATAAAGAAAGCCTCCATCATGGAATTTTCTATGTCTGATTCTGCACTGGGCGATCGCTATACCAATTTGATCGAACAAATCATTCAAATGACGCTGAAAGGAAACATTCGATCCAAAGAGCAGGTTTATCAAATGTTGGTGCAGGAGATTGAGCCGGATAGCGGTGAAATCTTTGAAGTAAAGTTTCGCGCTCGTTTAATGCAAACTCAAACTCAGGCAAATGATAAAAGCGATGAGTTGAGGCAAGCCAAAGCGATGCGAGCAATGCGGGCACTTCAAACGATCGAAGGCGAATGGAAACGGTGGCAATCTGAAAATCAAAATAAAAGCGCGATCGCCACTTCTGTTCGACAGTTGAATCAGGCAGACAAGAGCGATCGACTTTTAATTTTTCTCACATTGAGCGATCCCAATCATCCTGATAGCTTGAATGCGGATCAACTCAAACAATTAGCAATGACGCTGCGACAACAACCGATTTCCGATGCCGAAACTCAAGAAGAAATCGCACAATTGAGTGATGGAATCTTGCGCGGATTGCAGTCTTGGAACACATTACAACCGCATTTAATCAGTTGGATTTACAATTCAGAACAATTAGGATTTGAAGGTTCATCGCGTGGGGTGCGACCTTGGGAACTGTGGGCAAACCAAGCGATCGGACAACTTCCAAAATCATTTTTCACTGCACTCGATCAAAACCAACCTGCAAGTCAATGGGCAGAATCTCAAACGGACGTAACATTATCGGATTGGGTTCAACTCCTGATCGTTATGCAAACGCTACAACGCGGTTTGGTCAGTTGGGCAGAAAATCAAAGCTATAGTGCTAAGGCTGGAACATCATTAGCGGTTTCGATCTTTCTGACATTTGCGTTAATTTGGTCAGAGTTAGCGAATGGATTTTCGCGATCGTCGTTCTTAAATTCGATGAATCGATCGCGCTTCTCAGAAGCATCATTCCGAGTGACACTCCAGATATTACGAATCTTTGCTCAACGCGATTATTTCCCATTGTATGGAACGATTTACACCTCGTTCACAGGAGCATATTTCCGCGATGCCATGAACTATCTGAGCGAGCCTCTGAAGCGCACCGAAGGCACACAGGAAAAAGCGCGAATTCTCACTTTAATCGGAACCTCACAGCGCGTGTTAGGCGAATCTGATTTAGCCAAGGAAATCCACATTGCAGCAAAAGAGATCGCACAGGAAGCAGGCGATCGACGCTGTGAGATTGCAAATTTGAATCATTTAAGTCGCATTAGTATCAATCAGAAAAACTATGCGGAGGCAATCAGTACGAGTCAACGCGCGTTAATTCTCAGCCGACAATCAGGTGATCGTATGGGTGAAGCGAATGCATTAGCGAATTTAGGCTATGCAGAAGTGTTTCAAGCACAGTTACTTGAATCTGATCCTGATGCGTATGAATTAGCGATTGGTTACTTAGAACAAGGTTTAGCCCTTTCTGAAAAGCTTGGGGATTTACAAAGTCAAGCTCTATGTTCACTCAGCTTAGGGAGTGCTTACGTCACCTTAAATGATACTGATCAAGCCTTTAAGTATTTGGAACAAGCAAGCTACGCCGCAGCGGACGCAGGCGATCGCTATCTTCACGCGCTGTGTTTATCCTATTTTGGTGAAGCCTTTTACCAGCATCAAGATAATCAAAAAGCAATCTTTGCATCTACGCTTGCAATGTACAAACTAGAGCAGATGGGAACAAACGATTGGCGTGCTCCTGCCGGATTGCTGACCATTCTGCGGGGACAACTAGGAGAACGATTTGATCAGATTTTGCAGGATCAGCGATCGAAGATCATTGTCGAAATTGGAGTCGATGGATTTGACTATTTGGCGGAATTGCTCGATCGATATCGCCAATCATAATTAGACGATCGCGAACTGTATGGCTCAAACTTTAGAGGGACGATCTGAATCGTCAAAGTTCAGCACGATCAATGAGTTGTGTAATTAATTCATCATGGCAGATATCGATCAAGCAAACATTGACACAACGATCGCAGCATTAGAACAAGGAATCACCGCGATTCCGATCGAGCAAGCAATGACCGTTCTAGAGGCTTGGCAACAGCAGCTTCAGGGACTCGCGATTGCAGATGATCTGGGAGAACTGAAAGACGCACTGCGTAAAGGAAAAAGTGCAGACGCGATCGCCAATCTACTTACGAGTTTAGGTGGAGATACTTCGAGTGAATTAACGATCGACACTTCGGGCGAAACCGCCGCTAAAATTCGGCAGTTATCGAGTCTGCTAACTCAAGCAGGTGCAGAACTGCGGAGCTAATCTCCCACTCTGCTCGTTCTGCAAGAAGCTAGTTTGAGCAGAGTTTACTTTCCTAATGACACACAATCAAATCAATTAACTGATCTACAACACGATCGCGCGACAGATCGATCGTCATTTCACCGTAGAGCATCTTTTGTAAAATCACCCAAGACACCATCGAACCAAAGAAGATTTGTGCGATCGCTTCCGGGTCACGAATCTTTAATTCTGGATGATGTCGAAAGTATTCACTGAGTAACTTCTTACCGGGTTGTGCAACCGTCTGAGTAAAAAGCTTCGCTAATTCTGGAAAGCGCTCTGATTCGCCAATCACAATTCGTAGCAGTGATATATAATGACTGCCGTCCACGACTTGGGTGAAATAGATTTGCGCCAAACGTCGGAGCAATGTTTCAGGATCAATCTGGTGAGGATCGAGTTGAAACACTGCCTCGAATCGTTTGAGAGTTTCGCCTTCAATTAGCGATCGAAACAATCCCTCTTTGTCTTGAAAGTGACTATAAATTGTTTGTTTAGAAACGCCTGCCTCGGCTGCAACGCGATCCATACTGGCTCCCGCATAGCCTGATCGCAAAAACACAACCATTGCACCTTTTAGAATCTGATCTCGTTTCGCGGTTTGACGATCGCTCGTAATCGGCATCGGTTAACTTTTTCAAAGGAGTGTTGTTTAATCATACTAGACAGTCTAGTATGATCCGTATTCCGCCAACAGAACTTAGCAAAGTCTTATGACTCAAACACTTCCCCAACCTGCGGATCAAGCTCCGAGTGTGCCTGCTGTCAAGCCTTCTCGACGATCGAAAAAGAAATTGATTATTCCGGGACTGCTTGCGATCGCGGGAATTGGGTTTGCGACTTGGCGGTTTTTGCCGCGACCAGAGGCGACCACTTTACCCTTGAGCGGGCGGATTGAGGCAGATGAAACCGATATCGGGGCGAAAACAGCAGGGCGGGTCAGTGCGATCAATTTTCGCGAAGGCGACGAGGTGCAGAAAGATCAAGTCGTCGCACAGATTACGGATGAGGAAGTGAATGAGCAATTAAGAGCAGCAGCAGCACAAGTCGCATCTGCACGACAAGAAGAACAGCAGGCACGATTAGATATTGCAGTGGCAGAAAGTCGGATTCAAGAAGCACAGTTGAATCTACAACAGTCGCAAGGCGATGCAAGCGGGCGAATTAGTCAAGCATCTTCTACGGTGGCGGCAGCACGGGCACAGGTGTCGCAAGCAGATGCAAATGTGAAACAAGCGGATGCACAGTTAAAAGAAGCTCGATCGAGAGCCAATCTTGCCATTAAAGATCGCGATCGCTATGCTCAGTTGGTTAGCCAAGGTGCAATTAACAAACAGCAGTTTGATCAAGCCCAAACCAATGTAGAGACGGCTCAAGCTTCGGTAGATACTGCGATTGCAACTCTACAAGCGCGACAAGAAGCGGTGACTGTTGCGCGTGAACAATTGAGCGCGGCTGAAGGTGGATTAACCCAGACGAGAACAACTGGACTCAATCCAAACATTCGCAATGCACAGCTATCAGGTTTAGAACAACAACGCGAACAAGCACGATCGAGATTAATCGCAGCACAAGCGAGAGTGAAAAATGCGCTAGCCAATCAGCAACAAATTCAGAGACGATTAGATTCGTTTGTGGTTAAAAGCCCGATTCATGGAGTTGTGACGGCTCGACCTGTAGAACCGGGAGCGGTTGTTGCAACCGGAAGAACATTGCTAACGGTGATTGATTTGAACACGGTTTATCTACGGGGCTTCATTCCTCAAGGTGACATTGGTAAGATTCGGGTTGGTCAGCGTGCTCAGGTGTTTCTCGACTCTGACCCGAAGAAACCGCTGAGTGCAAGAGTCGCTGCGATCGACCCGAAAGCGGCTTTCACTCCGGAGAACATTTATTTTCGAGACGATCGGGTTAAGCAAGTGTTTGGGGTGAGAATCGCGATCAATGATCCGGGCGGATTTGCAAAGCCTGGAATGCCCGCAGATGGGGAAATCATCCTTAAACAGGAGTAGTTATGTCTTCAGCGATTGAGCTTACTCCGAATGTTTCTCGTAGCACAACGGATTCAGTAATTCGCGTTCAGCAACTGCATAAACATTATGGTCGGTTGGCTGCGGTTCGGGGCATTGATTTTGATGTTGCTCCAGGTGAATTATTTGGGTTGATTGGTCCCGATGGAGCCGGAAAGACCACGACCTTTCACATTCTCGGCGGCATTATGGAAGCAACAGCGGGCGAAGTTCAGGTTCTGGGCTTGCCAGCGAGAGATGCGCGATTGCAGATTGGCTATCTGACTCAGCAATTTTCGTTGTATTTGGATTTGAGTATTAATGAGAATTTGCAGTATGTTGCGGGCTTGAGAGAAGTTCTTGATCAACTGTTTCAGCAGCGACGACAGAAGTATCTAAAGTTGATGAGCTTGGATCAGTTTGGCGATCGCTTAGCAGGACAGCTATCTGGAGGCATGAAACAAAAGCTTGCTCTCTGTTGTGCGCTCGTGTCACAACCAAAAGTATTGCTCTTAGATGAACCGACAACAGGTGTCGATCCAGTGTCGCGTCGGGAGTTTTGGGATGTATTGGCAGCATTGGCGGCGGAAGGAGTAACTATCGTCGTCGCCACTCCGTATCTGGATGAAGCAGAACGCTGTAATCGCATCGCTTTGATGTATGACGGCACGATTCAGCAGATTGGAACCCCTGCTCAATTGCGGCAAAGTTTAGGCTTGTATCGACTCGAAGTGCATACCCCTCAGCTTGAAGTTGCAGAACAGGTCTTAAACGAGAGTTCTGAAATTGCGGATGTTCAGACTTTTGGCGATCGCTTAGATGTGTTAGTCGCTGATCCGAATCTTGGAGAACGGGAGATTCGAGCTAAGTTTCGCGATCGGCAACTCTCCCTAACTTCAATTCAATTGACAGAACCAACGCTAGAGAATGTGTTTGTAACGCGACTGCGACAACAAGGATCAGCCCCGCAGGTTTTAGAGTTTCCGCGTTCTCGATCGGGTCGCAGATCTTCAGAAGACATTGCAATTTATGCTCACAATCTAAACCGAGTGTTCGGAACATTCCAAGCGGTCAAAAACGTAGATGTTGAAATTCGCTACGGTGAGATTTTTGGCTTGCTGGGTGCAAATGGAGCCGGGAAAACCACAACAATCAAAATGCTCTGTGGATTGCTACCCGCAAGTTCTGGAGAGATTGCGCTCGGTGGAGAACGTGGCAATCTTCGCAGTAGCAGCTTGAGAAAGCGGATCGGCTACATGAGCCAAAAATTTACGCTGTATGATGACTTGTCGATCGTGCAAAATCTTGAATTCTACAGCGGTGTTTACGGAGTTCCGCGTAAGCTCAGACGCGAGAAGATTGATTGGGTGCTGGCAACGTGCGGACTAGAAGGACAAGAAAATATGCTTACAGGACAGTTACCCGGAGGCTGGAAGCAGCGTGTTGCCTTCGGTGCGTCTGTTCTGCACGAACCCGATATCTTGTTCCTTGATGAACCAACCTCTGGCGTTGATCCGTTAGCACGTCGGCAATTTTGGCGATTGATCAATGATTTCGCCCGCAATGGAACTGCGATCCTAGTTACGACTCACTACCTTGAAGAAGCGGAACAATGTAACCGCATGAGCTTTATGGTTGCAGGTGAAACGGTATTAGAAGGTTCACCGAGCCAAATCAAAGCCGCACAACCCGGACAATTAATCGAAGTTGTTCTCGACCAAACGCAAGCCGCATCTAACTTACTGAAGCAACAAATGGATAGTTGGCGCGTTTCAATTTTTGCCGATCGCTTACACGTCGTCATCGATCACCCCGAAGAAATCGAACAACTACGATCGCGCCTCATCGCCGCCAACTTATCCCCAATCTCTCTACTCCCCATTCCCTACTCCCTCGAAGATGCCTTCATTGGAGTGGTCCAACGTGCTCAAGCCAAATCATGAAACGCATTCTCGCCCAGTGTAAAAAAGAACTTGCTCAGTTTCGCCGCGATCGCTTAACTCTAGCGCTGGCGTTCATTCTGCCAATGATGACACTGTTTATCTTTGGATTTGCGATTCGACTCGAAGCAAAAAATATTACTTTGATTGTGCAAGACTTCGATCGTAGTAACCTCAGCCAATCTTACACAGAGCGATTGTATGCCACGAATCAATTTACTCCGGTGCAATGGAACAATCTTGATCCCGTTCGAGATGGAATCGATCGCGGAATCACAAAAGCTGCGGTGATCATTCCACCAAAGTTCAGCGCTGATATTGGAGCGGGTCGAACCAGTACAGTGCAAGTACTCATTGATGGAACCGATGTGAACAATGCAAGAGTGATTAAAAATAGCATTCAAGCTTTTACAAATTCGTTTATTCAATCTCAGAACTTAGCGCGATCGCAGTCCAAGGTATCACCTCAGCTTCGACTCTGGTTTAATCCAGGTCGGCAAGAATCGCTCTACATTGTTCCAGGTGTCTTCGGTGTGATTCTGGCGATTTATCCAAGTCTGCTAGCAGCATTAGCAATGTCTCGCGAGAAAGAACAAGGCACAATCTTACAAACCTATGCTTCTAACATTAGTGCGGCTGAATTGCTACTAGGAAAATGCCTCGCTTACTTCATTGTCGGAATTGGTCAAGCGGTGTTCGTAATCGGCTTAGGGTGTGCGGTTTGGCGGCTTCGATTTGCAGGTGATCCTACCCCTTTATTCTTGGGGGGCGCAATCTTTCTGGTTGCCAGTGTGATGTTTGGATTGTTTATCGGAGTTAGGGCGAACAATCGATCGGTGGCGGTTCAAGGTGTGGCAACGGCTGGATTTTTACTCGCGCTACTGTTGTCGGGGTTCATTTATCCGCTCAGTAACATTCCTTTTCCGTTATCGCTCGTGAGCAATATTGTTCCGGCTCGTTATTTTATTGAGATTTCTCGCGATGCGTTTGTTCGCGGAACCGGATGGAGCGGAGTTTGGAGCGCTCCGGTACTTCTGACTGTGCTTGCGTTTGTATTGTTCAACATTTCGCGCCGCGTCCTCGGTCGAATGCAACTTCCTGGGTGATTGGGTATGAATATCTTTCGACCTTTATTAGAGAGCCGTTTCTTTGCTCTTGCAGTCAAGGAAATCAGTCAAATTCTGCGAAATAAACAACTGATCTTTCTGCTCGTCTTTCCACCAACGGTGCAACTGCTGATCTTCGGATTTGCACTGAGTCCGAGTGTGCAACACCTCAAACTGGGAGTGATGGACTATTCCAACACTCCAATGAGTCGTGAGCTGACTGCGGCACTGACTTCAAACGGTGTGTTTGATGTGAAATCAAGGACACTGAATGAAACCGATCTCAGTACCCAAGTTCGACGCGGTGAAGTGACAGCGGGCTTGATCATTCCGACTGACTTTAATCGATCGCTCTATAGCGATAACCCGGCTGAAGTTCAAGTTCTGATCGATGCGGTCGATGCCAATACTGCCGGAATTGCCAGCGGCTACGCAACTCAAATGATTAACCAATTCGGACAGCGATTTTCGCCTGAAGTTGCACCCCCGATCCAAACCGAAGCAACAATCCTCTACAATCCGGGTCTGGTTTCGAGTTGGTTTATTGTGCCGGGGGTGATTGGATTGGTGCTGAATTTAGGCAGTTCGCTCGTCTCTACATCGGCGATCGTGCGCGAGAAAGATACCGGAACCTTGGAGCAGCTTTTAATGACTCCTGCGGCGGATTGGGAAATTATCTTAGCGAAAATTGTTCCGCTGTTTGTGCTACTACTCGGTGAAGTAATGTTAGCGCTCTCGGTTGCGCATTTCATCTTTCAAGTGCCCTTCCGAGGCAGTCTGCTACTATTTCTCTTCTTCTCTGGACTGTATGCTTGTGTTGGAATTGGGGTGGGCTTCCTGCTGGCGACGATTTCACGCACCCAACAGCAAGCGATTCTCACCTCGTTTTTTATCAATCTGCCGCTGATTCAACTCTCTGGCGCGATCGCACCGATCGAAAGTATGCCAAAGTTCTTCCAAATCTTGTCGCTTGCCAATCCACTGCGGCATTATGTCAAAATCGCGCGGGGTGTTTTACTCAAAGGCAATGGTTTGGACGTGTTGTATCCTGAAGCGATCGCGCTGTTTGTGTTTGCGATCGCGCTTTTGTATATCAGTACCAGTAAGTTTCGCAGTCAATTGAATTAGCGCGATCTCGCTTAAGCGAAAAGCCTTTAGAATCAAATTGATGCTTCTACCAACAATATTTTGAGGTACAACATGGAGAAATCGATCGATGCTTTAGTTGAGCAACTGAATACGAAATTGCTTCAATGGCAGCCAGAAGTTGCTCAACAGGTGAGACAATCTCTTGTAGAAATCATTGAGTTAGCAGACCAAGGAGGGCTAGATATTCTGCGTTCTCGATCGATTGAACAAAAAGTATTGGATCTGTTAGATGAACCTGAAACCCGGTGATGTTTGGTTGGCTGATTTGGGTTTGGCTGCAAAATTGCGACCTGCAAGAGCTTTAGTGATTTATGTGCCTCTAACGACGCAATATCGAGAAAGTGCTTACGAAGTGGTTTTGCCTAAACTGTCATTTCTGAATCGCGATTCTATCGCGAGTGTACAAGGCTTGGGATCGATTGCCCGCGTAAGACTAGAGCGTAAGCTGGGTGAGCTACCCGATGCAGTGTTGCTTGAGATTCAGCAAGCGATCGCATTTGCGCTAGATCTAAAACTTGATGAATCTTAATTGCTTATTGTCGATCGCTGTTCGGTCGATATTTCTCTAACGATTGTTCCACCTGTTGAGCATCCGCCAAACACTCAAAAGCAGTAATCGCATCCGACTGATACACCCGCTCAATCAGTGCAGTACCATCGTCCGCTAATCCACACCAAAGCTTCACCATCTCCCGCCAACTTGCGCGATTGCCCTCAAACCGATTTAGCAACTCATCCGCTGATCCCAAGTTTCCAACAGAATATCGATCGCTTTTTGATAAAACTCAGCACGAGAATGCGGCAATACAAACGGTGTATCACAGTACAGATAAGCAATAATCGTCAGCAATAACGGATTCCGCGCCAGTTCCAAAATCCGAGGACGATCCTGCAACGTCAGCATCAACTGATCGATCGACTTCTCCGGTGGCATTGCCCAAGCCGCCAGAAATCGCCGCATCTGTTGATCCGTAAACTCCACCACCTCCAACGTTTGATCAAACTCGCTGAACTCGTTGTAATAAACCTGCGATCGACAAGTCAAAATTACCCGGCACTTTTCATAGCGATCGAGAAAATCCTTTAGCTTCTGAACGATTGTCGATCGGGCTGCATTCCCCACCTCATCCAACTCATCCAACAACAGCATCACCGTACCCTTCTCTAATCCCTGCTCCACAAACTTCGTCGCCCGTGGAAAATCCTCGCGTTCCAGCGCCTTCACCAACAGCACCAAAATATCTGCATCCACGTCCACCCGATACAACTCCAACAAAATCGCAACGGGTCTTTCTGTCAAATTCAATAATCGATTTTCCGCATAGCTCAAGGTTAAAAACTTCAGCAGCATCGATTTTCCCGCTCCAGGCTGCCCCAACACCATGAGCCGCCGATACTTCCCGACCGCATCCAACGCATCAATCAACTCCGCATCCCGTCGTCCTTTCACCTTCAGCGGCACATACACATCCTGCATCTTCAACGGTCGATCGACCCGAAACGGAATCTTCAATTCCCGATACTTTCCAATCAGCGCCTTTTGATACTTTTGCAGCGCAATTCCCCAAAATAATTTCGTTCCTGCAAAGCGGTTGTAAACCCCTTTCTCAAGCGCCGTACTGAGTCCTGTAGCCCACTTCTTGACCGTATCTTGAAAAATTAGCAGCAGAAAAGCGATAAACGCAACCGCCCATTCTTAAACAGAAGCTCTCGCGGGTCTTGTTGTTTCTCTTTTTCCTTCTCGCTATATGCTTGATTGTAGATTCGGATAATTTCTCCATCCTTTAAACCAGGTGTCTTTCCACCGCCGTAACGCTCGATTACATATTGTGTCTGTCGAGGAACATTCTTTTCGACATCCTCTGCTGCGATCGATTTAATTCCTGCGCTCGCAGTCTCTCATTCAGACTGCGAATAAGTCGGCAACGCAAACGTAACAAAAAGCGTCAAAACAAAGATAAAAATCCACTTGCGATCGCAGAGCCTAGACATCAGAACAATCTCGGTTCACCTGCAATTGTTGTAACACTGAACCCACAGCCTTCAAGAAAAGTCTAATACAACGTTTAGATTTTTCCGGATTTGCACAACAACCAGGGCGAATAGATGATACTCACTGCTCCACAAGCTGTATCCATTCATACAGCCAGTTCCGCGTTGAATCCGGCTCAACGACCCTTGAATCATTGCAATTTGAGAAAATATCATCTGAAAAAACTCAGGAATTTTGCCGATCGACATCTAGAAGCGATATCCTGCTTAAGACCGCAGAACTGAGAGCAAGTTGGCTAAAATACAGCCGCTTGTCTCTTCTTTGATTGTGATACCGTGGGCAAACCGAAATCGTATGAAACCGTCTCTTCAATTACTGACTTTAGGTGTGGGAGCTTGGATGACCGTTGGAACAATGGGTGCAGCATCTGCCAATCCTGTTCGACCACAAAACGATCCGGAACCCGCCGCATCCGACCAATTACTGATCGCTGAAGCCCGTACACCCTCATCCCTCTCCGGTAAGAGTGCGAATGTACCGCTTCCACTCACTTGGAAAACAAGCCGCGACAGTGAAGGTGATCCAACCCCACCGTTCGTGGCGATGACGATCGCGCAATCTCCAGCAAGCAATCCTAGCCCCGCTAAACCCACTTCCAAGCCTCAGACTAGCGCTCAAGGCACAACTTCATCGCCTCCCGCGACCGCTCCGCGTCCTTCAGCACCCCTGCCCCGTTCAACCGGATCGCCTAGCACGCCAATTCCGGCAACCCCTGCTCCGACCACTCCCGCTCCAGCAACTCGGATTCCGGCAACTCCCGCTCCGACCACTCCTGGTAACGGAGGCGCGAATCAACTCGTCCCGACTCCAGCCTTTCTCAATCCTTCACCCAACCGCCTCCAATTTCCAACTCGACCCTCAGAAGTCCAAATTCGAGCCACTCAGCCGATTACCCTCCAGCAAGCCTTAGAACTTGCAGAACGCAACAACCGCGATGTGGAAATCTCGCGTTTACAGGTTGAGCAAAGCCGCGAAGCCATCCGCGAAGCCAGAGCAGGCAGCTTTCCCACATTAGGGCTGACAGCGAGTTTGAATCGTTCTGGAAGTGCATTCATCACGCGCGATACTCAGCAAAATAGTTTTTTGCAGCAGTTAGGCATCGATAGCGGTAATAGTGGCTCTACTAGCACGGCTTTTAGTACGGGCGCACAACTCAATTATGATCTCTTCACATCGGGATTACGTCCGGCACAGATCCAAGCGGCAGAACGTCGATCGCGTGCGACCGAATTACAGCTTGAGCAAACCCGGGAAGATTTGCGCCTCCAAGTCTCGAATGACTATTACAACTTACAGAACGCTGATTCTCAAGTTGCGATCAACGAAGCAGCGGTGCGAAATGCCGAAGCGAACTTGAGAGACTCTAGAGCGCAAGAAGCGGCTGGATTGGGAACTCGATTTGATACGCTGCGGGCAGAAGTCAATTTAGCGAATGCTCAACAGCAGTTACGGAACGCTCAAGCGACCCAGGAAGTGAATCGACGGCAACTGGCACAGCGACTGAGTTTATCGGAAACTGCGACACTCACCGCCGCTGATCCGGTTCAGCCTGCGGGCACTTGGACAATTCCGCTCGAAGATAGCATTGTATTGGCTTACAAAAATCGAGCAGAGTTAGAAGAGCAGCTTGTACAGCGTGAAATCAGCCAAGCGCAAATTCGAGCCGTGCGTGCTCAGAATGGGGTGACGGTCGGTTTTGTTGCCTCCTACAATTTCCAGCGATCGGGAAGCGCTGGTAGCGATACCCGCAATTCAGACAGTTACGCCTTGGGATTGCAGGCACGCTTAAATCTGTTTGACGGTGGCGCGACGAATGCCCAAATCGCTCAGCAAGAACGCACTCGCGACATTGCCGAAGCGCGATTCGCGCAAAACCGCAATTTGATCCGGTTCCAGGTCGAGCAAGCGTTTGCGAACCTGCAAGCCAACCTTGCTAACATCAATACAACGCAGCAATCCGTTGCACAGGCAGAAGAAGCGTTGCGGCTCGCGATTCTCCGATTTCAAGCAGGAGTCGGAACTCAGACGGATCGTATTAGCGCAGAAGCAGCACTGACGCAAGCACAAGGCAACCGCGTCAGTGCGGTTATTAATTACAATCTGGCACTTGCTCAGCTTCGTCGCGCCGTGAGCAATTTAAGTCCATGAGCCATTTTTCTCAATTCTCGTCAAAATGGATGCTGAGCCTTCTCGATTCGCTGTTATTCTCCCAAATCAATCTATGAATCTACCTTTTTTCAACGCCGCTTTCATCTTTCGCACTCTGATACTTTCAGGAATGGGCGGACTGATTGGGTTCAGCGGAGTTAGTCACGCTCATGCTCAAACCCCTGCTGCGAACGTGGAGCGCGGTGCAACCATCGATCCGATCCCCGCTTCTAAATCCACGGTTGCTGTCCCACAGACAAGCGCGATCGAGACTCCTAAAGCTCCGATCGCCGCTCCTTCTGGCAGCGATACGTTTATCGATCGTACAGATTACAATTTGGGTGCGACCGAGCGATCTGAAGCACCTGCGGTGGTTGCAAAGCCGAGTGCTCCGATTACGCCGAGCGCACCGCGCCACTATGCAGCGGCTGAATCAGTAAGTGCGGCTCCGGTCGAAGTGGGTGGCTTTAACTTGTCGGTCACAGGCATCAACTGGAATACAACCTCACCCGCGAATCCGGTCGGTTCCGCTTACAGTACCGTCCAGAATTACTACAATCGCACCGTTCGCCCAATCAGCAGACTTGGCAATGGGGATTTGAAGCTGATTTTCCCGCTGGCGATTCCGGCTGCGATTACGTCGATGTTCGGCTGGCGGGTGCATCCAATCAGCGGCAATACCAGCCTTCATACCGGAACCGATCTCGGTGCACCCTTAGGGACACCTGTATTAGCGGCGTTGACAGGTCGGGTGATTATGGCGGACTTCTTTGGGGGATATGGGTTAGCGGTGGCACTGGAACACAATGCAGGTGCTCAACAGACGTTGTATGCTCACTTGTCGGAGATTTTCGTCAAGCCTGGGGAGATTGTGAAGCAAGGCGCAGTGTTGGGGCGTGTGGGAAGCACGGGGAACTCGACTGGACCGCACTTGCACTTTGAAGTGCGGCAGCAAACGACTGAGGGCTGGGTCGCGATGGATGCGGGAGTGGTGCTAGAAACGGCGATGGCAGACTTAGCGAAGTCGATGCAGGTCGCTCAGAAACCCCAAACGCGCTAATTTTCACGAATTTGTGAGCGTGCCATCAGGTCAAATTATGCTGAACGATCGCGGTGTTGATACTGAATTAGAATTCTTTATCACCGTAGAGCGGTTCAACTTGGCGGAGAATAACCTCCGAAACAAGCGAATACTCAATGGGTTTATTTAATGTCCTGACACTCTTGCTCAAGCCCGATCGCAGTTCTTCTAAAGTCGTGTAGCGCTGCATCAGTTCGTCGATCAACTCTGAAGTTGATACCTGTTCAATCACAGATGAATCTGCTTCCCAATACTGCCGACAAATATAAATTAGTAACTTCTTAATTCGGCATACGTTCACATCTTGATCGAGCTTTGGAGTCGTTACGATCGTTGCTGCATTCTGCACATAAACTCGTTCAAAAACGGATAAGATGATTTGTCCGATCGGAATATATTCAGCCGATTTATTCAGCATTCCGATTTGATGAATCAAACGCGATCGCAGTTGTTCGATCGTCGGGTAAGTTTCTCTAGTTTCTTCGATCAGCGATCGCCAACTCAGCGCATTCAAACGAGTGCTATCACTTTCCCAGCGATTTTTACAAATGTAAAACAAAAGCTTCTGAATCCGGAGTGCGTTTGGATCTTCTTTAAATTGGCTAATCACGCTGGGTAGCCCAGTAAATTGGGTCGGGGTAATCAAATCATGCATCGTCTTTGTTAATCTCGCCAGTCCAAGAGTTCCCAGATTGATCGAGGCGTTAACCAGACTCTCCATCACCGTATAATGATGATCTTTGCTCAGACACGCACATTGATATGGCACATTGATATGGCTAACATTTACACCGTCGAAATTCTGCATCAAGGGCAGACCCACGTTATCGAAGTTCCCGACGATCGCACCATTCTAGAAGTTGCCAACGAAGACAAAGGCTTAGATTTACCCGTCTCCTGTACGGCGGGTGTTTGTACAACTTGTGCCGCACTGCTCACAGAAGGAACCGTCGATCAAACTGATGGCATGGGTGTGAGTCTTGATCTTCAGGCTCAAGGCTATGCACTGCTTTGTGTATCGTATCCTCGATCGAACATCAAACTTGAAACCGAAAAAGAAGAAACTGTTTATAAAAAACAATTCGGACAACAAGGATGACTACTGATTTCATCACGATCGAGCTTGCGATCCAAGGTTCCGTTCGAGAGTTGCATCAAGCCATCGAGCAAGAATTACGAGCATTTGGAGAGCCTTTACGCTGGGCGATTACGCGCGTTCATGGGCGAATCGTTGAAATCGAAGCGGTTGTGACTCGTGAATAATCCTTATACTGTCGGACTGATTGTTCCAACGGGAATTGGAGCCGCGATCGGTGGATATGCGGGGGATGCGCTGCCTGTTGCCCGTGCGATCGCGCAAGTTGCTGATCGACTGATCACTCATCCCAACGTTCTCAATGGCGCACAGCTTTACTGGAATCTACCCAATGCGCTGTATGTTGAAGGTTACGGCTTAGATCGATTTGCAGCGGGGGGTTGGGGCTTAGTGCCAGAGCAATCGAATCGGATTGGCTTAATTCTTGATCGTGCGATTGAACCCGATTTGCAACTCAGACATCTACAAGTTGCAGATGCAGCTAGAGCCACGCTAGGACTGACTCTAACGGATTATGTTGTTACTGATCAGCCGTTAAATGTGGAACTGAGAACCGCAAAATCCGGTGCAACCTGGGGCACGATCAAACATCCTGATAGTTTGCTTAGAGCCGCTGAGAAATTAATTGATCAAGCGGGAGCTACGGCGATCGCGGTTGTGGCTCGATTTCCAGATGATCCAGATAGCGAAGCGCTACAGAACTATAGATATGGACAAGGTGTGGATCATTTGGCTGGAGCAGAAGCGGTGATCAGTCATTTGGTTGTCCGAACGTTTCGTGTCCCTTGCGCCCATGCGCCTGCATTGTCGCCATTACCGCTAGACCCAAATTTATCTCCGCGATCGGCTGCCGAGGAACTGGGCTATACATTTCTTCCTTGTGTGTTAGTTGGACTCAGCCGCGCTCCTCGATTTACCGAATTTCCCAACCCTCATGCAATCTGGGCGGATCAAGTGAATGCTTTGATCGTTCCAGCATCCGCTTGTGGTGGAAGTGCAATTTTGAGTTTGAGTCAATCCAAAACTCGAATCATTGCAGTTGAAGACAATGAAACAAAATTACAAGTTCGGTCTGAAGCATTAGGAATTCGATCGACGATCGTAAAGTCTTATCTCGAAGCGATCGGTGTTCTAACTTGCGATCGAGCGGGGATCAATCCTGCTGCTTTGAGTCCAGAGATTTCCTCAATTCAACTGCTGGAGCGATCGCAATCTTTAGGGAGTTAACTCCCTAGTCTCAATTCTGAGTCATGAGTTATACTGTGAGCCTCTTGAGCGTTCAAGCTCAGTTTTATATAAGCACAATAAAATTCTTGTGGCAGAACAAATTCCTGATACCCCAGAGATGCAGCCGCTTACCCGCATCCAAGTTCTGATTGCGATGGGTGTGACTGCTGTTGTTTTATTAGTTGTTTCTAAAGTTTGGCTTCACTTCAGTACGATTCCTTTGCTCCCTGTTCGATTTTCGCTTGAGTCTCTGTTTCAAGGGGTTGGGCTTGGGGTTGGGATCTCGATTGCGAGTGCGATCGTGTATCACATTTGGGGCGAGTATCGCAGGAGTGCAAACCAATATCTCACGATGGTGCTAAAACCGTTGTTATTTCCAGATATTCTCTGGCTTGGACTATTACCCGGATTAAGTGAAGAATTGCTGTTTCGCGGGGTGATGCTGCCGGAGTTTGGGCTAGATTTTCTTGGTGTTCTGATTTCTAGTCTTTGCTTTGGAGTGCTACATATGAGCAACCTGAAACAATGGTCATATGTAGTTTGGGCATCGATCGTCGGGATCGCATTAGGAATGGGTGCGGTTTGGACGGGTAACTTGCTGGTTCCGATCGTGGCGCACGTCCTAACGAATCTGATCTCTGGAGCGACCTGGAAATTGAACGATCGATCTTAAAAACTTGTTAAGCTCTGACTCTCAATCTGATGTTCAGAGCTTTTTGTCATTAGTATCCAAGCGTCACGAAGGGGGTTGTACGTTGTCGCTTTTCCGCCTCAACAAGATGAATTTCACTATCACCCCTAAGCCTGGTATCCACTCACTCACCTCATAATGCAAAAAGCTCTAGGATAAAACCTAGAGCTTTTCATTTGGTGGCGGGGCATGGATTTGAACCATGGACCTTCGGGTTATGAGCCCGACGAGCTACCAGACTGCTCTACCCCGCGTCGTTAGGCAACTCATCCAGTATAACCACAAGTTCCTTAAAGTTGCAATACCCAATTGAAAAAGAGAAGATAGAGAAGTTCTTCAAGCCAATTTTTAGAGAAACCAGTCATGGCAACTTGGCGCTGCATCAAATACTGTGGGGCTTGCTGCAATCTCGATCCAAGCGATCGACCCGATTTAGAAGACTACCTCAACCCCGAAGACCTTCATCTTTATCTCAGTATGGTGGGCGAAGACGGCTGGTGCGTGAATTTCAACAAAATGACGCGCGAATGCAATATCTACGAAAAGCGTCCCCGCTTCTGTCGTGTCAATTCTGAGACGTTTGAAGAAATGTTCGGAGTTGAGCCAGAAGAACTGAATGATTTCGCGATCGACTGCTGCCGTGAGCAAATCGAGGCGGTTTATGGCGATCGAAGTTTAGAACTGCTGAAATTCGAGCGGGAAATTGGCATCTAGCAAAAATTCTGAATTCCGGGTATATTACTAAATAATGAAAAGAAAGTGAAAAGCCTTCATGTCTTCCACTAACCTTCCTGTCACAGAGACGAGCGAACTGCTGATTCTCAAACACACTCAGCCCGCGAAAGCAAAGTCTCCTTTCCTTAGCGTGTTTGGCTCAACGTTCATTACCATTTTTCTCGCAGAACTCGGTGACAAGACTCAGCTTGCGACACTGCTGATGAGTGCCCAATCTCATGCCCCTTGGATTGTGTTTGCAGGTGCGGCTTCTGCACTTGTGGCGACAAGCTTAGTCGGGGTGCTCGTTGGGCGTTGGTTGTGTCAGAACGTTTCTCCGAAAACACTGGAGAAGGCAACAGGCGGAATTTTGCTACTGGTGGCGGTGCTATTGGTTCTCGACGTGGTGGGGATGTAAACAATGGATTGGCAATTACTAGGAATCAGCTTTGTGACAGTGTTTTTAGCAGAGCTGGGAGATAAAAGCCAGCTTGCCGCGATCGCACTCAGCAGCGATTCTAATAAGTCTCCGAAAGCGATTTTTCTGGGAACGGTTGCAGCCCTGATTCTTGCGAGTTTAATCGGCGTGGTGTTGGGCGAAGGAACCGCGCAGTTACTACCAACGAAATGGACAAAGATTGTGGCTGCGATCGGCTTTGCAATTCTAGCAATTCGATTACTCTGGTTTAATCGCAGTAAAGAAGAAACCGCGCAATAGAAAAAAGCCTCCGACATCGGAGGCTTTTTTAATGGAGTTCACCGCATCCAAACTTGTTTAGAATTCGCGTCTGAGAAGCCAGCCGCCCGCAAGAAGTTTACACGCTTCGAGAATCCAGTAACTCATGTGGAGTTGATTCATCCCGGCAGGAATATGAGCAGGTTCAAACCAGTTGAGGTTTAAGCCGAGCGAACTCATCTGTGGAGACAGAAAATAAGCGCAAGCGATCGTAATGGTAAATAAGACTCCTGCAAGCATGAGCGAAATCGGCGGAGCGTTCTCGGACTGTTGGCGCACTAATACAGCGGTCAAAATAGAGGCAGCACAGAGCAATTCTAGACGATTAAACACCCAGAAAATTCCGTAACCAGCCGTTGCAAAATCGGGCTGAGTCATCATTCCAGCCGCAAAAAGGATTGGCATGACCACAAAATCAAGCAATATACTACTGCTAAGCCAAAATGCTAGAACCAGAACTAAACTTTTGCGCCAATTAAGAGATCTAAAATCGGCTTTTGAAGCGAGAGCCATGGCCTAAACCTATGCTTGAAGTGTTCTAAGTTCACACTAACAAATCTCTCTAATGGAAGTTGGGCAGAGATAAAAAACTTAGCAAAATGTCGAATTCAAAAATAAAGGATCTAGCCAATGAAAACTAGATCCCTTATTCAATGAAAACAAAAGCAATGTGAATTGAGGTGGACTGAAATCCTGCAACTTCTAAACTGAAGAGATACAACTTCCTCCTTGATATTTTAACGGTACGAAATTAATCAGCAACGTATGATGCATCATGGAACATTGAGTTGCAGGCAGCTCTGAGACGGAGACACAGTTCTCAAAGCGGTGGTGTGGAGATTGATGAGATATCTCCCTGTGTCTGTATTTAAATTAGCATTTCTAACCTGGTGTGGGAACTGCTTTTAATAGTTAAAGACGGAAGTTAAAACAAGTTAACATTGTCTTAATCAGGTTAAGAATTTAGCCCTAAAAAGGATCAATTACACTGAAGTTAATGCCAGTTTGATTCACGTTAAAGTTACTCGCCCAAAATTTTTTATGAAAATCTATTTTGCTGTATGCAATTTTGTTGTGCCGCTTGGAATTGCCTTAGGTTCAATCCTGTCTAGCGTGACGCTTCCTACTCAAGCCGTTCAAGTTCGCGGTATAACTTATTTCACGTCTCCCCCTCGACTGGTCGGCGCTTCGACCACACAAAACTATATTTATGCCTGGAGTGTAACCTATTACTTCACGCTGGATGTTCCAGAAAATGCTGGAGAGCCACTGCAGAAAGTGACGATCGCACAAAATGAAGGAGTCGATCGCGTTCGGTTCAATCTTAAAGAAACTGAAGCCGTAGAAGGCGATCGCAACTCAAACACTAAAATCGGTTTAGGTGAAACCACACAAGATGAAAAAACCAAAGCAATCACGGTAAACTTCAATCCGCCCGTTGCACCCGGTAAACGAGTGACGATCGCACTTTCGCCCTACCAAAATCCCTCCTCTGGTGGTGTTTACCTCTTTGGAGTCACAGCATTTCCGCCGGGTGAACCTGCTTATGGTCAGTTTCTTGGCTTTGGGCGAATTTCGATTTACGAAGCTGGCAGAGATTCATTCTTCTTCAGTCCGTTCTTCCATCGCTAACCAAAAGTTGTGCCATTCCAGCCCCACATATAACCTTTCGCGTCCGCAAATTCGATGTAGATGCGATCGACCGGAACATCCAAGGACTGTTGGATCTGTTGACAAAAATCTTGGCTCATTAACTTTGTTTGATCTGGAGTCATTGAGCCAACGCTTTTAATCTCGATGTAGCAGGTTGGATCGGTTGTGCCTCCAAACGTCATTGGAACACTCGATTCAAATGCAGTCATCACATAAGCTTCTGGCTTTCTAGTATGTTTCGCGAGAGCAGCAGAGAGATGTTTAAGTAGATCAGTGACTTGAGCGGAATCGGGATTTGCGATCGAGGTTTGCACTTTGATCAATGGCATGAATAGCTGTCTTGAACTCATTGAGAGAATTGTAGTGCTCGATCGCTTCCGTGCCACTTGCAGAACAGGAACAGTTGCACGAAAAGTCGATACGTCACTGGTCATACTAAAAATAGCAATGCCAGAGTCCCCAGGAGTGAATACGATGCAAGCTTCTCTACGTTGGTCAATTTTGCCGACTGCGATCGCAGCGGTTCTAGCGGTGTCAGAAATGGCATTTAGTCAGATCGTGTCGATCGCGCCAAATGCTCAACCGATCTCGTTGAGCGGTACTTCCGGCGGCACGAAGAAAGATCCCGGTTGTGCAGGATACATCTCGGATCGTCCGAACCATACCGTACAAGTCACGACTGATAGTAATTTGAAATTCACGCTTCAAGGCAGCGGAGAACCGACCCTGTTAATCACTGGGGCGCAAGGACAAACTTTCTGTGTCCAAGCCGATCGCTTATCAAAGGGTAAGGTCGAAATTCCGGGGCGTTGGACAAAAGGGAGTTACTCGGTGTTTGTGGGCGATCGTGCACAAGGCAGAAATCCCTATACATTGTCGATCGTGCCTCAATAATGCTTAGATTTAGGGCATTCGGTAAAGCCAGAAGTAGAGTTTACTTCTGGCTTTTTTGCTTAAGGCAAATCTGTTTCGCCCATGAGATAGCGATCGCATTCTCGTGCGGCTTCTCGACCTTCGTTAAATGCCCAGACCACTAAACTTTGTCCGCGGCGGCAATCTCCCGCCGCAAACACACCCGGAATGCTGGTCGTGTACTTGCCGTATTCGGATTTGATGTTGCTGCGGGCATCTCGATCGAGTCCCATTGCATCGAGTAATGGCTGCTCAGGACCTAAAAAGCCCATTGCAAGCAATACCAAGTCTGCTGGAATTACCTTCTCAGTTCCAGGAATTTGCTTTGGAATAAATTGTCCTTGCTCATTACGTTCCCACGCTACCTCAACGGTATGAATCGCTTTCACATTGCCGTTTTCATCACCTTCAAACCGAGTTGCAGTTCGCAAATAAGCACGCGGATCAGCGCCGAATTTTGCAGCAGCTTCTTCTTGTCCGTAGTCCATTTTGTAGACTTTTGGGTATTCGGGCCAAGGATTGTTAGCAGCGCGTTCTGTTGGAGGTTGGGGAAGGATTTCCAATTGTACCACACTGTTACAACCATGCCGAATTGAAGTTCCTACACAATCAGTTCCCGTATCACCACCACCAATAATCACGACATCTTTTCCTTGAGCGGAAAGAGGGGGTTCAGTGTGGTCTAATACGGCTTGAGTATTGGCAGTAAGGAAGTCCATTGCAAAGTGGATGCCTTTGAGATCGCGACCTTCAATCGGTAAATCGCGCGGCTTGGTTGCTCCGGTACAAAGCACCACTGCATCAAAGTCCTTCAGTAAGTCTTCAGCAGATAGGTCTTTACCAATCTCAGTATTGCAAACGAACTTTACGCCTTCTGCTTCTAGCACTCTCAATCGCCGCATCACGACTTTTTCTTTGTCGAGCTTCATATTAGGAATGCCGTACATCAGCAATCCACCGGGACGATCGGCGCGTTCGTATACTGTGACCCAATGCCCCGCTTTGTTGAGTTGTGCAGCCGCGCACAATCCAGCCGGACCTGAACCGACGATCGCGATCTTTTTCCCGGTGCGTTTTTCTGGCGGTTCGGGTGTAATCCAGCCTTCGTTCCACCCTTTATCTGCGATCGAATACTCAATGTTCTTGATTGTGATAGGCGGATTGTGAATGCCTAACACACAAGCCCCTTCACACGGAGCCGGACAGACTCGCCCGGTGAATTCGGGGAAATTGTTGGTTTTGTGTAAGCGATCGAGCGCTTCTTTCCACAGTCCGCGATAGATTAAATCGTTCCATTCAGGAATCAGATTGTTGATCGGGCAACCGCTTGCCATGCCGCTGATCAAGGTTCCCGTATGACAGAACGGGATGCCGCAATCCATACAGCGTGCGCCTTGAGTGCGAAGATTTTCTTCGGGCATCGGCAGATGGAACTCATCCCAGTTTCGGGTGCGTTCGATCGGCGAAAGTTCCGATGGCAATTCGCGCAGAAATTCGATAAATCCAGTTGGCTTTCCCATGAGAGTAATGAAGTGTGAATGATATGAGTTGAAAAGATTAAAGTTCGCCTCCTGTTCCCCTTCTCCTTAGAGAGAAGGGGATGAGTGCAGAAATCTTAGCGATCGAGCAGCTAGCTACCACCGACCCGCGCTACATCTCGTGCATTTTCTTCAAACGCAGCGGAAAGAGCTTCATCGCCGCTCAGACCCGCTTCTTCAGCCCGTTTGAGTGCTTGCAGAACCCGCTTATAGTCCTTCGGCATCACTTTGACAAAGCGCGGTAGCTCCGCTGCACTTCGTGTTCGTACTTCCTCCCATTGCTCTAACAGTTCTTTTGCTTTTTGACTATGGGTGAATGTTGCGTGATTTTGGATCATCTGACGCACGATCGCAATGTCCTCCGGATCGTCAAATGCTTCGAGTGCAACCATCTGAGTGTTACAACGAGTCGCAAAATCGCCTACTTCATCATAGATATAAGCTGCTCCTCCACTCATTCCGGCTGCAAAGTTGCGTCCAGTTCTTCCGAGAACTACAACTGTACCGCCTGTCATGTATTCACAGCCATGATCTCCTACTCCTTCGACAACCGTGTTGACTCCAGAGTTGCGAACACAGAAGCGCTCACCTGCAATGCCACTGATGTAAGCTTCTCCTTTGGTTGCACCATAAAAGGCAACATTGCCCACAATGATGTTTTCAGAAGCTTTGAAGGTCGATTTGATGGATGGATAAACAATGATCTTCCCACCGCTCAAACCTTTACCAAGATAATCGTTGGCATCTCCTTCAAGTTCCAGCGTGACCCCTTTCGGCACGAATGCTCCAAAGCTCTGTCCAGCACTCCCTTGGAAATGAAGATGTACTGTATCTTCTGGGAGTCCGTTCCAGTGACGTTTGGTAATTTCGTTACCGAGAATGGTTCCAACCACACGATTGGTGTTCTGAATTGGCAAAGTTGCTTTAACGGGTGTACCGTGTTCGATCGCGTCTTTACACAAATCCAACAGTACCGAAAGATCGAGCGATTTCTCTAATCCGTGGTCTTGCGAAATCTGACAATACAATCCAACCGAAGGATCAACATCAGGCTGATAGAGAATCTTGGAGAAATCTAAGCCTTTTGCTTTCCAATGGTCGATCGCTTGTTTGGGTTCTAAAACATCAGTGCGACCCACCATTTCATTCAGGCTGCGGAATCCAAGCTGCGCCATCAGTTCCCGAACTTCCTGAGCAATGAATTTCATGAAGTTCTCGGTGTGCTGTGGATCGCCTGTAAAGCTTTCGCGCAGATGCGGGTCTTGGGTTGCAATGCCAACCGGACAAGTGTTGAGGTGACAAACGCGCATCATGATACAACCGAGTGTTACCAGTGGTGCAGTTGCAAATCCGAATTCCTCTGCACCGAGCAATGCAGCCATGACTACATCGCGTCCAGTTTTCATTTGACCATCGGTTTCGACGACGATGCGCGATCGCAGATTGTTCAACACTAATGTCTGGTGCGTTTCAGCTAAACCTAATTCCCAAGGTAAACCCGCGTGTTTGATCGAAGTCTGCGGAGATGCACCCGTCCCGCCATCGTAGCCAGAGATTAACACCACATCCGCGTGAGCTTTGGCGACTCCAGCGGCAATGGTTCCAACTCCGACTTCTGAAACAAGTTTGACGCTGATCCGCGCTGCTCGATTGGCGTTCTTCAAGTCGTGGATCAGTTCGGCAAGATCTTCGATCGAGTAAATATCATGGTGCGGTGGTGGCGAAATCAGACCCACACCGGGCGTTGAATGTCGAACTTTCGCAATCCAAGGATAGACCTTACGACCCGGTAACTGTCCGCCTTCTCCGGGTTTCGCGCCCTGTGCCATCTTGATTTGAAGTTCTCGCGCTTGAGACAGATACAGGCTTGTAACTCCAAAGCGACCCGATGCCACTTGCTTGATCGCGCTATTTTTGGAATCGCCACGATCGTTTGTCCAAGTGTAGCGATCGGGATCTTCACCGCCTTCTCCAGTGTTGGATTTACCACCGATGCGGTTCATCGCGATCGCTAACGCTTCATGAGCTTCTTTTGAAATCGATCCATAGCTCATCGCTCCGGTTTTGAATCGGCTCATGATTGCTTCGATCGGTTCCACCTCTTCGATCGGGATCGGTTCGCGTACTTTGAATTGCAGCATTCCGCGTAAAGTAAAATGCTGCTGGCTCTGTTCATTCACCAATGCTGCATATTGTTTGAACAGATCATAGCTACCTTCGCGGACGGCTCTTTGCAACGTGTGAATCGTTTGGGGACTGAATAGATGGGCTTCGCCTTCTTTGCGCCATTGATATTCGCCACCGACATCAAGGTTATGTCCGTTCGTTGGGCGATCGGGAAACGCATGATGATGACGCAGCAATGCTTCTTTGGTGATCACTTCCAAATCGGCTCCTTCTACGCGAGAAGCAGTCCAAGTGAAATAGCGATCGACCACTGAATGATTTAACCCGATCGCTTCAAAGATTTGTGCGCCTCGATAGCTTTGGATGGTTGAAATTCCAATCTTAGAGGCAACTTTGATCACGCCTTTTGTGAGTGCTTTGATGTAGTTCTTACACGCCGTTTTGTAGTCAACACCAACGAATGAACCTTGAGCAATCATTGAATCGATCGTTTCAAAGGCAACATATGGATTAATTGCACCGCATCCATAGCCGATTAACATTGCAAAGTGATGTACTTCACGCGGTTCACCCGATTCGAGAACCAAGCCAACTTTTGTTCTTGTGCCTGCTCGGATCAAGTGATGATGCAATCCCGAAACAGCCAACAAAGCAGGAATCGGAGCATTTTGAGCATTCACACTACGATCGCTCAAAATCAAAATATTCACACCCGATTCGATCGCTTGATCGGCTTGTTTGCAGAGATTGGCGATCGATTGTTCCAGTCCTGCAACAGCGGATTTGGGATCAAACACGATCGGAAGTTCGATCGACTTAAATCCTTGTTCATTGATGTGCTTCAACTTCGCTAACTCTTCATTGCTGAGAATTGGCGTTTTTAGCTCAATCAAATGACAGCTTTCTGGTTCAGGTTTGAGCAAGTTGCGCTCTGCTCCGATCGTCGTTTCTGCCGAAGTAATAATTTCCTCGCGAATTGAATCGATCGGTGGATTAGTCACTTGAGCAAACAACTGTTTAAAATAGTCATAGAGCAGCTTTGGTCGATCGGATAGAACTGCTAACGGTGTATCGGCTCCCATTGCTCCGGTTGCTTCTACACCATCCCGCGCCATCGGTGTCAGCAACAATCGCAACTCTTCAAACGTATAGCCGAAAGCTAATTGACGCTGAAGCACTGTTTGTAGATCAGACTGTGGTAGTTCGGGTGCATCTTTGAGATCTGCCAAACTAACCATGTGTCGATCGAGCCATTCTTGATACGGCTGAGCGGTTGAAATGTCTCGCTTAATCTCTTCATCCGAAACAATTCGCCCTTGCTCCATATCGACCAAGAACATTCGCCCTGGTTCTAAACGCCCTTTTTGAGCAACATTCTCAGGCGCAACAGGCAATACACCCGCTTCAGATGCCATGATCACAAAATCATCTTTCGTGACATAGTAGCGCGACGGACGCAAACCATTACGATCGAGCACTGCCCCCATTATTCTGCCATCGGTAAACGCGATCGAGGCGGGACCATCCCACGGCTCCATCAAACAAGAATGATATTTATAAAACGCCTTGCGCTCCGGACTCATCGACTCATGCGCTGTCCAAGGCTCCGGGATCATCATCATCACCGCATGAGGCAGCGATCGTCCCGATAGCGACAACAGTTCTAAAGCATTATCAAAAATGGTGGAATCACTGCCCTCGATGTTAATTACGGGCTGTGCTTTCTTTAAATCGTCACCGAATAAGTCAGATTCAAACAGGGCTTGTCGGGCATTCATCCAATTGATGTTGCCGCGCAAGGTGTTGATCTCACCATTGTGGGCAATGTAGCGGTAAGGATGCGATCTCTCCCAACTCGGAAAGGTATTAGTACTAAACCGAGAATGCACCAAACCTAAAGCACTTTCTAAATCGGGATCGCTTAAATCCGGATAGTACTCTCCGACTTGCAACGGCATCAACATTCCTTTGTAAACGATCGTGCGACAGGAAATGCTGGCGGGATACCAATAATCATCGATCCCAGCGGTGCGGATAGCATTGTGCGATCGCTTGCGAATGATGTAAAGCTTGCGCTCAAATGCCAGATCGTCCGTTAAATCAGCAGAACGCCCAATAACGGCTTGCTGCATAAACGGTTCGCTCGACTTTGCCGTTTCGCCCAACGTTGCATTATTAGTCGGAACATCGCGCCAACCGAGAACTGTTTGCCCCTCTTCTGCCACAATCTTCTCAAACACTCGCCGTCCTGCTTCGCGCTGAGTGCGATCGGGCGACGAATAGGTCATTGCAACCCCGTACTGTCCGGCTTCGGGCAAGGCAATGTTTAACTCCGTTGCAACTTTTTGAAAAAATCGGTGCGGAACCTGCATTAAAATGCCCGCTCCGTCTCCCGTATTCGTTTCTGCACCACAAGCGCCTCGATGCTCCAAATTCGCCAAAATGGTGAGCGCTTGTTGCACGATCGTGTGAGACACTTTTCCTTTCATCTGCACGATAAACCCGACCCCACAGGCATCATGCTCGAACTGCGGATCATACAAACCTTGCTTCGCTGGCAGTCCGTATCTTGTCATCATCATTACCCTATTCAGTGGCAGAGAGAGTGTCAGCTAGAGTTTCGGTGAAGATATCTCTAGTTCTCTTGAATTCTCTAACACACTTCCGAAATACCCCAAAGGTCTTAAGGAAAATGTCAGATCTGTAAAAGAGAATATTTAAGTCTCTTACTTAATCGTGAGGGAGTTTCGATCGTCTGTGTTTACTGTTAATTAAATGCAATATTTCATTCACAAAACTTGGGATTCTTAGCAGGTGAAACTATCATGAAACGCGGACAACTTTACGCTTTCGTTACAGGGATTTTCTTTCTATCACTGTCGATTTTAGGGTTCATCCCTCAATTGCAGCATCCGATTAATGCTGTGGAAGTGCATAACGGGCTTGAAATTCAACTCGGTTATCTTTTCGGTCTTTTCCCGACTAATCCAGTGTTGAATACGGTATATGCGATCGTTGGAATTTTAGGATTAGTTAGCTCGATCGGACTGGGTGGCGCACGCTTTTATGGTCGCGGATTGTTTCAATTCTTCGCGGTATTAGCATTCCTGGGTTCATTGGAGCCGACTAACACATTTTTCGGCTTCATGCCGCTGTTTGGTAGTAATGCTGCGCTGTATGCGTTGATGTCGATCGTGTCATTCTACTTTGGCTTTATCGATTCTCCTGGACTGTTGGAGATCGCTGCTCAACCGCCAGAAAACGCGGTTGCGATCGAAAAGTAATTCTTTAATTTCTTAAGGCTTTGTTGCATGAATCATAAACGCTAAGAGATTTCCGACAGATTCAATGACTTAACGCACAACTCGAACGG
>PSLO01000121.1:0-11401 GCA_040289665.1 Leptolyngbya sp. ERB_1_1 | reverse complement strand
AAGGACATCCGCCCTTGGGGCGGTCACACTCATCAAGCCACCAGCTTTGCTGGGGGTGTCTGACTGAAATTTCTGGAAGTTCTTGAGTTGCTATCACTCTGAAAGCATACACACATTTTCGAGATGAATCAATAGGATTTCTAAAAAGTGTGTATGCTTATCATTTCGAGCAAATGGTAATCTAAAGGGTGTGGATACCTACCGAAAGCGTGTGTATGTGATTATGAATCAGCCCGCACATCCTGCCCCAATGCCGAGAGTTAAAGGCGTTCCTGCCGATCGAGATGAAATTAAAGAACGCCATAACGTGATGGTGAGTCCTTCTGCCTGGGAAGGATTAGATGCGATCGCGAAAGAATTAGGCTACAAATCGCGTTCAGATTTGATCGAAGCGGTTGGGCGGCGTGAAGTGAAACTAGAAAAATCTGATGAGCAATGAAACTTAGAAGTTTTCATGCCAATCCTGGTGGTTCATATAACGCTTTGCCTAAAACAAGCTCAAAGTAGGTCTTAAATTACAACAAACTGATCGCAGTTTGCACCAGTAACCAAGCATTCAGAGCAACAATCACGATCGCAACTGCCCACGCAGTCACTTTCAACCACTTGGGATTCACGAACTCGCCCATCAGATGTCGATCGCTCGTAAACATCACCAACGGGATCACCGCAAATGATAACTGCAAACTCAAAATGACCTGGCTAAACACAAGCAATTGACCTGTACTTTGCTCGCCAAAAAAGACGATCGCAATTAAAGCAGGCACGATCGCAATCAGCCGAGTTGCTAATCGACGTAACCATGATGGTAGGCGAATCTGTAAAAAACCTTCCATTATAATCTGTCCTGCCAGCGTTGCGGTGAGCGTCGAACTCTGTCCTGATGCAAGCAAAGCAATGCCAAAAATTGCACTCGCAGCACTCACGCCCAGTAAGGGAGATAAAAGTTTGTACGCATCTTGAATCTCTGCAATGTTCTGATTGCCAGAAAAATGAAAGGTTGCCGCAGAGACAATCAGAATCGCAGAATTGATGAACAGCGCAAATGACAGGGCGATAGTCGAATCAATTGTGCCAAACTTAATCGCTTCCCATCGCTTTTCAGAAGTCGGCTGCCAGTTGCGAGTTTGAACAATTGATGAATGCAAGTACAAGTTATGCGGCATAACAGTTGCACCGAGAATCCCGATCGCAATGTAGAGCATTTCAGGATTCCGAAGAATTTCACGATTCGGGACATACCCTTGAAAGATACTACCTGCATCAGGACGAGAAAACAGAATTTCAGCAGCAAAACAAATTCCAACAGTTGCAACTAGCATGATTACTAATGCTTCAACATATCGGAAGCCTTTCCCTTGCAGAAACAGCAATGCTAGAACATCAAATGCCGTAATGCAAACACCCCAAATCAATGGTAAGCCAAATAAAAGTTGCAGCGCGATCGCACTTCCCAATAGTTCAGCTAAATCACAAGCCGCGATCGCAATCTCGCAAAGCACCCATAGCACAAAGCTCACACGCGGACTGAAGTAGTCTCGACAAGCTTGCGCGAGGTCTTTCCCAGTCGCGACCCCTAACCGAACACAGAGCGATTGCAGCAAAATCGCCATCAGATTCGAGAGCAGAACCACACTGAGTAAGGTGTAGCCAAACTTCGATCCGCCTGCAATATCCGTTGCCCAGTTTCCAGGGTCCATATATCCGACTGAAACGAGATATCCTGGTCCCGCAAATGCCAACATTTTGCGCCAAAAACTTTTGACGTTAGGAACTGCAATACTTCGATGAACCTATGGCAAACTAGGGCGATTCGGCAGAATTTTTGCTTCGCTTTCTACGCTTTCTAAAGGTGGCATGGCAAACACCTTTCACTTTTCTTTCATAATTCACTGTGTCACTTTCAAACTCTAGAAGATACCTAAACTAGATTCGTGTGTCCGAAGACTCAAATGCGGATGAAAAATAAGACGACCTTGATCGCTAAACCAGGTAAAGAATCATCAAGCAGAATTGAGATCGCACCCTTCTGTTTTATAGTGATAGAGCTAAATCTTTGATCGGTTCTGATGGGGATCAGCCATCAGAAGTAAAGGGGAAAGTTTGGTGAAGATCCAACGCTGTCCCGCAACTGTAATTCAAGCGCAAATTTAGAGGTTTGATTTCGGGCTTGCCCCAACGCTTTAAGCCTAGATCAGATTGCTTAGTTCTCAGCTTGATCAGCCAGAATGCCCGCCGAACGATCGTCCAATTTTGATTCATCTGCGAGGTACAGCATGAGTATTCGATCGGCTTCTATCACTCAGCAAGCGATTCGGTTTACGCTTTCAACGCCTGTGCAGGCGACACTCTACGTTTCGCTCTGTGCGCTAGTACTTTGGACAATTTACTTCACGACTTATCCGGCTGTGCATGACAAAGTACATTCGTTGCGTCATCATACTTTGACTGTCTCTTGCCACTAAGCCAGCATAAACAGCATCGTGAGGTAGAAATGTCCAAACTGAAGCCTTCGCTCATCGGCGCATTCTGCCTGATGGGTCTGATTTTTTATGCAATTGCTGGATTCTCTCAAACGCCGCAGGCTAGTGTACGGTTGTCAACTGATGTACCGCTCAATCAACTTGCTCCGTTTGAAGCAGAATCAGAGCGCTACACTCCTCCTGCAAAGCTGATGCTACAGGCGTTTGATGCCGCAGGGCAACCTTTAGCAAATGCCAAAATTCATCTCAAAATTCTCACGCCTCCCAAAACACCTTGGTTGACAACAGATTTTCCGATTGTAGAAGGCACAACGCTACTGGAGCTAGACGCGATCGCGCCTCAAGGTAAAGTGCAACTTCAACCGATGCTGCCGATTCGCGGAACGTATCAACTGCAAGCCGAAATCAAGCCACAGGTCGCAAATGCGTTTACACCATTTCAGAATACGCTGATGCTCTCGCTGCCTGAAAATCAGGTGAAATACCAGAATTTTGCCATTTTAGTTGCTGTGTTGCTTGCGGTTGGATTGAGTGGCGGCTGGATTATTGGGGGACAGCAGCGCATTCAGCCTGGAGAGATTGCACCGCATCAGGTTCGATTACTGCTGAGTGGAGCCATCCTGATTGCGATCGCGGCACTGCTCTATGTCAACATTAGTGCAGAAATTGCTCAGTCAGAACTCCCAATGCCGATGTCACACATGGCTCAATCTGCTCCTCATTCTGACGATTCAACGATTCAGTAGCGTGAAGGGCTGAAGATGCAGATTTCTGGCGATACTCACGCGATCGTAGGTGAACCAGCAAAATTGCAAGTCAGTGTGATCGATGCCCAAACTCAACAGCCTGTGAAAGATGTGCAGATCAATATCACAGCAACACAGGTTGAAAATCGCTGGATTGCGTTGAACTATGCCAGCAGTCCCGATGCTTCAGGCAATCTGACTTGGCAACAACAATTCTTTGATGGTGCGCCGCACAAAATTGAGGCTGAAGTTGCTCCATTACCCAAGTCAGCCCGACAGTTCAAGCCGTTCAAAGTTGCTCAAACGATCCAAGTTGAGGGAGTAGCACCTCCACTTCAGGTGCGGCTGATCACGTTAACGTACTTCACTGGGATAATTGCGGTCGCGTTCTGGATTGGTTTTCGATCACGACGAAAGCGGGAATTACAATTGGCTCATCGCTGATTGCTTCAGAACTTGCCAGCTATTCACGATTGATGAGATTGTGATGGCACTGCTTCAACAAACTGCCAATTTTGCTTTTGTCTTAGCTCTCTGAATTCTGATTTGGTTGCTTTGCCTTAAAGTAAGCAGTCATCACATCCCGAATCATCGGGGCAGCGATCTCGCCTCCGCCACCTCCTGCATTTGCGCCAAACCAAGCATGAGTTGGACGAGGCGGATCTTCGGCTGTCCAACTTTTACCGGAAACCGAAGGCAGTGTGAAACTATTCAACGCTTGTCCTGTTCCTTTGACCACGACACTTCGTAGCCCTTGTTGTAACACTCGAAGAGTTTTAGGCTTGAGATTCAGCGAATTTCGTTGGTTTTGTGCTTGACGCTGTTTAACCACTGAAGGTTGAACGTGATAGATACCATTCCCAACTGCTGCGAACATTACGGCAACTTGAAAGGGTGTCGCTTGCAGCATTCCTTGCCTGATCGCTGTATTAATCGTATCGCCAACGTACCATCCTTCCTTAAGCTGTTTTTGCTTCCAAGCTGGCTCAGGAACTAATCCATGCGCTTCTTCGGCAACCAATTCAATCCCAGTAGGCTCACCGAAACCAAATCGTTTCGCCCAATTCAGCATGGGTTTCGCTTCAGTCTTACCCAAGCGATCGCGCATTGAGGCTGAAGCAAATCGTTCAAAAGCAGTTTGAGCAAACGACATCTACTTGGTAGAGTATTGATGATTTTAGGGAGCGATCGATGAAAACTCCATTTCTCAGAAGCCTGCCTCGCAATGTTTGGATTCTAGGTTTTGTCAGTCTACTGACAGATATCAGTTCCGAGATGATTCACTCGGTCGTTCCTTTGTTTCTAGTTTCAAGCTTGGGAGCAAGTATGGCAACCGTTGGACTGATTGAAGGAGTTGCTGAAGCGACAGCTTCTGTGTTGAAGGTTTTTTCAGGGGCGTTGAGCGATTACTGGGGCAGACGCAAAGAATTAGCGATCGCAGGCTATGGGCTATCCACGTTTGTTAAACCGCTCTTTGCTCTAGCAACCAGTCCCGCTTCAGTTCTGTTAGCGCGGTTTGCAGATCGAGTAGGTAAGGGAATTCGTGTGGCTCCACGGGATGCTTTGGTGGCAGATGTGACGGCTCCGAGTCAGCGAGGCGCAGCGTATGGATTGCGGCAGTCACTTGATACAATCGGTGCATTTCTCGGTCCATTAATTGCTTTTGCATTGCTCTCTTTGTCTGCACAGAATTTTCGGTTGATTTTTTGGGTCGCATTGCTGCCTGGGATAATAGCGGTTGCATTGCTTACCATTGGAGTTCGAGAACCTAAAACGCAGATTCAAGTCAAACAAAATCCGCTACGATGGGCAGCCCTCAAGGGGTTGAATCAACAATACTGGAGGTTAGTTGGCGTTGCGTTGCTGTTCAATTTGGGCAATTCTAGCGAGGCATTTTTGTTGTTGAAAGCTAAATCTGTTGGCATTGCTACTCCACTCATTCCGCTAGCTTTGGTGGTGATGAACATTGCGTATTCGTTGAGTGCGTATCCGATCGGTCTACTCTCTGATCGATTGGGTCGGATGGGACTGCTCATCAGTGGATTTTCACTTTATGCGCTGATCTACTTGGGGCTTGGGTTTGCCCAAGTCCCTTGGCAAGTGTGGAGCTTGTTGGCGCTGTATGGGTTGCATCTAGGAATGAGTCAGGGAGTATTGTTGGCGATCGTGGCGGATATGGTTCCCCAGACGCTACGAGGTACGGCGTTTGGGCTGATTAATCTGACGACTGGGGTAGCGCTGTTACCTGCTAGTTTGCTCGCTGGCTTTCTGTGGCAGAGTGTGAATCCACAGGCAACTTTTTTCGCTGGCAGTGGGTTCGCGATCGCAGCAGTAATTCTTCTGTTGATTCAGCGGTTTAATTTGAGAATTTTTCCAAGTTCTTAACAATCTTGCTCTACGATACGAGCGTTCCTTTAAACATAGCAGTCTACGCTCGTTGGCGGAAGTTAAACAATTGTTTCGCGGATCTAGAGGTGAGAACAATCCCTACAACCATCAGCGCCACGATAGTCAGTGAAGCAGTGATACGGTTTAACTCTGAATATGGAAATGGGATTACTTATCCATAGTCAATCTTTAGCCAGTTGTGTTAGTAACCATATTGATCAACTCATTCATCAAAATGTTTTTTCATTACTCAGGTAAATGGTGTAAATAGATGAATGACGTTCCTACATTCAACTGGACTGATACCGCTATACTCCTTTGGTAGCACCAGTAATCCAGAGAGTTTGCCTATTATAAAATTCACCCTGCTGTTCTAAAGGGTATCCTCCTAATAGCAAACCGAGCCATAACTCGACGATCGGCATTTTTAATGCTTGTTGTAAATCAGGTAGACGGATATTTGAGCCGAAACGCTGAAGATATTGGTCGATCGCCCTCGACCACTCTTCAACATTCTCCCCATGCGCCAGATCTCGAATTTGCTCCGCCATCTGAGCTTCATTGAGTGCTTGATCTGCTGCCACTTGATCGACCCAATTCAACAACGCATTCTTATCGACTTCCCCGACGACTGAACCCTCTTCCTGAATGGATGATTTCTGCTTGCGGTTAGCAGGGTACTGAATTGGCTCTGGTTCTTCAAACAGATCCGATACATCCAGCGTTAAAGATTGGACGAACAGATCGACACAGTCCTCTAGATTTACCACCGGTTCAACCGGGTTATGCCGACGCTCCCACCCGGAAATCAAGAGATTTGCTCGTGCGGCATGAATCTCTGAGAGCTGTACCAACACATCCCCTGCGACAGTCAACTGTTCTGCCAGAGACTGGTCAGATAGGGTTTGCTCTAGCGCGTCACAGAGCGATCGCAGATCCGCCGTCTCTGGAAACCGAGAGGCTTTCTCCAGGGACTGCCAGAGATCAAGCTCTAACTGCTGCACTTCCATTACAGCCTAACCTCTGGATAGAGTGGGCAGGGTCGAATCGGGCAGTTATGGGGATGGAGTTCAACCGAGGAACGAAAGCGTTCTACCTTGATTCCACTGTGCTGTGAAAAGACATTTAGAATCCGAACCAGCAGGGTTTTGACCTGCAATTCGGTCAGTCCCAGGCAGTGAACGGGTTCAACTTTGGCAAACCGATCGTTCCCCATCCAGAGTTCTGCGCCCAGGGCATGAAGCGGTGAATCTTTGGTTATGCGATACCAGTGAACGACAGCGGCAGGAACGGCTGGAGCCAGTACCTCTAGTGTTGCTACTCGTACAACCCCAGAAACGCCCGGTTCTGATGATAAAGGTTCAGTTTGCTGTCCGCGTCGTCGCTGTTTACGGACATGGTTCCGGACTCCCCGGTGGCGATAGTAGGAACGGCGGTTATGGCAAACGTTCGGATTCCAGCATCCGTCCCCATCTGATCCATGACGCTGTTGGGCTGCCTGGGAGTCAAGCTTAGAGCAAAGCCGACATTTTTCCTGATCGGGACGTGCCATCACGCACCTCGGAGGGAGACAAGTAACTCATCGACCCACTGCTGATCAGCCTCCGATAGCTTGGGCAGTGGTACAGGCTGACGATAGTCGATGCGTTCGTTGTACCCCGCCCGATCGCATACGCCCTGCACAATTGCCTGTAATTCTACCAACGGTTCCTCATCTTCGGGTCTTAACGGCAGCGGCACACTGGGAATAGGTTCACGCAAGTCAAAATCATACAGGTCAGCTTGAGGACGTTGCGAACGACGACTCACAATGAGGCGATAGTCACTCGGCTGCACCTCTCCGATCATCGTCATTGGGATGCCCGCCCGGATCAGATCGATTTCAACCAGATTGGTGAGACTGCCCAGAATTCGCCTGCGCTTGTTTTCATAAGCCGTTCTGCCTTTTCCCTTCTGCTTGTTTTTGGGTGACAGTACCTCAATCACTGTAATGACCGTATCTGTGCCGACTTCGCGAACTTCTAGATAGCGCTCTTTAATGGTGGTTGGCTGGGGCAAGAAAATGGAGCGGGGTCGCTTCTGAGTTAACGTTGCACCCGATTCAGCTCGCAACGGCTCCAATGGATCGATTGACCGAGCCGCTAAGACAGCGGCATTTGGAATGCCTACCAGGATTTCTTCTGGCTCTTCTTGATCCTGGTAGGTGCGAGTCTCAACCTCAATGTAATAGTTGGGGCGCAGTTGGGGCGCTACCGTATCGGCGATCGCCACCATTAGTCGGGTGTGAAACGACGACCAGAAGGCTGGCTGTTCCAGATAGGGATTCATGCCAGGGAAGGGCGACGGCATCCGTGAAACTCCCATAGTGCAAGGATTTTCATTCAGTATACCCTAGCCTTGCTGAACCTAGTCGTAGTTTAGTCGTATATAAGATACTGTCTAGATATTTTACATGAAAGACCTTACACTATAAGGTGGAAACCTCAGTTATGCGGTAATTGTTCATGCTTTCTGGCTCCGAAGGGCTACCTCCTATTCGTCTGGTTTCTGCTCAGACTTCAGTTCCAACCCGTTCAACGGAACCTACGGATCTCCGTTGGCTGCGAGTAGAGGAATATTTTCAGGCGCGATCGCTGGCTGACAATACGCAAAAAGCCTATCGACGGGAATTGAAGCGGTTTTTAGCTTGGACCGATCGCGCCTGGTCAGATCTCACGCCTCGCCAGATTGCCCAGTTCAAAGCGTATTTGCAGGGGCAAAACCTTTCTCCCAACTCTATTAATCGAGCTTTGACGGCTCTAATGAGTTTCTTTGATTGGTTTCGAGCGGCTTACCCGGAGCAAATTGCCCATGATCCCACTACAGCGGTAGAGATGGAGCGGGTTCCTTTGCCTCCAGCCAGGGACTTATCAGAAATCGAGCTAGCGGCGCTGTACCTGGCATTGGAGGAACGAGGGGAGACGGAGGTGCGCGATCGCGCATTACTAGCCGTACTAGGTCATGGTCTGCGCGCGGAAGAGGTCGTGAATTTGAATGTAGAAGATTATGATGGCGTGCGGCTAGCCATCCGTGAAGCCAAGGATGACAGTACGGGCACGGTGCCGTTGAGCCGCCAAGCGCGAGAACAGTTGAACACGTATTTAGTCCAGCGTCGTTCCGAGGAAGGGGATTTGCTACCGGATGCTCCCTTGTTCCTGTCATGTGGGCGGAATCGGAGCGGCAATCGATTGGGGTATCAAGGTCTCTACTATGTAGTTAAGTCTTTGGGTAAGATTGCAGCAGAGCAGGCTCAATTGGCATTAGAGCGGCGGCAAAGAATTGAGCAAGGAGAGCTAGAACCTGATCCGCACGATAGATGGGGACAGTTCAAGGAGGCAGAACTCAAACAAATCCTGACTTTGCTGAATGTTCATCCTCACCAGTTACGCCATACGTTTGCTACTGGCTTGCTTTTACGGGGGGTTGAAAGCCTTCATGCTCGGACACTGACCCGTCATAAATCAGAAGCCAGCTTCAAGCGATATGCCAAGCGAGCACTCGGTGCAGCGGCTGAACGGGCTTTTTATCAATCTATTGGGGAAGAACCTCCCCAAAATAGTGAGTTGAAATGAGACGAATTTCAAAGATGGATGCTCAATTAAGCTGGTCTTGATACATACTATTTATCAGGCATATCTGGTCTGATTGATACTGAAGAGGTTTTTTGGACACCGTTCTCAGTCCTGCGTACAGGTTTGTATTGAACCTGGCTTCGCTTAAAGTTTTGTTGCTATTTTTGATGATCCTCATGCTAAAGGGGCGTTTCAGGATTATTCAAAAGTGTGTTTTGCAGTTGAACCACAACGTTGTGGTTCAAAAATTGACTTACTCTAATACTTGGAAAAACTTGAATGAGTCGAATTATTGCTTTGTTTAATCAGGCTGGTGGGGTTGGCAAGACCTCTCTTGTCAATCAACTTGGATACATGATTGCTTGTTGTAAGCGGTTGGATGTGAAGACTAAGAAACGGAGTAAGAAGAAGGGAGATTACTATCAAGTTCTTGTGGTGGACATGGACCCCCAGGCTTCCCTCACAATATTTATGGGTCTTGATCCTTACGAATTAGACAAAACGATATACCACGCGATTCTGCACGATGAGCCGTTACCCATTCACAAGGGAATTTATGCTCAGACTCAGAAAGAAGATGGCACACCAGGCGTTGATTTGGTTCCAGCTAACTTGGGGCTTGCTTTAGCAGAGCGTGAATTGATGTCAGCCATGATGAGTGACTTTCGCTTGAGAGAGGCACTATTGCCCGTTCAAGAGCAGTATGATTTCATTTTGATTGACTGTCCTCCAAGTTTAGGTAACTTGGCTTATATCTCGTTAGTTGCAGCAACTCATGTATTAGTACCAATTCAATCTCAATACAAAGCATTTAACGGAGTACAACAGCTATTTGACACGATCAAACTGGTGCGGGCACGTCCAAACCGAGATCTTGCGATCGCCGGATTTATACCCACCATGTATGATCAGCGAAATTCTCATGATGAGCGGACATTGGCAGCGATCCAAGAACAGCTTTCAGCAGTTGCGACAGTTTACCCCCCGATCGCACGATCTACAATCTTTGCAGATGCTTCAGAAGAGCATCTGCCCTTAGCACTTTATGATAGGAAACACCCTGCGCTTAAAACGATGAATCAGATTATTGAAGGGCTGGAGCTTCTATGACACAATCCAAAGCTTCTAAAAAAGATAAACCCTATGGGGGAAGTATTGATTTAACTAGGCTATTCGGTTCCAGTACTGAAGAATTGGCTCAGCCGGAGCCTAGTGAGACCAAGAATTTTTTGCCGATTGCTCAGATTCATCGCAAACCTGAGCAGGTCAGACGCTATTTCGATCCGCCGAAAATGGAGCAGCTTACTGCTTCTGTTCGAGAGTACGGTATTTTAGAGAACTTACTGGTTCGTCCCATGCCAGGGAAACCTGGAGAATATGAATTGGTCGCGGGAGAACGTCGTTATAGAGCCGCTCAGGGAGCAGGTCTAACAGAGGTTCCTGCAACTATTCTTGAGTTAAATGATCAGCAAGCACTTCAAATCACGCTGGTCGAGAACTTGCAACGGGAGGATTTAAACCCAGTTGAGGAAACAGAAGGGATCTTACAGCTACTAGCGATTCGATTGGAGTTGTCTGTCCAGGAAGCGGTGTCTCTCCTATATCGAATGCAGAATGAATCAACTCGAAATTTGAACCACAACGTTGTGGTTCAGGAAGAAGAGGTTGTAGAAGAAGTATTTAATGCCCTTGGAAGAATGAGCTGGCAGTCGTTTGTAAAACATCGCTTGCCCTTACGAAATTTGCCTGAAGAAGTGCTTGAGGCACTCCAACAAGGAAAAATTGAGTATACGAAGGCGCAAACCATAGGACGGGTTAAGGATGAAGGGCAGCGGCAAGAGCTACTTCAAGCAGCGATCGCCCAAGACCTTTCGATTAGAGATATTCGTGACCGTATTAAAAAGCTTTCGCAATCACAGAACACCGTTTCTCAGCCTCCCGACTACCTAAAGCGTTTCAATGCTGTAAGCCGTCAGCTCAAAAAAACATCTGCATGGGAGGATCAGGAGAAACGCGATCGCCTAGAAGCGTTATTGAAAGAGATAGAGGATTTAGTTCAGTAAGGTTTGAGCTTTCACTTACGAAGTAGATCGAATTGAACTATAGCAATCCTAAATGATATGTGAAAGCGAACAAAAGTGATAGACTGCTTTACATTCTCCATTCAGTTCTG
>PSLO01000120.1:0-11699 GCA_040289665.1 Leptolyngbya sp. ERB_1_1 | reverse complement strand
CCCTTAGCAAGGACATCCGCCCTTGGGGCGGTCACACTCATCAAGCCACCAGCTTTGCTGGGGGTGTCTGACTCGGAGCCATTCCAACTGTTCCGGCGTAAACGGCACGATCGCCTAATTCATCTTCAATTCGAAGCAAGCGATTGTATTTTGCAACTCGTTCACTGCGGCAGAGCGATCCGGTTTTGATTTGTCCGGCACGGGTCCCAACAGCGAGATCCGCGATCGTCGTATCTTCGGTTTCACCGGAACGGTGGCTGATAATTGATCGAAATCCATTTCGCGCACCTAAATCGATCGCTTGTAGCGTTTCCGTGAGTGATCCAATTTGATTCAGTTTGATCAAAATTGAATTGCCTGCTTTCTGTTCAATTCCTTTTTGCAATCGCGTGATATTTGTAACAAACAAATCGTCGCCAACCAATTGACATTTGCTACCGATCTTTTCAGTTAATAACTGCCAGTGTTGCCAATCATCTTCGTGTAATCCATCTTCGATCGATACAATCGGATAGCTACCGACTAATTGTGCAAGATAGTCTACCATTTCAGTGGGTTGGTGAGCGGTTCCATCGTAGGTGTACTGTCCATCTTTGTAAAACTCATTCGCAGCAACATCCAGCGCAAGGGCAACTTGTTCACCGGGTTTGTAACCTGCTTTCTCGATCGCCAAAATTAACAAGTCAAGTGCCGCCTGATTCGATTCTAAGTTCGGTGCAAATCCGCCCTCATCGCCAACTCCGGTCAACAGTCCTTTATCGTGCAACACTTTGCTGAGAGATGCGAACACTTCAGCACCCCATCTCAGCGCTTCTCGAAACGTCGAAGCTCCCACCGGAACGATCATGAACTCTTGGAAATCAACGTTGTTATCCGCATGAGCACCGCCGTTAATCACATTCATCAACGGCACAGGCAATACATTCGACAAAGGTCCGCCCAAATAGCGGTAGAGGGGCAACCCTAGCGCATCTGCACCCGCTTTCGCTGTTGCCAACGACACACCCAAGATTGCATTCGCACCTAAACTCGCTTTATTTGGAGAGCCATCGATCGAGATCATCGTGCGATCGATTAACTCCTGATTAATCGCATCGAGTCCGATTAACTTCGGGGCAAGCGTTTTCTCAACATTTTCGACCGCTTTGAGCACACCTTTTCCTCCATAGCGGCTTTTATCGTCGTCGCGGAGTTCGTGGGCTTCAAAGCTTCCGGTCGAGGCTCCGCTGGGAACTTGAGCAATTCCGTAAGCGCCATTGGCAAGGGTGACTTCGGCTTCGATCGTTGGACGACCGCGCGAGTCGAGAATTTCGCGGGCGCGAATGAGTTCGATCGCTGTGTCTAGGGCATCAATCATAGTTCTCAAACCTGTAGTGAACAAGGCAGCATTTTCGGGCAAATCAATTTTGCCTTTTCTTAGAATACGACCTTCCTGAACAATTCTTGTAGCAAGCTTCACATCCCCATCAAAAGACAGTGGAAAAAATTTGGGATCAGATTCAGTCTGAAGAGTACACTCGATTAGGTTCGGTAAGGAGTGGGAACGGTGGGACTCGGCAAATGGATCGGATTTTTGGCGTTCGCGATCGCGCTTTTCATTTTGTGGCAGCTTCGTCAGGTGTTGCTGCTAGTCTTTGCAGCGGTGGTGTTTGCGACAGCACTAAATAGCTTGGTGAAAACGTTGCAGCGGCGTGGATTGAAGCGCGGAGGGGCGGTGATGGCTTCGATCGTGACGCTCTTGGTGCTGATGACGCTGTTTGTCTCGCTGATTGTGCCGCCGTTTATTACACAGTTCGCACAGTTGATCGAACTGGTGCCGCGAGGACTCGATCGAGTGCAAAGCTGGTTTGATCAGATGCAGAAAATGATACCGGGGTATTCGCAATATATTCCAGGTGTAGATGACTTGGTGCGGCAGGCTCAACCGCTGGCGACAAGAGTATTAGGAAATTTCTTCGCGTTGTTTTCAAATGCGTTGTCGGTATTGTTGAATGTTTTATTAATGCTAATTTTAACGATCATGTTGTTGATCAATCCTCAACCTTATCGTCAAGGATTCATCGCTCTATTTCCTTCATTTTACCGTAGACGTGCAGATCAAATTCTCTCACTGTGCGAAGTGTCGTTGGTGAACTGGATTATCGGAATTTTGATCAATATGGTTGTGATTGGGACAGTTAGCGGGATTGCGCTGCTGCTCTTGGGTGTGCCGCTGGTGTTAGCGAATGCGCTACTTGCGGGACTTTTGGAAGCGATTCCGAATGTGGGTCCAGTGTTGGGCGTGATCCCACCGATCGCGGTTGCGTTACTCGATGCGCCTTGGAAAGCGGGGGCAGTCTTGGTGGTCTACATTTTGATTCAGCAGCTTGAGCAGTATTTGCTGGTTCCGTTTGTGATGTCGAAACAGGTGGCGCTGTTGCCTGCGGTGACGTTGATTTCACAGGTAGTATTTGCGATCGCGTTTGGATTTCTCGGTTTGTTTCTGGCGATTCCGTTGGTGATTGTGGGGCAGATTTGGTTGAGAGAAGCGTTGGTGCATGACATTCTCGACCGCTGGCGTAGAGATAAGGTTGAGGCACAAATTATCGAACACGCAGAAGCAGAATTGCAAAAGTTACCGGAATCGCCACAAGAGGTGATTGATTCGCCAGATGAAACGCAGAGTGAGAGTGAAACGCGGTAAACTGATCCCGGTGTCACATCTAGATGATGAGGTATGAGAATGAGATCGTGGGTGGCGGTGGCACTTTCAGCGCTGATCTGGTTGATGGGAATCTCGGACGCATGGGCGCTGGTGCAAATTAAGCTGTCGGATCTGGGGTATCGAGAATGTTCGGCTGAGATGGCAAAAGGGGCGGTGACTGCGGGCGGTGTGCCGCAATCGGCACGATGTTTTATGGTGTTTGGTAAGGCAACGAATCCGACGAATAAAACGATCGTCAATGCGGACATTTTCGGGCGAATTTACGATGCGAATGATGATCCGATTATCGAGAATCGGACGCGATTGGGTGCGATCGAGGAAGTTCCGCCGGGTGTGAGTGAGTTTGAGTTTCAGGTGAATGTTCCTGAGAGTCAACCGTTACCGTTGAAGTTGTTGCAGTTCAAAGCGGCAGGATTTACAGGAACCGTGAGACGTTGACGGTTTTTCACTCCGTTTCTATCCGGGAGCGAAACGGAGATGAACTACTTGATATCTCGTTAGTGGTTGATGTCACTTCGGTTACAGCCTATGCGATCGGTGTTAAGCAGTCTTTTCTCGATCGAGTCGGACTAACAGTCAATCGCAAGAGCCAAACTTCTGGAACTGCGACTGCACATCCAAGTGTAAGCTGTTCTCTTGAGCATGGATTCAGATTATTGTCTGGAGGAGCTAAAGCAAATTGGACGGGGGCGGGTAATTTACTCACCGCCAGTTTTCCTCAAGATCGCCATGCCTGGGTTGCGCGAAGTAAAGATCACATTGCTTCCGATCCTTGTACTATCACTGCTTGGTGTGTTGGAATCGGCAGCAAGTGATTCAGTGAGATCTGGCTTTCAGCAAAGTAAGCATCAAGAACTTAAATCACGCAGACTAGCAATTAATTGAGGAGTTACAGCAACTTCAACAGCAGATAGATAATCCTGCACAGAATTAAGTTGGTCGATCCTGCGGGAAGCTACTCGTGGAGGCACGGCATAACAACATGCAGAGCGGATGGCGTAGAGTCTTCGTGCTTCGTTCTAGTTCTTTCGCCGCCACTCACTTTAGCTGTTAGGGATCTTCTACGCTTTCAAATTGTCTAAAGCAAGATTCAGTTTCAAAACATTCACACCTGGTTCCCCAAAGATTCCCAGGAAACGTCCATCTGTGTTTTGAGGAATCAAGACTTCAACTTGATTTCGCTGCAATCCACGCGATCGTGCAACTCGATCGAGTTGTGCTGCTGCTGCTTCGGGGGTGATGTGCGGGTCAAGACTCGACCCCGATGTGTAAAGCAGATCAGCAGTCGGTTGCACCCCTGCTTTTTGCAATCTAGGGAGATCGCCTTGGATCGCTTTGCTCGGATCAGGATCGCTCTTGCCTTTGATGCGGTCTAACAATGCTGGATTACTGGGTGCTAAGTTACTTGCACCCGAAACGCCCGTTTTTAGCACCCCTGCATCATCTTTTTTCGGATCAGCAGTACTGTAACTTGTAGTGCTGGGACGACTGTTGAAATAACGATCGCTCGTAAATGGCTGACCAATTAAAGCTGATCCAACTTCTCGATCGCCCACTTTGATCATGCTGCCGTTGGCTTGAAACGGAAAAGCAATTTGTCCGATCGCGATCATCACAAAAGGATAAATGATCGCCGTGAGAATCCAGAGAACGAATGTCGATCGAACGGCTCGACTAGCTTCACGTGCAAAACTCATGGTTAAAATCGCTCCGGTGTAAACATCACAACAAACAAGTAACCTGCCAACGCCACAACAGCTAATCCAAGCAATCCAAGCGCCCACGATTGTGGTCTTGTCATTGCGCTATCGGAAGCAGCATAGACTAAAGGAGCGAGAACTAAGTTGAAGCAGAGTGCGAGAAAGAGAAAAGTCGGTGTTTTCTTTGAAAGAGAAATACGTTTCATACTGCGTTAGGAAATGGGAAGAATCACGTCAATAAGCTTAATTGCAATAAATGGAGCAATCACACCACCAACACCAAAAATCAGAATGTTGCGACGTAGCAATTGATCAGCGGTTAATGGTCGAAACTGCACACCTCGCAACGCTAACGGAATCAAAGCGGGAATGATCAGCGCATTGTAAATTAGTGCAGAAATGATTGCAGACTGAGCGTTTTTGAGTCCCATAATGTTCAATGCGCCAATTCCAGCAGCGGCAAAAATTGTGGGAATGATAGCGAAATATTTGGCGATGTCATTGGCGATCGAGAAGGTCGTCAATGCGCCACGGGTGATTAGAAGTTGTTTCCCGATCGTCACTAGATCAATCAACTTTGTCGGATCAGAATCGAGATCGACCATGTTTGCAGCTTCTTTAGCAGCTTGGGTTCCAGAATTCATCGCTACTCCTACGTTTGCCTGAGCTAAAGCGGGCGCATCGTTCGTTCCATCTCCGGTCATTGCCACTAGCTTACCGTGCGATTGTTCTTCGCGAATCACACTAATTTTGTCTTCTGGGGTGGCTTCTGCGATAAAGTCATCGACTCCCGCTTCTTGAGCGATCACCGAAGCTGTAATGCAGTTGTCTCCGGTAAGCATGATTGTTTTCACTCCCATGCGGCGCAGTTGATCAAACCGTTCACGCAATCCGGGTTTCACAATGTCTTTGAGGTAAATCACGCCGTAAATTTCGGCATCTTGACAGACCGCAAGTGGTGTTCCGCCTAATCGAGATACTCTTTCATAAGCTTCGTCTAATCCATCTGGGAGCGACCCACCTCTAGATCGAACAAAGCCTTTAATTGCCTCGACCGCACCTTTACGAACTTCTCGACCATTCGGTAAATCTGTACCGCTCATACGAGTGCGAGCAGAGAATTCGACCCCGGTTGCATTGTTCTGATCAAAATCAACTCTGGCGCGATTCTGCTCGGCTAATCGCATAATCGATCGACCCTCCGGAGTCTCATCAAACACGCTTGCTGCTAATGCAACTTGAGCAACTTCTTTGATCGAATGACCATTCACCGGAAGGAACTGATCCGCAAGTCGATTCCCCAGCGTGATTGTTCCGGTTTTGTCTAACACTAACGTATTGATATCGCCGCAAGCTTCCACCGCTCGTCCAGAAGTTGCAATCACATTAAACTGAGCGACACGATCCATTCCAGCAATTCCGATCGCGCTTAACAATCCACCGATCGTGGTTGGAATCAGTGCCACTAGTAGCGAAATTAGAATCGCAATACTCGCACCCGATCGTAAAGCATTTGCAGCATTCTCACCAGAAATTGTGCTCACAAAACTGGCAATATAATCGACAAGTGACGACATCGTAGAGACCACAATTAGAAATACGAGCGTCAATACTGCGAGTAATACTGTTAAGGCGATTTCGTTTGGAGTTTTGGAGCGTTCTGCACCTTCGACGAGGGCGATCATACGATCGATAAATCCCTGTCCCGGATCAGAGGTGATCCGAATCATTAATTCATCCGATAACAGTCTTGTACCGCCTGTCACGGAGCTTGCAATATCAGTTCCGGGCTGTTTTAGAACAGGTGCAGATTCTCCGGTAATTGCCGATTCATCCACTGATCCAAGTCCTTGAATCACTTCGCCATCCGCCGGAATCATATCGCCTGCAACCACTTTCACCTGATCGCCTTTACGAAGACTGGTTGAACTCACTTCTTGAATCGAGCCATCTGGTGAAACTTTACGAGCGATCGTATCGGATCTCGTTGATCTTAAAGCATCTGCCTGAGCCTTTCCCCGTCCTTCTGCGACCGCTTCTGCAAAGTTCGCAAACAGCACCGTAAAGAACAAAATAAACGTAATGATGCCGTTCAGAATCCGTTGCTGAGCGGCATCAGCTTGAACGGTTCCAAACAGATTCGGATCAAGCGTAACGAGGAAAGTCACGATCGTGCCTAACCACACGACGAACATGACAGGATTACGAACGGCAATCCGGGGATCAAGTTTGACAAACGCTTCCCGGATGGCGCGTTGGTACATTCCAGAGCGATCGGCTTTTGGGGTATGTCTGCGGCTCTCACGCGAACCGCTCGGCATCGACGGTGTAGTTTTAGTTTCCATCTTGTATTCTCAATCTAAATTCCTAGCCTCGACCAATCTGAAACGCTTCAGCGATCGGTCCTAATGCCAACACTGGGAAAAAGGTCAACGCGCCTAAAATCAAAATCACGCCAGCGGTTACACCTGTAAACAATCCCGTATCAGTGCGAAGCGTTCCGACCGTCTCAGGAACTTGCTGTTTGCGCGACATACTATCTGCCAGCAACAACAAGGCTGCGATCGGGACATAACGCCCCATCAACAAACTAAAAGAGCAGCTTAGATTCCACCACAATGCTGTGGGACTCGTTGCGGTTCCGGATGCGATCGCAAACGGGGAAGGCTGGGAACTTCCTAAACCTGCGAGTCCTGATCCATTATTTGCCGCTGCTGAAGTATATTCGTAAATCACTTGAGACAGTCCATGAAATCCAGGATTGCTAATTCCTGCTAATTGATCGGGAAATGCCAGTGCGATTGCACCTGGAATCAGAATTGCGATCGGATGCACTAACAGAATTAGGAAACTTGCGAGTACAACTTCGCGCTTTTCGATTTTACGTCCGAGAAATTCTGGAGTTCGTCCGACCATCAATCCGGTCACGAACACTGCAAGAATCAGATATGCAAATAGATAAGCCGTTCCGGTTCCCTGACCTCCCCAAATGATTTGCAGAAACAGATTGGAGAGTGCAACAAAGAGTCCAGGCGGCATCAGCGAATCGTGCATACTGTTTACGGCTCCAGTCATTGTTCCAGTTGTAACCGCGGCGAAGAGCGCCGATTGTGCCCATCCGAATCGAACTTCTTTTCCTTCTAAATTCGGAGCCTGCGGCGTATTGAGCAAAGCATTCACTGCTGGATTGCCGTTGTATTCTCCAATGCCCGCCACAACTATGAATGCAAGGAAGATCACGCCAACTAAGCCATAGATTAACCAAGCCTGCTTTTTGTTGTTTGCAAATAGTCCGTAGGCGTAAATGAACGAGGTCGGAATCGCAATCATCGCGACGATCTCAATCAGATTCGATAGTGGATTCGGATTCTCAAACGGATGTGCAGAGTTGATTGCAAAGAATCCGCCACCGTTTTCACCCAACTGTTTGATTATTTCAAAATGGGCAACTGGGCCACGTGCGATCGCTTGCGAAACCGCCGGATTTTCGAGTGTTGGAACGATCGCGGGACCTGCTAAAGTTTCTGGAACACCCCCTGCTATCAAAACAATTCCACCACTCAAGCAAATCGGTAACAGAATGCGGGTAATCGATCGAATCAAATTGATATAGAAATTCCCGAGCGGTCTGCCCGTCAGTCCGCGAATAAACGCGACTCCAACTGCTAAACCTGTTGCGGCAGACGTGAACATATGATAGCCGATTCCAAACATTTGGCTACCGTAGCTTAAAGTGGTTTCACCCGCATAGTGCTGCTGATTCGTATTCGTCATAAACGAAATCGTCGTATGCAGAATCGTGTCCCACGTGGGTGCAGCGACTTGAGTTGGGTTGAATGGAAGAAAACCTTGAGCCGCCATGATCGCTGCAAGTAACAGCATCATGACAATATTGCTGTAGACGATCGCCCTGAAATACTGCCATCCGGTCATGTTCTCTTCACCAGAGACTCCGATCGAGCGATACAGCAATCGCTCGATCGGATTTACGATCGAATCAAGCAGCGATCGCTGTTCTGTATAGACGCGAAATAGATACCGACCAAAAAAAGGCGTAATCGCTACGATGATCAGTAGCGTTAGCGCAATCTGAATCCATCCTTGTAACATAGGTCTGAATCCAACTCCATGAAGAATTGAAAAACAAGAAACACAAAGTCAAATAAAATCTTGAATGCTTAAGAGAAGATAAAACCGTATGTTGAGAGCATTAAGAAATGATTGGTTTGTGTCTCTGAACTTTATTATCTGAGGTTTTTACAAAATAGCAAGATATAACTTTGTGTTTATACCATTGGAGGGAAGAGCGTTTAGAGTGTTTAGATCGAGCCTAAACGTGATAAGACTATTAATTCGTTCTGTAGCAGCGTGAATTCATGCAAACGCCCCTAACGACTCAAGTTATTTTCACCGCAGCACCTGAATTTGCTCAAGTTGCATTGAACGAAATTCAGCAGATCGATCGACAATCTAAGCTGCTCCAATGGCTCGATCGCGGCATCGGATTGATCGAACTGAGCAAAGCCTCTTTCTCTGATCTCGCTCCTCAAATCTCAGCAACGAAAGCCGCTTTTATTCGGCATCTTTGCCCAGTGACGGAGAAGTTACCGCTTGAGAGCTTACAAAGTGCAATCGCGGCTCAGATTCCATTGTTCGATCGCGCTGCAACCCTCTCGATTCAAATCCGTTCATCAACCAAAGATCTCAATTCCTCTGAGCTGAGGAAAGCTCTGATTAATGCTCTGATTAATGCAGGATTGAAGGTTGAGGCGAAAGATCCAGTTCAAATTATTTCAATTTTTTGTGATAGCAACACTGCCTATCTTGGATTCTCTAACGCTACTGAAAATTTGAGTAACTGGGCAGGTGGGATGCACCGATTTGCACACGAAGACGATCAGATTTCTAGAGCCGAATTTAAGCTACTGGAAGCGATCGATGTTTTCAATCTCAAGTTACCGACTGAAGGACTCGCGCTCGATCTTGGTGCAAGTCCGGGCGGTTGGACAAGAATTCTCAGAAAACGCGGTTTATCGGTTGTTGCAGTCGATCCAGGAGATTTAGCCGATTCGCTACAAATTGATCCAAACATTAAGCACTATCGACAACTTGTACAACAGTATTTACCAAGCTGCCGCGATCGCTATGATCTAATCGTGAATGATATGAGAATGAATCCTATCGACTCTGCTAAAAACATGATCGGAGCTAGTAAAGTTCTCAAAGAAAATGGACTTGCAATCATGACGCTAAAGTTACCAAGTAAAGGTGTAAAAGGCGTGATAACGAATACGATCACACTGCTTGAAAACAATTACGAAATGATCGGAATTAGAAATCTATTTCACAACCGACAAGAAGCAACATTGGCTATGCAATCGGTAAAGTAAGAATAAAAGCGGTTTGACCTGGACTTGCTGAATCTAACTTCAGATCTCCCCGATGTGCCCGAACAATCTCCCACGCTAAGCTTAATCCTAATCCGAGTCCTTCGACTTTACGAGTTCGAGCCGGATCAACCCGATGAAACCGATCAAAAATGCGATCGCGATCTCCGATCGGAATCCCTTTAGAAGCATTCGCAATTCTCACCTGAACCTCAGAGCCAGTAGATACAGCATCAATTTGAATCCAGCCATTCGCGAGATTATATTTAATTGCATTACTGAAAAGGTTCTGTAAGACTTGTTTGAGCAAATCTCGATCGCCTTGTACTCGTAGCCCCTGAGTAATATCAGTTCTAACCGTCAGGTGAGGCGCAAGGAGTTCAATGTCTTCTAACATTTCAATCAATAGCTTAGAAACATCAACTTCAACCCGATAGAGGCTCATTTGTCCTGCATCCGCTAGCGACAACAGCAGTAACTTTCGCATAATGCTACTGAGACGATGCACTTCCTCTAGTAAGCTACGTACCTAACTGCTAATGGTCTGTGCCTGCCTACGTTTCTAACAGCTTGTTTCATCCGCAGCCAACACCGTAGGCAGACCTTGGTAGATTGTGATCCTTAGAATAGCCAGTTTGATGCAGCGTGCTTGGCTTGATAAAAGAGGTTTTCAAAATCTAAACCAGAGACTTCTTGCTTTCCAGGAAGTAAGCGCCAAAGATATCGAAAGATCTGCTGAATCTCGGAGATGATCCGATCGCTTCTAATTCCAAAAAATTGCAGTGCGAAGACGATCACAGCAATCAGTAGGGCAGTTTTTAACGTTGCTTTAATAACGCGGACGAGCAAGAGGAAGACTAAACCTGTGATTACGATCGAGCCAGCAAGTAGTAAAAGTTCCATTGTTCAAAAATCGGTTCAAAGTGTTGATTTAGTTCACCTACTTTATCTCAGATGGTGAAAATCCGATCGCTTTAGAGAAATCCGTATTGCGTAAATCTGCATACTCAAATTTCGCGTGAGTTAATTCTGCACCTCGAAACGAAGTTCCGATCGCGTGCTGCAATTCATACACAATCCGATTGAGCGATAGAAATGTCAACATTAAGTAAATTATTGCAACAATGCTAAAGACAATCCCAAATGTGAGATTTTGATTACCAAAGAAAGCACTTGCGATCGTACTCCAAAAAAAAGTTGCAACGTAACTCGCGATCGCCCCTAATACGCTTACGCCAATTTTGAAACTTGTTCGTCGCTGAAATTTTGACAATAACAGCATAAACACTGCACTCAGAGGCGCACTCTGGATTGCAATCTTTGTATTCTGCTCATTTAGGAAAGATAGAAGTTGATTCAGCCATTCCAGCGAATCGGGGACAAACTTATTGGGTGGAAAGAGCCAATGTAAAAGCGTTCCAGGATAAAAGAATGCAACACCAAATGCCAAAATTGCACCGACTAATGCACCTGTGACGATCGTAGAAATTTTTCCAAGCTGGGTTTTAAAATTGAGTGCCGCGATCGCAGAACTGATTCCAGCCAAACTTGTGATCGCGTAAAACAAAGGAACGTGGATTGTTTTGAACTCTAAAGGCGGCTGTCCGATTGTATTAAACAACAAGCGTGACATCACATCCCCTGCAAACAATGCAATCGCGATCGTCAATCCTGCCAAATAAAATTTTTGTCGCAAGGACAATCCAGCTTTCACATCCGAGAAATCAGATCCACTCAAAATTGCGCCCGTAAAATCACAGCCCCGAACATCTGCGCCACGAAAATTTGTCAACGCAAGATTCTTTTTTCTAAACGATCGATTTCTTAGATCGCAATGGCTTTGTTGCATGAATCATAAACGCTAAGAGATTTCCGACAGATTCAATGACTTAACGCACAACTCGAACG
>PSLO01000119.1:5781-11899 GCA_040289665.1 Leptolyngbya sp. ERB_1_1 | reverse complement strand
CACCATGTCGCCGCCCATGACCATCGTCAAAGCCGCATCAATAATTGATGACTCATCGGTTCCAGCGTGATCGCTCGACACTAAAGGCAGATCGCAATACTTCAAAATGCCTTTGAGCGAGGTTTCTGAAGCCTCTTTGAGCACCGAATTCACCTGATCGGCGATCGTGCTTTTCTCGACGTTCACCACTAGATCCACAACCGAAACGTTCGGCGTCGGAACGCGCAACGCAATCCCGTTTAGCTTTCCAGCTAACTCAGGTAGCACTAAAGCTACCGCTTTCGCTGCACCCGTGGAAGTCGGAACAATATTAATCGCTGCTGCACGCGCCCGACGCAAATCCCGGTGGCTGGCATCGAGAATCCGCTGATCTCCGGTATAGCTGTGGGTCGTCGTCATCGTGCCTTTGATGATGCCGAAATTCTCGTGGATCACTTTCGCGATCGGAGCCAAGCAGTTCGTCGTACAGCTTGCGTTGCTGATGATGTTGTGCTTGTGATGGTCGTAATCTTCGTGGTTGACACCCACGACAAACGTACCATCTTCATTCTTACCAGGCGCAGTGATCAGAACCTTCTTCGCACCCGCGTTGAGATGCTTGGTTGCGCCCTCTTTCGAGATGAACACACCCGTCGATTCAATGATCAAATCAACATCCCAAGCGCCCCAGGGTAGGTTTTCGGGATTGCGATCGGAGGTGCATTTGATCGTCTTACCGTTCACCGTGATCGTATTTTCGTCTGCGCTCACTTCGCCAGGAAACTTACCCAGCATCGAGTCGTACTTGATCAAGTGGGCGTTCGTTCTTGGATCAGACGTATCGTTGATTGCAACCACGTCTAGTCCCGTTGTCTGCCGCCCTGCCCAGCATCGCAAAAAGTTGCGTCCAATACGTCCAAAGCCGTTGATCGCTACTCTAACCACTGCGTCTTGCCCTCTGAATATAAATACCTATTGATGAGTCACATCATACCGTAAAAGGCTCCTCACTTCTCATCGACAAATCAATTGGGATCAAGAGTGCATGACAAACGACCTTCGATCGCTTATCATCTGCCTAAAGATAGAGCTTGCTGCATTCAACCGAATTGTTCTTTAAAAATTGCAGCGGGCACTCTGAAAAATAGATGCCATTTGAAAATAGTTGTGGCAGAATTTGTAGCACCGTATGGAAATAAATCTTGAATTTTAGAGGTGATCTCCAAGCAAATTTGAAAATGAAAGCGCTACGAATTTCTCAGTCCTACGAACGACCTGAAAGCAGAGTAGATTTTGCAGTAATGGTTGAAGGTGAAAGATCAGCAAAGTTAATTCAGCGCTTATGAGGTGATTAAAAATCTGAGCTTCTTCAGGAATTGGCGCAAGTAGGAGTGAAGCTAATTGATTGAAGCTGTCTAAATGCAACTTGCGATCGAGGCATTCTTAACTCGACTAAACTGTTTTGAATTGTCTTTAAGTTGCATTCTAAAAAAGCAAGCTGGCTATCAAAATGTTTCAGATTACCCTATCGGTAAAAAGAGATCCTTGATATGATAGCGCGTGACATTGGTGTGGTGTGTAAGGAGCAAAAATGCTGAGTTCAGTTGACTTCAGCGGCAGACCATTTCATTTCATCGGTATCGGTGGAATTGGAATGTCAGCCCTGGCTTATGTGTTATTAGACCGTGAGTTGCCTGTATCGGGTTCAGATCTGCGATCGAGCCATATCACCGAGCGGTTGCAATCATTAGGCGCACAGATCTTTATCGGGCAAGATGCCTCGAATCTCGATCATATTCGATCGCGTGCTACAACTCTGCAGCGGGTGGCGATCGGTGCTCCAGTTGCGACGCTTATTTCCCCTGCAACTAACACAGCCGAACTGCCGCAGGTGGTTTGCTCCACTGCAATTAACCCCGCTAATCCTGAATATCGTGCTGCTCTAGAGTTGGGCTGTCCGATTTTTCACCGCTCAGATATTCTTGCCGCGCTGATTCAGCAGTACCGCAGCATCGCTGTTGCAGGCACTCATGGTAAAACCACGACTAGCAGCCTGATCAGCTATATGCTCTATGGGGCAAATCTTGATCCGACCGTAATTGTTGGTGGAGAAGTAAAAGCCTGGCAGGGAAACGCGCGGATCGGACAGGGAGAATATTTAGTTGCCGAAGCCGACGAATCAGACGGATCGCTGGTGAAGTTTGCTCCTTACATCGGAATCATCACAAATGCAGAGTTAGATCATACTGACCACTACAGTGATCTTGATCAAGTGGTGGAAACGTTCCAAACTTTTGCTAGTCGGTGCAAAGTGACGATCGGATCGATCGATTGCGCGACAGTGCGCGATCGCATTCGCCCAACCATTAGCTACAGTCTTGATCCGGCAACGAAAGCCGATTACACGGTGGATCAAGTCCAGTACGGCGGCGATGGCACAACTGCACGAGTTTGGGAACGAGGGCAAGTCCTTGGACAGATGAAAATCCGAATTCTGGGACAACATAATCTCAGTAATGCTCTGGCAGCGATTGCGGTCGGGCGGTTATTGGGGTTGGAGTTTAATATCATTGCTGCGACGATCGCACCGTTTGAAGGGGCACGTCGTCGCTTTGAGCATCGGGGTGACTATAATAACGTTCTTTTTATTGATGATTATGCTCACCATCCGAGCGAACTGCGAGTTACATTGGCAGCTGCACGCCTGCAAGCGGGGAAAACAAAGCCTCGTCGTCGCGTTGTTGCAGTCTTCCAGCCGCATCGTTACAGTCGTACCCAAACGTTCCTAGCTGAATTTGCGGAATCGTTTGGGGATGCAGACGTGGTCGTTCTCAGCGACATCTACAGCGCTGGAGAAGTGAATGCAGGGCAGATCAGCGGTCAGACTCTTGCCAAACGAGTCGCGACACATCATTCCAGCGTGCATTACCAACCGTCGCTTTCTGCAATGGGCGATTTTTTAGCAAAACTTCTGACTCCAGGAGATCTGGTGATTTTCTTAGGGGCTGGGAATTTGAATCAAATCATTCCTGAGGTAATGGCTTATCAACAGAGCGTTGAGAAAGCGGCTTCTTAAGATAGCGACTTCGATTCGCTGTGCTCTAGTTTGTTGTGTTTTGTGCAATGGAGATCCGAACCCGTGATTCTGATACACAGCGCGGTGAAGGGATTGCGGTCAAGGATCTCAGGTTGAAGCCATACCTGTAGAACTGTTATGACACTCTCTATTGATTCTCGGACTGCTCATTCACCTGTTTCTGATTTTTCTCGATCGACACCGTCCGCTTCGCTCGATCAACCGATTCGGTCTAAGATACTCACGATTCCGATCGCTGGTACTGACGTTGTGCTAAAAGCTAATGTTCCCCTCGCCTCACTCACCTCGTTTCGAGTGGGTGGTCCTGCGGAATGGTACGCCGCACCCCGAACGCTTGAAGAACTGCAAGCGAGTTTAGAATGGGCGCGATCGCAGGATTTGCCAATCACGATGTTGGGAGCGGGATCAAATCTGCTCGTCAGCGATGCGGGATTGCCCGGATTGGTGATCTCGACTCGACATCTGAGATGTGCTGAATTCGATGAAGCGACCGGGCAAGTAACGGTCGGAGCGGGAGAACCGCTACCGAGGCTGGCTTGGAAACTTGCCGATCGAGGTTGGCAGGGGTTTGAGTGGGCAGTGGGGATTCCCGGAACGGTCGGCGGCGCAGTGGTGATGAATGCAGGCGCACATCATAGCAATGTGGCAGACATCCTTGTGAGTGCAACGGTGCTGCTGCCGGATGGAACGATACAAGTTCTCACACCGGATCAATTGCAGTATGACTACCGCACTTCCGTATTACAAGGCAGTTCTCGCTATGTGACTCACGCGACTTTCCAATTGCGTCCAGGGGCTGAGCCAACGGCGGTCAATGCAGTCACGGCAAACCACAAACAACAGCGGCAAAATACTCAGCCCTATCATTTACCGAGTTGCGGCAGCGTTTTTCGCAATCCAGAAGCGTACAAAGCGGGCTGGCTGATTGAGCAAGTGGGATTAAAGGGGCATCAGATCGGAGGCGCTCAAGTGGCACAACGTCATGCCAATTTTATTCTCAACTGCGGTGGTGCAACGGCATCGGACATTTTCCAACTGATTCATCATGTGCAACAGCGCGTGCAGCAAGAATGGTCATTGCTGCTAGAGCCAGAAGTCAAGATGCTGGGTGAATTTTGAGTCGGATAAATTCTGAAGTAGGGAAATCCCTATTCGATCGACCCGTTCCGAATGCGTCGGATTTGCATCCCAGTGTCATAATAAAGCTGTTTGATTGTTGCTTGGAGCGATGAAAATCGTTTTAGGTAGCGATATTCCACTCGTAACTTAATTAAAACGTTATGTCACAAGGACAGGGATTTGGCTTCGGTCTTGGCAAAATGCGCGAGCTGACCGATGCCATCAAGAAAGCGCAGCAGGTTCAAGAAGGCGCGAAACGGCTTCAAGAAGAACTAGAACAAATGGAGATCGTAGGCGAAGCTGGCGGCGGTCTGGTAAAGGTGACGATGAGTGGAAATCAGGAGCCGCTAAAGGTTGTGATTTCGCCGGATGCACTGAAAGAAGATGCAGAAACGCTGTCCGATTTAGTTTTGGCTGCGACTCGCACCGCTTACGAGAGTTCGACTGCAACGATGCGGGAGAAGATGGAAGATCTGACGGGCGGTTTGAATTTGCCCGGATTGGGTTAAGGGACGATTACCCTCATCTGATGAAAAGCTGGGTTATGAATTCATAGCCCAGTTTTTTAGTTCATAGAATTAGTGGGTTCTACTATAGGTATTCTGGGCGACGATAGATTCGGAGATGCAATGTTATGGCATATCGCTTACTGTTTGTGTGTTTGGGGAATATTTGTCGATCGCCATCCGCAGAAAATATTATGAATCACTTGATTCGGCAGGCGGGATTAGAGCGTGAGATTATTTGTGATTCGGCTGGGACATCGAGTTATCACATTAGCAGTCCGCCCGATCGTAGAATGACCGCTGCGGCAAAACTGCGGGGAATTGAATTAATTGGACAGGCGCGGCAATTTGAAAGAGCGGATTTTGAGGAATTTGATCTGATCTTGGCGATGGATCACGACAATTACGAAGAAATTTGTTCGATCGATCCGGCTGGAACCTATCAAGATAAAGTTCAGTTAATGTGTAACTTCTGTACAAAACACACCTTAAGAGAAGTGCCTGATCCTTACTATGGCGGCACAGAAGGATTTAACTTTGTGATCGATTTGCTGCTGGATGCGTGTCAAGGACTGCTTGATTTTGTCATCAAAGAACAGAACTTAACACCGTCTTCCACCCGTTCGACCGAGCGATCGTGATAGACTAGACGCATTCAACACAATTCCGAGCGGCTTACCGGGAATAAATGCTTACGGCAGCTTGACATCAATCAAGTGCCGCATTGTTGTCTTTACACGATCGCAGCCAATCACAAGATCAATGGTTATTTCTTCTACACCCATCGTCCGCAAACCCTCCAAAGTTGAAGGCATCAAAGAGCGCAGTAATTTCCTGCGTGAACCCGTTGCCTCAGAATTGCAGCTAGATACGAACGCATTCAGCGAAGACGGGATTCAACTGATCAAGTTTCACGGCTCTTACCAGCAGGACAATCGCGATAACCGCGTCAAAGGTCAGGAAAAAGATTACTCGATGATGCTGCGAACCCGTTCACCCGGAGGATTCGTACCGCCAGAACTGTATCTGACCATCGATCGCCTAGCCGATGAATACGGCAATCACACGATTCGCGTCACGACCCGCCAAGCATTTCAGCTTCATGGCGTTTTGAAAAAGAATTTGAAAGCGACGATTCGCGCGATCGTCAACAGCATGGGGTCAACGTTGAGCGCTTGCGGCGATGTTAATCGAAATGTGATGGCTCCGCCTGCTCCGTTTAGAAATCGCCCTGAATACGAATACGCGCGAACATATGCAAATAACATAGCGGACTTATTAACGCCGCAGTCGGGTGCATATTACGAAGTTTGGTTGGACGGTGAGAAAGCGATTACAGGCGAAGAAGATCCGGAAGTTGTAGCAGCCCGGAAGCGGAACATTAACGGCTCGAATATTGAGAACTCACCAGAGCCGA
>PSLO01000119.1:0-5771 GCA_040289665.1 Leptolyngbya sp. ERB_1_1 | reverse complement strand
TGGAACGTACTATCTGCCGCGTAAATTCAAGATTGGAGTTACTGTTCCGGGAGATAACTCGATCGATTTGTTCTCGCAGGATATTTCTCTCGTCGTGTTGACGAGCGATCAAGGTGAACTCGAAGGATTCAACGTCTATGCAGGCGGCGGACTTGGGCGCACACACGGGAAAGAAGACACCTTTCCGCGATTGGCTGATCCGATCGGCTATGTAGACAAAGCGGATGTGTACGATTTGGTGAAAGCGATCGTTGCAACCCAGCGCGATTATGGCGATCGTAGCGATCGACGACATTCGCGGATGAAATATCTGGTCGAAGAATGGGGAGTCGAGAAATTCCGTGCCAAAGTTGAAGAATATTTTGGCAAAGCGATCGAGCCATTCAAACCTCTACCAGAGTTCAAGTTCTTAAACTTTCTCGGTTGGAACGAACAAGGCGATGGCAACCTGTTCTATGGCATCTCGATCCAGAACGGTCGGATCAAAGATGATAGCGGCTTCCGGCTAAAGACAGCGCTGCGGAAGATTGTCAGCAAATTCAATCTGCCGATGCTGCTTACACCGAGTCAGAATGTTCTGCTGTACGATATCAAGCCAGAAGATAGACAGCGGATCAATCGGATTCTGCGCGAGCATGGAGTTGAACGACCCAGTGCGATCGATCCATTAGTGCGAGATTCGATGGCTTGTCCTGCGCTTCCAACTTGTGGGCTTGCAACTGCGGAATCTGAGCGCGTCAGTTTACCTGTTTTGACTCGAATTCGGTTACTGCTCGATCAAGTCGGACTGCCGAATGAGTCGTTTATTGTGCGGATGACGGGTTGCCCAAATGGATGTGCGCGTCCGTATCTAGCAGAATTGGCATTTGTGGGAAGCGGTCCGAATACTTATCAGGTTTGGATGGGCGCGGCTCCAAATCAGACGCGATTAGCGAAAGTCTTCCTTGAGAAGATGAACATGGATGACTTAGAAACGGTGTTTGAGCGAGTGTTTACTTTGTTCAAGAAAGAGCGGAAACCGGGTGAGAGCTTTGGTGATTTCTGCGATCGATTTGGATTAGATGCCATTCATCAATTCACCGGAGTATAAGCGAAAGGGGCGTGAACAGCGCCCTTTTTTGTTAGATTACCTATATTGAATTGGTGCGATTGTATGCCAACCACTTCGATTCGTTTACAGTTAGAACCCGGTGAACGAGTGACGCTTGATCCAGTATCTTGGCAGCGATTTGAGCAGATTTTAGCCGAGTTGGGAAATCGTCGATCGTCACGGATTGCTTACGCAAATGGAACGCTAGAGATTATGGCTCCGTTACCAGAACATGAACGATCAAAGGTTTTCATTGCTGATTTAGTCAAAGTATTGTTAAAAGCACAAAAACGACGATGGGAACCGCTCGGATCAACCACATTTAAGCGCGAGGGAATGGCGGCAGGCATTGAGCCTGATGATTGCTTTTATATTCAAAATTATCAAGCGGTGATTGGAAAAGAGCGGATTGATTTAGCGGTCGATCCGCCGCCTGATTTGGCGATCGAAACCGATGTCACTTCTAAAACGGAGCTATCTGCTTATCAAGCGTTAGGCGTTCCTGAACTTTGGATTTACGCAAAAGGACAATTAAAGATTAATGTTTTGGAAGGCGACGTATATTATGAATCTTTGAACAGTCCAACTTTTCCGAATATTGCTGTGATTGATTTCATTCCACAATTTATGCAACGTGCGAGAGTTGTAGGAGTGAGCCAAGCACTTGAGGAATTTGAAGAATTGATCGTAACTACAGAATGTCGCAGCTTCAACGGTTAGTGATTGCTGAATCGCAGGTACAAGCGTCGATCGTTTCTCTAACATCAGAACAGCAACACTATCTTCAGCGGGTTTTGAGGTTGAAAAATGGCGATCGCTTTATCGCGCTCGATGGCAAAGGACAAACCTGGATCGCAACGCTCGAATCAAATCAAGCAACATTAATCGAATCGCTACAAGCATCATCAGAGTTATCAGCATCGATCACATTGATGTTAGCGTTACCGAAAACGGGATTTGATGAAGTTGTGCGACAGGTGACAGAATTAGGTGTGGCTTGTATTGTGCCTGTGATTAGCGATCGTACTTTGCTCAATCCCAGTGGCAATAAGCTCGATCGGTGGCGACGAATCGCTCAAGAAGCCGCAGAACAATCAGAACGTCAGATTGTTCCAACGATTCTAGAGCCGATGCGATTCAATTTAGCGTTAGAACAACTGCAAGCTGATTCGTGTTACATCTGTGCAGAGCGGAGTTCATCTCAGCATTTATTAAATTGTAAATTCGGCAATTCCATTATTATTGCGATCGGGTGCGAAGGCGGTTGGACAACTCAGGAGATTGAAAGCGCGATCGCTAAAAACTATCAGCCTGTTACGTTAGGAAGACGGATTTTAAGAGCGGTGACGGCTCCGATCGCAGCAGCAGCATTAATTGCGGGAATGGTAGAAAGCCAGATAGGGAGTGAAACCTAAAAAGGCAGATTTTCGCGTTTTATTATGTCAGTGGATCAGATTGCAGCAGCGTTCGATCGCCAAGATTATAAGCTTGCAGCGCGATTGTTGAAAGAATTTCTTCAAGAGTCACCACAAAATCCTTGGGGACAGGTGTACAAAGCGCGATTGTATGAAATTTCCGGCAATTTCGAGGGTGCAACTGAGATTTATCAGCATCTTCTGAAGAGTGTGACGCATCCGAAGATTATCTTTCAGGCGCGGCAAAGACTCCAACGAATTGCCGCAACATCGCAGGCACAGCGACAAGAAGCGATCGAGCAAGCTAAATCTGCACCGGAAAAGATTGAACCCGGTTTACTCATTCTCGAAGCCATTGCACCCGAAATTCGGACTCAAGCCGCAAAAGAGTTCGCTCGAATTCTCAATCTAGATGTCTACACTGCGCGATTGCATTTACCAAATCGCGGTTGGAAACTGTATCGATTCGGCTCGATCGGAGAATTGAATTTCTACACGCAACAACTCAAAGCCGCAAATATTCCCGCTTTTTGTGCAACTGAAGCGGAATTGAAACAGATTCCGGTGTTTGAAGTGATGTACTTTGCCGATTATGCACCACAGGCGATCGTCGTCTGCCAAAACGAACAAGGACAACTCGGATCAATGACATTTGATTGGTCGGAAGTGAGTCAACGTGTGGAAGGACAGTTACCGATTTTTGAGCGAGTGATTGAGGCATCGAGGCGAAACACGTTGGAGCGACAGCGCAAAGAGAAAACTCAGGATTATGTGCAAGTTTGTGATTTGCATTTGCCAAAAAGACGGTGCATTTTGCGACTGTGTGATTGGCATTATCAGTTTGATCAAGGGATTGAATTTGGTGCAATGGGCGATGCGACGATCGAGATTGATCAGTCGATCAATCGATTGCACTGGAATAGTTTGCTGAACTTTCTCACCGAGCAGATGCCTCAGAAACCGATTTGGGCAGATTTTGCAGTTTTTGGAGAAACAGCGATCGATTTTCCGCTGCTCCTGAGTCGTTTCCCGACACAAATTCAGACGTATGGACAAGATGAAACCTTCTGGAGTAAAGCATTTCAACTATATAGCAATCTTGCTTTTATCCGCGATTTGGGATGATTTCGAGGCGTTGTTCGGGAGTCGATCGCGTTGCTTTTAACCATGCACTCGGTTGAATCATCGTTGCATCTACATCCGTTCCCCACTCTTTTTGCAAAGCTTGAAGCAATAGATCTTGTTGATGTCGCAACTCAAGAATATCGGTTCCGCGATTAATCACAGCAAACCAAACTAAACCACGATCGCGAGTCGGCAACACGCCTGCAAGGGCACTTACTTGATTTAAGGTTCCAGTTTTAATCACCGATCGGTGTGGGATTGATCGATCTTCCATTGTTCCATCATGATCAAATCCAGAGACTGGAAAGAAATCCGCGATCGTCAAATTCAACGGGTGGATCATTCGCTCGATCGCTGCAAACATTGCACAAGCGGCGTGAGGTGAAATTTGATTCTCTGTTCCAAGGCCGGAACCGTTCATCAACCGCAATTCGTCAGGTGAGATGTTTGCGGCAGTGGATGCCTTCTCGATCACAGTTTTCACTCCTCCGAGATTATCAGCTAACATTTGCGCCATTTCATTTTGGCTATGAACATTTAGATATTTGAGCAAATGAACCAAGGGAAGCGATCGATATTTCATCAATAAAATCTGTTTAGGATTGAGCGATCCAGCCTGTACAGTTCCTTTTATTTCGATCGTTGGGCGGATCATTTCTTTCGGCATTTCTCCGAACTCATCGCGAATGTCATCATTCCAATTTTTAGAATTGAATGCTTTCTTCAACAATTCGCCCGATTTGATTGCATCTGATCGAAAGCTCATCATAAAGCTTCCAGTAATGATCAAATTGCCTGAAATGCGATTGATACCCATCTGCTGAAGTGCATTGCTAAGCGCGATCGCATCTTCCCACAAGAACAATGGATCACCGCCTCCCTGAATCACTAAATCGCCTTGTAGAATGCCATTCTCGATCGCGCCTGTCGAGCTAATGAGTGTTTCAAATTGATGATCCGCGCCCCAAGTTTGCAACGCCGCCAATGAGGTCGCAATCTTTGTTAAAGAAGCCGCAGGAACCGGAGTTGTGCCGCGATTACTCAATAGCAAGCTCGACCCCGATTGAAGCCAGATGCCTTGTTCAGTTGGTTTCAAACCTTGACGATCGAGCAATTTCAGATAAGAATGAACGATCTTGTCTGCGATCGGATCGGCAGATTGCCAGAATGGAGATTGAATTGTTGTTCACGATCGAACATTTCAGTCGGATCAAACGAAGTCGGCAACCCTGCAAGCTTTAACCAGCCTGATACTAATCCAGCACTCAACAACTCCAGCAAATCGCATTCTCCCGTGAGGTAGGCTAAAAGAATACTGCGAAACAATGAACGATGGCAAAGCCTGATCCGAATCGAATTTTACGACTTTTACCGATCGCTGTTGGCATCCTCGGTGGAAGTTTGTTGTTCACCAATCGAATTCTCACGCCTACACTGACTGATTCTCAAGCGAGATCGGATGCGCTGGGTGTGATTTTGAGCGCGATTCTGATTCTCACAGGCTTAATCTGGCAGCAAATCCAGCCGCGCACTCCAGACAGCGTAGAACTAATCGGAGAAGAAGGATTTGAACTCGATTCAGAGTTACCCGATCCGGTGAAAACTGAGTTGGCTTGGACATCTCATATTCTGCTGACGAATACCGTAACGAGATCGCTGATTGTTTTTTATCGCGGCAAAGTTCTCCTACGTCGCGGCATTCTCAGCCCAAACAAAGAGGTAAAACCGGGTGCAATTTTACAGCGTGTTCTCGATAAGCAGAAACCAATTTATCTAGTCGCGCTCAATGTCTATCCTGGAAAGATTGAATTCGATTACCTACCTGAAAACACTCAGGGTGTAATTTGTCAGCCGATCGGTAAAGAAGGCGCTTTGATTTTGGGAGCGAATGCGCCTCGGAGTTACACCCGTCAAGATGAGAACTGGGTGAGTGCGATCGCTGAAAAACTCGATAATACACTCAGCCAATTGTGAATCGCTGCAAAATAAAACGACAAGTTGTAGCATAGTGAGATTACTTGGATTCTCGCGACTATGACATCTGCCAAGGTTCACCCGCTACAACGATTGTTTAACTGAATCTTTGGGGTAAGCCACTGGTTCTACCAGTGCGACTCGATGAGCTTTGAGCGATACGGCAG
>PSLO01000118.1:0-11986 GCA_040289665.1 Leptolyngbya sp. ERB_1_1 | reverse complement strand
ACAGAACTGAATGGAGAATGTAAAGCAGTCTATCACTTTTGTTCGCTTTCACATATCATTTAGGATTGCTATATGCGTTATTAGAATTGTTAGTGACGAGTGGACGACGGATTTTGAGTCGATCGAGCATTATCGATCGGCTGTGGTCGCTGCAAGATCCGCCCACCGAAGAAACCGTAAAATCTCATATCAAAGGCTTGCGCCAGAAACTGAGAGTTGCAGGAGCGCCAGAGGATTTGATTGAAACGGTGCATGGAGTCGGATACCGCTTGAAGCAAACGAGATAAATCTACCCGATTTCTGCCCGATTTCTACCCAGGATTTCCACTTCAGATCGCTACTCTAAAATCTAGAGAAATCTGGGAAATTTCTTTGCGTTCAAATGGCGCAAAAGCTTCGGTTGCTGGGAAAGAGAAACGCTAGCGGTTCAAGCGAAAAATCGAATCGCAGTGATGAACTGTACCGAAGTTTCTAATCTGCTCGTGATGGGTCTTGTACTGATCACGGGCGGCTTCTTTATGAGCAGGTTTTTGATTAACGTCCCAACCCTTGCGGCGTGATCTGAAGTTCTACCCGTCCGCCTTCTTGCCCCCCATTCACCGCAACCTGTTGCGTATCCAGCCTTCCAGAGGCTTGAGGTCCGGCAATGCTGAATGGCGGATTGTTCTGTTGATAGCTCACATTGCCATTCGCTTCAAACTGCTGTGTCGCAAGAAACCACTTCACTCGATCGGCACTCAAACGCGACTGATTCTTCTCTCCAGCCCCATGCACATTGCCGCTCAGATTCGCCACTTGCTGATCGATCTGCATCTCGCCCTGATTCGCAGTCAATGTGATCTGCTGCGCAGAACTGACGATCGTAATCGGCTCACTCGCAGACAAGGTTTTCTGATCGATATTCCAAGCGATCGCATTTCCGCTAATCTGCGTATTCGATTGCTTCAAGGCAATTCGACCATTCTGGCGAAGTGTGACGATTTTGGCTTTGAGATCCACATCGGTTTGATCAGCACTACCACGATCGGTAACTTGCTTATTTTCATAACGGTCAACTTGAATCGGTCGATCGCTGCTCAATTTCTGCTCCTGAATCCGCCAAGTCAATCGCTCTCCCCGCATCTGAAGCGACGGTTCTTTCACCTGTGCCACAATTTGACCTGTGACATCGACTCGACGGGCGCGGGTCAAAAATCGTCCTTCTTTCGCTGCAAGTTGAACCTGCTTATGATCAGCGTTAAATCCGTTGCGAATGATCAACACATCCTCGGTAGGTCGCCATTCGAGTTCATTGCCTTTTAGAACAGAACCATCTCGAACATCAAGGGCAGTGATTTGTCCTTTGAGAATAATTGATTTTCCGTCTTGCTGAATGTCGCTACGCTGTGCCTCGATTTTAAACACAGGCTTTCCATCTTGGAAAAGCTCACCTTTCGGCTCTTGAACCGTTGCGGTTTTCTGATCCTTCGCATAGACAGCCTGCTTTGCCTTCACTCGCCACCAAAGCTGTCCCTTATCGTTTGCTTGCTCTAGCGTGACATTGTTAAACGTGAGGTTGCTGTCAAACTTTTGTGCGCCTTGAGTACCGTTTGCAACTTGTTCAGCGGTGCGATTGCGATTTTTACAACCACTTGCACCGATTAAGAGCGTAATGAGAGCGAGATTAAATAAAATTGAGCGACGCAAATTAGAACTCCTCAAGACAGAAAACAGGAGAGTGCACCCTTCGGGAAGCGGAGCAATATCGAGACAAATGACGACATCTCTCTCGATATTGCTCCCGACTCTTCTACTTTAAGCTTTTCTACTTTAAGGCGAAGGCTCGTCGTCGTGGTCATCCATCAAGCCAATGCTGGTTAACGGACGGTAGGTATAACTCCGAGGTGTTTTCTGAATGTCTTCTTTGATGTTGTCGAGATCGATGTATCGATCGGCAACATTGATCAAACTATCGCTGGTCATCGATCGTAAACTCACAACTTCGACCCGAACTCCGCGATAGCTCACTGCGTTCACCGCGTAAGCGAGATCCCCGTCGCCGCTGACTAAAACCGCTGTATCGTAAGATCCCACCAGCGACATCATATCGACAGCAATTTCGACATCGAGGTTGGCTTTTTTCGAGCCGTCTGGCAGTTGTACTAAGTCTTTGGAGATGACGCGGTATCCATTGCGTCGCATCCACAGGAGAAAGCCCTGCTGTTTTTCGTTGGTGCGATCGACTCCGGTATAAAAGAACGATCGCAGCAATCTAGAGCCAGAGGTGAGTCGGACTAGAAGCTTGGTGTAATCAATTTCGATACCGAGTTGCAAAGCTGCATAAAACAAGTTGGAGCCATCAATAAAAATGGCAACCCGACCGCGATTTTCTAGCACTTGCTCTGGCGAGAATACCGTCTCTGTTTCGTGATTTAGATGGTTCAACACAGTTGCTATCCTCAGTTTTTTTATATGAAAGGTTTTGAACTTGAAAAACGTAACGAACATTCATGACACGCTCAGGGTGAACTTTCGACCGGAAGTTCGAGTTTTTGAAAGACAGGTTGAGGCTTCTGAAGTGCTTTTTTAGCACGAAGTATTCCCCATTTGGATTGGTTGGGGAAAGTGATTGACACATCTATTAAATTAGCGTCATTAAAGTCAATACTAAAACCTAATTGTTGATAAACTGCCGTGCTAGTACGGGGAATAATTGGTGCTAGAAGATACGCTGCTAATCGCACTGATTCCAGAACTGCATACAAAACTTCTTCTGCTTCTTGGGTTTTCCCTGCTTTGTAAAGTGACCAGGGAGCCTGTTCATTGATGTATTTGTTACCTAATCGAATCAGGGTCAAGACTTCCTCACACGCCACATTAAACGCAAGCGATTCATATGCGTTTGCAACTCGATCGCCTAATCCTTCTGCGATCGATCGCAACGGATGATCTTCTGCAATCTCGACATCGGGCACGACACCGCCACTATTCTTGTGAATCAAGCCCAAACTCCGATTCAGCAAGTTGCCAAATCCATCGGCAAGATCGGCATTGCACATATCGACGAATCGCTGTTCTTCAAACACGCCGTCGCGTCCGAATTCAATTCCTTTAAGGAAATAGTATCGAAATGCATCGACTCCGTACCGCTCTATTAAGGCGACGGGATCGATTGCGTTTCCGCTACTTTTGCCCATCTTCACGCCATCCTGTACCAGAAAACCATGCCCAAACACCATTTTGGGAAGTGGCAATCCTGCTGACATTAACATTGCAGGAAAATAAACTGCGTGAAACCGCAAAATGTCTTTTCCAATGATATGAACATCGAATGGATACCATTTAGAAATCGCATTCTCTAACGTCGGTTCCTGGTCAGGTTCAAGCAAGGCTGTGATGTACCCAAGCAGAGCATCAAACCAGACATAAATGATGTGGTTTGGATCAACCGGAACAGGAAAGCCCCAATCAAAATTGACCCTTGAAATAGAAAAATCTCGGAGTCCTTGGCTGACGAAACTCAGAACTTCATTCCGTCGAATCTCAGGCTGAATAAATTCCGGATGTTCAGCGTAGAGTTTTTCAAGGCTCTCTTGATAGTGCGACAGCCGGAAGAAATAATTTTCTTCATCGCGCCATTCCACTTCTTTGTTGGTATGAATCGGGCAACGATGACCCTCTAACAGTTCTCGCTCTTCTTTAAATTCTTCACAGGAGACACAATACCAGCCTTTTTGTTGACTCAGATAAATATCACCGTTTTCCCACACGCGCTGAAAAAACTCTTTGACGATCGCATGATGCCGCTCATCGGTGGTGCGAATAAAGCGATCGTATTGAATATCTAACTTTGCCCACAGCCGCTTAAAGCCTTCGACGACTAGATCACAGTGTTCCTGTGGCGTGCGTCCCAAGCTTTCCGCTGCACGCTGAATTTTCTGTCCATGTTCATCGCACCCAGTGACGAATCGAACTGATTTTCCAAGCGATCGCTCAAAACGCGCGATCGCATCTGCCGCGAGCGTCGGATAAGCGCTACCGATGTGCGGCAAGCCATTGACATAGTAAAGCGGCGTGGTCAGGGCAAAAGTGGGCTTTTCTGAAGATAAAGTCATAGATAGCGTAAAATAACCCCCGTATATAGTTCATCAATCCGGGCAGGGGCTGAACTGGATTTTAAAACGATTCGATTGAGCGGGCGCGATCGTCAGTGAGTTAAAGCACTTTCCTCATTCTAACCAGCAACGTTGTGTAAGAAGCATCGCGAAATCTTAAATCTTGCAGTCTGAATCAAGTCTTCGATTTTCTGTCCTGCTGCTTCTGCATCAGTAACTTTCGCTAAATTCTAATTCATAGAAAATACTTGCAGCTCTTACGCCTTGCGGGTTGATGCTGATTCTTCAGCGTGAGTAAAATTGCGAGATCGAAATTAAAGTAAGGATAAATTAACTGGGTTAAGACTCAAACCTCCGTAAATCTATGTAAATTTCTTTAGTCCTGTTTCATCGATTTGAGCAAGCCGTACGGATCAATTTTGCAATTCTTAATCTGAAATTTATAGAACAACTCAGGCTGATCCGGCTTGGAATTTCAGTAGATTTTCTCAAAGCTTCGTTACTGTCATCAACGAATAATGGCAGATATAGAGTTAGTCTGAAAGACAACAGTATGAAAATGGTCAAAGGTCTTTTTTCGATGGTGGCTGTTTCTGCGATCGCAGCACTGAGTCAGGCGGGTTCAGCACAAGCGATCACCTTCGATATTACTCGTGGTGTAGCAGGTCCAAATGGGGTGACGAACCAAGGAGCATACTCCGACTACTGGAACAAGAAAGGAACAACCACGATCGACTTCAATTCTGGTGCTGCCCCGACAACCGGATTTGCCAAGTACACGTTTCAGAACAACAGCGGTGTGAGTAGCGTTCGTTCTGATCGGTGGGCACCCGCAGGCGCAAATGGAGAAATCAACGATGGTAAATACCTGGCAGTTTTCCAGGGTGACAGCGTGACGATCGATTTGCAGAAAAGCCTGAAGTACTTCGGGATGGACTGGGGCGCAATTAGTTCTGGCAACATCTTCTCGTTTTTCATGGGCGATCGCTTGATCAAATCTTTCTCGACCAGCGATGTTAATCCCGTTGCTCCGGTTCGTGCCGCACAGCATGGAGGTGAAGGAAACGGCTACCTCCACTTCTACTCGGAAAGCAACAAGGATATGTTCAATCGGATTGTGATTACTCAAAAAGGTGGCGGTGGTTTTGAATCGGATAATCACTCTTTCAACGTGGTCGATCCGAGAAAGGTTCCTGAGCCGACAGCGGTTTTGGGTTTGGTCGCTGCGGGTGGTGCATTGCTGCTGAAGCGCCGGACACAAACCCAAGTCGAAGAATAAAATCGCTGTAAACGACGGTCAGATTTAGTTGCACCTAGAAACTCCAATCGATTGCACCCCTGAATCAAGGGGTGCTTTTTTCATGAGAGTAATTCCTTTGCTCAAATATTTTCATCTGTGTCTTAAGACAATGGTTAGCGTGAGACAATCTCGTTAATAAATAGAAAGAGATTTGTTCTGCAATTGAGTGTCGTAGATTTCATGCCAGGCTTGAGTCCCCTTCAGATTTCCCAGTTAATGCTAATGAGTGTGGGTACACGGACGTACTCATACCATTGCGATCGCGTTCCCAAAAATTGCGCGGTTCTTGTCGTTAGCAATCATCGCAGCGTCATGGATGCCATGTTGTTGATGGGCGCGATTGATCGTCCGATCCGGTTTGCCTGCCATCACTATATGGGGCAAGTTCCGGTGATGCGGGAAATCGTGACGCAGTTAGGATGTTTTCCTTTAGATAGCGATAAGCATCGTCAGAGCAGCTTTTTTCATCAAGCGATCGGGCTTTTAAAGTCGCGACAGGCGGTAGGCGTTTTTCCAGAAGGAACGTTACCGATGGTAGAGCCGCCCCAACCCAATCAGGTGAGTGAATTCCATCGTGGGTTTGCTCATCTCGCCCTGAAAGCGCCGATCGAGGAGTTGGCAATTTTGCCTGTCGCAATTTCACCTCAGCAGGAAACGATTAGTTCTGCGATCCCGCTGAAAGTCTTAAGTTTCTTTGATCCCTCGGAGCCGCTATTTGATCAAGAGGGTTGGCATCCGCTCGTTTTGTATCAGAATGTAAATATATTGATTGGACACCCGATTTGGATTACGTCGGCTCAACGTGCTGATTATCAGGGTAAATATGCCAAGAAAGCGGTAGTTGAACTTGTCGATCGTACCCAAACCGAGATTAAAACATTGTTAGACCAAGGCTACTTCTAAATCTGACTTTTTTCCCCATGATTCAAAGTTCTCCTTGTTTCCTCACGCCTAAAGCACTTCGCCCTCAGTTTCCGTTATTTGTGTTTTTGCCCGGAATGGATGGCACTGGGCAATTGCTGAGAGCGCAAACCGCCGGATTAGAGGTGGGATTTGATGTGCGATGTTTGGCAATTCCGCCGGATGATTTGACGAATTGGGAGGACTTAGCACAGCATGTGGTGGATCTCGTCAAAGCTGAAGTAAAAGACGATGAGGATCGATCGGTTTATCTATGCGGTGAGTCGTTCGGGGGCTGTTTGGCGATGAAAGTCGCGGCATTAGCGCCGGATTTGTTCGATCGATTAATTCTAGTGAATCCTGCCTCGTCGTTTAATCGTAGACCTTGGATTGGCTGGGGCGCACAGTTTACTCGCCATTTGCCACAGTTTTTGTATCAGTGGTCGTCGGTTTCTTTTCTGCCGCTTCTGGCTGCATTTGATAAGATTTCACCGCTCGATCGACAAGCCTTGGTCGAAGCGGTGAAATCAGTGCCGCAAACGACTTCGATTTGGCGCATGGGATTGCTGCATCAGTTTGAAGTGCCTGTTGACAAACTGCGATCGCTGACGATTCCAACTTTAATTTTGGCGAGTGGAAAGGATCGGTTACTGCCCTCGCTGGTGGAAGGCTATCGACTCAAAGCTGCGTTTCAAAATGCTGAAGTCGTTGTTTTACCGGATAGCGGACACACCTGTTTGTTAGAGGCAGACGTGAATTTGTATCAGATTCTAGAAAAGCATGAGTTTCTAGTCGAACAATCATAATTTCGCGAGCGCTTTGAGAACTTGTAGGAGTAGCGCGATCGTAAAAGTCCGATCGCGCTTTCACCTCTATGATCCCTCAGCCCGCAGTTTTTCCAGGACACTGCGATCTTCAAGCGTTGAAGTATCACCAGAAATCTCGACTCCTGCGGCTAAATCACGTAGCAATCGACGCATGATTTTACCCGATCGCGTTTTGGGTAGAGCATCCGCAAAGCGAATTTCCCCCGGACGTGCGATCGCGCCAATTTCACTCACAACGTGTTTTTTCAACTCTTTTGCTAGATCTTCACTCGGTTGGTGTGTTCCTTCTAGCGTGACAAAGGCGACAATATCTTGACCCTTAATTTCGTCTGGCTTTCCGACCACTGCGGCTTCTGCAACAGCGGGATGTGACACCAGCGCAGACTCGACCTCCATTGTGCCTAAACGGTGTCCCGCGACGTTGATCACATCATCAACGCGACCCATCACCCAGAAGTAACCATCTGTATCTCGTCGCGCTCCGTCTCCGGCAAAGTAGATGTAATTGCCATCTTTAGGCGGAATATGCTCCCAGTAAGTTTTGCGGAAGCGATCGGGATCTTTGTAAACGGTTCGCATCATTCCGGGCCAAGGATAACGAATGGCTAAATAACCGCCTTCGTTTGCGGGTACAGAATTGCCATCGAGATCAACTACATCCGCGAGAATTCCAGGGAATGGCAGAGTTGCAGATCCGGGTTTTGTGGCGATCGCACCCGGAAGCGGCGTGATCATAATGCCACCCGTTTCGGTCTGCCACCAAGTATCCACGATCGGGCAACGTTCCCCACCGATCACGCTGTAGTACCACATCCAAGCTTCAGGATTAATCGGTTCCCCGACCGTGCCAAGCAATCGCAGTGAGGAAAGATCATGCGCGTTTGGGTATTCATACCCCATTTTGATAAACGCACGAATGGCAGTCGGAGCAGTGTAGACAATTGAGACTTTATGCTTCTCGATTACTTCCCAGAAGCAACCTGGCTTTGAGGCACGGGGCGCACCTTCAAACATCACGGTGGTTGCGCCATTCGAGAGCGGACCATAAACCACATAGCTATGTCCAGTAATCCAGCCTACATCGGCTGTACACCAATAGACATCATTTTCTTGCAGGTCGAAAATCCATTGAGTTGTGATGTGAGCGTAAAGGTTGTAGCCGCCAGTGGTGTGGACAACACCTTTTGGTTTTCCAGTACTACCGGAAGTGTAGAGAATGAACAGCATATCTTCGCTGTCCATCGGTTCGGCAGCGCAATCCGTCGAAGCATCTTTTTCAAGGTCGTGCCACCAGAGATCGCGACCCTCATCCATCACAATCTCCTGCCCCGTCCGTTTCACTACTACGACTTTCTCAACGGCGGTGGTTCCTTCTGCCAAAGCTTTATCTACTTGCGGTTTCAATGGCACGATCGCATCTTTACGCCATCCGCCATCTGCTGTCACAACGACTTTCACTCCTGCATCGATCAAGCGATCTCGCAATGCCTCTGCACTAAATCCGCCAAACACAACCGAGTGAGGCGCACCAATTCGCGCACAAGCCAACATCGCGATCGCAGCTTCAGGAATCATCGGCATATAAATGCCAACCCCGTCGCCTTTCTTGACTCCTAAGCTTTTCAAAACGTTGGCAAACTTGCACACTTCTTGATGCAGTTCGGCATACGTCAGGGTCTTTGAGTCTCCGGGTTCGCCTTCCCAAATAATTGCGGGTTTGTTGCGTCGATCGGTGTCTAAATGTCGATCGAGACAGTTGTAGGAAAGGTTGGTTTTGCCGTTGACAAACCACTTGGCGAAAGGTGGTTTGCTCCAATCGAGAACGGTATCCCATTTTTGAAACCAGTGAAGTTCTTGTTCTGCCAATTCTGACCAGAACTTGAGTGGATCGGCTTTGGCGCGATCGTAAAGCGCTTGGTATTCTTCTACACTTTTGATCCGGGCACGTTGCGAGAATTCCGCAGTGGGGGGAAAGAGGCGGTCTTCGTGAAGGATTGATTCGATCGTCGGTTGTGACATCGCTTGTATTTCAAAGTATCTAAGACAGAATCGGAGTGATCTCCTATCCAAACGATACTGGCTTCCTGTCTCGGATCGGTAGAAATCAAGATTGAATTTCGTTAAGGGAGCGATCGACCTGGAATGCGATCGCTCTCTACCGTTATAGGGTTGGACCAAATACGATTTGACGATTTGTCTCTGGCAGTAATCGCTTCAATGCTTTGAGATATTCCTCGGCTTCTGCCCGTTTGCGAAATCGCTGAATGATGCGGCGCTGTAAGTTTGGCAGAAATCGAACGATGCACCAGGGATAAAGTTGAACGCGATATGTGAAACCAAAAGCAGGATTATCCACGTCGATCGAGGGTTCGACTGGTATCATATTGGCTATCTCCATTGTGGGATTTGGCGAGCGCTCTTGAGTTGTCCAGACCGAGGAGCGATCGCCTTTGAACAATTTCTATTAAAGGACTACACCTAGTCCCTGTCAAGCATGAGTTTGTTTCGCCTGAGAATTCGGGAACTGATCAAAGAGAAGAATTGGACAGTTAAAGAGGTTTCCGAGCGATCAGGAGTTCACTACAGCACGCTTAAGACTTATGCGCGATCGCAAGGCATGACAATGGCAGATGTGGTAGCACTGATCAAAATTGCGCGAGTTTTGGGTGTCACAGTTGAAGAATTAGTCGAAATCATTGAAGAGTAAGGTGCAAATCGATTTATCAAAATAGCTTTTCCTGTTTGCGTTTCAAAAACTGCTCAAGCAAAATCAATAAATGCTTGAACAAAAGCGACAACGACATGAACGATTTCAGTAATTGCATGAACAATTGCAGCAATTGGATGAGCAATTGCAATAAATACTCCAACATTTGTAGCAAATACTGAGAGGATTGCAGAATTTGAGAGAACGATCGTAGAATCTCCTGCTTACGTGTCAAAATAATCGAGGAAACGACGATGAGCATTTTAGACAATATCTATTTGGACAATATCTATAAAGCCATTGAACCAAAATTCTTACCTGCGATTTTTCTAGTTTAAGTGGGCTGCAAAGCGATTCGAGGTGAAAGTGATATTTCTATCAAATTAGGCAGAACGATGTTGTAGAAGCAGCTTGAATTGCAGCCGTAAAAACATCAAGAGAAGCAATTCCTGAATCTCAGTATTGTCTTACGATTTATCAAGCTAAAAACTTGATCGCATTCAATCAATTCTTGCAGTATCACACAAGAATCTACTGAGCGTGAATCGAACGGTTTTACGAGGAAAAAAGTAGGAACAAATTTCGTGGTCATCCAAAAAATATGGTTTACTGTAATAGCCTCATTCTGTACATTCATCGAAGATATTTGTTGAAGAAGTTTTCCAAATGAGGAAAAAAGTAGGAACAAATTTCACAATTGTTCAAAGAATTAAGACTTGCTGTGTTAATGTCACTCTGTACATTCGTTGAAGGAGTTTTCCGAAACGCAAATAGTACTACATATGCAGTACAAATAAATTAAATTGCTCTTCCAAAATGCGGCATTGGTTTGTTCAAGCTGCAAGGAGCATCTAATTCTTAAAAATAAAAAATAAACAGATAGAAAAGTACTTCCATCATTTGACTCTATTTCCGACAGTTCAGTTCTGTCGAGCTTTCACTCACTCTATAGACTTAGAAATATAAAATTAAAGATATAAAAAATGAGCAAAAAGCGTAAACTACTTGCAAGAGTTTCCAATAACCAAAAGAACGTAGACTTCGATGATATGGTTACGCTGATAGAGGCTTTTGGGTTCCGCCGCGTTAGAATTAGCGGTAGCCATCACATTTTTGAACGCTCTAATCTCTCTGAAATTGTGAACCTTCAGAATCAGAAGGGGCAAGCAAAACCTTACCAGGTGCGCCAATTTCTAACCTTAGTCGAGCAGTACAATCTTAGTCTGGAAGACGCTGAGGAAGAAGAATGAAGGATTATCACATCAACGTGTTTTATAGCGAAGAAGATGAAGGATACATCGCTGATATTCCTGATTTGAAGTTTTGCTCCGCTTTTGGTGAAACGCCCGAAGAAGCAGTTCGAGAAGTCACGATCGCAAAAGCAGCATGGATTGAAGCTGCAAAAGCATCAGGAAAAGCAATTCCTAAACCCCAGTATCGACCTGTAATTTATCAGATTAGTTAAGCGATCGCTCTGACGATCGCTTTCAAGCCTTAATCAATGAGAATCAGAACGAATGAGCGATCGCATCCAATCCATTCTCGCGATATCGTATGAGAACCTATTGAGTGAAGGATAACCTTATGACTTCTTTCCTAAGCCAACTCAATTACGACCCTGATACGATTTACCCGGAATCCGACGGCAATCCCATAACAGAGAGCGACCCAACTCGCGATTATTTGGTCTACAGCGTTGAAGCCCTCAATCTCTATTTTCAAAATCGACCCGATGTTTACGTTTCAGGCAATTTATTTGTTTACTATGAACGGGGTGTTCCTGATGCGGTTGTCTCCCCGGATGTGTTTGTAATCTTCGGAGTTGAAAAGAAGAAGCGCCGCACTTATAAAGCTTGGGAAGAAGGCAACAAACTACCGTCATTTGTTTTAGAAATAACCTCCAAAACAACTCGCGGCAATGACGAACAAGACAAACCTCAGAAGTATCAACGCATGGGCGTATTGGAATATTTTCAGTACGACCCAACCGGAGATTACTTAAATCCACCGCTAAAAGGTTCGCGCCTAATTGAAAACCGATACGAGCCGATTCCAGTTACGACTTTATCTGATGGAACTGTTTCTATAGCGATCCTAAATGAGTTATGAAAATGCGCCGTACATAAAAACCTTTGAGAAATTGAAGGTTTGCCGATGG
>PSLO01000117.1:8094-12018 GCA_040289665.1 Leptolyngbya sp. ERB_1_1 | reverse complement strand
TATCGCTCAAAGCTCATCGAGTCGCACTGGTAGAACCAGTGGCTTACCCCAAAGATTCAGTTAAAACCAGCAACAGAATCATCAATAAAAACGGAGCCACTGTAAACACTTGAGTCGGAACATCTGGGATTGTACTTTGAGCAACACCCGCAAGCGATTGTAGAATGCCAAATAAATAACAGCTAATTGCCACTCTTAAAGGATTCCAGCCGCCGAAGATCACGATCGCTAACGCAATCCAACCATATCCCGCTGTGTGTAATTGGCTCCATCCCGCTTTGAAATTTAGCGAAAATGCTGCTCCTGCAATTCCCATCAGTGCACCACCAATCAGGGTGTAAATGTAGCGCATCAAAACCACATTTGTTCCTCTCGCAAATGCCGCATTCGGTTGTTCTCCGATCGCTCTGAGCATCAATCCGGCACGAGTCCGGTAGAAATAAATCCAAACGAGCGCGATCGCCAAATAGCTCAAATACACCAGAAAATCGCTCTGAAAGAATAATTGTCCAATCAGCGGAATGTCTTGCAGCAGCGGAATTCTAAAACTCGGAACCGTTGGTCCTGGAATTCTCACAAACGGATTGCCTAGAAACGACGACAAACTCGCCCCCAACAGCGTCAACACAAAGCCGATCGCTACTTGAGATTGCTTTAGCGTCAAGGCTCCGAACGCTACGATTAGCGCGATCGCGGCTCCAACTAATCCCGCTCCTGCAAATCCAAACAGCAAACTCGGAAACGTTCCGGTTGCTTCGAGCGTTTTCGCGATCGCAAATCCCGTCATTGCGCCCAGTAAAATCGTGCCTTCTGCCGAGAGATTAATCACCCCTGCGCGTTCTGCGATCGTTTCTCCCAATGTGGCAAAGACAAGCGGAGTCGAAGTCGCGATCGCAGTAGCAAAAATCGGAATGAGTTGAGCCGCATCCATGATCAGTTGAATCAGCAAAGTTTTGCTTACTCTATCAAATTCCAATCAGAGAGCGATACCTTAAGCTTCATGCTGGGCTGGATTTTGCTCTAAGGTTTCGTTGTGTTCGACATTGCGCTCGTACCAGCGCATCAGTGGAGTTGAGGTCACACCATGTAGCAAGACGGAAATTACGATCGTCCAAAAGGTAATCCAAGCAATTTGCTCTGCGTCTTCGCCTTTCAGCCCCTTTCCAAACGCCTAAGCTAAATAATAAATCGAGCCAACACCCCGGATTCCGAACCAACCAAAAAGCCAGCGGGTTGCAGGATGGACTTTTAAGCCGATCGTACTAATCCAAGCCCCCAAAGGACGAATGACAAAGATTAAGCTAAACGCAATCAGAAACGCATCGCCCGCATACTTTAACATTGGCTGAAATCTTAACAGCGATCCGAGTAATAGGATGGTTCCGATTTCTGCTAGTTTTTCGATTCGTTCAATGAAGTGAAGTTGTTCTTCTGTATATTCAGAATTCCGTCGTCGCATTGCGATTCCTGCAATAAAGACGGCTAAAAATCCATATCCGTTTGCTAATTCAGCGAGTGCATAAGTGATAAAAATTGCGCTAAGTGCAACGAAATCTTCCATCAAATCATCTGGTGTGCGAAAGGGTTCAAGTTTTTTATCGATCCACTTGATTGCTTTTGCCACAATAAACCCAACAACAAGCCCTGCCAGAATCGCCCAAACTACGTCAATCAGCAACCATTCTCGAAACCAAGTTCGCCAATATCCTTTCTCGATCGAGTGAATTCCAAAATAAACAAACGGAAATGCAAGCGCATCGTTCAACCCGCCTTCTGATGTAAGTCCGAATCTTAATTCATCACGATCGTGCGGATCTTCAAGTTGCACTTCTGAAGCAAGAACGGGATCAGTCGGAGCCAGAATTGCACCTAAAAGAATTGCTAAACCCCACTCTAATTTCAGAATAAAATGCCCGATTGCAGCAATGGAAAAGATCGTAATTGGCATCAAAAAAACGATTAAACGAGTCGTCGATCGCCATGCAAAAAATCGCATTGGACGATTCATTTTGAGTCCGCAGCTAAAGAGGGAAATCAAAACAACGATTTCAGCAACTCGCTCTAAAAAATTCGCATCTGGGCGAATCTGAATCAGATTAAATCCGTAAGGACTCAAAATGATTCCGACAAATAAGTAAATGAGTGCATAAGAAAGCGGCAATCGGGCAATCCATCCCGATCCCAGTGTCACCATCAGCAGCAATAATCCGATGACCAGTAGATCAAGAATGTAAACGTCCACAAACACGCTCCCGTTTTGTATTCGCTTTTACTTTAATCGGGAGTGTGGATTAGACCTATTGATCTGCTGACAGATTCTTTATCCTTCTCAAGGCTTACGAATATAGCCCCATTTATGATTAAGTTTGACTCGTGCCAATCCTTCATGAAAATCACCGACTTCTTCAAATTGGGGTGCGATCGCTATTTTGCCAGTTGGATCGATATATCCCCATTTTTCCCCGATCTTGATGGGTGCAAATCCATCGAGAAAACTTGCAGCAAATTCGTATGTTGGCTGAATCACAAATTTGCCAAATTTATCAATGTAGCCCCATTTTTTATTACTTTCAACTAACGCTAATCCATTAGAAAAATCCGATGCAAAAGAAAATTGAGGCGCGATCGCTATTTTTCCACTTGAATCGACATATCCCCAACGATCGCCTACTCGAATTCGTCCCATGGCATCGGCAAGATTGAACGCACCATCAAATTGAGGTTGCGCGACAAATTGACCGCTGCGATCGATGTAGCCCCATTTTTTACCGATTCGAGCCGTTGCTAACCCCGCAGAAAATCGCCAAGCATCATCGAATTTTGGCTCGATCGCCATTTTTCCAGTTGAATCGATGTAGCCGTACTTTTCACCGAACTTCACGGCTGCGAATCCTTGAGAAAATCCTGATGTCAGTTCAAACTTCGGCGGAATGACCACTTCACCTGTCGGTTTAATAAATCCGTAGCGCTGATTGACTCGGATTGCGGCAAGTCCTTCTTGAAATTTGGAAGCTTGTTCAAATTTTGGCTCGATCGCGAAGTTGCCCTGTCGATTCAGATAGCCGAATAAGCCACCAAGTTTAACGATCGCCAGTCCTTCGGAAAAAGGCGCGTATGCTTCCAGTTCCATTTTCGGTGTTACCGCCAGTTTGCCAGAACGGTTAATGTAGCGAAATTCTCGTCCAAACTGTACCAATGCAGCACCTTCAGCAAAATCGGTCGCGCTATCAAACTGATTGTCGATCTCCATTGAAGTAGGAGTGTCCGCGATCGCGCGTTGTTCGATCGCAATTTTAGGAGGAGCCGCACAAGCTCCAACGGTTCCCATCAGAGCCGTAAGCAAAAGAAAACGAAACATCATCGCAATGTTAGTAGCTAATAATGTGAGTAATCGATAGGCTTAAGTCTAACGAGAAACAAAATTCTCCACATCAAAATTCTGCAAATCCATCAAATCAAAGAGATAATTCAAGCTGCGCTAAAGTCATCGTTGCAGATCGCAATTAGGTGTGGATCTCACACTATGTAGTTCATAGCCTGCAAGTTCTTTAGAAGAAGTGTCAAAGCGAAGAGCCTGACCGAATTTGCGATAGATTAAGAACCTGAACTTTCGTGGTTTCAAGCGTTTATGCACCGAATTGCCGCAACTCCGGGAGGCTGGACTCCCGATCTCGAAGGAGTGGTCTTCATTGAGCAAGCCCCTGCCCCGATCGTCATTATCACGGCTGCGGATACCGATATTCAAACGCTCTCCGGTGCGATCGCTCAACTGCCTTCAGAATTTCCAGACGTGCGAGGCGTGAATTTGCTTCAGCTTCAACAGCAACTGACGATCGATACCTATGCAGAAGAGGTTTTAGAAGCGGCAAAGGTGATTGTGCTGCGAATCATTGGAGGTCGATCGTATTGGTCGTATGGCTTTGG
>PSLO01000117.1:0-8084 GCA_040289665.1 Leptolyngbya sp. ERB_1_1 | reverse complement strand
CGCGAGACGGTAAGCCAGTCTGGAGCGACATTAATTGTTCTGCCGGGAGACGATCGACCGGATCTCGATTTGATGAGCCATTCGACGGTTCCGTTTGCTCAGGTTGATCGGGTTTGGCGCTATTTCAATGAAGGCGGAGTGGAAAATTATCGCAATGGACTTCAGTTTTTAGCGAAGACTTATCTAGGAGTTGCAGGTGAAGTCGCTGATCCACAAGTTGTACCGCGCGTGGGATTGTATCGAACCGGAGGGAGTTGTAGCTACCGATCTGGAAAGCTTTGCAGCGATCGTAAAGTCGGAATTTTGTTTTATCGCGCTCATTATCTATCGGGTAATACTTCAGTGATCGATGAACTGTGTTCGGCATTGTGCGATCGAAATCTATGTCCCGTTCCAGTTTTTGTTTCATCGCTGCGTGATCCAGATGTTCAAAGCGAATTGCTAACTTATTTTCAGCCGAAAGATCAAGGTGCGATCGACATTCTTTTAAATACAACGAGCTTCTCTTTAGGTTCTGCGATTCCATTCGGGGGGACAGCTTCATCTGCTGCGCCGGAATTGTGGCAAGCGTTGGATATTCCCGTGCTGCAAGTGATTTTGAGCGGAGGTACGGTGGAACAATGGCGCGAACAAGCGAGAGGACTTTCACCGCGCGATACGGCGATTAATGTCGCGTTGCCGGAAGTGGATGGAAGAATTATTAGTCGAGCGATTTCATTTAAAGCGGTGCAAGCGAAGCATCCAGCGTTGCAAACGGAAGTGGTGACGTATCAGGCGGTGCGCAATCGCGTTGAATTCGTGGCGGAGTTAACTCGAAATTGGGTGGAGTTGAGGTGGAGTGAGATTCGCGATCGGAAAATTGCGCTAATTTTGGCAAATTACCCCTCTCGCGATGGTCGTCTGGCGAATGGTGTGGGATTGGACACGCCCGCAAGCTGTATCGAAATTCTCAAAGCACTACAACGCGAGGGATACACCGTTGAAAACATTCCAGAGAACGGAGATGAATTAGTTCTGCAACTGACTAAAAGTGTAACGAATGATCCAGAAGCGAAAGAATTACGCAACATCAATCAATCGCTATCGTTATCAGAATATGAAGCGTATTTTTCAACACTACCCGCTCAGCAATCAATTCTCGATCGCTGGAATTTGGCAACAGAATCATTTGCAATTCCAGGAATTCAACTCGGTAATGTGTTTGTCGGAATTCAACCTGCGCGGGGGTACGATATCGATCCCTCTTTGAACTATCACGCACCCGATTTAGAACCCACTCATGCTTATTTAGCGTTCTATTATTGGGTGAGAGAAACCTTCGGCGCACAGGCGATCGTACACGTCGGCAAACACGGGAATCTCGAATGGTTGCCCGGAAAAAGTGTTGCGCTATCTGAAAATTGTTTTCCTGAAATTGCGATCGCAGCTTTACCGCATTTCTACCCGTTTATTGTGAACGATCCAGGTGAAGGTTCCCAAGCAAAACGACGCGCTCAAGCGGTGATTCTCGACCATCTTACGCCACCCATGACCCGCGCAGAACTTTATGGCGGATTGCAAAAATTAGAGGCGCTGATCGATGAATATTACGAAGCGCAGAATCTTGATCCGTCGCGCTTAAATGTGATTCGCGATCGCATTCTCGCACTCGTTGAACAAGATAATCTAAAATCTGAGCTTCCTAGCGATTCCGATTCGATTCTCGATTTGATTACCAACACCGATCGCTATTTGTGCGAATTGAAAGAAGCGCAGATCCGAGATGGGTTACATATTTTTGGACAATGTCCAGAAGGAAGGCAATTACGAGATCTCATCGTTGCGATCGCACGTCATCCTCAACCGAATCGAATCGGATTGACTCGCGCGATCGCGGAAGATTGGAAGCTTGATTTTGATCCGCTCACTGCTGATCCGGCAGAACCTTTAGACGAGCAATTCCGAACCGTTGGAGATGCGATCGATGCAATTGAAACCGAAGCCGCGAATTTAGTCGATCGACTTTTTCAGCATGACATTCCACAAGGACACGCTTACACAACCGAACTGAACTGGATTCAAACCTTTTTGCTTCCAGCTTTGCAAAACACGCATGAAGAAATCGATTTCCTCTTGCATGGCTTGAACGGTGGTTACATTCCCGCTGCGCCTTCGGGTGCGCCAACCCGTGGACGACCGGAAGTACTGCCTACTGGACGTAACTTTTATTCAGTAGATATACGATCGATTCCGACCGAAAGCGCGTGGCAAGTGGGGCGCAAAGCCGCAGAAGCGATCGTCGAACGTTACACGCAGGAAAACGGCGAATATCCACGCACGATCGGATTATCAATTTGGGGAACCTCGACGATGCGGACGGGTGGAGATGACTTAGCGGAAGCTTTGGCACTCTTGGGAGTTCAGCCTGTTTGGGATGGAATTTCTCGGCGCGTTGTGGATTTTGAAATTTTGCCGTTATCGGTGTTGGGTCGCCCACGGATCGATGTGACTTTGCGGATTTCGGGATTTTTCCGTGATGCGTTTCCGAATCTGATCGATTTATTTGATCAAGCAGTTGCCGCGATCGCACAACTCGATGAGCCATCGGATCAAAATCCGCTCTCGGCTCAGGTCAAACAAGAAACGCAAACATGGCAGGAGGCTGGACTGAGTGCCGAACTTGCCGATCGTCGATCGCGCCACCGCATTTTCGGCTCTAAACCTGGTGCATACGGGGCTGGACTGCAAGGATTGATTGAATCCCAGAATTGGGAAACCGATGCCGATCTCGCTCGTGCTTATATTAACTGGAGTAGTTACGCTTATAGTAGTTCCGGTGTTGCTCAATCTGCCCCTGAAGCGTTCCAAAATCGACTGAACGAAATGCAAATTGTTCTGCAAAATCAGGATAACCAGGAACATGATCTACTCGATTCGGATGACTATTATCAATTTCAAGGAGGCTTAACCGCAGCCGTTCGATCGACACAAGGAAAAAATCCGACCACCTATTTTGGCGATCATTCTCTGCCCGAAAATCCGAAAATCCGATCGCTCAAACAACAGATCGCACGAGTTTACCGATCGCGCGTGATCAATCCAAAATGGCTCGCAGGCGCAATGCGGCATGGATATAAGGGCGCGTTTGAACTTGCAGCAACGATCGACTTTCTATTCGCGTATGATGCCACTGCCCAATGCGTTGAGGATTATATGTATCAAGGAGTTGCTGAAGCTTATCTCTTCGATGCCACAGTGCAGAATTTTATTCAATCTAAAAATCCTTGGGCATTGCGAGACATGGCAGAACGGCTGCTCGAAGCCAATCAACGAGGATTTTGGCAGCAGGCGGATCAGCCTACCTTGGAGCAATTAAGAACGATCGTGCTTGAGGCTGAAGGCGTGATTGAAGGACAAATTTCTTAGCACGAGCGCGAATCTCAGCCATAATAATCAAGTTGTTCTCAACAAACCAATGGATCGCTCTTTACCGCTGATAAAATTCCCGCTGTCCTGGACATTAGTGCTAGTGATTACGATCGCATTATTGTTCAACACGCCGATCGCTCGCACTACCAAACCGTTAAGCGAATTAAAAATCACTCTGCAAGTTTCGCAGATGACATCATCAGGTCGATCGCGCCGTTGGATTACCCTGCCTTTACTTGGATTCTGATCGTGTAGAATCGCGCAGCGTTAGGAGCGAACTGTATGCCTTACCGCTATCTACTGTTCTACAAACCCTACAACGTGCTGAGTCAGTTTACCGATGGCTCACCGAACACCCGAACACGAAGCGCGGTGCAAGTATCGACGCTCAAGGACTTTATCCCATTTCCCGACGTGTATCCGGTGGGACGGCTCGATCACGATAGTGAAGGCTTAATGCTGCTGACCGACAATGGACAACTGCAACACCGACTCAGCGATCCAAAATTCCAGCACACCAAAACCTACTGGGCACAAGTCGAAAACATTCCTACAGATAGCGCGATCGAGCAATTGCGCCGAGGGGTGACGATTCAGAACTATCGGACTCGTCCAGCGATCGTCGATCGACTCGATGAGCCTGATTTACCACCACGCGATCCACCAATTCGATTTCGCAAAAACATTCCGACCGCTTGGCTCGAAATCACACTGACTGAAGGAAAAAATCGCCAAGTTCGGCGTATGACCGCTGCGGTTGGATTTCCGACGTTAAGACTTGTGCGAGTTGCGATCGCACAACTCCGCTTGAACGACCTCTCACCGGGTCAATGGCGCGATTTAACTCCTGAAGAATTGAAATTACTGAAATCATACTAGGGCAACCGTGATTAATTGTGATCTCATATAAGTAAATAAGTTTTGTATAATTAGCTATCTAAAATCCCTACTTCAAAAGTTTTTAGCTGAAAATTCTCATGAGTAAGCCTGTAGTCATCTGCGTAGATGATGAACCGTTAGTTTTAGAAAGTCTCAAGATCGAGTTGAAGCGCGTTCTCGGAGATGCGTGTTTGATTGAAACCGCAGAAGGCGGCGAAGAAGCATTAGAAATCTTCGAGGAACTTCAAGAAAGTGGGGAATATGAAGTCGCTTTAGTGCTTGCAGACTACATTATGCCGGGATTAAAAGGCGATGAATTGTTAGAGCAAATTCACGATCGCTCTCCGCAAACTCTGAACATCATGATCAGCGGACAAGCAGACTTAGAAGCCGTCAGTCAGGCGTTGCGGAGTGCTAGATTATACCGCTACATTTCTAAGCCTTGGACACCCGAAGATGTCAATTTAACGATCGCTGAAGCCGTCCAGCGCTATCTCCACGATCGCAAGCTAGAATCCCAAACACTGCAACTACACTCGATCAATCAAACGCTAGAGGAACAAATTCAAGACCGAACTCAAGAACTACAGCAAAAAATGAGCGAACTTGAGCAACTCAATCGACTTAAAGATGAGTTCCTTCATGCGGTCAGTCATGATTTGAGAACTCCTGTAACCGCTAGTATTTTGGTCTTTCGACGATTTCAGAATCAAAAAAGCGATCCGATTATTTTGCCGCGATCGATTGTCGATCGCATTGTTGAAAGTAACGAACGCCAGCTTAAACTTTTAGACTCCCTATTATCAATTCAACTCAATGCCCACGGCTTGACCTTGAATCTTGAGCCGATTCAACTGTCTCAATTAGTCAATCAGATCCGATTGGAGTTAGAACCAATCTTGGCAGAGAGTGAAGTCACGCTTAAAAATTCCATTCCTTCTGATCTGCCTGCGATCTAAGGTGGATGTCTTTCAGCTAAGACGGGTTTTTGAGAACTTAATTACAAATGCGATTAAACACAATCCGCCTGGGATTTCTCTGGAAATTAGCACGCGCATCGAGGGTCAGATGCTCACTTGCATTGTTGAAGATAATGGAGTTGGCATTCCGCAAGAGGAATGTGAATTGATGTTTGAGCGCTATCAGCAAGGGAGCCGCGCTCGTCGATCGCTCGGTGTTGGCTTGGGATTGTATCTTTGTCGGCAGATCATTCAGGCGCACGGTGGCAAAATTGGTGTAATTAGCGCGGTCAATCAAGGCGCGAAGTTTTGGTTTACGCTACCGATCGATTAAAATTTGCGCGGTCGAAAGCTTGTGAAGCTAGATCGATCGTTTAACATGATTCAGTCGAGCAACGATCGCGTTTTGCGATCGCAGGAAAAGTGAAAGAGCGAACTCAAGAGCTTGAACAAGAAATCGAAGAACGTCAGCGCTCAAATGCTGAACTAGAAGCGGTCTTTGCAGCAATGGATCAGCTTGTCTTTGTGTTTGATCAAGATGGACGACATCTCAAAATTCCGGCGAGTCGCGCGAAACAGATTTTATATAAGCCACTGGAATCACGAGTCGGACGTACTTTACACGAAGTCTTTCCAAAAGAGATTGCAGAGCACTTTCTCCACCACATTCGACAAGCACTTGCAACTCAGTCAACGGTTGATATCGAGTACACCTTGCAAATAGAAGATCAGTTAGTTTGGTCAGATGCAAGTATTTCACCGATCGATGATAAGACTGTGATTTGGGTTTCGAGAGATGTGACTGAGCGCAAGCAAGCAGAACAACAACTACAGCAAAGCCACAATGAACTAAAACAAACCCTAGATGAACTGAGATCGACCCAAGCAAAACTGATTGAATCTGAAAAACTCGCGGCATTAGGTCAATTAGTTGCAGGAGTCGCGCATGAGATGAACACACCCTTGGGGGCAATGCGATCGTCGATCGAAACGGTTTCACAGTTCATGCAGCACGATCTTGAAGCTTTACCGAACTTTCTTCAGCTTCTTTCACCCACTCATCAGCAAGCTTTTTTTGATTTGCTTCATCGTTCTACCGAAACTTTGCCAACTTTATCTCATCTATCGAGCCGCGAGAAGCGACAACTAAAACGCACCCTAATCAAACAGCTTGAACAGTATCAAATTAGTCCAGCAGATTCGATCGCAGATACATTGATCGACATCGGTGTATCTGATCGAATCGAGCCTTTTCTAGCCTTGCTGAGTGATCCACTTCGCGATCGCATTCTCACAGCAGCTTATCGATTCACCAGTGTTCAAAGAAGCGTTCAAACATTATCGATCGCATCCAATCAAGCGGCGCAAGTTGTTCGAGCATTAAAAACTTATGCGCGTCAGGGGACTGAAACTAAGCCTGTTTTGGCAAATGTGATTGATGGCATCGAAACTGCTTTAACGCTCTATCGTAATCAACTAAAGCATGGTGTAGAAGTGATTCAGCACTATGATCGGGTTCCAGCGATCGAATGTTATGCCGACGAGTTGAATCAAGTCTGGATGAATTTAATCCACAACGGAATTCAAGCGATGAACTATCGAGGGCAATTAACAATCTCAGTTCGTTCCGAAATCGATCAGATCAAAGTTGAAATCACAGATACCGGAGCCGGAATCCCGTCAGAGATTCAAGCTCAAATTTTTGCGCCCTTTTTCACGACAAAACCAATGGGAGAAGGAAATGGTCTTGGTTTATCGATCGTTCAACAAGTGATCGATAAGCATGGTGGCTCAATTCACTTTGAGAGTGTTCCAGGTCATACAATGTTTACGATTCTGCTTCCGATCAAAGTTGATCGCTAGGTTTTATTGGATGCTTGGCATGACTACTTTGACTCTTGAGACAGAACCCAGCGCAGAGCAAGTCACAGTAACACACGATCGCCTCATTGTAGATTTAGCAGATGGTCGAATTCTAAGCGTTCCTTTATCTTGGTATCCGCGCTTGATGTTTGCTTCTGACGCAGAGCGACAAAATTGGCAGATTTTAGGAGATGGTGATGCGATCGAGTGGACTGATTTGGATGAACACATTGGAATTGAAGGTCTACTCGCAGGAAGACGCAGTGGAGAAAGCCAAAAATCCTTTCAACACTGGTTATCTACAAGACCCTCTGCGACCTAAAGACGGACTGCTGCCCTAAATTTTTCTTCCAAAAGGTGTGGACAATTCGATACTACGACTGTAGTATGTAAACAGCAGATTTTTACTGAGGAATATGACTCGTTTCATCACGTCGCTCCATCCCAATCCGTCCCCCTCACCGAGACAACGGTGTGCGGCATCGCCACGGGTATGGATGTTAGCGGCGTTGGTCGGACTGAGTGGACAGGCGATTCGGTTTGTCGATCGTCGATTCGAGATTTACGGCAGTGAAGACGAAAAATTTAATCTAAGCAACATAAAAAGCGGGAGGTGTCACCGTCTGACACCAAGCTGAGGCAGCACATCAGGATACAAGTTTCTGATAACCCCCGCTCAAACGACTGAGACGGGGGTTTGTTTTTTCGCCAATTTCTCTAATGGAGCAACGCATGTTAAAGCTCACTTACACCGAATTTGGACTGCACTTAGAGCGTGTCACCGTTTCTCTAGAAACGCTGGTCTCTCAACGGGTTGTACTAGCGCTGCGAATGGGGCAAACGCTCCATGTCGAACCGAGCCGAGCCGCGTTCTTACTGTCGATCGAGGTTCCCGGATTTGCAGTCAGACACCCCCAGCAAAGCTGGTGGCTTGATGAGTGTGACCGCCCCAAGGGCGGATGTCCTTGCTAAGGG
>PSLO01000116.1:0-12143 GCA_040289665.1 Leptolyngbya sp. ERB_1_1 | reverse complement strand
AGCATAAAGTCATTTTTAACGCTGTTTTAGTCCTCTCTATACTCTCACAACTGACCTGGGATTGCTATAGAACATTTTGAATACTCCGGGACTGACGATAATCTGTGACCGATTCTCGAATTGTTTGAACATATCGATCGGCAAGCAGCTTTGGCTGAGTCTTCTGTGCTGCTGCGTCTTTCGGACTAAGGAATGCGATCGACTGTTTTTCCTTGTCTCCAGCAATAATTAGAACCTCTCCACCGCGCACTTCAGTCCGAATAGACTCAACAGGAATCTCTGGATCTTCAGCAATTTTCACAAGCCGTTTACGAATTGCCTTAGCACGCTCTGCGGCAGAAAAGGAGCCTGAATCGGTTGTGATGTCGAATAGTGGTTTGTTATCTAGGGTGACTGTAATAGGTTCATAGGTTGCATCTGGTTCAGGTGATGCGTCTTGAGCCAAGATTGAGTACTGAAAAACAAGCACTAAAGCCAATCCTGCACAGATCGATCGAGTGAATAAACACTTAAGATGCCTTTTCATTGCCTTTCCTGCTGACAACGTAGCGAAAAAACGGTCTAACTTACGTTAAAAGAGTATACACACGATCGTGTCACTGACTTTTCGTGTTGTGCAGCATGAAATGCCTACTTCTCGTGTTTGAACGGGTCACGTGAGTTTACCTGTTGCAATTCTTCTAAGATGCCAGGAACGATCGTGTCAGTTCAGTGTCAGTTCGATCTGATTCGAGAGCAATTCCACCTGTTCCTCTAGCTGATTGCAAGCCATTCGTACCAGTTCCAATCCAGTCTCTCGGCTCAGTTCAGCCGTAGCGGGAGCAAATTGCTCTAAAACTTCAGCTTCAGTCGTTTGATAGGTACGATCGGGATCAACTGCTTGAATCGTAGCTCGAAGTCGTTCGAGATAAGCAGATCCTTCAGCTTGATCCCCGATTGCAAATTGCAGCAGAGAATCGAGATAAAGTTTGACTTCGGCGTGTTTCACCCCTTCAGTGGCAGCAGCATACAACAGCTTGCCACTAAGAAATGCAAATTCTGGTACCAAAAGCTGCTGATCTTTGACCTCAAAGGTACGAACTCCAGCAGATGGACGGACGGTAAGATTTTCTCGCCGCACCCGATCCGCAGCGCTGTAGACCAAAGCGGCGATCGATAAAATTACAGTGGGATAGTTACCATCGGTTTGACGAAGTTCGATCGTGCCATGTCCATTCAGTCGAACGGGATTCCAGGCTGACTTGAGCAAACTGCCACCCGATGCGAGAAATTGCGATCGCTCGACTCCGGCACGTTCTAGCGCTGTCAGCCATGCATAGTACCGCTCAAACTGTTGTGCTACAAGTTGTTCTACAGTTTCCGCGTATGGGCGAAGCGCTCCCACTTCGGGCAAATGAGTGTAAACGCCTTCCCAAGCGAAGGTTGCATTACCACGATAGTGAACAGTACGTGCTGCGAGTCCAAACACTTTGCCTTCATAGAACGGGCAAGCACGAGATAGCGCAACTACCGCCGCATCCATTGCAGTCGCTAGATTGTAGAGATTCACGACTTCAGCTCGCGCTTCAGGTGAAACCTGATAAGACACTCCAACTTGCGGATCGATCGCGCCTTCGGGTAATTCAAGGTGTAGGTGTGTGCCAATGCAGCGCCCTGCGTCGAGAAAGCGATCGTAGCCTATTGTACGTGCCTGAAGGTGATAGTTCGGCTCATCCCGAATGGTGGGAGATAAATGCAGCGGGTATTGTGAAAGCGGATAAATTCGCAGTTCCAAAGGTTTGGCTGCATTCAGCAAAATATTGAGGTTGCACAGGTAAAACTCAGCCAGCTCTGACAAACGATTGGCGGGATCAGTATTGATCTCGATCATACTTTTGACAAACTCTGGCGCGAAGTTCTCTGGATTGCGACCTTGCCTCTGAGCAAGGTCGTGACAACCTTGTAGCAGTTCATCGGCTCGATCGACAATCACTCCTTCTGTATCGACAATGAAAAACTCTTGCTCTAGCCCGATCCGGCGATTGATGTTGTTGTTCATAAGCTTGCTGATCGCAACTTCTAATTCTAGCGACGGGTAAAGTGAAACACTAAAGCAACGCCAATCCACTGTCGATCATTGAGTCGAGAACGCGATTTCAACCGCACAATCTAACCCCGCTGGAATCCTTTCGCTGACTTTTTGTCCGCTTTCTCTTTTGCTTTTGTCTTGCTCACTTCTGCAAGTGCTTCTTGAAAGAGATTGTGCAAATGGAGCGGAACACTCGCAATGTCGGGTAAATCTGGCTCTAGCGGTTTATTGTTTTCTTGCAACAGAGGAGCGAGATCTCTCTGAAGGTCAAAATCTGGACGCTGTAAGAACGATCGCAAAACATTCTCCAACTGAGTTGGATATTGTTCTGCTAAACGATGCCACACAAAAGTATTCACTTCAGCATCGCTTAAGTATTTCCGAATCAATTTATCCGCACCTTTCACACTCTGCCAATCTTCAGTTTTTAGCAGCGTTTCAAATTGCGTATACGTTGTGAGTAACACCTGCCCCCAACGTGGATGAGCTAAAACGGTAACTGCTTCTGCTTTTTTCAGATCGGGTGGTAACTCGATTTGGGGTGTCACCATTTTGGCAGCCGCTTTGTTTTGCATCATTTTTGCAGCCGATTCGGCATCGAGTCCCATTGCTTCTGCCATTTCGGTGAGTTCTTCATCGCTCACGCCTGCATCTTGCGCCATTTCTGCTAAAGATTTATTGCGATCGAGTCCTGCCTCATCCATGCGTCGCTGCGTCAAAAAGTCCTGGAACTCTGCGATTTTTTTGCCCAAGTGATAGCCAGATAACGTCACTTGATCGCTGCCAAAAAAGTCAAGAAAATCTTGGTGATAGCGTTCGACCGATTTCCAGGCTTCTTCGAGGAGATCAGGCGCATCTCCATAGAGATCCGATTTGTAGTTTTGTCTAAAATTCCCGATCGCAACTGCTAACTTTGGCTTTCCTAAATTCCCTAACTGCACATACGGACTAAATACTGTCCAGTAATTATCGACAGGGGCAATTCGCGTTACTAGCATTTCTCCAATCTTGAATCGCGACATTGCCTCTAGCGTTTCCGAATCGCTTGGCTTAACAATGTACATTTTGGTTGTCAGCCAATTCATCAATTTAAAACCATCCGGTAAGATTTCTTGAATTGCAAACAATCCTGAAAAGTTGCGCTTCCAATTCAAAATCAATTGTCGATCGCTATCTGATAGTTCCGGTTCGCTTTCGATAAATAATTCCAGTGGTGTTTTCGTTCCGATTTGTCCGTGAGTTAGGAAAATATCAACGATCGTATCTCGATGCTTACTCTCTTTTGATTGCGATTGCGCTAACCGTTCTGCAACAAATTTCTCAAATGCAGTTGCTAACTCTCCTTCCGCATCGTAAACAAAATCAGTTAGCGCTTGTTTGAGCTCTTTCGATCGCGCCAAAACCGCATCTACCATAAATCACCTCGATCGTCCTTGCACACATTAGCCTTTACCTTACCAATCCCAAAGCATCTTGAGATAGATTTTCACTAGAACGACTTGAATCCATCCAAAGGCAGATTTGTCGATTGAAAATTGCCTGCTCATAAATTCGCCTAATTCTCCTCGCAAGGCTGTAATTTCATGAAAGCAACGGTTTATGTCAAATATTGCACTTCGGAGCGGCGTGGCTCCTGCATGCTCTTAGATTCTCGAACTCCCGCGCGCTGTGATTGCTGAAAAGATCGATCCTTCTACTGTTCTGGATATCACCGTCGATCTTGATAAAATTCCAGAAGGCTACGCAGCGATGAACGATCGAAAAGCGATCAAAGTTATGGCTCGACCTTGATCGCTTCTGATGTGAACTCTTCAATTGACTCACTTCTCAATCTAACTCGCCAAACGCAAATTCACTTTACCACCTGATAAAGCCTCTTCCTCACTGTCAAAAATCTCAAACACAGAATCCATCATCGTCACTTCAAACACCAATTTTGCTTCCGGATGCACATTGCAGAGTTTAAAACTGCCTCGTGCTTTATCCGCATCGCGCATTCCTGCCACCAATGAGGTCAAACCAGAACTGTCAATAAAATTAACCTCTCCCAAATTCACAACAATATGATTGCTCTGTTTTGCAATGCAGTCCTGTAGTTTGGTGCGAAACTGCCCTGCGCTGGTAATATCGAGCCGTCCAGTCGGGCTAAATATCACGATCGTCGCGCCATCCGAGGTAGTAAAAACTTTTTGCTCCATGAGAATCGGCTTTTGCTCCATGTAAACCATGCTTTGCCTCGCACAATCTTTCTATGATTCATGTATGCCCAAAGATGAAGCAAAGATAACGATTTGATGCAGTAAAACTGTTAATCGTCAACAAAAAGAGGGGCGTGCTCAACAAACACGCCCCCCGGATGCAAGGCTTAACAAATGGATATCAATGGCTCATCACCATTGCTCTTAGTGTTCCCCATTTTTCGACCAATTGATCCAATCTTGCGGCTTTAAGAAAATTTCATATAACCGCGCTTCTGGACTTCCCGCTTCTGGTGCATATCCATACTCCCAGCGCACCATCGGTGGCAACGACATCAGAATTGATTCTGTGCGTCCATTCGTTTGCAATCCGAAGATGGTACCGCGATCGTACACCAAGTTAAATTCCACATACCGCCCACGTCGGTAAAGCTGGAACTGCCGTTCTCGATCGCCGTATTCCACATTCTGACGACGTTCAACGATCGGCGTATAAGCAGGCAAAAACGCATCGCCGCACGATTGGACAAATGCAAATAAATCTTCCCAAGTTCGATTCTGAACCATTCCGACTTCTTGGCTTCGCTGTGCCGCAGGCGTATCGCTCTGAGATCCCGGATACGAGATCGGATACAAATCGCCGCGCGTGTCTTGATAATCGAAGAAAATGCCGCCGACTCCACGAGTTTCTTTACGGTGCTTAAGATAGAAATACTCATCACACCAGAGTTTGAAGGTGGGATAGTATTCGGGATGATGGCGATCGCACGCTTCCTTCAGCGTTTGATGGAAGTGAATCACATCTTCTTCAAACGGATAATACGGCGTTAAGTCAATTCCGCCGCCAAACCACCAAACCGGACCCGCCTCAAAATAGCGGTAATTCAAATGCACCGTCGGAATGTAGGGGTTTTTGGGATGTAGCACCATTGAAGTGCCTGTCGCATAGAAGCTATGACCCGCTGCCTCCGGGCGTTGCACTAAAATCGAGGGCGGTAAGTCCTTACCCCACACTTCCGAAAAATTAACGCCACCCTGCTCAAACACACGACCCTCGCGCATCACGCGCGATCGACCACCGCCGCCTTCTTCTCTTATCCAGCTATCTTGCTGAAACTTCGCTGCTCCGTCTGCGGCTTCTAAGCCTTCACAGACCTTATCCTGGAAAGATTGTAGCCATTGGCTCACCCGCTCACGTGAATCTTCGGGCGGAAGTGCTTGTGCCGTCTCGGTCGCGTTGGAGGTAAAGAAAGCAGTCATAAACGTCGGTTCCTGGAACGAGTCGTCTTACTATGCGGTGGAGAAGTTTAAAGTTTCCGTCGAGTCGGGCGCAACAGGATTGCTGAAACTAGACGGTTCATTTAGACTATCGCGAAACGGCAACTCGTATGCAACTTGCCCTGTTTTCAGGTTCAGGATGGTGCATCCTGTGCGGAAAAGAGCGATCGTAAATGTTTATGACGTTCTGTGACTTTTCGGGTGAGTTCCTGGTCAGCCATCTTGAGAAGGATGACGATCGTGGCTCGAATTTGGCTAAGATCGAACACCCCGGATTCAGGGTGCGGGTGAAACCGATTCCCTTATAGGAGACATATTTATGCTGAACTTTCCTTGGAAATTCTTTTATCGGAAGCAGCGACGCGTTCAATCGACGCTGGCACGAACCTATCAAGCTATTAGTTCGGCATCTGTAGACGATTTATGGAAAAAAGTAATCGATTTAGCCGATGTCTCTTGGCATCCAATGATTTCAAAAACCAATGTGCCGCGCGGACAGGTGGCAAAACCCGGATTAATTTACGAGGCGGTGACGCGATTAGGTCCGTTTCCGATTCGGATTTTTGTCGAGCGAGTTGATCCGAGAGAGTTACTTAGTGTGCGAATTATCGCGATTCCAGGAGTTGAGGAACGAATTCAATATGAAGTGAAGTCAACGGTTTCTGGAACCAGTATCGCGTACTCGGTAACACTGCAAGGTTGGCTTTCACCGTTGATCTGGTCGATTATCAAACCCTATGCAGCGCGAGTTGCAGAAGATCTCGCTCATGCAGCAGAGCAACCGATCGAGCCACCAAAGTCAACTCAACGAAGCTGTTTCGATTTCTAAAAGCGATCGTCCCCGGAGCGGTAAGATCAAACGATAACCCCTTCGATCGCCGAACTTTACAAGCTCATGTTAGACACTCTCAGTGCAGAATCCGTTTTAGAAGTCCTCAAGCCTGTTCAAGATCCCGAACTGCAAAAAAGTTTGGTCGCGTTGAACATGATTCGTAACGTGTCGATTTCCGATGGCAAAGTGCGCTTCACTCTGGTTTTAACGACTCCAGCTTGCCCATTACGCCAATTTATCGTTGAGGATTGTGAACGAGCCGTAAAGACGCTTCCGGGTGTGCAATCGGTAGAAGTTGAAGTCACCGCAGAAACACCGCAGCAGAAAGGATTGCCCGATCGTACCGGAATCGACGGCGTGAAAAATATCATTGCGATTTCGAGCGGAAAAGGCGGAGTCGGAAAAAGCTCGATCGCCGTAAACGTTGCCGTGGCACTCGCCCAAGCAGGTGCGAGTGTGGGTTTGATCGATGCCGATATTTATGGACCGAATGCCCCAATGATGTTGGGTTTAGAAGGATCAGGTGTGGCAGTACGGCAAACGGCTCAAGGTGAAATTTTGGAGCCTGCGTTTAATCATGGGGTTAAGCTCGTTTCAATGGGATTTTTGATCGACAAAGATCAGCCTGTGATCTGGCGAGGTCCCATGCTAAACGGTGTGATTCGCCAATTTCTCTATCAGGTGCAATGGGGCGATTTAGATTATCTGATCGTGGATATGCCGCCTGGAACCGGAGATGCTCAACTCACCCTAGCGCAAGCGGTTCCGATGGCTGGAGCGGTGATCGTGACTACGCCTCAATCTGTCGCACTCCTTGACTCTCGACGTGGCTTAAAGATGTTTCAGCAGCTAAACGTCCCGGTGCTTGGCATCGTGGAGAATATGAGCTATTTTATCCCGCCAGATATGCCCGATCGACAGTACGATATTTTTGGTTCAGCAGGCGGCGAGAAAACTGCCAAAGAGTTAAATATCCCGCTTTTAGGCTGTGTTCCATTGGAGATTCCGCTGCGTCAGGGGGGCGATCGTGGAATTCCGATCGTTGTGGGTGAACCTGAATCCGCTTCGGCGAAAGCGTTGACTCAGATTGCTCAGCAAATTGCTGCTAAAGTATCCGTTGCAGCCCTCGCATAAGCTAATTTCCCTATGTTTCGCAAAAAGTCTTCTTCTCCACTTAGACCGTGGCTTCAACCCTGGCAAGGCATGGACTGGTATTTGTTTGCAGCCGTGATAGCGCTGACTGTTTTGGGCGGTGTGATGATTCACAGTGTCCAACTCGCGCACACTGAGCGTCAGGACTGGGTGTTTCACCTATTCATCGGTGGCTTGGGTACGTTTCTCGTGTTGATGATGGCTCGACTGCGATATGACGCATTGCTGGCGTGGAAATGGTGGATCTATGGCGCGACGAATTTTTCGCTGCTGTTGGTAATGGTGATGGGGTTGGAGGCAAAAGGGGCACAGCGTTGGCTGGGATTCTTTGGCTTCGGGATTCAGCCATCGGAGTTTGCCAAGTTAGGTGCGATTATTACGCTAGCGGCGGTGCTACATCAGCGATCGGCTTCTACAATTCCAATGATGCTCAAAGTTTTAGCGATCGCCGCTTTGCCTTGGGTGTTGATCTTCTTGCAGCCGAATTTGGGAACCTCGCTCGTATTTGGGGCGATTACGTTCGGGATGTTGTACTGGGGAAATGCGAATCCGGGCTGGTTGTTGCTGCTGCTGTCTCCGGTGATTTCAGCGGTTTTGTTCACAACGCTCATTACAAAAGGCGCGTTAGGTATTGGTGCGATCGGGCTTTGGATTGCCATTGTCGGTTTTGTTGCGTGGAAAACGCTGCCGTGGCGTACTTATGGAACGCTGGTTCCGGTTGTGATGAATCTCATTGCAGGTGGACTAGGACAAGTGTTATGGCAATTCGTGCTGCACGATTATCAGAAGGCGCGAATTGTGATGTTTATCAATCCCGACCAAGATCCGTTGGGGGCGGGCTATCACTTGATTCAGTCGAGAATTGCGATCGGGGCGGGTGAGTTGACGGGGCGCGGATTGTTTCATGGCACGCAAACGCAACTCGATTTCATTCCTGAGCAGCATACGGATTTTATTTTTACTGCGATCGGTGAAGAATTAGGATTCCTCGGTTCTGCGTTCGTTCTCGGTGCTTATTTGCTAATTTGCTATCGCCTGCTGATCATTGCTCAAAATGCCAAAGACGAATTCGGTTCGCTGATTGCGGTTGGTGTATTTTCAATGATTATTTTCCAGGTGTCAATTAATATCGGAATGACGATTAATTTGTCGCCTGTGACTGGAATTCCTTTACCGTGGTTGAGTCATGGAAACGCAGCGCTGTTGATGAATTTTATGGCGATCGGACTTGTCGAATCGGTAGCAAACTTCCGCCAAAAGCCGAAATTCTGAATCATTGAAAGGAGCAATCACCAAGTTCGACCAGAATCAATATCAGAGAGTTCAACACCCCCTGTAAACTGATAGTGAAGCTACTTCGCGAAGATTATGTTTTTACCAGGTTCAGCCGTTCGTGTGACCAATATTAACGACACTTATTACGGGTTCCAAGGACTCGTGCAGCGGATCACAGATGGAAAAGTTGCAGTTTTGTTTGAGGGCGGCAACTGGGACAAGTTGGTCACGTTCAGAATGTCAGAGCTTGAAATCGTAGAAACTGGCAAGAAAAAGGCTGCAAAATAAGCTTTTCATTTTTGAATGCGGTAGATTGTGGGGTAGAGTCGTTTCAATCGAACGTCTGTACGATATCGGTATGAGTTTCGCTTGCTTATGCGCCTCCCACTTCCCCAATTTTCCGCTCAGAATCGCCCAGCCAATCACATTGCTGAGGTGATCGAAACGGCAACGACCGAATTTCTCTCGCAATGTTTAGAACCGGAAGATCTATCGTTTCCGGTGATGCCGCCCTTTGGAAGTTGGGTCAAAGCGATCGACGAAGAATCGAATAATTTAATTTACGCAGTCGTTTATCATGCGACCACAAGCCCGATCGACACCGTTCATCGCGCCAGAGCCTTAGGAATGTCGCTGTCAGAATTGCGCGAACAACAGCCCCAGATTTTCGCCATGCTGCGAACGGAATTTCGATCGACGATCGTCGGCTATCGTGCAGGTGGAAATAAAAAGAATGGCTCCACGGGGGGCACGCTTTATCAACATTTGCCCCCTCGTCCACCCCAGATTCACCAAGCTGTTTACGCTTGCGATGCCAAAGAGATTGTCGAATTTAGCAATGAGCTTGATTTCTTGAGAACATTGCTGCAAGTAGGGAGCGCTCCCGTAGATGCCTTGACCGCCGCAGCGATTCGGGAAATTTATCAACTGCGAAAAGCCGATCGTGCTTGGTTAGTGCAGGCGGGTCGAATGCTGAGTTTGTTGCTGAAAGATGACTACGATCGTTTGCGGGTGATTCTGAGCCAAATTCATCTCTAGGCGGATTCCGCGCTAAGTTCTAACTGATAATTGTGAGGTTTGATTTTAGTGGCGCTTCCGATGTTGCTCTTAACTGCTGGCTCGTTTCAAGAACCGATCGTTTCTTTTGTGATTTTGCTGGCGGTCATTTTGATTGTGCCAATTTTGTTTGAGCGGCTTCGGTTGCCCGGATTGGTTGGCTTGCTGGCATCGGGAGTTGCACTCGGTTCTAATGGACTGGGGATTCTTCAAAACGACTCTGAAACGATGAATTTGCTTTCAGACATTGGATTGGTTTATCTGATGTTTGTGGCAGGTTTGGAGATTGATATCGATCAATTTACTCGCACTCGCAATCGCTCGATCGGGTTCGGAACCTATACATTTTTAGTCCCACTGATTACCGGAACGATTATCGGTCGCTTATTCGGATTCGATTGGAATTCTGCGATTTTGATTGGCTCTCTGTTCGCATCGCACACGCTCTTGGCATATCCGATCGTCAGTCGATTAGGCGTGGTTGGAAATGAAGCGGTGACGGTGACGATCGGAGCAACGATTTTTACAGATATCGGTGCGCTATTGGTATTGGCGATTTGTGTGGGAATTCATGCAGGGGATTTTACGATCGTCAAGCTGATTACGCTGTTGGGATCGTTGGTAATTTATACGATCGTGATTCTCGTCGGGTTTGATAAGGCTGGACGTGAATTCTTTAAACGCTCCGGCGACGAAGAAGGAAACCAGTTTTTGTTTGTCTTGCTTGCGGTATTTCTCGCCTCAGTTGGAGCGCAGTTGATCGGCGTTGAAAAAATTGTCGGCGCGTTTTTATCGGGGCTGGCGGTTAATCGCGTTGTCGGAGACAGTCCGGTTAAAGAAAAAGTGGTGTTTGTTGGCAGCGTTTTGTTTATTCCCATCTTCTTTGTGGATATGGGGTTGCTCATTCGGATTCCAGTCTTTGTACAGAGTTTGACCGATCCGAAGTTACTGGGGTTAACGATCGCGATCGTCTTAGGGCTGATTGCCAGTAAATTCGGAGCCGCTGTACTGGCGAAACTCACATACCGCTATAGCTGGAAAGAAATGATGGTGATGGGATCGCTTTCCCTCCCTCAAGTCGCGGCAACCTTGGCTGCAACACTGGTCGGCTATCGGGCTGGACTGCTAACCGAAGGGGTTCTAAACAGTGTCATTGTATTGATGCTCGTGACTTCTACATTAGGTCCGATTCTGACAGCTCGATTTGCAAACGAACTGCAAGTCGAAACGTTAGCCACGATCGACCCAACTCTTTCGGAGCCTACTTGGACGCGCCAAACCACCGTGCTTGTCCCGGTTTATAACCCGAACACAGAAGCAAACTTACTCGAATTAGCAGCGCTGATTGCGCGATCGCATTCCGGTCGATTGATTCCCCTTGCGATCGCGCTTTCTCAGTCTCACCTCAATTCGCCCCAGATGCAGGAACGCTTGGCTCACAGTGAATCTCAGTTAGCACGCGCAACAGAACTAACCGAAAAATTTGAGGTGGATGTTTCACCCTTGCTTCGTATTGATGACAATATTGCTCAAGGCATCGCCCGCACGAGTCGTGAATATCGTGCAGATTTGATCGTGATGGGATGGGGACGCAGAAGCGCTTTAGGAGAACGCTTGTTTAGAAACATCGTCAGCAGCGTTTTATATGCGGCTCCTTGTCCGGTTGCAGTTGCACGATTAGTCAAATCGCCACGTGAATTTCGGCAAATTCTGATTCCGATCGAGAATCTCACACCGAGATCAATTTCCACATTACAGTTTGCTCACAGCATCGCCACTAGCACCAACGGACAAATCACTATTCTGCACGTCTGTGGTCGTACAACCTCTCCAAGTAAAATTGCCTGGATCAAGTCGCAGCTTTCCCTTCTCGTCTCTAAGCTCCCGACACTCACGGTCGAAATTCAAATCGTGCCAGACGATGATATTGTTCGCACGATCGCAACGGCTGCCCGCTCATCGGATCTTTTAGTGCTGCGATCGCCGCAACGGTTGATTAGTGCAGGCGGACTCGCGGTGAATAGTTTGACCGCTCAGATTGCTCCGCAAATTCAATGCTCGATTATCCTATTAGGCGAACCTGAACTCGTCGATCGTGCAGTTTTGCTGCCGCCTCCCTCGCGCATACTCAGTTAAATTCAATGCTTAGAATTGTCAAAGTTATCAAGATTGGCATAATTTGCTGAGACTACCGTGTGAAATTTGATACATATAGCGATCCTAAATCAGTTATGAGAAGCAGCCATAGGTAAATAGCTTTGAAAAATTAAAGGTCTGGCAGTGA
>PSLO01000115.1:0-12291 GCA_040289665.1 Leptolyngbya sp. ERB_1_1 | reverse complement strand
GGCGAGGTCGAGGGCGTGGTCAAGGGCAAGGTCGAGGGCGAAGGCGAGGTCGAGGGCGTGGTTGAGGGCAAGGTCGCGGGCGTGGTCGTGGTCGTGGTCGTGGTCGTGGTCGAGGGCGAGGTCGTGGGTGCGGTCGAAATAAAAGGCTCGAATCGCAGCAGGCTTGTATGGTGCATTGATCGATTCAGTTTTCTCCTGAGTCCAAGTGAGGAATTCTTGTAACTTGGCATCTTGCGAAACAGAGCAATCGATCGTCCGTTTAATCAGCTCGAGCAATCGATCTGATGGTTGAGACTTGACAAGTTGCTTGACTACTTCTTGCCATTGAGAATTTGCGATCTTCTCCGCTAGTTGCTCAGGAGAAAGCTGAGTCAGCCATTGAACTGTAAAGTGTTCCTGAAACGTGAGATGAGAAAATGACCATAATTCATCTGCTCTTTCGACGAGTAATCCATGCTGCGCTTCGATCGCTCTCAATACGGCGACCCCATCTCGTGAATCAGCAAGCTTGAGAATTTTAGCAATCTGCTTTGCTAAGTCTTTTTGCTCAGATAATACGGAGTTCTTCCGATTCTCAAATTTCCATGCTGCAACTTCCGTCAAGAGTTGCTCTTTCTGCTCAAGGCTAAGTTTTTGATAGACTTCATCACCGACTTCCCATCCAGAAATCTCCTTACGATCGTTCCATTTCTCCAACAGCAACCGAATGCCCTTTCGATAGAGCATCGCTGCCTGAGACGGCAATTCTCCTGAATCCTGAAACACCCAGCACATCAAGCTAAGCAGAACAGGCGTAACCGTTAGCTCCTTGAGCGCGGCATTTGTTTCGATCGCCGCTGAAAATGCTTGCCACTGCTGAGCGATTTCTATCACTCCACTTGCCCGAAACCAATTCTCTACAAAGGTCTTGACCTGCCCTAAGTTAAAGTCTGCTACCTCTACGGAAGTAAAGCCTTGCGGAATTGTCTCAATAATCTGAGTTCGACAAGTCAGCACAAATCGATTACCCGCCTGTTGAGCTTCTTGAGCAAGGTCACGCACTTGATTTTGCACATTGCGTCGAAAACTACTGGTGAGAACTTCATCGAGTCCATCCATCAAAATCAGCAGCTTCCCTTGCTCTAACAGTTTTTGCACTTGCTGAGGGTCTAGCTCTAATTGCTCTGCGATCGCATCTACTAACTTCCAGTCCGCGGATTGAATCCGCCGCAATTCAACCAAAACCGGAATCAAGTCCGACTGAAACTTACCCTTGCTGCAATCCACTGCCAAATGCTTGAGAAAAGTTGTTTTCCCTGCCCCCGGTTTTCCCAAAATCAGCAATCGATCTTTTTCATCTGCAACGGTCATGCCACTATTTCGCTCAATTTGATCGCCCAACCCTAAGCGATCGTTTCGCAAATCAAACGACCTCAACATCTTTGATCCCGAAACGTTGAATGTCCGAGGCGAACGATTCAAAAGCCACACATCCACATAAAGCTGATCGACCGTAATCTGAGTCTGATTCAACAGTTGAATGGTACTGTGCTGGGAGAGAATCTTTTGACAACAGCGCAATCGAACTTCCTCGACCCATTGCTTCATCTCCGCCGCAACTTTTCGGATGCTCTTAACAATTTGCGTCCATACTTCGTCTTCGTCTTCCCATTTGTTAACGGGCTTAATACCTCCACCTGTCACGATCGGAAGTCCTTGGAGCCTTGCAAAAGGCGCAGGTTCCCAATCACAAGAGCACAACACAATCGGAATCACACGAGCCAATTTTTTATCGTGAAGCTCGATCGCTCTCGTCATTTCCCTCTCGTAACAGTATTCAGAAGCAAGAAAATCAGAACTGACAAGCAGCAAAATCAAATCAGCCGTGTTCAGATTTTTATCAATCTCCTTCGCCCATTCAGTCCCCGGTTTGATTTCGCGATCGTGCCAAGCGTCGATGACTCCTTGACGTTTCAAGACGCTGAGGTGAGTGTCGAGTTTTTGGCGTAGGCTCTCGTCTTTGTGAGCATAGGAGATGAAAAGTTTCATGGGGCAAAACTCATCAGCGAGCGAGAAAGCGAGGGACAAACGTTCTCCCTTCCCAATGTAATAAATCCTACGTCTTTTGGTTTAGCTCAGGAAAAATCGCGATCGCTTCAGATGCGATCGCGACGTAGATCAAACAGTTGCCTCTCTTGTCCCAATTCTTATTCCACACCCAAACCAAACTATGGGCGGTACATCCACAAAGGCAGCCCAGAAGTCTCAAGTTCAAACTCTAACCAATCCATTCCAATAATCAACGGAGGTAACGCTCCGATCAATCCATCTAGACGATCGTTCGAGGTAAATCGATTCACCAAAGACTTCTTCTCCTCGAAATTGTAGGTCTTAGTTTTCTCAGGATCTAAATTCACCAGTTCACACGCCCAGCGACGTGCATCTTCTTCGGTTCCTAAGCGATCGACCACACCCAAGCCAACTGCCTGCTGTCCGGTAAAAATTCGTCCATCGGCAAAAGTCCGCACCGTCTCTTCTGGAAGATTGCGCGACTCTGCAACGGTTTGAACGAATTGAGAATAACTAATATCAATCAGTTCTTGCAGGATTTTTTGTTCTGGCTCGGTCAATTCTCGATCGAACGACAAAATATCTTTGTAAGGACCTGATTTGATCACTTTGAACGAAACGCCGACTTTTTCTAGCAATCGTTCGATGTTATTTCCGCGCAGAATCACGCCAATACTGCCTGTGATCGTGCCCGGATTCGCCATGATGTGCTGTGCGCCCATGCCAATATAAACGCCACCTGACGCAGAAATATTGCCATAACTTGCAACGATTTTAATTTTTCGCCCCAACCGCTTCAGCGCTTCATAAATCTCTTGTGAGTCGCCTACCGTTCCACCAGGGCTATCAATTCTCAGTAACAACGCTGGAAATTCCCGCTCTTCCACCGTTTTAAGATTTTCTAAAACTCGCTTTCGAGTTGCGCCCGCGATCGCACCTTTGACTTCAATCCGAGCAATCTGCTTTCGCAACCCACGCTTAAACAACCGCACCATATCGATTCAACCATCACAAGTTAAGACGATTCTAACGTTTCCTTTCGCAATCAAGCCGATCGACATCGCTACAAAGATTACTTAACAGTTCTACATAATTTATTAAGATGAAAAGAACTCCATTTCTGAAGGCTCATGCAGACTAAATTTCGCTCTTCCCTTCTCTTGATTGCACCGTTCTTTCTTTGGGGAACGGCAATGGTGGCGATGAAAGGCGTAATTCCGAATACGACCCCGTTTTTTATGGCAGGAGTGCGTTTGTTGCCTGCGGGCGTTTTGGTGCTGCTTGCGGCAGTGTGGATGGGGCGATCGCAGCCGAAAGGATGGGCAGCGTGGCTCTGGATTAGTCTGTTTGCGCTAGTCGATGGAGCGCTGTTTCAAGGTTTTCTAGCGCAGGGATTAGTCCGAACAGGCGCAGGCTTGGGATCGGTGATGATCGACTCACAACCGTTAGCAGTGGCGTTGATGGCGTTGTGGTTGTTTGGAGAAACGATCGGGGTTTGGGGTTGGTTAGGATTAGCGATCGGGGTTGGCGGCATCAGTTTGCTTGGATTGCCGGAAGAATGGATTCTTTCGACTGGCTCACGAATCGGGGATGCGCTGATTGATGTGAATTCGTTTACCGATTTACTCGCAGGCTTGTTTGATAACGGACAGTGGTTGATGCTGTTAGCGGCGTTATCGATGGCAGTGGGAACGATTATTTCGCGTTATGTGTGTCGATATGCAGATCCGATCGCTGCAACCGGATGGCACATGATTTTAGGTGGACTGCCACTGTTTGGGTTGTCGAGTCAGTTAGAAAGCGGACAATGGAGTGATTTGACTGCGGCGAATTGGGCATCGCTTTCGTATTCGACGATTTTTGGAAGTGCGATCGCTTACGGTTTATTTTTCTATTTTGCTGCAAGCGGAAGTCTCACCAGTTTGAGTTCACTAACATTTTTGACACCCGTATTTGCGCTGCTGTTTGGCAATCTTTTCTTAGGAGAAGTGTTGAGTCCGATTCAATGGATCGGTGTTGGATTGACGCTTCTCAGTATTTATTTAATTAATCAACGCGATGTTATTGGTGAGAAACTGAGCGGATCAATTTCTGAGTCGATTGGAGAAGTTCAGGGTAACATAGCCGAGAATAGGCAATTGCTACCGCAAGCCGAATCAAACCTCAGTGAAATTACGACTTTGCCCGATTCCGACGCTTCGCGTTAAGTCGCGATCGAGTCGGATAGCGAAGTGACTACGCGTTTTGGATACCGCTATGATTCGCTCTCGACTCCTGATCGTCACTTGTTTCATTACTAGTGCGGCTTGCCTCAACCCATCTACTCGATCGGTTGAAGCTGTTCAACCTCAATCCCTTCCCCTCGCCCAAAGCGGACAGCAAGCAAAAACACCGTTTTGGGCAGCGCCTTTATTTCTCGGTAGCATTGGGGCAACGAGCATTGTCGGAGCAGTGACAATTCTTGTACTCAAGCGCTCCAGTCGATCGACTCCTGAGATTTTAGAACCGATCACGTCTGATCTTGTTTTGGCTCCGAAGCGATCGAACGGTGCAAGCCATTCTGTTTCAAAGCCAGATTCTCCGGCTTACAAGGGTTACACCCGGACTGAGGCTGAAGCATTAGAAACCCAGTTGCAAGTCGTCGAGCCACCAACTCCACCGCCGCTTGAAGAAACGACTCGTCTTGCAAAAGTCAATATTGTCGATGAACTGATGCAGGATCTACGCACCTCAGATCCGATGCAGCGACGAAAAGCAATTTGGGAACTGGGACAGCGAGGAGATACTCGCGCCGTTCAGCCATTGGTTGATCTCCTGATTGATTCAGACTCCAAACAGCAGAGTTTGATTCTATCGGCGCTTTCGGAAATTGGAACTCGGACGCTCAAACCGATGACACGAGCGTTAGCGATTTCGCTACAGGATGAGAATGCAGAAGTGCGGAAAAACGCGATACGAGACTTAACCCGCGTATACGATCTGGTTTCGCAGATAAGTCATTTGCTACACCAAGCGACCGAAGATTCGGATCAAGACGTGCAAGAAACGGCGAAATGGGCACTAGGGAGATTGAATCGGATTCGCTCGACCTCCGGAGAAACGTTGCCGACGCTTGAGAATTCTGTAAATTCCTCGGAGAGACCGTCATAAACGAGGTGTGCTTATCAGTTCCTTAGATTTTCATACTAAATTGTTCGGCAATTCGCTCAAGAAATGATGTTATGAAGTTTAAGTACGGTTCAGCATTGGTTACAGCGTTGGTCATGTCGATCGCTCCAGCATTATCAGCATTAGCAAGCACAGCAATGATTCAAATCGCTCCGGGAACTCAGGCGAATGTGCGAGAATCTCCTTCAACTAGCGCTCCTATTCGGCACTATGGGGTAAATGGCGATCGAGTTAATATTCTCAATCAAACCAATGCCCCCGATGGCTTTGCTTGGTATTTTGTTGAGTTTCCCAGTTCAGGCGCAAGGGGTTGGATTCGGAGTGACTTACTGGCGGTGGAGAGCGGATCGAATAGCGGCTCTGCCCAGCGAATCACGTTTGCACCAGGTACATCCGCAGCGAATGTTGGTGGTAGAGTGCAAGGTGCTCAATCGCGGGACTACCTGCTGAATGCTGGAACGGGTCAAAGGCTGACGACCAGCATTACCGGAAACAGTCAATTTTTGCAGGTGCAAATCTTTGCGCCGAATGGGACTAATTTGTATACCGGAAGCAGAAACTGGTCGGGTGTGCTGCCGAGTACGGGAGATTATCGGGTGCGAGTGAGACTGGTACCTGAAGAGCAGAAACCAGGTGCGAGTGGAGAATATAGCCTCACCATTGCAATTCGCTAGGATTGCAATTCACTGCTTATTGCTGTTTTGCCCATAAGTGAAATTCTGGGCAAAACAGCAGCGAAGTGAAGCCCTCGATCGAACTTCGCGTTAGCCTACACTGCCAGAAATCGCTGAATCACCTCTTTACTCAATTCCTGCGTCGAACCCGATGCCACAATGCCACCTTTCTGCATGGCATAGTACCAATCCGCTTGGCGAACAAAGTGCAAATGTTGTTCCACCAACAATACAGAAATTCCCGTCGTCTCGACAATCCGGCGAACAGCAGCTTCGATTTCAAGAATGATCGATGGTTGAATTCCTTCGGTCGGCTCATCGAGCACTAATAGACGAGGCTGACCCATGAGGGCACGCGCGATCGCTAACTGCTGCTGTTGTCCGCCGCTCAAGTCTCCGCCCATCCGAGACAGCATCGTTTTGAGTACCGGAAATAGCTCAAAGATTTCATCGGGAATTTCAACCGCTTTATTGCGTTTTGGTAAGGCTTCGAGTCCGAGGATCAAGTTCTCCTTCACGGTCAGACGCGGAATCACTTCTCGTCCTTGGGGTACATAGCCGATCCCAAGTCGAGCGCGCTGATCTGGGGTTTTCGCAGTAATCGGTTGTCCGGCAAGGACGATCGAACCCGATCGCGGCTTGAGCAATCCCATGATTGATTTAAGCAGCGTCGTTTTACCAACCCCATTTCGCCCAATCAGACACACCATTTTACCCGGATAAACCGTCATATCAACGCCCCGAAGAATGTGGCTTTCTCCGTAATACACATTCAGCCCGGAGACTTCTAGCATTGGATCTGCTGTACTTGATCCCATTGGTTCTAGCGTGGTGTTGGTATGGCTCATAGTGTTTTAAGCAGCGTGATCTTCTTGTTGACCCAGGTAAACTTCAATGACTCGCGGATCGTTTTGCACTTCGTCCATTGTGCCTTCACAGAGAACGCTCCCTTGGTGAAGTACGGTGACTCTTCTAGCGATTTGTCTGACGAATTCCATATCGTGTTCGATCACGATAATCGAATGGCTTTCAGCCAGTGCTAAAAGTAGATCTCCAACTTTCTCAGTTTCTTCATCGGTGAGACCAGCGACGGGTTCATCCACCAGTAAAAGTTCTGGAGACTGGGCGACTAACATTCCAATCTCTAAGCGTTGCTTTTCGCCATGAGATAGTAATGCAGCTTTGATGTCTGCTTTTAAATCTAAACCAATCGTCTCCAACAATCCCGCTACGGTTCGTTGTTCTGATGTCGATCGCTTTCCGACGATCGCACTCCACATATTTTTATTACGAGCGCAAGACAGTTCTAAATTCTCACGTGGGGTGAGATTCAGATAAACGCGCGGAGTCTGAAACTTTCGCCCAATTCCAAGACGCGCGATCTGATACTCTTTCAGCTTTTGGGTGTTGCGCCCTTTGAAGTAGACGTTTCCGATCGTCGGTTGCGTTTTGCCCGTGATTGTATCGAGGAACGTTGTTTTTCCGGCTCCGTTTGGACCGATAATCACGCGCAATTCACCTTCATCTAAGTCGAAATAAGATTATTGATCGCCTTGAAACCGCCGAAACTAACTGTCAGATTTTCGATTTGCAAGATTTTCTCGTTCATATTGCACTTCCGGATCTTCTTCTAAGCTTGGGTAGGTCATGATCTTGCGCTTGCCGAGGAAACGCGATCGCACCAGATTAACCCCGTCAGTGCGAATCCATCCCAGGATGCCACCCGGAAGCACCGTCACTACGGTCAAGAATAATGCGCCTTGGAAAAAGTACCAAACTTGGGGAAACTGTTCGCTCAAGATGCTCTTGGCAAAGTTCACAATCAAGGTTCCAAGGATTGCGCCCACTAAGGTTGCACGACCTCCGACCGCCACCCAGATCACCATCTCGATCGAAAACGCAATATCCATCGCCTTCGGTGAAATGATCCCGGACTGTACCGTGAACAATGCACCCGCAACGCCTGCAAGACCCGCAGAAACTGCAAACACTAGCACTTTAAACACAGTGGGATTGTATCCAGAAAATCTCAGTCGGGGTTCATCATCCCGAACGGCGACTAATAAATTTCCAAGTCTGCCGCTGGTCAGCCAGCGACACAGCGCATAGGCAGCCACTAACAACCAAATCGTCAGAATGTAAAACATCCATTGCACAGGCGGATCGCCCACACTTTGACCAAAAAGCGTCGCTGTATCGGTTTTCAGTCCGTTGGTTCCATTAATCAACTTTTGCTGACCGTTGAAGAAGTTGTAGAACACAATCAGCGCGGCTTGCGTCAGAATCGAGAAATAAACGCCGCGAATCCGATTACGGAACACCAAATAGCCGAGAATCGCCGCAACGATCGCAGGCAGCAATACGATCGCGAATAGAGTAAATGGCAGCGAATAAAACGGGAGCCAAAATGCTGGAAGTTGAGTGACACCATAGAGCGTAAAGAAATCCGGCAACTGTCCCGCAGGGATTTGTAACTGCAAAAACATCGCCAAACTGTAGCCACCCAGCGCAAAAAACAAGCCATGCCCCAAACTCAAAAGCCCGGTATAGCCCCAGATCAAGTCAATTCCTAACGCAGCGATCGCTAACGCTAGAAATCGTCCCAGCAAATTCACCCGAAACGCCTGACCAATGCTCACCAACACAGGTGGTGCAACATAGATCAAAGCCAGCGCGATCGCGACGACCAATCCAGCCTCGATCAAAAACGATCGCTGCTTCCACCAAGGCGCTTCCTTATTCACGTCAACTTCTCCCTAAGCATCCACGGTTCGTCCTTTCTGCGGAAATAGTCCAGCGGGACGGAATTGCAGGAACACAATGATCAATGCAAACACCATCACCTTTGCCATGCTGATCGTCGAGAAAAATCTGAAGAACTCAGACAATGGCGGAAAGAAGCTAAACGCATCCACTAACACATTCGAGCCGATGACGTAGCTGGCAGTCCCGATCGCTAAAGCGGCAATGATAGTACCAGCCAGTTTTCCAACCCCACCGACGACGACCACCATGAATGTATCGACGATGTAGTTTTGTCCGGTATTCGGTCCGACTGATCCCAACAAACTCACGGCACATCCTGCGATGCCTGCAAGCCCCGATCCGAAAGCAAATGCCAAAGTATCCACTTTTTGGGTTGGAATTCCGAGACAAGCGCTCATACTGCGATTTTGCGTCACTGCCCGAATCCTCAAACCCCAAGGCGTTCGATTCAAGAACCAATACACACCCGCTACACAAGCGATCGTCAAAATAATAATGAAAATCCGCGCGTAAGAAAGTTGTGTTCCTGCGATCGAGAATCCACCCCGTAACCAGCGAGGGGCAGTCACATCAACGTTTTGTGCCCCAAACCAGGGTTTCGTCACGGTTAACCCATAAATTTGCCCGATCGTATTGCTAAGCACGAGTGCAACCGCAGCAGACAGCGGCAGCAAAATCGCGATCGACCAACCCCGAATCTGATCAAAGTTCGGACGACGCGATAGAATCCACATCGCCCCAAAGAACAACGCACAGAAGACTGCAATCAGCGTAACTCTAAGTTCTGAAACTGTTGTTCGAGTTGGTCGATCGCGGCTAAGTTCATCGACGCATCCTCGCGAATCGCGGTATGGGGACAGCCTCCCGTTTCCACACCGAGAATTCGATCCGGATCAAGTGCTTGCGATCGCACCAGAAATTTTGCATCTTCTTGGGTGTAAATATCATTGGTGACAACGGCAATTTGAGCACGATCGCGCATTGCTTTACAGAGTGCATCGACTAACGCCGTTTTACCAGAGCCAACAGGACCAGCAATTCCGACTCGAAATGCAGTAGAAACGAGAGTCTGTGTCATGAGTGCTTCTTAAAATTTTGCTGATCTTAATCACATATCACGAGATTCTTGAATTACGGTGAAAGAAATTCTTGAATTTAGGATCATGTCTAATGCGTTAACGATCGACTTTACCAAAGAAGGGGAAGCAGGATATCGACGGATCTTTGCACGATCGCCTCAACTTACGAGTCTGGCTGCCGGTTGGGATGGGATTTGCTTCGGATATGACTATATGCCGCCGGGTGAAACTGTTGAAGTCGTTTCACTACAACATACGATCGCCATCTTTACGCATACGAGCAAATCACAGATTGCGGAACGATCGATTGATGGAAGATTTCGCCGCGAACAGATTGCGAATGGCAATATGGTGATGGTTCCAGCGCAGGTGGGTTGTCGGAGTCGCTGGTTTGAGTGGGGCGGTGTCATGTTCTTTGGGTTCGATTCGAGCAAAATGACGCAAGCGATCGATATCGATCGAGTCGAACTTATTCCACAGTTTGCACTCAATGATCCGCTCGTTCACCAAATTGGACTCTCGCTCAAGACCGCTCTAGAGCAGTACGGTTCTGCAAGTCGGCTATATGGTGAATCGTTGTCCAATGCGTTGATTGTTCATGTATTACAGCATTATTCAACACGAAGACCTTTAATTCAAGAATATACAAACGGTTTATCTCAATCTCATCTACGCTGTGTTGTTGATTATATTCACGCTCATTTGGATCAGGATTTAAGCTTGGGCGAACTTGCAGCGATCGCAAAAATGAGTCCGCACTATTTTTCACAGTTGTTTAAGCAAGCGACTGGAGTGACACCGCATCAGTTTGTGATTCGGGCGAGAGTGGAGCGGGCAAAGGAATTTTTGATTGTCGGAAAACTGTCCATCGCAGAAGTTGCAAAACAAGTCGGATTCGTGGATCAAAGTCATTTGCATCGGCATTGCAAAAAACTCTTAGGAGTGACACCGAGAATGGTGCAGCAATCCTCTCCAATAACGCTTTGTCATAAGACGGAGTGAGATTATTTTTGGCTGCATCGGAGTTGGCGAATTATCATAGACTTGAGTTCAGTTCAAATCTACTTCGCTATGCTTCAGCCTGCGGCAAGACCATATCATGGATAGAGAAGGAGTAAGGGTGTTCTTGTCTTATTCTCATAGAGACGAGGCACTGATTGATCAAATGACGGCTTACTTGGCTGCTTTGCAACGGCGAGGAGTGATTCAAGGCTGGACAGATCAGAAGATAGGGGCGGGGACAGAGTGGGATAAAGCGATCGTCTCCTACATTGATTCAGCAGATATTATTCTTCTAGCGCTGAGTGTGGATTTCTTGGCTTCAGATTATTCTTTAGCAGAAGCAGAAAAAGCACTAAAGAGGCATAATGCGGGACAAGCTCTTGTCATTCCAGTATTGCTGCGACCTGTGGACTTGTCTGAGTTGCCCTTTGCCCGTCTGCAAGTTTCTCCAAAGAATGGTAAGCCGATTACGCTCTGGGAAAATAGGGATGAAGCTTTTTTGAGTGTCGCGAGAGATATTCAGAGAGCCGCAGAAGCGTTAAAAGCGCAAGCGACAGTTAGCGATCAGTGAAATCATGCGAGATCTGATTTTCATTAGTTACAGCCACAAGGATAAAAAATGGCTGACTGCGCTTCGGACAATGCTCAAGCCGCTTGCAAAGAAATTACCTGTTGAAGTTTGGGATGACACCAGAATCAGAACGGGTCAGCAATGGCGCGCTGAGATTGAACAAGCTTTAGAGAGAGCTTGCGTTGCAGTCTTGCTTGTCAGTCCTGATTTCTTAGCGTCTGACTTTATCGCAGAACATGAATTGCCTCCATTGCTGAAGGCGGCTGAACAAGAAGGTTTAGTCATTGTTTGTTTGCATATTAGCCACTGTCTTTATGATGAGACAGACCTCGAACATTATCAGGCGGTTAATGATCCGAGCCAAACCCTTGATCTGCTGAGTGTGGCGGAGCGAAATCGACTCTTGGCTAGAGTTTGTCGAGAACTTAAGGCTTTAGCGCTGCTGAGTCAAAACTTCACAGACTTCTAGTTCATCAAATTCCTAACGATTCAGAAGAAAATCCAAAAAAATCGGATGAATTTACAAGACGAGTTGGAGCGACGATCGCGATCCTAGAACTAGCGATAGAAAAGGAGCGCATCAATGGGCTGGATCGAAACCAAAACCGAACCGATGGTGATCAATATGGGACCTCACCATCCCGCGATGCATGGCTGTTTTCGGATCATTGTCACGTTAGATGGTGAAGATGTGATCGATTGTGAACCTGTGATCGGCTATCTCCATCGCGGCATGGAAAAGATCGCTGAAAACCGCACCACGACAATGTTTATCCCCTATACGAGTCGATGGGACTACTACGGTGGAATGTTTAATGAAGCCGTTACGGTGAATGCAGTTGAGAAACTAGCTCAAATCGAAGTTCCGAAACGTGCCAAGTACATTCGGATGATCATGCTAGAACTCATACCAAATTAAACAGCGTTCAGGGCAGATACTGCTTCTCGAATGAAGGAATAGCCTGTGATAGAAGCAATGATT
>PSLO01000114.1:0-12516 GCA_040289665.1 Leptolyngbya sp. ERB_1_1 | reverse complement strand
CAGCCATAAGTCTGTCTCTGAACAACTCTTCTCAGTCTATATTATCTGTCGCTTTCTCTGTTTAAATTGGTATTACTTGCTTCTAACAAAATCGAAGAGCTACCCCAGGAATAATCCGTATAAATCCTGCTTTATGTTCTGAGGTCATGGTACAAACTTCTATGAGGATTTCAGCAATTGAACTGTGTTATAAAGCTGATTGAATAACCGATCTAGAAATACGCTTGAGTGTTATTAACTCATCTATTTCTATCAAAAACTTAAGCTTTTCTTAAGCTCATTGAAGAACAGATTTTCTTCATCTTTTGTTTAAGTCTGCTCTAAACTTCAGCCCAGATAATCTTGTGGAAATGTCAAATCACACACTTCCTGATAAGCTCGTCCGTATTGGTTCTGTAGAAATTAGTTTGAGCCAATCGGAAGAACTCTTTCGAGCTTATGTTGAAACTGCGAACGACATGGTTTATACCGTGGATTTAGACGGTAGATTGACCTACATGAATTCGTATGGTCAAAAATTGCTTGGATGTTCTAAAGAAGAAATTGTCGGTCGATCGTATTTGGATTTCGTCTCAGTTCCCCATCGTGAAAGAACGATGCAAGCCTTTATCAATTTGAGGCACACAGGTGAACTTCGAGATTTTGAATTTGTCCTTATGACTTCACAAGGGACAGAGATTCATCTTGAAGTCAACGGTAAGCTTTTATTTCGAGGTGATGACCTGATTGGTGGCATGGGAATTGGGCGCGATGTCACCGAACGCAAACGCATCGAAAAACAGCTTAAAATCTTCTCGCGTGCAGTTGAGTCGGCATATGACAGTACGGTGATCACCGATTTGAATGGCGAAATTACTTACGCAAATTCCGCTGCAAGTCGAATTTTCAATTGGCAAGCGGATATGCTTGTGGGCACACACGCGGCTGTCTTTTACCCGGAACGCAAACAAACAGAGTTACTGATCGCTCAAGCGATCGCAGGCGGTTGGAGCGGCGAAGTGACTTGTCATCGTCGCAATGGCGATTCTTTCCCAGCTTTGGTTTCAGCAAGTCCGATTTTTGATGAATACAATCAGCCCAGTGCCGTTTCGATTATTACTCGCGATATCACGCAGCAGAAACAAACCGAGGCAGAACTCGCCGCAAAAAATGATGAGCTTGAACGCGCATCGCGAATGAAATCAGATTTCTTAGCGAATATGTCTCATGAGTTGCGGACACCCTTAACTTCAATTCTGGGATTTTCATCGATCTTACAAAAACAAATTTTTGGTGTTCTCAATTCAAAACAACAAATTTACATCCATCAAATTCATCAAAGCGGACAGCATTTATTAGGACTGATCAATGATGTGCTGGACTTGTCAAAAGTGGAAGCGGGACAGTTGCGATTAGAACTTGCGCCGATCGTAGTCGATGAACTCTGCGAGAAAACTTTGGCATTGGTGAATGAACAAGCTCGAACACGAGACTTAACTTTGGTCGCTGCGATCGAGTCTGGTTTAGAACCGTTGCTAGCGGATGAATTGCGAGTGCGTCAAATGCTGCTGAATTTGCTTTCTAATGCAATTAAGTTCTCAAATGAAGGTGGTAAAATCGGTCTAAGTGTAAAGATGTGTGGCGAAATGCTCGATCTTACGGTTTGGGATCATGGGATCGGCATCGCTGAAGACAAACAGCATCTGTTATTTCAACCGTTCCAACAAGTGGATGGTTCACTGTCTCGCAAGCACGAAGGGACGGGATTAGGATTGGCGCTGACGAAAAAACTGGCTGAACTTCACTCTGGGACTGTGGTGATGCAATCTAAAGAAGGGGAAGGGAGCCAATTCACCATTCTCCTACCGATGAATTTGCAGCATCCAGCAAGCGTGGGAACGATCGTGATCGAGCCAAATCGGAGGTAGATCCAGCTTGTAGAGATGTTATGGTGATCAGTGCCATTTCTCTCTTTGGATTTATGCTGTCTGATGTTGTATTGGCGTTCCAGTTTACTTCGCCCGGACGCGGTATTGAATTAGGTCCGTTGTCGATTCGGTGGTATGGCGTTCTGATTGCAACGGCTGTGCTGATTGGTGTGAATTTGTCTCAGTACTTAGCATCTCGACGACAGGTAAATCCGGAGTTGATTAGCGATCTAGCAATTTGGCTGGTACTTGCTGCAATTCCGAGTGCAAGGCTGTATTACGTGCTTTTTCAATGGCGCGATTATGCCTCGAATCCGGCATCGATCGTGGCGATTTGGCAGGGCGGGATTGCGATTCATGGTGCGATTTTAGGCGGCGCGATCGCGGCGCTAATTTTCGCCCGGTTGAAGCGAGTATCGTTCTGGCAATTGGCAGATTTAGTTGCACCGTCGCTGATTTTAGGACAAGCGATCGGGCGTTGGGGAAATTTCTTTAATTCAGAAGCGTTCGGCAGTCCTACCGATTTACCTTGGAAGCTGTTTATTCCACCCGATCGCCGTCCGCCTGGTCTAGAAAATGTCGCCTACTATCACCCCACGTTTTTGTATGAATCGCTGTGGAATTTGGGCGTGTTTGCGTTGTTGATGTTTCTGTTCTTCAAAAGACCCCGACTCAAGGTTGGAACGCTATTTTTGACCTATATGGTGGCGTATAGCGCGGGTCGGGTTTGGATTGAGGGACTACGAACCGATAGCTTGATGTTGGGATTTTTGAGAATGGCTCAGGTGGTGAGTTTAACAGCAATGGTGATCGGAACACTGGGTTTAGTTTGGCTCTATGGGTTTCGTCGATCGCTGCCCGATGTGGTGCCTGATCCAAACACCACCAATTCACAACCTTCTCCCTAAGAAAAGCCTTGTATGTCAACGAATGCGCTTGCGTCAGCGGTCTACATAGTCGGTGCAGGACCTGGAGATCCAGATCTCCTAACCGTCAAAGCCCAGAAACTTTTAGCACAAGCAGACGCGATCGTATTTGCCGATTCGCTTGTGCCGCTAGAAATTCTAGAAGGCATTCGTCCTGATGCCGAAGTGATTCCAACCGCAGATAAAACGCTAGAAGAAATTTTACCGATTTTGATCGATCGAGTGCGATCGCAGAAATCCGTTGTCCGGCTGCATTCGGGCGATCCATGCCTCTATAGCGCCCTCCAAGAACAAATGCAAGCACTGTTTGATGCCGACATCCCGTTTGAGGTCGTTCCAGGAATCAGCGCATTTCAGCTAGCTGCGGCTCGATTGCGCGTCGAATTCACTATTCCAGAGCTAGTTCAGTCAATTATTCTCACGCGCATTAGCGGACGAACTCAGGTTCCTGACTCTGAAGAACTTTCCTCGTTAGCAGCGCATCGATCGACCCTTTGCCTTTATCTCAGTGCGCGACACATTGAGTCTGCACAGCAAAAATTAATGCAGCACTATCCAGCACAGACTCCTGTTGCAATTTGTTTCCGGCTCGGTTGGTCAGATGAAAAAATTCGAGTCGTTCCACTCAACCAAATGGCGGAAGTCACTCAGCAAGAGAGCTTAATTCGGACAACGCTCTATGTGATCAGTCCCGCCTTGAGTGCGCCAACCGTTCCCTATGAATTTGCGGGAATCGATCGAGTCACAGGCAAACGATCGCAGCTTTATCATCCGAACCACGATCGCTTGTTTAAGGATAAAAGCTAAATTTCGGCAATCCTAACGTTTCATCCCAGCCCATCATAATATTGAGACATTGAATCGCTTGTCCTGCTTGACCTTTGAGCAGATTATCGATCGCGGACATCACAATCACTCGACCCGTTCGCGCGTCTACTTCAATGCCGATATAGCAAAGGTTTGTTCCACACGCCCATTTGGTCTGCGGATAAGTCCCACTGGGTAGCAACTTCACCCAAGGCGACGATCGATAAAACGCACTATAAATGGTTAGTAAATCATCCCGCACCAATCCCGGATCGCGTAGCGTTGCGTAAACCGTTGCTAAAATTCCCCGCACCATCGGGATTAAATGCGGTGTGAACTGAATCAGAACTTCATGCCCTGCCAAATCGCTGCAAACTTGTTCGATTTCTGGTGTGTGTCGATGTCGCGCCACTCCATATGCACCGAGAGAATTATCCGCCTCAGCTAATAGAAAGCTAGTTTTTGGAACACGACCGCCTCCAGAGGTTCCAGATTTCGCATCGATAATGGCAGTTTCTGGAACAATTAGCCCCTGTTTCAACAATGGAGACAATGCCAGCAAACTCGCAGTGGGATAACATCCTGGACAGCCGACCAATTGAGCTTCTGCAATGCGATCGTGATAGAGTTCCGGAAAGCCATAAACCGCCGTCTCAGCGATCGCTTGATCACTTCGATCGCCCCCGTACCACTGCTTATACACGTTCAAATCTGAGAAACGGTAATCTGCCGAAAGATCCAGCACCTTACAACCTTTCTCAATCAACACCGGAGCCATCTTCAGCGCTAGACCATTCGGTAGCGAGAGAAACACCACATCACAGCGTTCAGCAATTTTATCGAGATCAATTGCTTCAATTTGCTGTTGCACTGCATGAAATAGATGCGGATACTGACTAGCAAAATCTTGTCCGGCGGTGCTATCGCCTCCTAAATACGCCAACTCCAAACGCGGATGATCGAGCAACAGGCGAACCAACTGAACTCCCCCGTAGCCTGACGCTCCGACTATCCCCACGGAGACCCGTTCTGAATCACCCATAGCCCTCGACCTTCCGTGAATCACCTTAACGTTTGCTGCATTGTAATGCCGATCGCGCAATTCTCAAAGCACATCCTGAGAGAATTTGACCCCAACTTTTCCCTTCTCAATCTAGGGGTTCGAGCAAGACAGAACTGCCTACCTCGATACCACTTCCATCAAATCGAGAATGTGAGTACCCACTCTAGGTTAATAGAGCTTCGGATTTGTGCCTGGTTCTCCGGATTGAGTTGGTTGAACTTGTTTAGTGAAATCAGTGGTGCTTCCCTCTTGCTTAGTCTTCGACGTAAAAAGAATTACAATTGAACCATAAGTTCTGTAATCAGAAGAATTACAATCGAAGAGAAGACCGCTTCAAGAAACTTTACGGTGTGATCGCCTTGAACTTTTCTGTTAAATCGTCTCAATCCACTTATACCCAACCGTTTACCTTTGACTCGATCGATGATGCTTTAGCTGACCTCAAAGCAGGACGGGCAATCGTCGTTGTCGATGACGAAAATCGGGAAAACGAGGGGGATGTCATCTGCGCCGCGCAGTATGCCACAGCTGACATGATTAATTTCATGGCAGTTTACGCAAGAGGTCTAATTTGTCTCGCGATGACGGGAGACCGATTAGATGAGTTGGATATTCCGCTGATGGTACGAGAAAATACGGACAGCAATCAAACTGCTTTTACCGTGAGTATTGATGCGTCTCCGCGTGTCGGAGTCACGACCGGGATTTCTGCTGACGATCGTGCGAAAACGATCCAAACGGTTCTCGATCCGGCAACTCGTCCGTCGGATTTGCGTCGTCCCGGTCATATCTTTCCGATTCGGGCAAGAGAAGGCGGGGTGCTAAAACGGGCTGGACATACAGAAGCCGCAGTCGATTTATCCCTGTTAGCCGGATTGTATCCAGCGGGTGTAATTTGTGAAATTCAAAATCCGGATGGGTCGATGGCACGACTGCCGGAGTTAATTGAATATTCCAAAGAACACGACCTTAAGATCATCAGCATTGCCGATCTGATCAGCTATCGCCTGCGACACGAACGCTTTGTACATCGCGAAACGGTTGCAGAGTTGCCTTCTCAATTTGGGCACTTCAAGATCTACGGCTATCGCAATCTTTTGGATAACACAGAGCACGTTGCGATCGTCAAAGGCGATCCGGCGGAGTTTCCAGATCAGCCTGTAATGGTACGGGTACATTCGGAGTGCTTAACCGGAGACTCGCTCGGATCGCTGCGGTGTGATTGTCGGGTGCAGCTTGAAGCCGCGCTGAAGATGATCGAGCATAACGGCTCTGGTGTGGTGGTATATCTGCGGCAAGAAGGGCGCGGTATTGGGTTAGTCAATAAGTTAAAGGCGTATTCGCTGCAAGATTTAGGACTGGATACGGTGGAAGCAAACGAGCGACTGGGCTTCCCGGCAGATCTGCGCGATTACGGAGTTGGTGCTCAGATTCTCAACGATTTGGGCGTGAAACAGATTCGCTTGATTACGAATAATCCCCGCAAGATCGCAGGCTTAAAAGGCTATGGGTTAGAAATGGTCGATCGCGTTCCGTTACTCACCGAAGCGACGACTTATAACTCTAGTTACTTAACCACGAAAGCCGAAAAACTAGGGCATTTGTTTCTTCGCACTTATTTAACAACGATCGCGCTGCATTTACGCGACGATCTTAACTCTGTAACAGAACGATATGCACTGTTAGAAAAACTGCGGCACGTTGCCAAATCTTACGATTTGATGCTGCAAGAAGAAAATCGACCTGTAGCGTTAGCGCTGTTCGATCAAGCTTCTTTGATCATCAATCTGGGATTTGAGCAAGAAATCGTCAATGATGCGGACTGGTACCAATCCACACAGCATCCGTTTACGATCGCGATTTCTGAAATCCTTGATCAGTTATCGATGAGCTTGTCATTAGAGAAGCTCGAGTTTCTGGTTTCACCCGGAAGTGATCCGCTGATTGGTTTACAGATTCAACTCGATCGCCAAACGTTTCCGCTGCGTCATCTACCTTCAAAAGTTTGTGAATCGCTTTCAACGCAGAAAATCTACAGCTTCTTGAAAGTGTGAACTGAGGCTAGGGTGCATTTACTGCTTCAATCATCTCGGCAGGTTCAACTGCCTTTGCTACCGTTCCAGCATTCTCCTGATACACGACGAGATCAAACCAGAACGTGGTGCCACAACCGACTTCACTGACGAGACGCACCCGACTGCGATGGCGCTCGATAATGTTTTTGACGATCGATAAACCGAGTCCGGTTCCTTCCAGCGTATGCACTCGGTTTTCAACTCGGAAGAATCGATCGAAAATCGCTTCTTGATCGACTCCATCGATTCCAATTCCGGTGTCACAAACTTCAACCCGAACAAACTGCTGGGATTGGGTTTCATCTGAGGGTAGCGAATAAGCTCGAAGGACGACTTTTCCACCAGCCTCGGTGAATTTCAAAGCATTTCCGACTAAGTTGGCAAAGACTTGAAGCAGCAAATCATAATGCCCAAATACAGGCGGTAAGTTTGGCTCGATGTCTTGGAGCAGTTCAATGCCTTTATCTTTGGCGTTGAGTTGATAGGTTCTGAGAATTTGCTCGATCGGTTGCGATAGATCGATCGCTTCAAATTGATAAATCTTGCAGGACTCTAAGCGAGAGAGATCCAGCACATCGTTCACAAGACGGGTTAAGCGATCGGTTTCTCGATTCGCAGTTTCTAAAAATTCGTGTTTCTGAGTTTCGGTGAGTTCTTCGCCGTATTCATACAGCGTTTCGATAAACGATTTGATGTTAAATAAAGGCGTTCGGAGTTCGTGCGAAACGTTGCTGATAAATTGGCTCTTGGCTTCATTCAGTTCGACTTCGCGCGTGATGTCTTGCACCGTGACGGCAATACCCTTCACATTGTCACGCACCGGATCAACCACGGCATTGAGCAACACTCGTAGCGTTCGATTGTTCGGCTCGATCGCTGTAATCCGAAATTCCGCTTCTTCCCGCAGTTCGCCTCTTGCCATCTGGTAGAGCGGTCTGGTGAGTTCAACCTGAACAGCAACTGGAAAGGCATAGAGTGCATTTTCGCCTTCGATCGCTTTCGTGTCCCAACCGAAAAGTCGCCGTGCGGTCGGATTGGCTAACACGATCTGCATATTCGCATCGAGCAGAACGGCACCATCTGCGATCGTCGAAATCAGCGTTTCTAATTTCGCTTTCTCTGCGGTTAATTCCTCGATATTTTGTTCTTCGTAGCGCTCTAACCGTTCCGCCATGTCGTTGAAGCTGGCGATCAGTTCACTCAGTTCGACTCCTGCACCTACAGGAAGATCGACGCGCTGCTTAAAGTTCCCTTTGGCAATGTTGCGAACGCCGATCACCAATTCACGGATCGGTTTTGTGATTTGCAGCGCGTTGAACACGGCACCGAGAATCACCATCACCCAAATCGAGACGAACACCGCGATCGTCACATCGCGGGTTAAATGCGAGGAAGTCACAACGGTTGGATTCGGATTGGTGCCGATCGCCAAAACGCCGAGATATTTTCCTTCAAACACCAACGGCACAAACACATCAGTCACTTCTCCATCGGGTGTGAGATGTTGGCGCACCATTGGGCGATCGGTACGATCGGTAAAATCTTCGGGCAGTTGAATTTTGCGCTGAATCGTCAGCGAGTTTTGCACTTCAGAATCAGAGAACGGAATGCCGAAAAAGATATTGCCATCGGCATCGGCGTAGAGCATATAGCGAATGCTGGAAGTGCTGCTATAAAACCGATGCGAAAACCGAGCCAGTTCTGTCCGATTCTCTTCATTCACCAAGGGAGCAACATTCGCGGCTAGAAGTAAACCCAGATCGCTACCGAAGCGAGTATCGTTCAACCGGGCATCCATTTGAATCGTATTGACTGCCCAGAACGTTAAGCCACTCATCACGATCGACACGACCAACGTTGCCGCCGCCATCAGCTTTGTCTGGAGGCTAAAACCAGACCACCAGCGGCATAAACCATCCGAAATTTGGGCGACGAAGGATGACACAGTTCAAGATGAAGGTAAAAGAACAAAGGAGAACGAAACTTAACGGTTTGTTTCTGACTTCGATTTTTTCTTCATCTTACTGCCTTATTTACCCTTTACGCGATGACCAATATCGCGACGATAGTACATCCCCTCGAACTGAATCAGATCAACGGCTCGATAAGCAGCATCGATCGATTGATCAAACGTTTCTCCGATCGCTGTGACTCCAAAAACTCGTCCGCCTTCGGTGAGCAGTTGGTGATTCTTCAACTGCGTTCCCGCGTGAAACACAACGGCTCCGGTTTCTTCTGCGGCGGCAATTCCGCTCACCGTTAAGCCTTTCGGATAGTTGCCTGGATAACCGTCAGAGGCAATGACAACGCAAGTTGCTGCACCAGATTTCCATTCAATTTCGGGAAAATCTGCAAGTTTTTGCTGAGTGCAAGCGAATAAAAGCTTCTCTAAGGGCGTTTCGAGCAGCGGTAAAATGGCTTGCGTTTCTGGATCACCAAAGCGGCAGTTAAATTCGATCACTTTCGGCTCACCTGCGGGAGTGATCATTAATCCGGCATAAACAACGCCACGATAATCGATTTGACGATCGCGCAAAGCCTGAATGGCGGGTTCCAATACTTCTTGCTGAATCCGATTCATCAGTGCCGGAGTTGCGATCGGAGTCGGAGCATAAGCGCCCATTCCACCCGTATTCTCTCCGGTATCGCCATCTCCGATCCGCTTATGATCTTGTGCGGGTAGCAATGGGCGAATCGTAAGTCCGTCTGTCACTGCCAGAATCGAGACTTCTTGACCTGTTAGGCATTCTTCGATTACGACTTGACTTCCCGCTGCACCAAACTGACCGGAAAAACAGGCATTGATCGCAGATTCAGCGTGCTCGATCGATGCCGCTACGGTCACGCCTTTTCCAGCGGCAAGACCATCGGCTTTAATCACGATCGGTGCACCTTGAGCGCGAACATACTGCTTTGCCGAATCCGCATCCGTGAACACCTCCGCCTGAGCGGTTGGAATTCCTGCTGCTTTCATTAAATCTTTTGCCCAAGCCTTACTCGATTCAATCTGTGCACCTGCTTGAGTCGGACCAAATACCGTTAACTCGTGCTGTCTCAAATAATCGGTAATGCCCAGAGAAAGCGGCAATTCAGGTCCGATCACGACCATCCCAATGTTATTCACCAGCGCATATCGGGCGATTCCTTCAAAGTCATCGATCGACAACGCTAAATTCCGACAATTTTTTAGCGAAGCCGTTCCGCCATTGCCCGGAATACAGACCACCTGTTGAACCTGCGGGGACTGCAAGAACTTCCAAGCTAGAGCGTGTTCGCGCCCACCATTACCAACCACCAAAACTCTCACAGTTCCCTCGCTCAACGCTAACTGAATGAATCTAATTTCTAGCCCGATCGATGCTAGTCCAGTACAAATCTTAAGCCCAACGGTAAAATCTTTAATGCACAGAAATTATGAAGTTTCATTCTGGCAGATAATTCGGTAAATTTGTGATTCGTTTCTCGATCGAGACTGAAACTTTTCAGTAGTCTGGAATTCTAGTAAAAAATGACGGTGAAAGACTCAGGACAGAATGATGACAATACTGCGCCCCTGGAAATGGGGTGGAGTCGTAGGCGTAATTGCGTGTGCAATCGGGATCGCGCTCAACGTCAAAGCGGCTGCTCCACCTGCAAAACAACCTCCAGACAGGTTCTTAAATCCCTTAGAACTCACGACTCCCGATCCTTTACTTCCCGGTGGCTTAAACCGTCCTCTGTCTGAGGCTGAAAAACAAACATTACGGACTGCACTCGATCAATTAGATGCTGAGGCGAACGCAAAATTACGATCCGGAGATGTTCCCGGTGCATTTGATATTTGGAACCGCGAACTGCGACTGAGACGAGCACTGGGACTACTCGAGGAAGTTCAGGCGTTAGGACGAGTCGGTAACATCGCCTGGATACAGAATCAGCAAGCTCAGGTGAGATTTGTCACGAATCGACTTTCGGCAATTCAAACCCAAGTTCAGCAACCGTTGAAAAATCAGGTGACGATACCGGATCGAGCGCAAATTCTCCCGGCATTGGGTATTGCGTTTCAACAAGTTCGATCGCCCGGACTTGCGCTCAAGGTTTATCAACAAATGTTGACAGAAGCCAGAGCGCGTCGAGATGCGATCGCTGAAGTCAATTTACTCAATACGATCGGACAGTTGCATTTGAGTTGGTTTGATTATCCGAATGCGATCGCAACTTATACCGAGTTATTAAATTTAGCGAGAGCACGCAACGATGTTCAAAACGTTGTAGCGAATTTGGTGCAGCTTGCTTACACGCACGAACAAGCAAAACAGCCCGCGCAAGCAGTTACTTACCAACAGCAACTCATTGAGATTTACCAGCGTGACCCACAGCAGGCGGGGTTAATTCCTGCACTTAAGATTCGACAGGCGGATAATTTTGCTGCGAGTAAGCAGTTTGAGGCAGCGGAAAAGGCGTATCAAGAAGCCTTTCAACTCGCACAGCCATTATTGCAGCTTGCGTATGCTAGTGATGCTTTACGGAAATTGGGAGCGTTGTATCGATCGAATAATCGTCTCGATGCGGCACTGCAAGTTTATGAGTACCTCGCAAGCGTTCAGCAGCAGGCTTATGACTCTTTTGGAGTGATGGATGCTTTTGATCAGATTGGTCAGATTCAACTCCAGCGAAATGCACCGACGGAGGCTGTGAAAGCATTTCAACAGGGCTTAGAGGTGGCGAAACAAATTAATCATCGGGTCGATTATTTCACGCAGCAGATCCAGAAGATCCAGGCAGCGAAATAAATCATTCTAAAGGAACCGCGATCGTTCACGGACGACGCACTTCTTCTGCGGTAGAAGAGAAACAGTGATGTCTCTGAGTTGCCCCGATGAGTACGGAAGCAAAGAAACATTTTTTCGTTAGCTACAATCGCCACGACAAAGCTTGGGCTGAGTGGATTGCTGGGGTGCTGGAAGAGTATCGCACTTCGGATCTCCCGTGCAAGAATTGCGGCTTGATGTGCTGACTGAGGAGAAAGCGCTGGAATTGTTGCGATCGTTGGTGGCGGACGATCGGGTTGATCGAGAAATTGAGCGATCGGAAGAATTGTGTGAATGGTTAGGCTATCTGCCATTGGGTCTGGAATTAGGCGGGCGGTATTTGGCGAAGAAACGGGATTTATCGAGCGAGCTTTTGTGGCAACGGTTGCAAGAGAAACGACTAGAAGCGAGAGCGTTTAAGCAAACGGAACCGGGAATGACCGCATCGTTGGGAGTTGCCGCAGCATTTGAGTTGAATTGGCAAACATTAGAGGAGGCAGCACAGCAACTCGCAGCAGTCTTGAGCCTATTTGCCTTGGTCGAGATTCCGTGGAAATTAGTCGAACAGTGTCTACCAGAGGTGGATGCTGAGGATTTGGAGGACATTCGAGATCAGGCGCTACTGAGAGTCAATCTACTGAAGCGAGTGGATCAAGGGATATACCAACTGCATCAGTTGTTAAAGGAATTTTTTGCATCGAAGCGAGAGCAACGTTCAGATGTGGAGGAATTGAAGCGGAAGTTTTATGAGGTGTGATTGCGGAGGCAGAGAGAGTTGAGGAGAAGCCTGAACGATCGCTCATTCAGGAATCGACGGTGACGATCGCTCATTTACAAGCGGCGATAGAACGGTTAGCAAGACCAGAGCAAGCGCTTGAACTAGCAACCTGTCTATTTTGGATAGGCTTTGTTGCATGAATAACTAGAAACGGTAACCTGTAGAACAGG
>PSLO01000113.1:6870-12536 GCA_040289665.1 Leptolyngbya sp. ERB_1_1 | reverse complement strand
GATCTTGTCTATCACAGGACGAGCATCTATTCTGGAAGCACTATCTGTAGCGGGAATTTAGAGAATTGGTATTACTTCATTAAATCTGCTCTACTTAGCTGGAGTCACAGTGGTTTTACCATTCACGATGAGACGGATCTGGCATTGCAGCGATCGACTAGACGGTCTTATTGCGTTTTCCAGTCATGACCATTCGTACCCCGCCAGCAGGCGCAAGTGTGAATCCGCGTCGTTGCAATCTAACGGGTTTATCCTCTGCTAAAGCGAGTTGATACTTCGAGAGAATCGTTGCCAGAACCAGCTTCATTTCTAACTGCGCTAAAGCATATCCCAAACAGCGCCGACTTCCGCCCCCAAACGGAAAGTATTCAGAAGCGGAATACTGACGCTCTAAGAAGCGTTCTGGATTGAATTGTCGAGCATTCGGATACAAATCTTCTCGATAATGCACTAGATAGTTCGATAGCAGTAGAACTGTTTCAGTATCAAACCAATATCCCGCAATCTTCATCGGCGACTTCGTGATGCGTGGAAAAATCACAGGAAGCACTGGATACATCCGCAATGTTTCTTGGCAGACTACACTCAAGTAGGGAAGTTGAGCAAGCTTCATTGGCGATGAACCTTCAAAACTGTCGAGTTCCTGAAGTAACTTTTGGTGAACATTTTGCTGCTGATGAATTTGATAGAACGCCCAAGCAAGGGTTGTGGCTGTAGTTTCATGTCCGGCAAACAAAATCGAGATCAGTTCATCTCTTAACTCGGCATCACTCATTGCTTGCCCATTTTCATCTCGCGCTGCCATCATCAAGCTCAAAACATCAACGCGCCCCTCGTCTCCCTTTGTTCTTCTCTCCTCAATTTCTGCCTGGAGCAAATCATGCACGCGGCGTTGTCGTTGTTGCATTCGTCCCCAAGGAGACCACGCTCCCCAATCTTGCTGTAGAAACCGCAAAAACAAGATGCTCGATCGCACAGGAGAATCCGTCATGTCGAGCCAATCGGTCAGAAGGGGTTTAAGCTGTTGATAGCGGTCTCCTTGGCTCAAACCAAAGACAATCTGCAAGATCATCTCTAAACTAATCTGCTGCATCGCAGTTCGAGCTACAAACGGCTGACCGATTTGCCACTGGTTCGCAACCTGTTGGGTAATTTGGCAGATTTGTTGAGCATAAGTCTGGAGCCGTTCCCCGTGGAATGGAGGCATTAATAATTTTCGTTCTCGTCGATGTCGATCGCCGTCGAGCAGTAGGAGAGAGTTGCGTCCCACGAGCGGTTCGCCAAGGTCATTGCCACGACCAACATCGAACTTAGAATCTTGGCTGAAAACCTCCCCAACGGCTTGCGGATTGCCTACTATCACCAGTTCTCCAAGTCCACTCAACCGCATCCTAAAGATATCGCCATACTTTTGGCGGCATTTGTCCTGAACTGCGATCGGATCAGCAATCCAATTGATTAACTGCCACCAAGCGGGGCTGGTAACATGGGGTATTTGACTCAACTTGACATCTTCTTGATCAGAGATTTGCATGACTTGGACCTTCCTTGTCTACTCGTTTAGAAGAGAATGATGACGCAAGACCCATGTGAGCACTCCGCCACTAGCAATACTACTGCTAGGATAAACAATCCGTTGGCAAATCGCACAGTTAGCATTGAGCCACAAACCAATCAATCAGCTTGCGAGCAATACTGATACTGGGGGGAATTTTAGGCAGCTTGTACTTGCTAAACCAAGCTGCTGATTCGATTTCTTTAGCGTCGATCGCAATTTCGCCTGTTGCATGCTCAGCCGTAAAACCAAGCATCAGCGAGTTGGGAAAGGGCCACGGCTGCGACCCGAAATAGCGCAGATTTTTGATCGTAATTCCAACTTCTTCGTAAACCTCTCGATGAATTGTATCTTCTAACGATTCTCCGGGTTCCACGAATCCCGCAATTAGCCCATACATTTCAGCAGGAAAATGAGGCGCACGCGCTAACAGCAGGTCATCACCCCGCACAATCAGCACAATCACTGCCGGAGACAGACGCGGATAGTTCACCAGTCCACAGGCGGGACAGCGCTTTGCTCGTTCCGTCGGGAGTTGTGTCATCGGAGTCGCGCAGCGTCCACAAAACTGATGCGTCTGATCCCACGCAACAATCTGCACAGCACGACTACTTAGTGCCCATAAATCATCGTCGATCGTTCCATACAATTTGCGCAATCCTTGCAGTGCCATTCCTGCTGGAATTACAGCATCGTTGGGTAGCTCGGCTGAGTAACAGGGTTGTTTGTCCAGCGTACCTAGAAACTGAATGCGGATTGGAACTAAACCGAGATCGGCTAAATTCACTCGATATGGGATTTGACTCTGTTCGCCCTGAGTTTGAACCAGCAGCTTACCCTGCTTGAAGGCAAACCACCAACCCGGAACCGTTTGTTCGTCAGAAAGCATGATACCAGGCGTAAAAATTCGAGTCATGAAGATCAAAGAGCGCGGTTTGCAACAATTTGTGTAGGAAGTTTACTTTTTTCATTATGACGATCGCTCTTGTGTTTTGACATATGACTAATCAGATAGTTTCTGCTTTTTCCTATAAGTTTCCTACTTTTTTGTTCTAAGCTTGCATAGCAAGTATTCTGTCGTTAAAGTTAATTCTTTCATGTTCAGTGATCACTGAATCACAAAGCCGCTTTTTCATTCTGCGGCAGACTAGATTGATCGCTGTTTAATGTGATAGAAACACTTACAACACTTCATTGACTCGTTTCGATTAGGAGCAGCATGATATCTGACACAGCGATGGATCATGTAAGGGAGTTGATCGGGGGCGCATTTGCTTTACAGCTAGAAGCGTTCTAGCGAGTTGCAACACTTCCTCAAGGACTGTGGTTAGCCTTAATTATTGTGGTGTTGTCTGGTCTATCGCTGGCAGTTGGACAAAGTATCGTTCTGTTCATCAATCGCGTTAAGCCAAGACGATTTGTGTTTAGCTTGTTGCTGAATGCAATACTGTTCACGTTTGGCTTTCTCTTTCTGACATTAAGTACCTGGCTGTTTGGTCTGTTGCCGGGATCAAGATATATGCCATTCGTGACCCTCGTTAAAGTATTCGGGTTAGCATACGTGCCCCTGCTGTTTGGTTTTTTGGGAGCCTTGCCCTACCTTGGCTATCCAATTAACAACTTGCTTTCGGTCTGGAACTTGTTGGCGCTAGTGGTCGGGTTTGCGGCGGTTTCTCAGGCTAGACTGAGTTCTGCTTTTGCTCATGTTGCATTGGGTTGGGCGGTGAAACAGCTTTTAGAAGGCACGATCGGACAACCGATCGCTCGCTTTGGGAACAAGCTTGCCGATCGAGTGGCTGGAGTCGAGCTAGCTAGTACAAATCGAGAGTTGAGAGAACGAGTTTTAGCGGGGGTCAGACCAGCGGAACCGATTGTTGCAGCCGCTCAAGCACCGCTGCCCGAAGTTCGGCAACTGATTCAAGCATCCGGTCGTTCTTCACCAGAGGCGGCTCAGAGCGTTGCTCAAATCCTGATGGCTCAACCCATTGTCTCAACCCCTTTAACCATTAAGGAAGGCGTTGAGACCTCCGATCCGCTAGTGCAACTGAGTCATCAAACGCGCAGCATTCATCCAGTCGTCAAGGTGGGATTGAGCTTGCTAGTGATGGCGATCGTCTTTGTCATTATCCTCGTGCTGCTGCGTCCGATCCGTAGTGGTTTGTTTGGCTGGTATCGGGATCTAACAGGCTTGTGGCGACTCATTTTTGATCTGGTTTGGATTGGTGTGGTGGCGACCGTGTTTGCGGGAATTTTGGCACCCCTGGAGTCGCTCGGCTGGTGGGCAGGTTGGTATGGCGATGATCTCGATACAGTGACTGCCCCCGCATTAGTAGAAAGCACCCAATCGACGAGTCAGCCCACGATCGACCATTATGTCGTTTACCTTGATGGAATTGCTCAGTCAGGAAGCGAATATACACCAGATATTGAAGATTTTCTAACGGCGTTGAAGCCTGCCCTACCGCAAAAGGTGGAATTAGTGCAGGAGTTGATGATGTATTCGGTATTGAACAAGGCCCTTGATCAATACCGTCCGTTAGCGTTCCTATGGCGGCAGGCAGACAAAATGCGATGGGACAATCCAGCGGCTTTGTTGGGGTTGCTGGTGAATCTGCGAAACGTGCTGATTGTCGCGGTGTCGTCGGATAAACGTTATGGTCCGATTTATAACCAGGGTATCGCTCAAGTGATCTTTGATGGCTTGATTCAACGAGGTTATCAACCAGGAAGCGGTGTGCCGATTACGCTGATTGGCTACAGTGGCGGCAGCGAAATGTCGGTCGCCTCGGCTCCTTATTTGAGGCGACCGACGGGCGCACCGATCGACGCGATTTCTCTCGGCGGCGTGATGAGCGCAAACCATAACGTGTTGAAACTGGAGCAGCTTTACCACATCTTTGTCACCGACGATGTGGTAAAGCAAATTGGCCGATCATGTTTCCAGGTCGCTGGAAGCTTTTTCCTCTGTCCTACTGGAACCGAGGTAAACGCAAAGGCAGAATTACGATTCTCTCTGCCGGACCGGTTGGGCATCAGGTTCCGGGAGGATATATGGACCCAAAAGCCACACTACCCGCTGGACGAACCTATTTAGCGCCGATGCAGAATTTAGCAGTCGGTATGGTGGTTCAGTTCACCCCGATCGCTTAAATCACTGGCGGCAGGTTGATCCGCTAGAGTCGCTGGCAGGTTCTCATCCCGTCGATGACATCATTGTGAAACTCACTCAGCAGATTGAAATCGCGGATGATGTACTTTACATCAACGCTACGCCTGTTCAAATCACAGGGCGGTTCTATGCGCTGGTACAGTTTGTGCAGCCCGTTGCTGGAACCGATCAATTTCAGGTGATTCACTTTGATCGATCGTCGCGCCAGTTCAACGGCAAGGCAGAAATGATGCGCCTGCCAGAGGTTCTAATAGCAAAGGCTTACGGCAGCTATCCTTCGACGACTCGTGATTTGGAGAGATCGCCTCTGAACGAAATGGGTTGGTATGTGTACGGAGCGAAGGATGCTCAGGGGATGTTTGTTGTGCAGTCGATCGCGCCCCGCGCCTTGTTCCATTTGCAGCCAGAAGCGGTTACATTTGGTCGTAAAGCAGCCTACAGTTACGTTCGTAACCGAGCGTGGGCGAATGTAGTCGGGCAAAAAGGCAAGATCTCCTCAGTGCTTTGCACGAGTCGATCGAATGGTTCAGATGCAGCGATCAAAGCAGCAGTAGACGAATGGCAGGTGGGTGATCAAGCATTAGTGCTGCATACCTATGGCGGCATTGGTGGCAATCATAAAGAACCCGCAGCGGCAACACCCATTTTCTTCGGACACTTTGCCTACGGGATTGCAGAAGTGGTTTATGAACCCTTAGCAGATGAACCGAGGTTTGATATCAACTATCATTAGGTCTACACCCAAAACACAGATGGGTTAGTTGCTGGAACATTGCATTGGTCGCGCTACATGGGCGATCGTCAGTTTGGCTGGTTGGGCACCCGTCCCACCTGTGACATTCTGATTAAACTCAGTGCATTTACAGATACTTATACCACGGGTGACATCACTGCTTCTCCTTTGAATTTGATGGTGCGTCAGCTACAAGTGATGACGGCTCG
>PSLO01000113.1:0-6844 GCA_040289665.1 Leptolyngbya sp. ERB_1_1 | reverse complement strand
CCCCTGCCAATAACTGTTCGCAAGACTCGAATCAAGCCCTCTTTGCTAGTATGCGTAGAACGACTCAGACTTTGCGGGATAACCCCCAAGCGCTGCGAATGCTTCTACAAGACGCTGACCAGGCGCAGCGATTTAACACGTTACGGACACTGGGAGAGGACTTGGAGCGAACACTGCAACCGCTCGGCGGCCCAAGGGCAGATTGGGAGAAGAATGAATACAGCTTGGGCAGCACGTTAGAAGATAATCCACTGCGGAACCTGTGGACGGGAATTGGTAGTTGGCGAACGATGTTGCCGCGCAAAGCCAGTGATGCGATCGTTTATACCTTTCTGAAGTACGGTGCTTCTATCTGGGTACTGCGAACGAATCAAATCGGAGGATACGATCCAGATATTGAACCGATCGCGCCGATGACTTTGTAGTTCTAAAATCAATCAGATGAATCACGAGGTAGTTTGTAGTCTTCCCCAGATCCGATTACTGTGAATTTCATGCAAGTTTCTTTACTAAAAGCAAGTCATCCCAAGGTAGATATCTCTAAGGTGAGAGGCAACTAGAATGAAATGTAGAGCACACTTAAATGTAACGCTTAGTTGAGTTACAAAGTGAACACCTTAATCCCTCCATCTACCTCCGTGGCAGACCGCATCCTGGTTGTCGATGACATTGAAGATAATATTGTTCTGCTTCAAATTGTTCTGGAGCAGGAAGGATATGATGTGGATGTCGCAAGCAGTGGGCGAGAAGCATTAGACAAGGTTGAAAATCAGAAACCCGATTTAATCTTGCTTGATGTGATGATGCCAGAAATGAATGGGTTTGAAGTGACGCAACGGATTCGACAAAACGATCGTATTCCCTTCATCCCGATTTTGCTGATTACAGGTTATGACCAGTTCAACCCAGCAGAAGGATTTGAATTCGGTGCAGATGATTTTATTCGTAAACCTGTTGACTTTGATATTTTGCTCAATCGCATTCGTACTATTTTGCCCGAAGACCGCAACAATTCAGCCTCTCTGAGCTAATCGTTGCCGATCAAGGTTGGGTTTCAAGCGCACCTTGCTAAACCAGTCGCTCCAGATGCTTTGATTCGTGAGATCGTGGCTTTGCAAGGTTAGGGCGCGCTTTAAAACTTCTTTGCTCCGATCGCGATTCATCCTGAAGAGAGTCGTTTAGTGTCATGTTCTGAACTATTTTGTGAAAATCTATCGAACAATCAAAGGAGCGTGAGATGCAAACTCCAACAACGATCGAAAGCGATTCTTTGTCACACAAACTAGAGCAAATTGGTAAGATCTTGCGCCTGGTTGGATGGGCAGGACTTGTGACTCAACTCAGTTTAGCAATCACGGCAGGGGTGATGTTATTGTTCGCGATCGCAGGACGCAATTTCAATCAAGCTGCTTTTGCTCCTGTTGTTCCAGGTGCCCCTGCCTATGATTTTCGCGATGCGACCACACCAGGATTAGGGATTGGAATTTTTTGGGCGGTGGCTGGTATTTTCGTTCTCTTATTCACTGCCTTTCTCGCTTTTCGCCAACTCCGCTTTGCCCGTCGCCTCCGCAATCCCAATCCAGATCTTCATCCAAAAAAAAGCGACGTGATGCAAGTGTTACGCATTGGTATCATTGCGGGTTTTGTCGGCATGGGACTCAGCATTTTGGGTGGCGGAGCGGCATTGGGGGTACTACTCTCGAAGTCGCTCGCAATTCCTCAGGGTGCTGCAATCTACGCGCCCACTCGAATTATTCGTCCGCTCGATGTTATGGTTGCGATGGCAAACATGGTCGCAATTACTGCACATTTTTTAGGTACGATCGCCTCAATTGCAACGGTAAACTGGCTCCATCGTCAATAAGCAAGACCATTGACGTTCTGAAGAAAGATGCGTGTTAGTTCTTGAGCGCTGCTCTTGATGGCTTGAGAATCATTCGGTATGCGATCGATGTGACACTGTTGCTACGTGTAGAAGCTTGTGCCTATGATTGGAAAGCAAAATGGGAAGTGTCCTTGCACATTCCTGTGTCCTAAACATTGAATCAGGAGTAGCCATGCAGAACTCAAGCCCACTCAGTCCTGTAACTGGTTCATCAAATGTTAGCTTAAAAGATCAGTTTAGGAGTCGTTCAATCATAAATCAATATCGGTGTGAGTATGAGATTGATGTACAGTCTTACTTTGATGGACTCGATCAAATTGATCTCTATGAGTGTTTAGACACAGGCTATCGATTCTTCTACCCGCCCAACTTGTGCGGAAAGAGCGAGCTTTATGAACAGCTACAGAGACAGTCTTGGTATTACCTGCCTTGGAAGTGGGAGTACGGCATTGCAAGTGAATGGATTGCTCCTAAAGATTTAGTTTTGGAAGTTGGGTGCGGCAAGGGAGAGTTTTTGAAAGGACTAACTGCGGAACGTCAAGCAATTTGCACGGGATTAGAACTAAATGAAGAAGCTGTGAGACAAGGCAGCAAAGCTGGACTGAAGATTCTGAATCAAGAAGTTCAAGCCCATGCTCAGGATGCTCCCACTTCTTATGATGTAGTCTGCTCATTTCAAGTTCTAGAGCATATCAGCTTGGTTAAAGACTTTATTAGTGCCTGCTGTGATGCCTTGAAGCCCGGTGGCAAGTTAATTTTTGGAGTTCCAAACAATAATCCTTTTCTGTTTAAGTATGACAAATACCATACGTTAAATTTACCGCCCCATCACATGGGACTTTGGAATCAAGAATCGCTCACAAATCTACAAAACATCTTTCATCTGAAGCTTCAATACCTGAAAATAGAGCCTTTACAAAAGGGTGACATCGATCATTACTATTATATCCAAGCTCAACACTGGGGAAAGCGCAATGCCTTTTATGGTAAAGTCCTAAGCTCAGCGCTGGCTCCTTCTGCTCGAAAGCTTTTGCGATCGATGAGCCATTTTGTTCAGGGTAGAAACATTCTTGTCGTTTATGAGAAGCTCTAGGGCGGCAACCAATCACAATCTATCTGACCTACGGGACTTGAATCTGCTGAACAAAAGCCACCAAAGTTCGCCCCCAATCAATCCTATCCCACCTGCCGTCACCGCTCCTTTCAACCAAAGGGGCTGATCAATACGGCGAAACGTTGTGGATATCTGTGTAGGCTGCATTTGCTCAGGCTGCATCTGAGCGACCGATACGCTCGCAGTACTCAAAATCATTCCAACCCCCACCAAGCTTCCGACAATCCAAGATTTTTGCATCATCATTTTACACAAGTGTTCTAGGCTTAAAGTTTCGCAGTCGTAGCGCATTGGTCAGAACTGATACTGAACTAAATGCCATTGCGCCCCCGGCAATGATCGGATTGAGTAACCAGCCAAAGATAGGGAATAGAATGCCAGCGGCGATCGGAATTCCCAAAGTGTTGTAGATGAAGGCAAAGAATAAGTTTTGGCGAATGTTGCGAATGGTAGCGCGACTCAGTTGAATGGCTGTAACAATGCTTTGAAGATCTCCAGAGATCAAGGTGATGTCACTTGCTGCGATCGCCACATCGGTTCCCGTCCCGATCGCAATTCCAACATCCGCTTGGGCAAGAGCAGGCGCATCATTAATGCCATCTCCAACCATTGCTACAATTTTCGATTTTGCACGTCGTCTTGACTTCGTTTGGCTAGCCGATTGCTGACCAATCTGACCACTTTGAATCGCTGCGATCACTGCCGCTTTTTGCTCCGGTCTGACTTCAGCAATTACGTTTTGAATGCCGACTTCTTGTGCGATCGCATCTGCGGTTTGCTGGTTATCTCCGGTCAGCATCACGACTTCAAGCCCCATTCGTTGTAGAGCGCGAACTGCTTGAGTCGAAGAGGGTTTCAGTGCATCAGAAATGCCCATTAAGCCTTGAAGTTGATGATTTACTGCAATCAGAATTACGGTTTTACCTAGTGATTCTAATCGGGCTTTCTCTGTTTGAACTGAGGCAGTGTCAATCCCTAATTCATTCAGCCAGCGTTGTGTTCCAATTTGAACGAGATGGCTAGAGATTGTTCCCTCAACGCCGCTTCCAGCGATCGCTTCAAAGTTCTGAACAGTCTCTAAGGTCACTTCTTGAGATTGAGCATATCGCACCACGGCTTCAGCTAATGGATGCTCAGAACTGCGTTCAACTGATGCCACTAACTTTAATAGCTTCAATTCACTTGCAGTTCCAGCTAGAGTGATAAAGTCAGTCACAGTTGGCTTACCTTCAGTAATCGTTCCAGTCTTATCTAGCACGATCGTTGTAATCTGATGTGCCAGTTCTAAACTCTCGGCTCCTTTGATTAGAATGCCATTTTCTGCGCCTTTTCCAGTGCCAACCATCACTGAAGTTGGAGTTGCAAGCCCTAACGCACAAGGGCAAGCAATGATCAAGACACCGACCGTTGTAATCAAGGCGAGAGTGACATTGCCCATGAGATTAAACCAGATGAGGAATGTGAGAATTGCGATCGCAATCACCACAGGTACGAACCATCCTATTACCTGATCGGCTAATCGCTGAATCGGTGCTTTTGATCCTTGCGCTTGTTGTACGAGTTGCACAATCTGAGCCAGAACCGTATCTTTGCCCACGTGAGTCGCCCGAAATCGAAAACTTCCGGTTTTATTGATCGTTGCACCAATCACTTGATCGCCAGCTTGCTTCTTCACAGGTAAGCTTTCACCCGTCACCATTGATTCATCAATCTGAGAACTACCCTTAACTACTTCACCATCCACGGGAATTTTTTCACCCGGACGCACGATTACAATGTCCCCAATGCAAACATCCTGAATCGGAACTTCCATTTCTTGTCCATCACGAACAATTCGAGCATCTCGCGCTTGTAAGCCGATCAGCTTCCGAATCGCGTCCGAAGTTTGTCCACGCGCCCGCATTTCTAGCAATCGACCGAGCAAAATCAGGGTGATTATCACATTTGCCGCTTCGTAGTAGACATTTGCATTGAGTCCTTGAGCAATGAAGAAACCAGGAAACAGAGTCGCAATGATCGAATAAGCATAAGCCGCTCCCGTTCCCAATGCAACCAAAGTGTCCATCGTCGCCGTACGCCGCTTCAATGCTCTCCAAGCATTCACAAAAAACTCTCGCCCACACCAGAATAGTACCGGAGTCGAGAGAATCATTTGAAACCAAGCATTGTCTAGCCACCTGGGAATGAAGGGCAGTGACAATCCCAGCATCATCGGCAAAGAACCAATCACTAAGATTGCACTCATAATTCCTGCAACAATCACTTTGGTTCTGAGATGCCGAAATTCTCGTAATCGCGCTGTTTTTTCTGCCTCGGTTTCATCGGTGACAAATTCTTGATTTTGCAGCGAATAAGACCCATAGCCTGCATCAACGATCGCAGCTTGAATCTGTTCCAAACTTGTGTGCTTAGAATCATATTGCAGCGTAGCTTGTTCGGCTCCAAAGTTGACGTTGACCTCAGCAACACCAGGAACTGAGCGAATTGCCTCTTCAACGCTACGGGCACAGGATGCACAACTCATCCCCTGTAATTTCAATGACAGAGTTTCCACGGTTCCTCAAAGCGAGAAGTGAACTGTCTCTATCTTGAACCTTCTAGTCAACTGGAGAGTCAAGCAATCGTATTAAAATGTTTCCAAAGAGTGAGAAGATGCGATGGTATTGTCAGGTTAACCGGAATATAGAATAATCGTACTGGTTCAATTCAGATTGCAACTTCCTGCCATGTATTCCCGTCATCGATTCCCTGGCGAAATTATTAGCTATTGCGTTTGGCTGTATTACACCTTTCCGTTGAGCTATCGGGACATCGAGAAAATGATGCTGTATCGCGGCATCGAAGTGACGTATGAAACGATTCGGGAATGGTGTCAGAAATTCGGACAGCAATCTGCGAATCAGCTTCGGCGCAAACGCCCCTACCTCACCGATAAATGGCATCTGGATGAAGTGCTGGTGACGATCAAAAAGCAACAATATTATCTGTGGCGGGCAGTGGATTCGGAGGGGAATGTGCTGGATGTCTTGCTCCAACGGCATCGCGACCCCAAGGCGGCGGAGCGGTTCTTCCGCAAACTGCTGAAAAAACAAGGCTTCGTGCCACGAGTGATTGTGACCGACAAACTCAAAAGTTACGGGGCAGCCAAGAAACGAGTGATGAAGAGTGTAGAGCATCGACAGCACAAGGGATTGAACAATCGAGCCGAGAACTCCCATCAGCCGACCCGGACGCGAGAACGACGAATGCGGCGATTCAAATCCCCAGGACAAGCCCAACGATTTCTCTCTGCATTTGCACCCATTCGAGGACATTTTCATCCCAAGCAACATGAACTAAGTGCAAAACGATATCGCGAACAACTCCGTCAACGCTTTCAAGATTGGCGAGAAGTCGCTGAGCTAAATTTGGCTGCGTGAATTGAGCGCACCTATCGATTCAGGAATCATTGTGCTTAATTTTGAATGGTTCCGGTTAAGTTGACAGTACCGATGCGATAGCAATCCTTTCTTAGTTGTAAGAGTGGGACAGACTTCTAGCCTGCGCGGGCAGCGATACAACATAGTCCCTGAGCCAGACAGTTGTAAAATCGACAGGTTTCAAGCCTATCCCCTATGAGCGAAACGGTCTACATCGAAACCAGCATAATTCTCTCCTAAGAAACATTTTGAGGTGAGGAGTATCTTGTCTAATGCAGATCAAACTCCTAAATCTCTTCAGAGTCGAGGGGTGATTTTTACGCCTGCGAGAGGCGTGCAGATGGTGCTAAAAGAAAGATTTTTGCAGCAGACCTCATACCAATTTAAACAGAGAAAGCGACAGATAATATAGACTGAGAAGAGTTG
>PSLO01000112.1:0-12640 GCA_040289665.1 Leptolyngbya sp. ERB_1_1 | reverse complement strand
TGGTAATTTAGAAGATGTGGTAATCCCTAGATTACGGGTTTCTGCTCCTCTCCTCCAGTTTTGTCAGTCAATCAGACCAGGGAAGAGAGGTTATGTCAGCATCCTAAATCGGAGGCTTGTAGTGGGGTGTCTCCTACCCCATTACAGGCAGCAATCTCTGAATTTGCTAGTAAAGAAGCTTAGCTAGCGACATACAACATTATTCGCTAGTAAAAGACTTTATTTTCGATTTACAAACCGTGCTCTTTCTGGTTCTTGCTATTCCACAGTGACGCTCTTCGCCAAATTGCGAGGCTGATCGACATCCAAACCGCGTCGTGCTGCAATGTGGTACGCCAACAATTGCAGGGGAATCACCGTCAAGATCGGAGACAGCATCTCATCAACGTGCGGAACCGGAATCAACGTGTCAAACGTATCGGCTGCTTCTTGTTCGTCCATTGGAGTCACACCGATCAGCCTTGCGTCTCGCGCTCGTGCTTCTTGAGCATTCGAGAGAACTTTCTCAAAGACCAACCCGGGCATTGCGATCGTCACAACTGGAACTTTCGCATCGAGTAGCGCGATCGGCCCATGTTTCATTTCACCTGCTGGATAGCCTTCTGCGTGAATGTAGCTGATTTCCTTGAGTTTCAGAGCGCCTTCGAGTGCGATCGGGAAATTGATTCCACGTCCCAAAAAAATGAAGTCTTGGGTTTCAGCAAAATCGTGGGCGAGTTCTTCGATGTAGCGCTCTTGACTTTCGAGAATCATTTCGATTTGTGCCGGAAGCTGACGCAATCCATCAAGCAATTGTTCTAAGGCTTCGGGCGATTTGGCTTGGCGACGGAAGGTTAAATTGATCGCTAAGCTGTAGAACGCCATCACTTGAGCGACGAAGGTTTTGGTTGCTGCGACACCGATTTCGATTCCTGCATGGGTTTCGATGATGTTGGGCACAAGATGACCGAGTGAACTTTCGGGACGATTGGTAATACCGAGTAATCTAGCTCCTAGATCTGCGCTGAGGGTCGATCGACGTTCTTGCTCCATTGCTAGAGCCGCTAAGGTGTCTGCGGTTTCACCGGATTGGGTGACGCCGATCGTCAATGTATTCGGAGTCAGCGGCGATGGAGAGTAACGATACTCAGAGGCATAATGTACCGAAGTTGGAACTCCTGCTAATTGTTCCAGCAGATATTTTCCGACTAAGCCAGCGTGCCAACTGGTTCCACAGGCAATGATTTGAATTTGTTGCAAGTTGTCTAACAGGGCATCCGGAAGACCGAGTTTAACGGGTGTGTTCGCGGTCGTGGCTGTCCAGTTTGAATCGAAATATGCTTCTAGACAGGCTCTCACGACTCCGGGCTGTTCGTAAATCTCCTTCAGCATATAGTGTTTGAAGCCTTGCTTCTCGACCATAACTGGATTCACATCCAAAGTGCGTGGCTTCTTCTTCAGGCGTTGTCCCTCAAAGCTGTAGATTTCTACGCCGATCGGGGTCATGCGAGCGATTTCTCCGTTTTCGAGATTCAACACAGCGCGAGTGTAGGGAATCAATGCAGGCGTATCTGAGGCGCAATAAAATTCACCTTGCCCGAAACCGAGAACGACCGGGGCTTGCTGACGAGCGACGATCAGTTCATCGGGATAGTCGGCGCAAATCACTGCGATCGCGAATGCGCCCTGTAGTTGTTTGACAACGAGCCGCACCGCTTCGAGCAAGGGAAACTCAGCCGAGAGTTCTGCTTTGCTCAGTTCTTCTGCAATTAAATGGGGAATGACTTCGGTATCGGTCTCTGAGCGAAACTCGCAGCCGCGACTTTTTAGTGCTTCTCGCAATTCGCGGTAGTTTTCGATAATGCCGTTTTGAATTACCGCAATCCGCATTTTTGTATCCATGTGCGGATGGGCGTTGTATTCTTCGGGTTTGCCGTGGGTTGCCCAGCGGGTGTGAGCGATTCCAGTGCGGGCGGGATTGGTTTCGCCTGCGAGTTTTTCTTCCAAATTGTGGAGTTTGCCTTTTGCTCGGACGCAGTGAATTTCACCGTCTAGAATCGTGGCAATTCCGGCAGAATCGTAGCCCCGATATTCCAACTTCCGCAGCCCTTCGAGTAGAATTCCACTGGCTTCTTGAGTGCCGATATAGCCAACAATTCCGCACATAGCTCACTCCTTATCTGAGGGATATTACCCCGCTAATTTAGCCTGAGTCTGGTTAAGATACCAGATACAAAACAGACATTTCGCAATTGAGCAGGATAAAATTTCATTCCCTTAAAGATGAGGTGGCAACAGCGATAAGGCTGCGACGAGGAGAAAAAGAAATGCGGCACCGGTTTCAAGGGCAGCGATCGACTGAATTGCAGTGGTACGATACCAGTCTTGCCGTATCAGAACGATCGCCAATTTGCATAAAGCGATCATGAATGCCGCAGCCGTCATCGGGGCAAGCCAGTCGAAGAACCAAAGTGCAATCACAATCAAAGCGGCGATCGTATGATATAACATGCTAGGAACGATCGAAGGCGTTTTCGATTTGCGGAACTTCACGGTAAAGATTGTGCTGGAGAAGAACAGCGTGTTCAGTATCCATAGTCCTGCACCCGTGAGCGAGAAGGTTCCACTGGTCGCAATCAAAGCAAACGGAGCCGATAAACAGACTGCTGCAAAGGTAAATACTTCGTTGAAAATGGACTTCTGTTCTCGGTGCAAGACAAAAATGGCATCGATCCCAAAGGCAACGATCGCACCTGCATAAATCCAGAGCAGCATCGGATGATTTAGCCATAGCAAAACTGCGATCGTGACTGCTGCGATTGTATAAACGCTACCCCAAACCCAAAAGCGCAACTTCAAGCTTTTTCGTTGTTTAATTTGGAGTACCCAAGGATGCTCTGCCTGAAATCCACAAAAGGCACAAATCAGGGCTAAGGTTGTTTCCCACGTCCAATTTTGCGCGGCGGCTGCACCTGTGAGAAACGAAACGAACAGAACCACATAAACTCCGTGTTCTGGTGAGAACGTCGGACGATACCAGGGTTGTGAAGCCGATCGGCGTTGAGTAGAGGAAGGAGTGAATTCGGACGAGGATGACACGGTTTACTCTCCTGATTTAACGATGTTGGTCAAAACGAAACCTATTTCTAAAGATGCCCGGTTGCTGAGTTCAAATCTAGGGTTTTGTGGGTCACAGAATTGTCCTTTAAAGCTCGATCGCTTCTATTGTGTTGAAAGAGCAGAAGGATTTCTATGAGCTACCTCAGATAACTTACGATCGCTTCAACAAACTCTTCACCGTTTCCAAGTACTCAGGAGCGATCGACGGTGCGCTCGATCCTGGAGTTGGATCAATGACAAAATCTCCGATCGTGTCGATCGCGCGTTCGTTAATTGAGTCAATCAGCAATTCAGGCATGGTTAAGCTGGTTTCTGCAATTTGTTTTAGGGTTGCGTTTGGGTTTGGTTGATGTGCGATCGCGCAAAGTGCCTCGAATTCGGGTTGCTGTAATTGGTTGAGAAAGGTTTCCCATTCGGATGAAGGTTGCGTGTCGGCATCGGGTTCGAGTTCGCGGCGGAGGGTGGAAAGTTCTCGATCGAGTAATTCTTTTTGGTGGCGGCGTTCGAGAATTTGCTGTTCGAGTTGACCGAGTTCGTCTTGGAGGGATGAAATTTGAGTTTGGAGATTTCCGATCGCGCCTTGAAGTGATTTAGAACCCGTCTCAACCTGTTGACGTTTAGGTTCAGCCGATGCGATGAATTGGTTTAACTCTGCTTGATATTTTTCAAGCTCTTTAATTTTTGGCTTGAGTGTTGTAATTTGTGTGTCTAATTGTTGTCGCTGTGAGAGTAACGCATTCACTTCTTTTGTGAGTTCGGCTTTTTGACTTTGCTGTTCTGCAAGTTGTGCTTGAAATTGATTAAGTTGAGATTGTGTTGTTCTTAGACCTAGTTCAGCCCGTTGCTTTGCTGATAGTGTTGCCGAGAGTGATTTATTTAATTCGGCTTCTTTTTGTTCGAGTTCTTGTAGCTTGATTTGTAGGGCGTAAATGTGATTGGCAGGAGAAGCTTGCGGTGACGTGATATTCCAGCTTAGTTCTTCTTTTTGTTGCCAAAGATTTGCGCTTTGAACTTGAAGATTGCGGAGTTGGGTTTGGAGTGAATTCAGACTGATGGAAATGCGATCGCGCTCCTGAGTGACCTCGACTAAGGACTCATACGCTTCAGCCCGTCGGCGCTGGAGCGCCCGAATATGTCCGGTTAGCTCTTGCGATCGTTGATAGAGCGCCTGACGATAACGATTTTCTGACACGGCTGCTCCGACCAAACTGGCAAATAGCGTCACTGTGCCATTGATGACAGATTTGGTGAAGTCTCGTGTGATGAGCAAACTGATAGAGAAACTTACACTTAAAGCAACGAGACTCAGCAACAAGCGGCTTTTGAACATGAGCAATTAAGCAGAGGGGCTGTGACTGACCATTTTATCTAAGACTTGTAAAATCAGAACCGCGATCGCAACCGTTGCGACCAAAACGAGCCAGTAGGCGCTGGCAATCGAGCGCGATTGATCCAATGCCCAACCGCCGATCGGCGGACCAATAAAGTATCCCAATGCCCAACACTGAGAATTGACTGCTAAATATACGCCACGTAATGATTCAGGGGCAATATCTACCACAAGGGATGCGGCAGAAGGCATATAAGTCACGATCGCAAACGCCAACATTGCAAATGTCGCGATCGCCCATTCGAGCTGCATCTGCGATACGGTTCCTGTGACCCAAACAAGTCCAAATGCGATCGCCCAAAATCCTGCCGAGATCATCAATACCTGAGCGCGGCAAAATCGATTTAGCAATCGAGCGATCGGCAATTGCACCAAGACAGAAAGCGTGAGATATCCGGTGTATAGTGCGCTAATTGTGGTCGGTTCAAAGCCTTTTTCTGGAGTAACGCGCACCCCATTCGTTAGATATAGCGGCAAGGTACTATCGATCTGCACAATGTAAGTGGTAAACATCGTATTGACGATCGCGAAAATCATTAATCGTCGATCGCTCAGCGCTGTTTTCCATCCGCTCCATTGAGATTGTGAGGTAATCGATCGATTCGTCTCTTTGATTAGAAGATAAATCACACCGAAGAACACTAGAAACGATGTGCCATCGATCATAAATAATGCTCGGTATAAACCTGTTGTACTGATCAACAATCCACCGAGAACGACCCCAATTCCTAGCCCCAACGCATCCGACAATCGAGTGATCGAATAAGCTTCATTGCGCTGCTCAGGTGTGGTTAAATCTGCCACGACTGCTTCTGTGGCGGGCCAATAGATTCCTGTGCCCAATCCCATGAGTAGATTCCCTAGAACAAAAGTTGGGAAATTGTACGCGATCGCTAACGCAAAAGATGCGATCGCGCTAATCATTGCGGACAGTAAGAGCGTTCTTCTGCGTCCCCAAAACTTGGAATCTGCAAACGTTCCACCCAAGGCGCGACCTACGACTCCTGAAATCGAGGCGCTACCGATTCCGATACCGACTGCGGTGGCTGACAATCCCACCTGGTTCACGAAGAAAATCGGTGCATAGAACAAGGTGAACCCCGTTCCGACTTGAGACAACAACCGACCGAATGCTAATAACCAAACTTGATGCTGAAGATGCGGCAGAAACCCCATGTAAGTCAAACTCTTGTGATACTGCTGCCAGTGTAGTTGAGAATCATGCTCAAGCTTCGTGCATAAATCTCGAGCGTTCTTCCTATAAGTGAGATGTCATCCAGCTTAGAGAAGAGGAAACACTCATGAACGCTCGTACACTGTTGAATTTGGCTTTAACGATCGCGATTTCTGCCCCTGTTGCACTTCCCGCGACGGCTCAGGTCGTTGTTTCTAATACAACTCAAGTCTCTAGCACTCAATCAGGAACGATGATTCCGCAAACCGCAGGGGTCGTGATTAAGCTTCCGGGTGCAGTAAATGTCGATGTGGGACAAAAACAGGATTATCCGTTAACCGTGCCACTGGCGCAACCGCTGATGGATTCGCAAGGAAACGAAGTCGTTCCTCAGAGTACGCCTGTTTCGGTGAAGCTGAAGCCGGAAAACGGAGGGGCGCGGATTGTGGCAGAATCGATCGTGATTAAAGGTCAGATTGTGCCGATTCAAGCGATGACGGCTGTGATTCCGGGGAATACGATCGAGCAAGTCAGTGGCGCAGAACGGGCGCGAGAAAACAGCGGAGTGTTCGGGAATCTTTTGGGGTCTGTGATGGGGGCAACCGCTCGAACGAACCGTTCAGCAGATATGTTTGAGAAAGGAGGAATGATCGGCGGCGCGATCGGCATTCTCAGCGGCATGACTTCTCCAAAGAATGTGCGCGTGGTGCAGTTGCCTGCTGAGAGTGTCTATGTTTTGAGCTTGCAAGCACCGATCGCGTTACCGATGGTTGTTACTGCTCCACAACCCCGGCGTGAAGTTGACGTGCCGCAAGGTACACCTCAAACTCAACCGCCGCAATTTAACTTTCGTAACAGTGCTGAATACAACCAAGGCATCGAAAGTGTAATTAAGGGATTTAAGCAGGGACAGGTATCTCAAGCTGAAGCGCGTCGGGTGATTGTCGCAGCGGATCAGTATGCAACGACAACTTTGACTCCAAAACTTTACCCATTACCAGGTATCCGTCGCCAAGTGGGTCAACTGTTCGATTATACTTACGCCATCGATCATAAATGATCAGGTGCTGTACTCATCTTGCTTCAGCAGCGTTTACTCTCTGAAATACTTATATGCCTCGCGCTGTCAACCGTTCTACCGTCTTAGAGACGGGACAAGCTAAACTCTGGGTCTTATTAGTCGGTGTAAATCACTACAAAGATCCCCAACTTCCTTCGCTGCAATATTCTGCGATCGATTGTCAGGGTCTCTCTGAAGCATTGATCGATGCGACTCAAGCGTTTCCGCAGCGATCAATGCAAATCCGCCACGATTTCGGAGTTCCGGCTACGCTGAGTCAAGTTCGCGGCAGTTTGACAACGATCGTTGAGGCGGCTCAGGCTCCGGATACGGTTTTGATCTACTTTTCAGGTCATGGTGTGTTAGACACAGATACGCAGCAACCGATTCTGTGTTTGACAGATACTCAGAAGGCAGATTTGCTGAATACAGGACTGAGTGTTTCTGAACTTTTAGAACAGTTAAGTCACTGTCAGGCAAAGCAGCAAATTGTATGGTTAGATGCTTGTCACAGTGGCGGGATGACGCTTAGAGGAACCTTGCCAAATCCGACTTTGCAACTGATGGGATTGTTAGGAAGGCAAGCTTCTCAGAGTCAAGGCTTTTACGCATTGCTGTCATGTGATCAAGCTCAACAGTCTTGGGAGTTTCCAGAGTTAGGGCATGGGGTGTTTACCTATTTCCTGATGCAGGGACTACGGGGAGCGGCGGCAGATGCGACGGGAACGATCGATGCAGATGGATTGTACAAGTATGTGTATCATCAAACACTTCAGTACATTGATAAAAGTAATCAACAATTACGATTGATCAATCAGCAAAAGCGCGGGAGGGGCGAAACACAGCTTGAACCAGAATATCCGCTGCAAACTCCAAAACGGGTGGTTGAAGGCTTCGGTCAATTTGTTTTGGGTGTGAAATCGACATCGATCGCACTTCCTTCGCGACAAGCGATCGTGATTGATGCTTTTTCAAATCGCAGTTTAACATTGCAATTGTGTAAGCTTCTCAGCAGTGGATTTGAGTTAGCGTATCATGCTGATGATTGGGAGACTGTACGATCGAGCATTCAAGCGAAGTTACAAACTCCCGAAGCGACGACTGTACTGCTTTATCTACGTGCGAGAGTTGGAACAACCGTTGAAGGCGAGCCTTGTTTGATATTGGGAACTGAGCGAATTTCTCGATCGTGGTTGCGTCAAGCTTTGCGGCAAAGTACCGCTGCTCAACAGATTGTGATTCTCGATTGTCCGGGGGCAGATGATTTATCAGACTGGATTGAAGAGTTGCAGCGAGGGCAGGGACAGTGTTTGATTGCAGCGGCTTCTCCTCGGAGTGATGCTGAATTGTTTACGCGATCGCTAACCGAGACTTTGAATGCTGGGGAGCGACAATCTGGCTATCCAGTTGCAGCTTGGATTACTCAGCTTCAGTTAGTGTTGGCTGGAAAGATAGCGCTGTCTGTTTGGCTATCGGGAACACAAGGGGTGATTGAAGTGTTTCCGGGGCAGCAGTCGGATCGAAATTCAGACATTAGTGTGTGTCCTTATCGAGGATTGCAGGCGTTTACAGAAAGTGATGCTGAGTTCTTTTATGGGCGGGAAACTTTAACACAACAGCTTTTACAGGCAGTTCAGCAACAATCTTGTTTAGCAGTGATCGGGGCATCGGGGAGCGGGAAATCTTCGATCGTGCAAGCGGGATTGATGGCGCAGTTGCGTCAAGGAAAGCGCGTTCCGGGAAGTGATCAATGGTGGATTGGGCGGATGTGTCCGGGAGAGCGACCGTTTGAGGCTTTGATTCAGTGTTTTGCTGATTCAGAAGAACAAGATCAGCTTGAAGGATTGTTATATCAAGGAACAGAAGGCTTAGTACAATGGCTGCGGACTCGTTCTGAGCCGATGGTTTTGTTAGTGATCGATCAGTTCGAGGAATTGTTTACGCTATGTTCTGAATATGTTCGACGAGACTTTCTCAACATTATTCTCGAAGCACTGGAGTACACCCGCGATCGCTTTCGATTAGTTCTGACTTTGAGAGCGGATTTTGTTGCAGCAGGCTTAGAAATTCCTGAACTTGCGACGATTTTACAGCGATCGAGCATTCTGGTTCCGCCTTGCTTGAGTGATGAAGAGTATCGTCAGGTGATCGTGCGTCCTGCGGAACAAGTGGGATTGATGGTAGAACCGGGATTAGTGGAAGTTTTGTTGCAGGAACTCGATCGAACTCCGGGAGATTTGCCGATTTTGGAGTTTGTGTTAGAGCAACTCTGGCAACAACGGCAACAAGGAACGCTGACATTAGAAGCTTATCGCTCTGAGATTGGAGGATTGCAGGGTGCATTGGAACACAAGGCACAATCGAACTACAACGAGCTAGCTCCAGATGAACAAGAGTGTGCACGTTGGATTTTTCTGTCGCTGACACAGTTGGGAGAAGGAACTGAAGATACGCGGCGGAGAGTGCTGAAGTCAGATTTATCGGTTGCAAAGTATCCTTCAGCATTAGTCGATCGTACATTACAAGCGCTCAGTGCAGCAAAGCTAATTGTAATCAACACCGAAGATGTTCCGACGAGTCGAGGGTTAGAACAGTCAGTAGAATTTCAGCCTTCAGTAACCATCGAAGTGGCACACGAAATTTTGATTCGGCATTGGTCAACCTTGCGCTGGTGGCTGGATGAGAACCGCAATCGATTGCGGGTGCAACGTCCGATCGAGCAAGCTGCGATCGAATGGAAAAAAAGTAATCGATCGCCTGATCTATTGTTGCGAGGAATGCGACTGGCAGAAGCAGAAGAACTCTATGTTAAGTACACAGATGAACTGACGCAAAATACTCAAGTCTTTATTGAGGCTAGTTTAGAAGCTCGTCAAGGTGAGCAAATTGCCTTAAAACGTCGTTTAAGACGTGCTCAGCAAGCGATCGTGGCGATTGCAACGCTTGCTGTTGCTGCATTTGGTTTCGGTGGTTTAGCGTTGTGGAATCAGCGCAATGCTCAAGTTCGGGAAATTCAAGCGCTTTCTGCTTCGTCTGAGGCGTTGTTGAACTCTAGTCAGCAGTTAGAGTCTTTGACGGCAGCAATCAAAGCAGGACGACAGTTAAAACAACTCGATCGACCGTGGAATTTTATTCCAATTGATGTGAGAACGAATACGGCTGCAACATTACAGCAAGCGGTTTCTCGAACACAAGAATCGAATCGTCTCATCGGTCATGCTCAACAAGTGAATGATGTTCGTATGAGTTCTGATGGTCAAACGATCGCAACGGTAGGCAACGATAACGTTGTTAAACTGTGGTCGCGTCAGGGTCAACTGATTAAAGATTTAGCTGGACATAGCGATCGTGTTCTTGCAGTGGCGTTTCGTTCTGATAATCAGCGAATTGTAACTGCCAGTGCTGACAAAACAATTAAACTTTGGAATCGAGATGGAACGCTTTTACAGACTTTGAGTGGACATCGTGGCTGGGTGACAGATGTGAAATTTAGTTCGGATGGGCGATCGCTGGTTTCGAGTAGCAGAGATGGTACGGTGAAGCTTTGGCAACTCGATGAGAAGAAAGAGGCTCAGACCTTTCGGGGACACAAAGGATGGGTGAATAGTGTAACGTTTGGTCAAAACGATCGACAAATTATTTCTGGTGGCGAAGATGGAACCGTTAAGTTTTGGCAGGTTGGTAAATCGGCTGCAATGAAGAGTTTTGAAGCTCATAAAGAGCGTGTAACGAGTGTGATGGTTGCTCCGAATGGTCGATCGTTCCTTACGAGCGGTGATAATGTGGCGAAGCTTTGGACAATCAACGGAAAAGAGATTGCAACCTTAGAAGGACATCGTGATCAGGTGAATACGGCAAGTTATAGTCCGGATGGACGCACGATCGCGACAGGCTCAATTGACAGAACCATTCGACTTTGGAATCTAGAGGGCGCACTGCTGGAAACCATTGAGGGACATGGAGCGGCAGTGATGCGCGTTAGTTTTAGTCCTGCTGGAACTCAACTCTTAAGCGCGAGTGCAGATAAGACTGCTCGAATTTGGCAAGTGAATCCTCTGTCTCAGTTGAATACAGGTCTATCTGCAATGAGCGTGAATTCAGATGGAAGCACCATCGCGATCGCGGCTCCAGATAACACGATTCAACTGCAGCACAACAATAACTTTCTCAGCTTGAAGGGTCACACTGCTCCGATTACACAGATTCAGATTAGTCCTGATAATACTTTGCTGATTTCTGCAAGCGCTGATAAAACGATTCGGCTTTGGAATATCGATACCGGAGAATTGATTAGAACAATTGCAGGACACAACGATCGTGTTACGGCTTTGAGTTTTAGTCCCGATCGACAAAGTTTCGCGTCTGCAAGTGCAGATCGAACGATCAAGATTTGGGCGATCGAAGGCAATCTACGCACAATTCTGCAAGGTCACACCGATGAAGTCACAAGTCTAGCGTATCGTTCTGATGGGCGTTTAGCTTCGGGTAGCGTCGATAATACTGTTCGCTTGTGGAATGTTGAGCGTAGAACTTCGATTATTCTCGGAAAACATAAACTTGCGATCGCAGCACTAGCTTTTAGTCCTGATGGAAAAACACTCGCTTCCGCAAGTTGGGACAACACAATTCAACTGTGGGCGGTGAATGAAGCAAAATTACGCCAAACGTTGATCGGTCATAGTGGTGGTGTTACGTCTTTAAGCTTTAATCAGGATGGCACAGTATTGGCATCAGGTAGTGATGACACGACGATTAAGCTTTGGAATGCTGAAACTGGAGAACTAATCAAGACATTGAGCGGCACGCAGGATCGAGTTTTGAGTGTTGCTTTTCAAGCTGACAAACTTTTGAGTATTAGCGATCGTTTAGGTTTAACCCGCTGGAATCTGAATTTAGATAGCTTGCTGGATCAAAGCTGCGATCGTGCTCGCTCGTATCTACAATCGGAACCAGACCTATTTAAGTTGTGCAGTTGATTGTAGATTAGGAGAACAGTGATAATTTCAAATCAAGAGAGCGGCAGTCGAAATGAGTCAAGCGCCAGAGCCAAAAAATCATACTTCACAGTGGAGCCGCATCAGCAACAATGCTTTAGTTCGCTTCCTGCTATTCTTTGCATCCGGTTGGGCACTCGTTAGTCTGTTACAGTACTTTGAGTACGTGATTTTTGTATTTGCGTTTTCGTCGATACTGGCACTGCTGCTAAATTACCCAATGCAATTTCTGGAGCGATTTGTCAAACGTAGTATTGCGCTGGGGCTTGTCATTATACTGAGCTTAATCTTGATTATTGTAGTCGTGGTTGCGATCGGGCTAACGTTAGCTAACCAAGTTCAACAGTTAGCGACGTTGCTGCTACAGGCACTTAATACTTCAAACAATCCGCTCGATCAGTTGCAGAGCGCATTGGCGACTCGAAATATTCCGCTTAATCTTGATGCGATCGAAGCTCAAATTCGCAATGCGTTTGTCTTTGGATTAAATTGGGCTGTTGGATCTCTTCCTGTGCTGTTTCAGAATTATGTCACTTTTATCATTATTCTGGTTGTTGCTTTTTTTATGCTAATTGATGGTGCAAACCTGTGGCGACTTGTGCTTAAGTTAGTTCCTGCTCAACATCGCGATCGTGTTTCAAGTGCTGTGCAACGCAACTTTGTTGGATTTGTGCGAGGTCAATTGTTCATCTCGTTTTTGCTGAGTGTTGCTACGTTTTTCGTTTTTGTGCTGTTTCAGATTCCATTTCCGCTTTTACTTGCTGTTACAGTTGGTGTTTTCGATCTTGTTCCTGGTATTGGTGCAACCTTGGGTGTTACCTTTGTTTGCTTGATTATTTTAGTTCAGAGAGGCTTTGTTGCATGAATAACTAGAAACGGTAACCTGTAGAACAGGAGAATTGTCAGACTTGCGGATGAAAACG
>PSLO01000111.1:0-12742 GCA_040289665.1 Leptolyngbya sp. ERB_1_1 | reverse complement strand
CTTTACTGCCGTATCGCTCAAAGCTCATCGAGTCGCACTGGTAGAACCAGTGGCTTACCCCAAAGATTCAGTTAGTAGAGGATTAGAATTCACAGCAATTCTTGTAATTACACTCGAAATCCCAATCCACTAACTCATGTGGGCAAGTTGTATTTACGACGTTGTTCAGCAGCAAATTCATCAAAAGAACGAAAATTTTCCGCTTCAACATCATCTAATCCTTGTTGAATGCCTTCGATCGCTTCCTTTGAGTCCTGTGCTTCCCATTCAAGTATGCTTGCCAAAAGCTCAGTGGCAACAAGGCTGATGTCTTGACCTTGATGAAGTGCCTTTTTGCGTAGTTGTTCTAGTTCTGGAGTTAGAGTTATCTCGATCAATATAAGCTTTTTTCTCCAGCATCAATCAATATGCGCTATTTTAACAGAACGCGAAAATTGGCTTATTCGCTAGGTTAGCGATCGTAGAAGAATTATACGAACCTCTTTCAATGACGACATAAAACTCTCTGCCTTTCATCGATTTGCCCTCTAACCTACGGTAGTTTTAGAAACAGCAAACCCCTCAAAGGTTACTGACCTTTAAGGGGTTCAACTTAACGAGCATGGCAGGAATCGAACCTGCGACACCCAGAACCGGAATCTGGTGCTCTATCCCCTGAGCTACATGCCCTCTCGTTACTCTGTGAGTATAGCAAGAATCTCGTCGATCGCACGAATTTCAGCCGTTGCAATCTGTGACGATCGCAACGACTGATCCTCAGAATCTTATGAAGCCACTTTCGCTGTAGCTCGTTGTCGGGTCGGAGCAGCCTTCACCGCAGCCGATTCAGGTTTCTGCATCAAGAACACCAGCAGCGGATTGCTTTGAAGCTCTCGCCGCAGCAAGCGATGAATCTCCCGCTCGATCTGCACTTCCAAGCCCGTCCAATCGATCTCAACTCGACCCTCAAACGTGCTGTAGAACTCATTCCAACGATCGCTTAATACCGCTCCGATCACTTCTTCAATTCTCGATCGCAACTGCTCCGGATTCATCGAAGTCACCACGCCGCGCAAATGCACATCGGGTTTCGCGAACAATCGACCCTCATTTGTTACAGCCGCCGCAACGGTTACAACTCCGTCACCTGCCAACTGTTGACGCTCTTTCAGAACACGATCGTCTACCATGCCCGATCGCGAAGTATCAACTAGCTCAATTCCTGCCTTGACTTTGCCAGCCTTGCGGATCGAATCTTTAGTAAGTTCGACAACATCACCGTTGTCAATGATCACCATGTTCTCAGCCGGAATACCAGTGCTTTGAGCCGTTTGAGAATGTTTGACTAACATTCGATGCTCACCGTGGACAGGTAAGAAGAACTTCGGACGAGTCAGCGCTAACATCAATTTCTGGTCTTCTTGGCAGCCGTGACCTGAAACGTGGATGCCTTGATCTTTGCCGTAAACGACCTTCGCGCCGTTCATCATCAGCTTGTCGATCGTATTCACAACGGCGATCGTATTTCCAGGAATCGGATTGGCAGAGAATACAACGGTATCGCCTTCTCGAATCTTCACTTGACGGTGTTCGCCATTGGCAATTCTCGTCATTGCGGACATCGGCTCACCTTGCGATCCAGTCGTCAAGATCAAGACATTCTCGTCCGGTGTCTTCTGAGTGACGTGCAGCGGTTGAAGTAAATCATCCCGACATTTGATATAGCCAAGGGTACGAGCGTGGGCGATGACGTTCAACATCGATCGACCGAGCACCGAAACCACTCGATTATGCTTTTCTGCCAATTCCAGAATCATGTTGATCCGGTGAACTGATGAGGCAAAGGTTGTGATTAGTAATCGTCCTTTCGCTTGGGAGAAAACGCGATCGAGATTGGGGAATACCGAGCGTTCTGATGGGGTAAAGCCTGGGATCTCAGAATTCGTTGAATCGCTGATCAAGCATTGAACGCCTTTTTCACCGTATTCGGCTAGACGCTGAATATCGAACTTCTCACCATCGACCGGAGTATGGTCGAATTTGAAATCACCCGTATGAATAACAACGCCAACCGGAGTATGAATAGCAACGGTGAAACTATCTGCGATCGAGTGCGTGTTGCGAATGAATTCGACGAAGAAATGAGAACCAATCCGAACGATGTCACGAGGGCGAACGGTTCTAAGCTCGGTGCGATCGGAGACTCCCGCTTCTTCAAGCTTGCCTTCGAGCAGTGCCAAAGCTAGACGCGGACCGTACATCACCGGGATATCTAACTGTTTCAGGTGGAAAGCAATGCCGCCGATGTGGTCTTCGTGTCCGTGCGTGATGATCATTCCTTTGATCTTTTCGCGGTTCTCACGCAGGTAGGTCATATCCGGTAGCACGATGTTTACGCCGTGCATTCCATCGGTTGGAAAGGCGAGTCCTGCATCGAGCAGCACAATCTCATCGCCGTATTCAAAAACGCAAGTATTCTTACCAATCTCATGCAGTCCGCCCAAGGGAATGATTTTGAGTGCGTTTGAGGAATTATTTTGAGTCATCAGTGTCCTTCTAGGTTTGAGAGAAAATCTATGAAAAAGCTTGGAGTTCAGCAGGTGGCAAAATGCTCATCCTGTGACCAAAGTTGAAATATTCAGTTGTACAGAAACTTCAGGCATGCGCCGTTTGCAGCAAGTTGAGAGCAGCCATGACTTGCTTTAATTGATGCTTTAGTTCTTCATCAGGTGAGCAAAGCGGTAGGCGAAGTGTATCAACTTGCCATCCTTGCAGGTTCAATGCTGCTTTAACAGGAATCGGATTGGTAGTAACGAATAGAACTTTAAACAATGAAAATAGCTCTAAGTGAATTTGGGTCGCTTGTTGAACTTGTCCCTGCTCAAATGCGTGGATCATCTGCTGCAATCGCATTCCGACTAAATGACTGGCAACACTGACAACTCCTTTTGCACCAATCGCCAACATCGGCAGAGTCAAAGAATCATCTCCAGAGTAGATAGCAAAATCAGGCGAGGTCATGCGTCGAATCTGGCTCACTTGATCTAGATTGCCACTTGCTTCCTTAATTGCAACAATATTTGGAATCTGTGAGAGTCGAGCCACGGTTTCAGGCTGAAGATTCTGGCTGGTACGCCCTGGCACGTTATACAGCATCAGGGGTAAATCCGAGGATTCTGCGATCGCCCGAAAATGATCATACAGTCCCGACTGGGGTGGCTTGTTGTAATAGGGGACAACCTGCAAAGAGCCATCTAATCCCATTTTAGCGGCTTTTCTCGTCGCTGTGATCGCTTCAGAAGTCGAATTCGATCCCGTTCCTGCCATCACTTTCGCTTTACCGGAAACTGCACTCTTCACTACTTGGAACAGTTCAAATTCCTCATCCCAAGATAGCGTTGGCGATTCTCCGGTTGTGCCACAAACGACGATCGTATCTGTGCCCGTCTTGACCAGATGAGCCGCTAATTTTTCAGTAATCGCATAGTCGACTGCTCCATCTGCCGTAAATGGCGTAATCATCGCAGTCAAAACAGTTCCAAAATTTACCACACTCTGTTTAAACTCCTCTCAATAGTTCAGAATTATCGATTTGTTGCTAAAGCGGGTTTAAGCAAATTCTTCTCGATTAAAAGTTCTGCAATTTGAATCGCGTTCAGCGCTGCTCCTTTGCGGATTTGATCGCCACACAGCCAAAGTTCTAGACCATTCGGGTTAGAAATATCTTGGCGAATGCGTCCGACTAAAACCTCATCCTTACCGCTGGCATCGATCGGCATTGGGAAATAGTTTGCGTTCCAGTCTTCGACGAGCTTGACTCCTGGCGCTTGTCGTAAGATTTCTCTCGCTTTCTCCACGCTGAAAGGAGCGTCAAACTCTAGGTTAATCGCTTCTGAGTGTGCTCGTAAGACGGGAACCCGTACACAAGTTGCAGTAATTCTCAGATCTGGTACTCCGAAAATTTTGCGCGTTTCATTTACCATCTTCAACTCTTCTTCGCAGTACCCGGATTCGTCGAGCTTCGAGTTATGCGGAAATAAGTTGAATGCCAAGGGATACGGCAAGATCTCGGCTTTCGGTTCTTTGCCTTGCAGAATGTCGATCGATTGGTGTTTCACTTCCTCCATCGCTCGCGCACCCGCACCACTTGCAGATTGATATGTAGCTGCCACGATTCGCTGAATCGGCATCACTTGATGCAACGGATACACAGCAACCGACATCAGAATCGTGGTGCAGTTCGGATTAGCAATTACACCTTTATGATTTGCCGCGGCACTCGGATTCACTTCCGGTACAACCAGCGGTACATCTGCATCCATCCGAAATGCGCTGGAATTGTCAATCATGACGGCTCCAGCCGCAACAATGTCTTTCACCCATTGCCGCGAAATCGATCCGCCTGCTGATGCGAGAACAATATCAACATTGTTGAACGATGCTTCGTTCACCGCTTCGATCGCTAAACTTTCGCCCTGAAACGTCAAGGTCGAACCCGCCGATCGCGGAGAAGCCAACAACTTTAATTCAGAAACGGGAAAGTTGCGCTGATCCAGTAACTCTAGTAATTCAGTTCCAACCGCCCCTGTCGCACCTAAAATCGCTACTCGATAGGATTGACCCAAAATAGATTCCTCCAACAAGCTTCAAATCAATTCAGAAAAGCATCAATAAGATTTTGTTTTTGTGAGACTTAGCAAAAATAATAAAGTTCAAGCGCGTTCGTTCTATTCTTTCAGAGACTATCGTGCTTTGGACACGAATTCAAGTAGAACGCCTTCCCGTGTGCCAGTGTTCCCTGAATTATCGCAGAACATCTTGTCAATTTTGTCAGTTCAATCCTTAAGATTCCTCCACCCGGATCGCGCATCCGTGACTAGAATCGGTTAGTATAGCTTACTGCTTGATAGAAATTCGCATTCTTTGTCACTTACGCCGATGAAAGTAACCCAGGAAAAGCTTCCCGCCAGTCAAATCGGGTTGGAAATAGAAATTACGCCAGAGATGTCTCAGAAAACCTACGATCGCGTGTTGCAGGATTTTACGCGATCGTTGAATGTTCCGGGGTTCCGTAAAGGCAAAGTACCGCGCCAAGTTTTGATCCAGCGCTTCGGCATGGCTCGAATCAAAGCTGCTGTGATTGAAGAATTGGTTGATGCAGGGCTGAAAGAAGCACTCAAGCAGGAAAATATCGATGCGCTGGGAAATTTCCAACTGCGATCGTCGTTTGATGAATTAATCAGCCAATATAACCCAGGTGAGGCGCTGACCTTCTCTGCATCGGTCGATGTATCTCCTGAAGTGACGCTAAAGCAGTACAAAGATTTCACGGTTCAAGCAGAAGAAGTGAAACCTGATCCAGAGCGGGTCGATTCGGTGATTGAAAGCTACCGGACTCAAATGGCAACGCTGATCCCGATCGAAGATCGCCCTGCTCAAAAAGGCGATGTTGCCGTTGTCGATTACAAGGGTCGGTACGTTCCTGCGGGCGAAGATGCTGAAGAAACCGATGTCCCAGGTGGAGAAGCAACGGATTTTCAAATTGAACTCGAAGAGGGTCGCTTTATTGAAGGGTTCGTCGATGGCATCATTGGCATGACTCCCGGTGAAACGAAAGAAATTTCCGTTTCTTTCCCCGAAGATTATCCTCAAGAACAGCTTGCTGGACGACCCGCAAAATTCAGCATCACCGTGAAAGAACTGAAAGGAAAAGAACTTCCGGAGGTCGATGACGATTTTGCGAAAGAAGCAAGCGGCGATGAATTTGAAACGATCGCTGAAATGCGGGAATCCTTAGAAAAGCGGTTCGCTGAAGAAGCTGAGCAGCAAACCAAATCGAACAAAGAAGAAGCACTTCTAAACGAATTGCTAAATCAAATCGAAGCGGATTTGCCCGAAACCATGATCGAACGTGAAGTCGAATATATGGTGACGCAAACAGCGATGCAGCTTCAGCAACAGGGCATCGACATCAAGCGCTTATTAAATAAAGACACAATTCCGATGTTGAAAGAGCGCTCTCGACCCGATGCGATCGAGCGAATCAAACGCACTCTCGCCCTCGGTGAAGTCGCCAAGCAAGAATCGATCAAAGTCGAAGAAGACGAACTCAATGCCAAAGTTCAAGAACTGCTGACAGAATTGGCAGGACGTGACATCGACATGGATCGACTCAAGAGCGCTGTCGAAGAAGACTTGCTGAAAGAAAAGATCATGGACTGGCTAATTGCCAATTCGACGATCGAACTCGTTCCCGAAGGTACGCTGAAAAAAGATGAGCCAGAAGAAGAAGACGAACTCGATGACACCGAAGCCGAAGCGGTCGAAGTAGAAGTCGTAGAATAAAAAGCTTTGGAGTAGGGATATCCGCCAAATCTTTAAGCATTCGGTTGTGTACCGGATAACTTAGCGTTTGTTGGCTAGAATTAAACTTGTGGAACGTAGCCGCTTGCCTCATGTATAACTCTCAGTCTCACGACTACATCATTCAAAATCTCAGCACGCTTGATGTCGTATCTCAAGCTGCTCCAACCAATGTCGTTCCGATGGTGGTTGAGCAGTCTGGACGCGGCGAACGTGCCTTCGATATCTACTCGCGTCTATTGCGCGAACGGATCATCTTCTTAGGGAGCGCGATCGACGATACCGTTGCCGATTCTCTAGTCGCGCAACTGCTCTTCCTCGAAGCCGAAGACCCCGAAAAAGACATCCAGATTTATATCAATTCTCCGGGTGGCTCGGTGACAGCGGGAATGGCAATCTATGACACGATGCAGCAAGTTAGCTGCGATGTTGTCACCATCTGTTTTGGACTAGCTGCTAGTATGGGGGCGTTCCTCCTCTCTGGTGGCACTCCCGGAAAGCGGATGTCTTTGCCGAGTTCTCGAATTATGATTCACCAGCCGTTGGGCGGTGCTCAAGGGCAAGCGGTGGACATCGAGATCCAAGCTAAAGAAATCCTCTATCATAAGCGCAAGCTGAATGAGTTACTCGCTCAACACACCGGACAGCCGCTCGATCGCATCGAAGCAGACACAGAGCGTGATTTCTTTATGTCTGCCGAAGAAGCCAAGCAATATGGCTTAATTGACCAAGTGATTTCTCGACAGAATCTTCCCAAAGCTGGAGAACCTGTCGCCGCAGCAAGATAAGAGGCACTATGTCAAAGTACGACTCCCATCTGAAATGTTCTTTTTGTGGCAAATCTCAAGAACAAGTCCGCAAACTGATCGCAGGACCTGGTGTTTACATCTGCGATGAGTGTGTCGATTTGTGTAACGAGATTTTGGATGAGGAGTTATTTGACTCCAGTGCTGCCCCTCAACCTGTGCCGCGCCGAGAGCAAGCCCCCGAAAAACGTCGATCGCGCTCTGCCAATATTTCCTTGAATCAATTGCCCAAGCCGCGAGAGATCAAGAAGTATTTAGATGAACACGTGATCGGTCAAGACGAGGCAAAAAAAGTCCTCTCGGTAGCGGTTTATAACCATTACAAGCGTTTGAGCTTCTTACAAGCAAAGAGTAGTGGCAAATCGTCTCCGGATGATTCAGTCGAATTGCAAAAGTCGAACATTTTATTAATTGGTCCGACTGGATGCGGTAAGACGCTGCTGGCTCAAACGTTAGCTGAAATTCTCGATGTTCCGTTTGCTGTCGCAGACGCAACGACGCTGACTGAAGCAGGTTACGTCGGTGAAGATGTCGAAAACATTTTGCTGCGATTGCTCCAAGTTGCTGATCTCGATGTGGAAGAGGCGCAACGCGGAATCATTTATATTGATGAGATCGATAAGATTGCCCGTAAGAGCGAGAATCCCTCGATTACCCGCGATGTTTCCGGTGAAGGGGTTCAGCAAGCGCTTTTGAAGATGTTGGAAGGGACGATCGCGAATGTCCCCCCTCAAGGCGGACGGAAACATCCTTATCAAGACTGCATCCAAATCGACACCAGCAATATTCTGTTTATTTGTGGTGGCGCATTTGTCGGACTGGATAAAGCGGTTGAACAGCGGATGGGCAAGCGCTCAATGGGCTTTGTTCAATCCGGCGAACAGTCGAAAGAAAAGCGGACTGCTGATGTATTGCAACATCTAGAACCGGATGACTTGGTGAAATTCGGTTTGATTCCTGAATTTATTGGACGGATTCCAGTGATGGCGATCGTTGATCCGCTAGATGAAGACGCACTGGCTGAAATCTTAACAGAACCGAAGAACGCGCTGGTCAAGCAGTTCCAGAAATTGCTGAAGATGGACAATGTGCAGCTTGAATTTAAGCCCGATGCGGTGAGAGCGATCGCACAAGAAGCCTATCGCCGTAAAACTGGAGCGCGTGCCCTTCGCAGTATTGTCGAAGAAATGATGCTCGATATTATGTACGAGTTGCCTTCGCGCAAGGATGTCACTCGATGCACGATTACACGGGAAATGGTTGAGCAGCGATCAACCGCCGAACTGCTTCTCCATCCTTCTTCGATTCCAAAACCGGAATCAGCATAAAGCGATTGAGCAGATTAAAAACGGGGTGATACCCTAAGCGTTAGAAACGTTTCAATCTGCTAGGCAGCATGGCTTACATCTTAGTCAACGGCTTTAATCACTATTATGAATGGCTTACCGAAGCGGGAGACAACCAGCCGAGCGGTAAGCGTGTTTTAGTTTTTATTCATGGTTGGGGTGGATCTGGGCGCTACTGGGAAAGTACGGCTCGATCGCTCTCTCATCATTTCGATTGTTTGCTGTACGATATGCGCGGATTTGGGCGATCAAGAATGGAGACTGCGCCTGAATCAACCTATGACCTTGATGTCTATGTGAGAGATTTAGCGGGATTATTGGTTGCATTGAGGCTTCAGAAAGTTTGTTTGAACGCGCATTCGACCGGATCTTCGATCGCAGTTTTATTCCTAAATCGATATGCGGAATTTGTCGATCGAGCAATTCTCACTTGCAGTGGTATTTTTGAATATCAAGAGAAAGCTTTCAAAGCCTTTCATCGATTCGGTGGATATGTAGTGAAATTTCGTTTGCCCTGGTTGTACAGCTTGCCATTTACCGATCGCCTATTTATGCAGCGCTTTCTTCATCAATCGGTTCCACGAGAGATGAGTCGCGCTTTTTTGGCTGATTTTCTACTAGCAGATGAACCCGCTGCACTAGGGACAATGTTTTCTGCTGTGAGTCAAGAAGCAGCGGAAACGATGCCTGCTGAGTTTGCTCAAATCTCGGTTCCGACTTTGTTAATTTCAGGTGAGTACGACAAAATTATTCCTGCTGAAATGGGAGAAAAAGCGGCGGCATTGAGCGATCGAGTTCAACACGTGACGATTCCTAACACGGCTCATTTTCCAATGCTTGAAGATCCAAAAACTTATCTTCAGTACGTAACGGAATTTTTAGGTGCTGCGAGTCCAGCAGTTCTGTAGTGTTGAACAACAGCTTTCAATCGATCAGGAAGCCAATCATCATACTGCGGATAAATGGGTAATCGCTGAACTAAATTCCATCCATGCGGTTCAAGTATTGCTTCTAAATCCGCAGCTTTTGGGTGTGGATAATCAGGATTGACTTCATCGTGTGGACTAATTCCCCCTAAATCTTGTGCGCCTGCTTCTAGACAAGCAAGTAAATCATTTTGAATAAGATTTGGGGGGATTTGAATTGCGATCGACTCCGGCAAAATTTCACGCGCGACTTTGATCAATTCAACCAGTTGATCAGGTTGAAACGCAGTTTGAGAAAGGCTTTCTTTTTGACCAGGGCTATAAGGTTGCAAAATGACTTCTTGTATATGACCAAAGCGATCGTGAATTCGAGCAATTTCCTCTAATGTATTAATGCGATCGCGCTCACTTTCTCCAATTCCTAGCAGTAATCCGGTTGTAAAAGGAATCTGCAATTCTCCTGCCCAAACCAATTGCTGCGATCGTACTTCTGGTACTTTACTCGGCGCATGACGATGAACTGTTTCTAATAATATTGGTGTTATCTGCTCCAACATTAAACCCATCGAAACATTCACTTCTTTGAGTTTTGCCATTTCCTCAAATGTAAGAATTCCTGCATTTGTATGCGGTAGAAACCCGATTGAAAACGCAACTTCGCAAAGTCGAAAAATTCGATCAAACCAAGCAGATCGAAGAGGATGCTGAGGATGAACTTCTCCGCTCAAAACCAAGATTTCAATCACGTTTTGAGATTGAAGCCGTTTCAAAATTTTCTCTGCTTCGGACAGACTTAGCCATTTGCTCTGACCTGGATCTGTCCGAAAATTGCAGTACGTACAACGATTGAAGCATTCGTAAGTCGGAACGATTGTGTAAGCCGGACTATAAGTAATCGATCGCATTCGCATCCACAAATAAATCTATTATCTGGAATACCAAATTCTGCGCTCGTTTGCTAAGTTTTTTCGCTTTGAGTATATGTTTTTAACGTGCGTCTTGACGGTATTTAGACTAATTTTTAGTAAGTCTGAAATATTCTGATAAGAATACTTTTGACGTAGTAAAAACCAAATTTCGGCTTCTCGATCGGTTAAATCATACTTGTCCTGCTCGATTTCGAGTTCTTGCCGCAGCGATTCATGACAATCCTCAATTAGAACTAAGAGCAGCGGCTGTGCTGTTGAGAAATTCATCCAGCGAGCCTGTAAGCGAAAATACTGCTCCTGCTCTTGATACTCCATAATCAGCGGTTGCGATGAAACATCCTCCTCTTGCATCAATCGTTGACACAGGTGAATGATGCTGATCGGCAATTCATCATTTGCACAGAATAAGCGATCGCAGAAATCTTTCGCTTTCTCATTGCAGTACACCAGTTGCAGCGAAGATGCCAGAACCATCACACCGAGCGTTACTGATTCGAGTAACACTCCCCACAGCACATCCTGGCTTACAGAATCACGATCAGAATCAGCAGACGTAAAGTTAGGCGACTCCCGCCGATTTTTATCATCGGGATTGTTGCGGCGCGAACGTCGAGTCGAGCGTTGTTGAGCATAGAAAGTCAACCCAGGGGGTTGAACATCCAAAAGCACAGGGAAGAATGGAATAGCCATAAGTACAGCCTTGTTAAGCACTGCCCTATTGTGCTTACCATAATTCTGAACTTACAATGAGTGTTCTGAAAAACACTGAAATAAGCTGAACCACGGCGAACTAGACTGAAATAATTTGAAGTTTTAGAAACTTCTCATCCTTGAAGAAAATAAGCCACTCATAATGTAGGGGAACGCCCCTGAAAAATTTTGGCGCTGCATCACCACGGTTAGACACAGAGCAATAGCGAATTAGGCTGCTTACGCAACGTCTTGAGCGTGATTTCGGTCGAAGCTCAATCTCACGCTCAAACATCGAAAGCATTCTAAGGGTCGTATCTCAGATTGTCGTTGACAGAGCGATCGAACTGCTTCACCCGTTTGGGTTGTTTTCTCCGCCTTTTCACAAGTCTTTACCTGTCATGATCCCAGAACTCGTAGACCACCTGTTCCCGATCGAGATCCAGCGTGCCTACATCACCATGATTCAGCAACGAGGAGGACTAACGCGTCGTAAAGCAGAATATTTTGTGCGTCTGTGGGCTTATCTCCTGCTCAAGCAGCAAAAAGAACTGAACGGGCGACTTCCAGCCATTCTAAAAGAGCTTCACGCGCCGGAAGGCTTAATCAGTTGTACTCATAGAGAAGCCGCGGAACTCTTCTACGGAGATCAAGAACGAGGAAGCGATCGCGCTGCAGGCATGATGATCGATCGACTTGTCGCGTTGGGTCTGCTCGACAAGCAATATGACGGAAACTCACTTTGTTTACAAATTCGAGCACTCCCTGAACTTGAACTTCCCAAGGCGGAAAAACCGATCAAACTATTTGCCGATGCGTTTAATCCTCGTACCGATGCGATTACGATCGCCAATCTCTACACCCGCAACTATGCCCCATTGATCCGTGATGGTGCTGCAATATCTAAGGTTGCGAAGGTCTTAAGAATCTGGTCGCAGCAATACAGTACCGGAATGCGAGTCTTGCGACGTTCTGACAATCATAGTGTTGTTGCAGCTTGTGTTCTCTTCCCGGTCGCACCTGAATCCGACGGTTACTTTTTTCAACAACCTAGCAAAAGTTTTTACCTGACCACTGACAATCCTGTTGATCCATTCGTAATGGCGCCTCCGGGCGATCGTACTTGCCTATCGATTTATATTCGCGTGTGGGTGATTGATCAGCCTTATCTCACCGTTGCAACGCTTTGCCAGCTTTTAGAAGATACACAACAGACGCTAATTAAAGTTCGGGGCGACTATCCAGAAATCTGCGATCTTTACACCCTAATCGTTCATCCCATCTACGAGCAGTTGCGACACGTACTAGGCTTTGAGCGAATTTGCGAAGATAATCAGCGATCGTTTGCCTGGATTCATGGTGCACTCGATCATTTCTTAGAAACCGATATGCAACAAGCTTTGTCAAATCTCAGAATCGGAGACGCTTCTCATTCTTAAAATCTCTGTCCTTAGCGGCGGGTAAGGCAAGCAGTGGAGCGATAGAAGCGGCAATGTAAACTTTTTTGTAATAAAAGATGAGTAAAAACTTAATTCATCTCTTTACAAAGCGAAATAAATCCCTTAATCTAAGCTCATAGATTGATGAATCAATCTCATCTTTGAGTAAACCAATCAAGCACTCATACAAACCATGACAACAACCTTACAGAGACGCGAAAGCGCTAACCTGTGGGCGCAGTTCTGCAACTGGGTCACCTCCAC
>PSLO01000110.1:0-12868 GCA_040289665.1 Leptolyngbya sp. ERB_1_1 | reverse complement strand
TAGCAAGGACATCCGCCCTTGGGGCGGTCACACTCATCAAGCCACCAGCTTTGCTGGGGGTGTCTGACTTTCCCCCTCAATCTTCCGAAGCGCTGGAAGACCAAGGGCAACCAGGCTACGAAGCGTGTTCTGTAATGGATAAATGGACTTCGTCCATGAATTTCTAAGAAATCAACATCAATACCCCTAATGGGCATCGCTATGTCCATGCTAACCCTGAAAGCGCAATTCCACAACGTTTCCGGGGATGCGGAAGGTGAAATCCAGCCTATAGGTACAAAGTGACACGATCGATGGTCTACCCTAGTTGGTATAGTTCCTCTTTCCCGGTACGGATCTCAAAAACAGGACAAATGATGCGAGGGTTTATTCTTTTCAATCTGGTATTTCTTATCGTCAGTGGGTGTCGATCGCCAGAAACACCTCCGATCGCGGTTTCACCCTCACCAATCGCAGCAGCACCAAAACCGTCTCCTAAGCCAACCACGAAGACGATTCCAATTAATGTCTTTGAGCTAGATAATCAGTGCAACAAGTTTGTCACCACAAAAGAAGCAGTCGCAGCGAATCAACCTATCACACAAGCGATCGCAAAAACGCTCTCAAAGACGAATAGTGAAAGTCTGGATGTGGCAGGCTACCGGGTGAAAGTGGCATCTGGAGTTGCAACGGTTGATTTTCGTCCAATTCCGAATGCACGTCGATCGCTCACGACACTGGCAAATTGCGAGCAGTTAGCCCTGTTTGGTAGTGTACGGCGAACTTTGTTGCAGAATCCAAACTTAAAGATTAAGTCGGTACGATTTACCGATCGAGGAAACCTGATCAAACCGCAGTAATTAGCGCCTTAGATCAAGCCGCCGAATTTCAGACCGTACAGCAGTCAGACCTTGATGAGCGTAGAGCATCACCAATCTTTCTGGCGGAATCCAGCTAAACACGGGATTTCTAAATTTCGTGTTAAACGTTGCACTGTCTTCAGAACGGTAGCCAAACTCAGGCGCGATCGCTTTGAGAATTGACTCCCCGATCGAAACGACTGGAATGCTAAAAACATAATCGGCATCTGAGAGATTGTGAATTGTATATTCCACCAGTAAGTTTGTTTGGTCTTTAAGACCTAGCTGATAGAGCGCAGGGAGACGCAAGTGATTTTCGGCATCGCGCATTAGATAGCCTGAAGCGATCGGATCAACTTGTGCCAAAATCGCAGCCGTCCGAATCCAATTTACGACTTTGTACTCATTTCCCAAGGTAGGAGCCGCGTGCGCTGAAGCTTGAGCCACGACAAATTCAGGAGAAAGCTTTCGCTTGATCGATTCTGCTAAACCCAGAAGATGATGTGAACCCGTTTTCGAGTTGCCTGATTGACCATAATTATCACTCGTGCCATTGCCGCCGAAATTGAGTTCTGAAAATTCTGTCCCGTCTGCATTCCACTGAAGGACGATCGTTTTTGCCCAATCGTGCCAGAGTGGAGCGGCGATCGTGGTGTCGTCGTTGATCACAATATCAGGGGCTTCAGCAGAACGTTTTACGATTGCAAAACCACGACGATCGCGATGTCCGTACAGTTGACGATACAGGATTGCAAAATTCTGTGAACTCAGATCATTAAGGACTTCATGCAGTACTAAGCCACCTGGATAAGAATGATGTCCACCGAAAGTACTGCCAGGAGCAGAAGAAAAAGGCTGCGGTGTTTGTGGGCAGCGGCTTCCATCTTGTAAAACGGGCGGAAAAATTCCTGCTTTGAGTCCGCCTGGAAAAGTTGCATCATCTTTTGGATCAACCAGTCCTGCATCCAGAAGCGCCTGCAAAATCTTTGTTTTGGTTTGGTCAGTCACGCCCGCCCGGTGTTGAATACAGTACTTTGGATCACTGATCGCCCTCAAAGTCACGTTTCGCAGCGTTCGATCTTGAATTTGTTTGGCTTGGGTAGTAAGCAGCGACAGGGCGGACTGTACGATCGGAGATTTTTGACTGAGTTGAAGCGCGATCGTGTTTCCTGCTCCGGGTTCAGTTTGATTTGCTGCAATTCCCGGACGGATTAGCCCGATCCAACTCAAGCTAAAACAAAGTAACCAAATCACAACTTGTCTCATTGTCTTACTGACCTGTCTCATTGTCTTACTGAAATGACATTTGTTTTATTGTGTTGCTAGAGGTGTATTTTAGCCATGTGCTATGGAATACACGCACTTTTAACTTGAGTGTGTTGTAATCATTTACGCCTTCATTGAAAGTTAGATTCTAGATGTCTCTACTTCTCCGTCGAGTTCGCTGGTCATCGATTGTATTGACGGCGATCTTACTTTTCTCGATTGCAACTTGTTCTAAGCTCAGTTTGTTTGGTTCTGCACCGACTCAGCGAAACGCGATTATTTTTGTTGCAGACGGACTACGCTACAATTCCGTTAATGCAGAAGATATGCCAGCGCTCACGCAAGTTCGACAGCAGGGTGTAGACTTCATCAATAGTCATTCTCTATTTCCGACTTTCACAACTGCGAATGCTTCTGCAATCGCAACTGGACACTATTTAGGTGATACGGGAGACTTTAGTAATACGATCGATGTCGGATTCAAAGTAAAAACTGCAAAGCAATCGGTTGTACCATTTCTAGAAAACAATGCAGTGCTCGCTGAAGTCAATCGATTTCACAAGCAGAATTATCTCAACGAAGAAAGCTTGTTAGCGATCGCTCGGAAAGCTGGATACAGCACAGCCGCGATCGGGAAAGTAGGACCTGCGTTGATTCAAGATATCAGCCAAAATCGCGGAGAAGCAACGATCGTCATTGATGACTCAACCGGAACCGCAACAGGTGTACCATTAAATTCTGAAGTTGCCGCATTCTTTAAGCAGCAAAATTTGCTGCTAGCAACGCCCGATCGAGGTGCGAACGGTAAGTCTGGAAGTAGTACCACAGCAGGCGCAAAAGTTGCCAATCTTACCCAACAGCAATACTTTGTGGATGCTACCACCAAAGGGGTTTTGCCGCTATTCAAGCAGCGCCAAAAACCGTTCGTGATGGTGTACTGGTCACGCGATCCCGATGGAACTCAGCACAATCAGGGTGACAGTCTAAACCAGCTTATTCCGGGCATTAATGGTACTACTAGCCAAGCTGCGCGACAGAATGCCGATAAAAACTTGGCACAGATTCGCGTTGCGCTCAAAGATTTGGGATTGGAAGATACGACCAATTTATTTGTGACTTCGGATCACGGATTCTCAACGATCAGCAAGCAAAGCAAAAATAGCTATGCCGCCTCGCAATCTTATCCTGATGTGCCTAAAGGATTCTTGCCGCCTGGATTTTTGGCGATCGACCTTGCCCGATCGCTGCAACTCTCCCTCTTTGATCCCGATAAAAATAATGCGGCGATCGACCCCACAAAAGGACAGTTTAGTAAAAATGCGATCATCGGCAAAGCAGCAAATTCTCCGACGCTCATTGTTGCGGGGAATGGTGGATCGGATCTGATATATCTTAAAGCTGGAGACCGTAAAGCCACAGCACAGAAGATCGTCAACACGCTGATCAATCAAGATTATGTCAGCGGAATTTTTGTTGATGATGCGTTGCAGACGATCGCAGGAACGCTGCCGTTTAGTGCGGTGAAACTTCGAGGCAAAACTCGAATGCCAATTCCTTCAATCGTCGTCAATTTTCGCTCGTTTGATACAGGGTGTGGCAATCCAACTTTGTGTGGTGCTGAAATTGCCGATACTGGCTTGCAGCAAGGGCAGGGAATGCACGGAAGTTTTAGTCGCGCTGATACTTACAACACGATGGCAGCGATCGGACCTGATTTCAAGAAAAGCTATGTCGATCAAGCACCCGTTGGCAATGCAGATGTGGCGGTGACGATCGCGAAAATTTTAGGATTGCAAATTCCACATCAGGGTGAACTGGTTGGACGGGTGGTAGAAGAGGCACTCGTCAACGGCTCAAATGCGATCGAGTTCAAATCAGAGCGATTAGAATCGAAGCCTGCTGCAAACGGGCTAAAAACGATTTTGAAGTATCAAACAGTTGGACGCACTCGCTACTTTGATGCGGCAGGATTTCCCGATCGCACCCTTGGACTTTGAGATCGAACATCTACGGAATGGGAAAATCCATTGCCGCTGATCACCAGTTTGATGTCGCGATCAATATCGCATCCTCAGCACCCGGAGAAGATGTACGTGTTCTCTATGCGATCAAGCAGAACATCACATCGCCGCAAGCCGATCGCCTGCTCCAACTTGCTAAATGGACGTGGTGAAGATGGGGCACTTTTCATCTGCTTCCCGAAGACAAATTCCTGGACGGGTGTATATGTTGCATTCCAAACCCAATCGTTTGATAACGACGATCGCGGTTATCCCAAAAGTGTAACAACAAACCCGTCAGGCAAACACCATCATCACTAAAGATTGCGAGCAAGGATCACATTTCCTCGTCGCTCAACTCCCTATTGGCAAGCGAAAACAGAGACTTGGTAAGCCGTATTGCGGTTACCTGTGATCCGGGTGTTGATTTGGAAAGGCTGTCTGGCGGTCGGTGTTCGGAACGGTTGATCGTAGCGGTAAAAGCGTCTGGCATCGATCGTTCTCGAAACTGCTCGTGAAGATGATCCATCGTTGTATTTGAGATTGACTTCGATCTCATACCGTGAGTTGTTTTCAGGAATCACTTGAGCAACGAAACTGCTAAATTGCCTCCCGGTCGGTACGGCAAAGTCCGTGTTGGCATTGGAATTATTGAGTGCAATCACTTTCCGGATGGCGCGCTGTTTCGTTGTGATTTCTCTAAGCGCAATGCACCTCCGAGTTGTTCCTTGCGCCTGCGTGGGTTGCTGAACTAGCACCGCTGTGGTCATCGATAGTCCGGTTGCAATTGCCAAAAGCCTTCTCATCATACTGATTACTTCCGAATCATTGAATTAAAACAGAATACAGAATACAGAAAATGGGCGCTGTCTTTTGCATAACGCGACGATCGCTCGTTTCTGCGCTTATCCAACCATCAGCGAAATAAAGCCGTAATGCTTCTATCCTTGGGAGAATCTAAGATCAATCTGTGATTTCTTAAGCTGTTGATAGTTTCGCTCTAGAGTGATTCAAGATTCACACTGTCGCTTTTTATTCTGGTTCTTGTACACTTAATAAGAAAGGTTAAAGGATGTAAGCAATATGGATGTAAAACTGGTTCTATTGGTTCTTTCAGGATTTTTCACAGTTGCTTGTTTGTTCTTTGGTACGCGCAACGGTTTCTATGACACCGACAACTATCATGGAAATGGTTCAGCACATTAAAGCAAAGAACCGAAGACGGAAGGCGGGGTGACAGAATGAATCTCCGAATTCCGATGTTTGAATTCTGAGTTTCTTTAGGGTGGATGCGTGACACAATTGGACTGCTTTCCCTATGGAGCGGGGCATGGTGACGAAGGAGTGTGTCTCCTAGTTCGCATGGGTCCTTACCGAATTTTGTTAGACTGCGGGCTGTCGGATATTTCTGCTCTCTGCGCGGATTCGGCGGCGTTGCCGATTGGCACAGCAAACCTATCCGCAGAAGTCTTTGATCGCGCTCCAGCCGATGTGGTGTTATGCACTCATACTCATTCGGATCATGCTCAAGGATTGCTCAGTCTGCATCGCGCTTTTCCGCAGATGCCGATTTATGCAAGTGAAGCTACTACGCAGCTATTACCGTTAAATTGGCTGAATGAGCCGGGTCGAATTCCTCAGTTTGTTCACGCGCTTCCTTGGCGATCGCCCGTTGAGTTTCAAGATGGCTTGACTGCTGAACTTTTCCCGGCGGGACATCTTCCGGGAGCAGCGGCAATTTTACTGACGTATACGCCGCAAAATGGTCGATCGTATTCGGTGCTGTATACGGGAGATTTTTTCTTGTCGAATTCTCGCTTGGTGGAAGGCTTGCGGCTAGAAGAACTGCGGGGAATACGCCCGGATGTGGTGATAATTGAAGGAACTTATGGAACCGCACGATTTCCACATCGACGACAACAAGAAAATCAGCTTGCAGAGAGAATTAGTCGGGCATTGAGCGATCGACATTCGGTTCTTCTCCCGTTGCCGATGGTTGGACTTGGACAAGAGTTGTTAATGCTGCTGCGAAGCCATCATTTATTCACGGGACGGGATTTAGATATCTGGGTCGATGGGACGGTAGCATCGGGATGTGATGCCTATTTGGAACTGTTACCACACTTGCCCGCTTCAGTTCAGAACTTTGCGAAACATCAATCGCTCTTTTGGGACGATCGCGTTCGTCCACGAGTGCGGAGGTTGCATCCAGAGCAGCGATCGCTCATTGGAGAATCGCCCTGTATCGTGCTAACGGACTTCTCGATCGATTGGCAAGAGTTTTGTGAAGAAGCGCCAGAACGCTGGTTGGTTTTACTGCCGCATCACTTAGAACATCGCTTAGAAGAAAATCTGATTGATTTATCGTCAGATTGTGCGATCGAAACCTATTTGCTTGCTCAACACTGTGACGGAGCTAGTACGACGCAGTTTATCCACAACTTACGTCCACAGCACGTCATCTTCGTTCATGGCGACCCGAACTATCTCTCGGATTTGACCGGATTAGATGAATTGCATAATCGCTATCATCTGCATTCTCCAGCATCAGGAAGTTTAGTAGAGTTACCGATCGGCGAAACATTTCTCCAACCTGCGCCACCGGAAACGACTTATGAAGGGGAACTTTCAGAGTTTGGAACGGTGGTGACAATTACGCTGCCGGATGCAATTACCAGCGATTCGAGATGGCGATCGCTTTCGGACACCGGACTAGTTGAAGCACGTTGGCAGGGTCAAGATCTAGTGTTACGGGGATTGTCTCAGCGGGAGTTGATGACTCAAAGTAGTGAGCGATCGTCTGCGTGGATGGACAGCAGTGAGAAAGCGTGCTGTTTTCGCTGTCGCCATTTCCGGGGGCAACGCTGCTGGAATCCGGCTTCCCCGTTGTTTAATTTCAAAGTTACCCCAGACGGTTATTGCCAAGTGTTTGAGCCGGCTCAAAGTGCGAACGCTCCATGGAGCGAAGCGAGCGAGCCGACTCCAGAAGATGTAGATCAAGCGCCGGGATAGCAAACTTTCGTACCGCCTAAACCACAGTAGCCGTTCGGATTTTTGGCGAGATATTGCTGGTGATAGGCTTCAGCGTAGTAGAACTCAGGTGCATCTAAAATTTCGGTTGAGATCTCTTTGTAGCCCGCTTTAGAGAGTTCTTCTTGATAGGCTTTCAGAGATGCTTCTGCAAGTTTGCGCTGTTCGTCAGAGTAGACGTAGATTCCTGATCGATACTGTGTACCAACATCATTACCTTGTCGCATTCCTTGAGTCGGATCGTGGCTTTCCCAGAACACTTTTAAGAGTTGCTCGTAGCTGATCACTTTGGGATCGTAAGCGACGAGAACGACTTCATTGTGTCCAGTCATGCCAGAGCAAACTTCTTGGTAAGTCGGGTTTGGGGTACTGCCTGCGGCATAACCAACGGCGGTGGTGTAAACGCCTTCTTGCTGCCAGAATTTACGTTCTGCGCCCCAAAAGCAACCGAGACCAAACACCGCAGTTTCAATTCCAGCGGGAAAGGGAGGTTTGAGCGGATGACCATTGACAAAGTGCTTTTCGGGGACGGGCATTTTTTCTGATCGACCTTTCAAGGCTTCATCAGGAGTTGGAATCGTGAGCTTTTTGCCAAATCCAAATAACACCATTTGCTTTTACTCTCATGTTTACACTGCTAAATTTTAGCGTGAACCTTGATCTGGCTTGGTAGGGGTATCCGATGCCAGATGTAGGGGTCTTGCTCGAATTGTTATTTACACTTCAATTTTGTTGAATCAATTTGAAACTGAATGGTAGAGATTCGGCTTTTTCCCGATAATTCTTGTGCACCAAGCAGATATCCATCTCCTTTTAGCTCATCCACGGTGCGCCAGAAAATCTGATTATTTCGAGAAGAATTGCTCCCAAATAAATCAAGATTCTTGAAAAGGTATTGCTTCGAGACAGAAATATACTGTCCATCTGTTAAGCTGTCCCATTTCATTCGACTTGCTAGATAGATTAGAAGTTTCGTTTTATAGTCGCATTTTGCATTGCTTCCCAATCGTTGAGTAATGTCAAACTGATTTGGAAAAAGAACACAATCCCCATTTCGAGAACCATCAAAAAACTCTAGAGAAATCGTGTAAGAATCAGCCAATTCGTAAGTATAATCTGCTGCTTTTGTAATATCAAAATCTCTCGGGGCGCTGTCTACTTCGTAATCCTTGATTCGCAGGATGCTTTTAATCATGACTTTTGCACCACGATTTTGATTCATCTTCCTGAAAGATTGGGCTAACACTAGCTCAGTTCGATGAAGCGCTACCAAATCTCGATTCAATTGCGATCGCAGTTTCGATGCAAATCCCCCATCTTTCGTCCGCGTATATCCCAAACTCTCAAGCAAATCGTTCGATCGAAACGTTACGGTTCCACCATTTTGCTGTTGTGCTGCCAATTTGTAGAGATAAAGCACGATCGAGATTTGGCGCGGATTTAGAAACGTCATCAAAGCCATAAACATTCTTTGAATGCGGCGATCGTCAACTTTTTCTAATCCGTTGCTCACACCTTTACGAACACAAGTCTCCCAGTCAAGCTTAGCGTATTCTGTTTTTAATTCCGCTAATTCTTCTTCAGATAAATTTTCTAGCGGCACTCGTCGAATCACAGCAAATTCGCTGTCATCCTGTGCGTCCGCTTCGACTCGCATTTCTAAGTAATAACCATTCACATCCGATCGCAAAATCGGTAATCGCACATCTGGATTTCGCACCGATGCCCCGGCTCTGGGCAACACCATCAAAAGTTGACTATCGACCGGAAAGGCTGCTTCTAGTTGTTTCATCGCTCGTGAGATTCTGAACCCCACATATAGTGCCCTACCCCCGGAGATTTGGCAAGAGGCAAAACGCTATATCTAGAGAACTACTGCCGAGCCGTCTCGATCTGACCCTATCGGTAGTAGTAAGATTGCGGAGTCCTGTAACGCTTACGTCTGAATTCGATCGCGTTTTCTGTAACTGCCGCGTCGATTTTTTGCCTATTACTCTGGCGTTGATGCGATCCAAATCTGCTTTATTTTATGCGATCGATCTCCCTAAGTTTCCAACGATCAACCGCTAACGCTCTATTCCTCCGCCGTCCGATTTCTCTCCTAACCCGCCCGTATGGATCATCCGTAACTCCAGCGGATCAGTGATCCAGTCCCTCTTGAGCCTGTGAAAAATTGGTGTTAATCTTCTGTCCACGTCGGAAATGTGTAACCTACATTGCTCGACGAACCTTGTTTGTCTCGAATTAGATTGCGCGATTTTGGGCGACTACCACCGCTACAAGTCCGCCAATCTAGATTTTCAGTTCCAAAAGCAAAACCCCTTAAGCTTCCCTACCACAGTCAGCCAAAGGGGTTGATAACCTTGTTTGCCCAAAAAAGATTGGGCTTGATTTCTATGTCCAAAGATTGTATCAGGTGCAGCGTTTCTGCGCCAGGTTTACGTGCGAATTTGTTTCTTCAGAAGGAGCAGGGCTGATGGTAACTTCCCTCAGAATTGCTTCTTCTGAAGCGGCAAAACCGATCGAGGGCGATCTCGCTCCCGATCACGAACAAGAATGGTTAATGAGCGGAGTCGATCCGGAGATTATTCGTCGCAATGTGCGATCGCTCCAAGATACCGAGTTTGACCCGTTTACCCGCGAGGCGAATTATCCGATCGCTCAGTTGCTGAATTGGAAAGTGACACGCTTCGGACAGCAGGCGCGTGAGTCGGTTCGAGGTTGGTGGGTGAGTGGAGTCGATCCGCTGAATCACTGGCAGCGAATGGATTGGGGACGGTTTAAACCCGATGCTGATACACCAATTCTCGATCGAGAGAAAAACAAGTCTGCAAAATACCTCAGTCCCAGTCTGGGTAAAGGATCGAGCCGATTAATTTTATTAGATGTGCCGTTGCGAATTTGGCAGCGAGTTGCAGAACGGTTTGAGGTGGATATTGCGGGGGCAACGAACTTTTGGGAATGGGTTTGGCGAAATAATTTGCCGATCGTACTCACCGAAGGTGAAAAAAAGGCGGGATGTTTGTTGAGTTTGGGATATGCAGCGATCGCGCTTCCCGGAATTTTCAGTGGTTATCGGCGTGAGACGCGGCAGTTGATCACCGAATTGGCGCAGTTTGCGACGGCTCAGCGATCGGTGCATATCTGCTTCGACTATGAAACGAAGCCGAGAACGCTCCAAAATATTTTTCTTGCTACTTCTCGTTTAGGGCAATTGTTAAACCATGCTGGCTGTCAAGTTAAAGTTATTACATTACCGGGTGCTGAAAAGGGCGTTGATGATTTCGTTGTCGCTCGTGGTCATGATGCGTTTACAAACCTATATGAATCAGCGATCGAGCTTGAGTTCTGGCAAGCATCACAATTATGGTCATTAACCTATTCACCTTCGCTTACATTAAATCAGCCGTATCTGGGAGATCTTCCGTATCCAGAATCCGGTTTAGCTTGTATTAAAAGTGCAAAAGGAACCGGAAAAACAACGGCACTGCAAGGGTTAATTAGAAATGCCGTGGATCGAAAAGTTCTCGTCATCACACATCGAATTCAACTCGGTAAAGCGATTTGCCAAAGTATCGGAATTGATTGGATCACAGATGCTTTGAATTCCGAGAATCAGGATAGTTACGGATTATGTATCGATTCGCTGCATCCAAACTCGAAAGCGCGATTTAATCCAGCAGAATGGGAAGGCGCGATCGTCATTCTCGACGAAGTTGAACAAGTGTTATGGCACGCTTTAAACAGTGCAACTTGCTATCATCACCGCATCAAAATTTTAGAAACACTGCGCGAATTGATTGAGATTGTGTTGGAAACGGGCGGATTAGTGATTGCACAAGACGCAGATTTGTCAGATGTCAGCATCGATTATCTACGCGAGTTATCGGAAACTCCAATCACGCCCTGGGTTGTGGTGAATCAATGGAAGCCCGAAATTGCTTGGAATGTTTCACTCTACGATACGAAAAATGCTGCACCATTAATCGATCGGATGGAAACCGTTCTCAAAACCGGAGCCGTTTTCGTTTGTGTCGATTCTCAGAAAGTCCGGGGTCGCTGGAGTTCTAAAAATCTAGAAGCTTACCTGCGATTGCAATTCCCTAAAAAACGGATTCTCAGAATTGATAGCGAAAGCGTTTCTGATCCTGATCACGCGGCTTATCACATTGCCGAACGCATTAATAATGTGATTGGCGATTACGATATTGTGTTAGCAACTCCGACGATCGGGACTGGAGTATCGATCGACATTCGCAATCATTTCAAAGCGGTATTTGGAATTTTTCAAGGTGTCACTCCAGATTCTGAGTCTCGTCAGGCATTAGCGAGAGTGCGCGAACCGATTCCTCGTTACGTTTGGGCAGCACATTTCGGTCCTGGAAAAGTCGGGAATGGAAGCTGTAACTATCGAGATGTCGCGCAATCGGTGACAAAATCGGTTCGTTACAACATTGCATTGCTTAAAGATATCGATTTTGATTTGGATGAGCAGAGTAACCCGATCGCGCTTCGGACTTGGGCAAAAATGGCGGCGCGTGTCAATGCTTCCCTGTGGCGCTACCGTCGCGAATTTCGCAATGGCTTGCTGCTCGAAGGTCATACAGTGACAGTTGTAACAGACGATTTAACCAAGATTTTTGCACAACCTATTACTGACCAGATGCACCACGAACTTAAAACGGGTGTTCTGAATGTTCCAGGCTTTGAGTTTTTAGAAGCGCGGCATGATTTGGCAGTTTGCGATCGCATTCTTCAAGTAATTTCAGCGATTCGGACCCGCAATCAAACCGCCGAAGCGATCGCGGTTTCCGATTCTCCAGAAATCACCCCGGAAGAATATTACGAACTCAAAGAACAAGCGAATCAAACGATTCAGAAACGCTACAGCAAACGCAAACATGAACTAAAACGTAAATACAACGTTGAAACGATTACACCAGAGATCAAACTCAAAGACGATGATGGCTGGTATACACAATTGCGGTTGTATTACTATCTCACTCGCAACCCAGAATATGTGCGGCTTCATGATATGCAAGAGCTTGAAGACCATTTAGAGCGCGGCAACGGGAAAATCTCCGTTCAGGATGTCAAACTCTTAACGGCTCAAGTCGAAGCCTTACGATCGCTCAGAATTCTAGAATTTCTCAAGCCCGGAGAGAAGATTCTTGCAACCGATGATCTTGTACAATTCGTGGCGACCACTGCGCGAGAGTGCCGTGACGATATGAAAGCGCTATTTAATTTCACCGTGACCGAGAAACTTGCCCCGATCGCGATCGTTCAAACCTTACTTGGCAAAATCGGCGTAAAACTCACTTGTACAGGTCGCGCGGTTGCGCCCGATGGACGACGCGGCGGACTCCGCATCTATAAATACTTTCCACCTGAAGACGATCGCTCAACGATTTTGGCGGAATGGGAAAAACAGGATCTTGCTGTGCTGCAAACACTTATGGAAGTGACAGGCTGTAATGATTTTTCGGAAATGGAGGAATGGATTGAGCGATCGGCATAAGACAAGGTTTGAAAAGAAGGTTTCTTCGCTTCGCCCTGAAATGAATTTCGGGGCGGGACGTTGTAACGAACGAAAACTATTCAAATATCCTCTGACATTAAAAATCCGCAATACTATCATGTAGATTCAGCGCGATCGTGCCACACTGAATCTATACGAAATCACAATACTATAAACAATGGCTTTGTTGCATGAATCATAAACGCTAAGAG
>PSLO01000109.1:0-13142 GCA_040289665.1 Leptolyngbya sp. ERB_1_1 | reverse complement strand
CAACTAGCAAACGGTTGAAAAGATGTCCTGTTTTTACTTATCCTTTACTAAAAAAGACTACCCTGATTTTCATGCAGAGCGATTCCAGTAAAAGCACAGAACTCTGAAATCTTACTAGAGCGGCTCACTTTTTTAAAGAGTTCTTTAAGTCAGCAGAAATATCATACACATTTAGGGAAATAATGTAATAGCTTATACATGAAGTCTAAAATTACTCAGATGACCAAAAACTCATCGCTTGCAATCTCGATGCTCTTTTCTGGGATTGCAAGTTTGAATTTATTGCTTGCTGCTAATCCAGCATTTGCGAAATCTGATAACGCGAACTCGGCAGCGACTCAGAACCAAAACAAAACTCAAAACCCACCCCAACCACAGACCCAAACTCAACCACAGACCCAAACTCAGGCTGCTGTAGCTCCAACTCCATCGGCAACGCCAGCAACCAGTTCTTTCACGGTTGGACTGGCAGATTTAGATAAAATTTTCCGCGTCAACTTTGATGGAAATGTTGCCACCCAAGCAGTCAATGGATTGACCTCATTTGCTGATTTCACATTTAAGGGATTCACCTCCCAGAGCGGCAATACGATCGCAGCCTTCGATGTTCTGTTGAACAACACTTCCAGTGGTGACATCTTGTCTCGCGTTTCGGGGTTAGGCTTCAATACCGATCGGACTGTTTTGAGTTCAAGTGTCAGTGGTTTGTTTGGAGATGCTCATTTAGGTGGCTCTTTTCCAAATCAGTTTGGTGCGATCGGTGTTTGCTTCAACACTGGAAACACCTGCCAAGGCGGAACAAGCGGCGGTGTTAACAATAGTGCCTCTCTTCCTGGAACATTTGATTCTGGCAAATTCAGCTTCTCGCTGGCTTTAAGCGGCAATGTGAACTCGTTGAGCCTTAGTAATTTTGGTGTTCGCTACCAGAGCATTAGTAGCAGTTCTCTTGGTCTTTCAGGTGCAAGCGGTACAGGTCGCGGAACGTCAGTCACAACCGTGACTAACCCACCTGTAGAAACGAAACCACCTGTAGAAACGAAACCACCTGTCGCGACCAGTCCACCTGTAGAAACGAAACCGCCACTGTTTGACAAGCCGATCGATGGAACTCAACCAAACAATCCGACCCCACCTACTCAACCGAGCAACCCAACTCTACCGCCCCACGTTTCTACACCAAAGCCCAAAAAAGTACCTGAGCCTAGTCTGATTGCAGCTTTGATACTGGTAGGGATGATCACGCTTCGGTACCGCAAGCAGCAGGAGGTTGAAGCCAAATCGTAAAACAAACATAAAGAGGGATCGAGAGCAATCTCACCCTCTTTTGTTCATTTACCGCTGCATCTGTTCCTGTAGCAATTGTTGTGCTCTCGGCTTATACAGCAAATAAAACAGCGACTCGATATATCTCAACATATCCTCGCGATTTTCCTGGGAAGTGTAGTTCCAGAAGCCGTAGATTTTCGCGAGCGATAACAATCGAGTCGTATGGATCTTCCAAGTGTAGGAACTGTAAACGCGATCGATGCCCCGCTGAGAAATTCCGCTCCAGTAGTTCGGATCTCGATCGCACTTATCCAAGAATTCCAGAATCACCGCTGCAACTTCTTCATGGTTTGTCGGATTGATGTAAAATCCGTTTACTTTGTCTTGAATGATTTCGAGCGGACCGCCAAATCGAGTAGCAAAGGTCGGCAGTCCAGTGATCATCGATTCGAGGATGGTTAAACCAAACGCCTCAAATAAAGCAGGCTGTACGAAGATACCTTTGCGATCGGCAATGACTCGATACACTTCTCCGGTGTCGATTTTTGGCAATCGTACACCTAACCAGCGAATTTTGCCTTTGAGGTTGTATCGATCGATGATTTCATACAGCTTCTCGATCTCGCTGATTTCTTCGTAGTCGGTCGAATCATCAATCCGTAGTTTTCCAGCGATCAGGATTAAATTACAACGGGCTTGCAGGGCTTCACTCTTGCCATAGGCTTCTGCGAGTCCGGTGAGATTTTTAATACGATCAAGTCTTGCCATTGAAAACAGGGGGCGCTTATCCGGATCGTCGAGCTTGCCGTAAATCAAGTCTGGATCTTCATCGGTAAATAAGAGATTTTCTAGGCGTTCTCGATCGTTTAATAATCGCTCTTCGGTGCGCGTGAATGGGAAAAAGACAACCTCATTTACACCCGGAGGAACAACATTAAATTTGGGACTAAACAATTCAATGCCATCCACAACATGATACAAATTTGGCATTGTGAAAGATTTGTAGGATTCATATTGTCCAACACTTTCCGGCGTTCCTACAATTTCTTGATAGGTACTGCTGATGATAAAGTTTGCCGCATTCATCGCGATCAAATCTGCCGTAAATTGCAACGAAAAATGATATTTTTCTTCCGATTCTTGCCAGTAAAGGTTACTGAATAAGTATTTAGATTTCTCAAGGGCATGAGCAATAATGCAATACGTTACTTTCAAGCGCCTTGCAAGTAGGAATGCGACTAAATTTCCGTCTGAGTAGTTACCGATAATTAAATCGGGTCTGCCTTGAAATTCGGCTCGAAGTTCGTGTTCTGCATCGATCGCAAATGTTTCTAAATAAGACCAAATCTCAAAGCGAGAAATCCAGTTCTGGGTCAAGTTCGGATTAAATTCGCGGAATGGGACTCGCAAGATCCAGGCATCTGCTGTGCCATGAATTTTCTCAAGGCGTTGATTACAAAGCGTTCCATCGCTGTTCGGAATTAACCGAGACAATACAATCACTTTCGGACTCACACCTAGCCCATCTAATCCTGCCAGCGCAATGTCTTCCTGCAATTGTTTTTCTAGACTTTTGACTTGATCTAAAATGTAAACGACCTGCCCGCCTGTATCCGGTCTACCTAACACTCCTTCTTGCCCGAACCAGCCATGCGGCGAAATAATCGCCACTCTGAAAATCATTGGAATCCGCGATACAAATGCTTCTAATGTTTGATGATCCGGTGAATCAATCAACTGATCCAAAATTTCTAAAGTTTCTTTGACTCGTTCTGCGGTGTTGCCCCAACCGGGTTCAAAGCCGAGATTTTGTAAATCGAATCGAAATGACTCATATTTGTCATTCGGATCAAGATCGCCAACCAATCCCAAAGCTTGTTTCACTCGATCGCTGAGTTCTTCTTGTGATCGAATCCGTTCATTAATTAATAGTTGAAAACCATTGTATCGATGCAGTTGCAGAAATTGAAACAGCGAAGTTTGCCCTTTTCTCGGATCTTGGAAGAGCTGACTTGACAAATAGCGATTGAGGAACTCTACCCCTTTTCCGATGTTTTTTGGATCGCGCAATACGGGCGAATAATCATAAAATGGTGCAAAATCAATCTCAAACACATCGCCTTCTCGAGGATGATAGTGATTGACAAAGCGATCGCGCAAATCAAGCAGTTCTTGGATGGTTAGCGGCTCGATCGTCAAGTCTTCAAGCAGGCGATACGCTTCTTGTTTTGCGATTCGCGGACGAATAATCAAACACAAACTTTCATCTTCTAAAATAATTTCTTGCACATAGCTGATTAATTTTGCCAACCGAGATGAAGTGTGAAACTGAGGCGATTTTTCGTACTGTTGGCAATATTCATTAAACGATTGCAAGATTTCGTTTCTGAGAAAATACTTCTTGTCACAAGCTCTTAACAAGCTAGAAAATTGGCGCAAAGAAGTTTTCTCATCGCTAGATAGAACGGCTTGAATTAGGTCTGACATTGTAACTCCTACTTACCTTGCGTAATTCTGTGGATGGCAGAATAGCCCTCCCACCCTAGTAGAAAAACGGAGAAACTGCGTCTGTCGATCGAAACAATGTTGCAAACATCCCATTGAGTGAATATGATTTATCCGTTGCAGACCCAAGGTTAGGCATGACTTCTGACACTTCTGTTTCGCCTCTCGCGAACGATTCCACCCCAACGACCCCGAAACCCGTCTCCAGCCCAGATGTCGAGGCGGATCTACCCGAATTGCCACCGCTCGAAACGCCGGATGTTCCGAAGATCGCGATCGAAGATCTGCAAGTTCGTCTTAAGTCAAAAGAGGGCGTGATCCAGTTGATCTTACCGCCCGAATCTGAATCTGCTTCTAAGGTGGCTTTGGCGTGGGGCGAAGTCTGGCAGCAGTTCAAACAGCTTTTAGCGGCACGAGAACGGCATTGGCAACCCAATACGGATGTGCATCTGATCGCGGACGATCGCTTACTCGACACGCGTCAGCTTAGCGCGATCGCGGAAGCCCTCGGAGAAGTTCAACTGCAATTAAAATCTGTTCACACTCGTCGCCGCCAAACCGCTGTTGTCGCCGCAACCGCTGGCTATTCGGTCGAACAAATTACCGCTGCTTCTCCACTGGCAAAGCCGGAAACTGCAAGCGCGATGGAGGAGCCGCTTTATATTCAAATGACACTGCGATCGGGCACTGAAATCCGCCATAACGGAACCGTGATTGTGATGGGCGATTTGAATCCGGGAAGTACGATCGTGGCAGAAGGCGATATTCTCGTCTGGGGTCGCTTACGGGGGGTAGCTCACGCGGGCTGTCAAGGGAATACAAAATGTCTGATTATGGCACTGCAATTAGAGCCGACGCAAATTCGGATTGCGGATTATGTGGCGCGTGCACCTGAAACGCCACTCGCGCAATATTTTCCAGAAGTAGCCTATGTTTCGCCACAAGGAAATATTCGGATTGCGAGAGCGGCGGATTTCGTGATGCGGAAAGACGATGAAACCCAAAAAAGATAAACCATTTGTAATGCGTGGGTTTGGAATTCGTTGTGTTGGTTTACGAAAGCGGTAAAGCTTTGTAGATTAGAACTTGCGCGATTTGTAGGTTGCGTTATGCTAAGTGCGATCGCATCTCCGAATTTGAAGATTTTTTTATTTAGTCCCCAATCGTGCTAGATTCTGAACGCTTCAAATTCCGAATTCTGCTATCCTATAGAACCTGTAATCGGGATATTCCGTTCATTTCCAAGGCGGATTTTTATTAATGGCGCGTATCATTGTTATCACTTCGGGTAAAGGTGGAGTCGGCAAAACTACCACAACCGCTAACCTCGGTATGGCATTGGCAAAACGGCGGCGCAAAGTTGCTGTGATCGATGCGGATTTTGGACTGAGAAATTTAGATTTATTACTAGGGCTGGAAAACCGCGTTGTTTATACAGCGGTTGAAGTGCTTGCAGGTCAGTGTCGCCTTGAACAAGCACTCGTCAAAGATAAGCGATTTCAGAATTTAGTTTTACTTCCTGCGGCTCAAAACCGGACGAAAGAAGCCGTAACTCCGGATCAGATGCGGCAGTTGGTGAACGCTTTATCACGAGTGTACGAGTATATTTTGATCGATTGTCCCGCAGGGATTGAGTTGGGCTTTCAAAATGCGATCGCGGCTGCACGAGAGGCAATTATCGTTACGACTCCAGAAATTGCTGCGGTTCGAGATGGCGATCGGGTGATTGGACTGCTGGAAGCAAACAACATTAAGCGAATTAGCTTGATCGTCAATCGGATTCGACCAAACATGGTGCAGGCAAACGATATGATGTCGGTCGAAGATGTACAAGAGATTCTAGCGGTGCAATTACTCGGCGTTGTACCCGATGATGAAAAAGTGATTGTTTCAACGAATAAAGGTGAACCGCTGGTATTATCAGAAACGCCATCACAAGCAGCGATCGCATTCGATAACATTGTGCGCCGTCTTGAAGGGGAACGAGTACCCTTGATGAATTTAGAACCTCAAAGTGAAGGGTTCTTTTCTCGGCTTTTTGGTCGATTCTCTAAAAAGAGTTAGTTTGATTCACGTTTCCTTTTTCCGCTCCTACCGTTTGCATCTCTGCTCATGATCACCGAATTTCTAGAACGCTTTTTTTCTCGTGGCGATGACAATAGCCGCAACGATGTCAAACGACGGCTGCGGTTGGTGTTGGCGCACGATCGAGCAGATTTGCCGCCTCATATGGTTGAGGAATTGCGAAAAGAGATTCTAGACGTGGTGTCGCGCTACGTCGAACTCGATGACGGGATGGAGTTTGTACTGGAAAATCATCAGCGATCGACGGCTTTAATTGCAAATTTACCGATCCGTCGAATTCGCTCTGTTCCAGAACCAAAGCCCGAAGATGTGCCGACAGTTGTCCCTGATCTGACGCTGACTGAAGCTCTTTTGCTAGAAGATTCGCCTGAATCTGAAACAAATCCGTCTGAAACGAAGACATCCAAGAATGAACCGAATCACGGGTAAAACAAAGCTGCTGGGTGTGATTGGCGATCCGATCGAACATTCGCTTTCTCCGATCATGCACAATGCTGCGATCGCGCAAATGCAAATCGATTTCGCTTATGTTCCATTTCGCATTCGATCAAGTGATCTCGAAACTGCGATCGCAGGATTCAATGCGATTGATCTGCAAGGATTTAGCGTTACAATTCCTCACAAGCAAGCGATCATGCCGCTACTGTCAGAAATTACCGAGGTGGCAAAAGCGATCGGAGCAGTAAATACCGTTTGGAAGAGCAATCGCGGTTGGAGTGGAACAAATACAGATATTGTTGGATTTGTCGCACCCTTGAAAGATCGATCGTGGAATCAATCGATCGCGCTGATTTTGGGAAATGGAGGAGCCGCAAGAGCAGTTGTCGCGGGATGTGCGGAGTTGGGGTTTGCAGAAATTCACGTGGTTGGACGCAATGCTGAAAAGCTTCAGGATTTCGCCAAAACTTGGACGTTAGATTCGCTTTCGGTTCACACTTGGGATCAGCTTTGTGAGATTCTGCCTCAAGCGGATTTAGTGGTAAACACAACACCGATCGGGATGTCGCCACACGCTGATCAATCACCCTTAACTGAGGAACAAGCAGAGCAGATTCGATCAACAGCGATCGCTTATGACTTGATTTATGTACCGAATCCGACTCGATTTTTACGACAGGCACAACAGCGGGGAGCAGAAGCGATCGACGGATTAGAAATGCTGGTGCAACAAGGTGCGGCTGCGTTGGAGATCTGGACACAGCAAGCGGTTCCAGATGCGGTAATGCGTCGATCGCTGCAAACTCATTTAGGCTTGGGCGCTTGATGAATCTATTGCGGTTGAGGAATCGTAATGTCAACAGCAGTTATAGGTTGACCCAAACTCGATAGGGGTGGCTGAATTTCCTTTTCATTTCCAACCACTAATGTAACGAGCTTTTCGGGCTGGAGATATTTTTGGGCAACGCGTTGAACATCGGCGATCGTGGTTGCTTCTACTGCTTTGCGATATTGGAAAATGAAATCTTTGGGATACCCATAGTATTCATACCGCAGTAAACGTGAAAGGGTTTGACTTGGATCTTGGAAGTTGAAGATAAAAGAATTCAGAACCGTATCTTTTGCGAATACTAACTCATTGGCTGAAATCAGTTCTTTGCGAATGCGATCAATTTCAGTTCGCACGGATTGAATAAACGGGACAGTTGCATTCGATCGCGTTTCTCCACTTGCGATAAACACACCTGGATGATCATACTCAGCGCTCCAACTAGCTGCAACCGAGTACGCTAACCCTTGACGTGATCGGACTTCATTAAACAATCGTCGCCCAAATCCACTTAACACGTCTTCCATCACGCTCAAGGCAGGATAATCAGGACTGTTTAACTGTCCGCCTAGATGTCCGATTTGCAGATAGCTTTGATTCAGTTGGGGCTGATTAATGAAGAAAACGCCGCCTTGTTTGGCTTGAGAAACAGGCGGAAGTTGGGTCGGGATGGACTGACCTGAGGGATTCCACTTGCCAAATTTTGATTCGATTAACGATCGCATTTGTTTCGGATCAAAGTCGCCAACGATACCGAGCAGCATTTGATTCGGGCGGAACGATCGCTGATAAAACTGGATTAAGTCATTGCGAGAGATATTTGCGATCGTTGAATATTCAACCGTTCGCGCGTATGGGCTTTCGTTGCCGTAGATGAGTTTTTGAAATTCGCGATCGACAATGCCGTTTGGATCGTCGTTGCGTCGAGCGATTCCACCTTGAAGCTGAATTTTTGCGCTCGCTAACTTATCAGGGGCAAAGGCAGGCTGCTGAATCACTTCCGTAAACAAATCGAACACTTCCGGCAAATCTTCTGTGAGCGTGTTAAATCCTGCGCTTCCGGCAGTTGTGCCAATCCCGGTTTCAACCACTGCGGCGCGTTGTTCTAGTAGCTGATTGAGTTGATCGGCGGGATGTTTCTGAGTTCCACCCGATCGCATTACGGTTCCGGTGAGATCTCCAAGTCCAATTTGATTCGCAGGCTCAAAGCGATCGCCTGTCCGAATGAGAGCAGTTCCGCTGACTAATGGCAATTCGTGATCTTCCATCAGGTAGACAATCATGCCATTTTGAAGTTGGAAGCGCGTATAGGCTGGAACTTTGATTTCTGGCGGTGGTGCAAATTTGAGATCGGTATAGTGTTTCGGTGTATCAGCAATGGCTGGATGCACGAACATCAATACAGTAAGGAACGCTAGAGCAAATAGAGTTGGAATTCGGAGTGTTTTCATTTACGCTAATAGCTGATCAACGGCAATACTAAAACCAGGCAAAACGACTTGTGTTGCTGCAACTTCACTAGAAACAAATACTTTTCGCAATGAGTGCGTTATCACAATAACCCACTGGCTTTCAGGAAAAATTAGCCAAACCTCTTCGCCGCCTGACTGCAAGTATTCTTGGGCTTTCGCGATCACATTTTCAGCAAAATCAGTTGGTGAGACAATTTCAGCAATCAAGGGGAAGCTTTGAGGCAAGATATCGACATCTCGAAACTGAGAAGACAAGCTTGGAGGGAGGTAAGCAACATCCGGTTTTCGTCCTTGTTTCTGAGTTCGGCAAGGTGCTTCTGTGTAGACTTCCCCGCCTAAATTTTGCTGCTCTTTGTAATTCTTCCAATCGCCTGCAAGACTTGCCTGAATCCTACTGTGTTTTAACGTCATCTGATGTTCAACTCGTACATCATCAATCGAAACAGTGGGATGCTTAGCGATTAGTTTTCCATCCACCCATTCTGTCCCTTTTGGTGGGTTTTTCATCCAGTCTTCTAGCGATCGAATTTCAACGTTAGTAAACATAGCTGCTTATCCTTGCGGCAAAATGCGTCCGATCGTGCGATTTTCATTCATAAAGGTAGCTTTGGCGACTCGTTGAATATCAGCGGGTGTGATTTTTGCGATCGCATCAATTTGCTTGAATAAGTTGCGCCAGCTTCCGGTTTTGACTTCGTACTCCAATAATGACTCAGCCATTCCCATGTTGGAATCGAGCGATCGTAATAATTCGGCTCTGGCTTGGGTTTTGATGCGATCGAGTTCTTGGGCAGAAACGGGTTGAGTTTTTAAGCGATCAATTTCGGCTCTGAGTGCAGGCGCAACTTCTTCAATCGATCGACCCGGAGCCGTTAGGGCATAAAACAGCATCAAATTCGGAAACTTATTGCCTGGAAATCCATTAACGCCTTGAGCCGCTAACGCTAATCTCTTCTCCTCTACTAATGATTTGTAAAGCCGAGAGGTTCGACCGTCACTGAGAATTGATGCAATTGCTTCGTACACTGCGTCGTCTGGATGATTCAGTGCAGGGCGGTGATAGCCTTCGAGATACCAGGGTTGGGATTGTAACTTTAAGGTGACTTCGCGCTGCTTGGTTTGCGGTGGCTCAACGGCAATGACTTCGGGTGGCGCAGGTTTTGTTTTGTAACGACCGAAGTAGATTTGAGCAAGGCGCTTGGCTTCGGTGGGATTGACATCGCCCACGATCGCGATCGTCAAATTGTTAGGAACGTAATGCGTTTCAAAGAAGGTTTGAACGTCTTGGCGGGTCAGATTTGCTAAATCGGTTGGATAGCCGATCACCGGACGACGGTAGGGGTGAACTCGAAAGGCAGCACTTGTGAAGGCTTCGATTAATTGTCCGATCGGTGAGTTCTCTGTTCTTAAGCGTCGCTCTTCTAAAATCACCGCTTTCTCTTTGTAAAACTCTCGAAACACAGGATCTAGAAAGCGCTCTGACTCTAGCGACATCCAGAGTTCTAATTTGTTTGAGGGGAAACTGTAGAAATAACGAGTTGCATCAGAGGAGGTATTTGCATTGAGTCCAACGCCGCCTGCTTGCTCGACAATTCGCCCTAGTTCGTTTTGTCGTCCGAGTTTTGTGGCTTCGGCTTCAACGCAATCAAACTCTGTTTGGAGGGCGCGAACATCTTTCTTCTGGGCTTTTGCAGTTCTAATCTCGGCGGCAAGCTGATCTAGTTTCTCTAACAGCGGCTTTTCTGCCTGAAAATCTTGTGTACCGATCCGAGTCGTGCCTTTGAACGCCAAATGTTCTAGAAAGTGAGCGACTCCGGTTTTTCCGTCTGGTTCATCTGCCCCGCCTACATCTGCGTAGGTGAGAAACGAGATGACAGGAGCTTGATGACGCTCTAAAACAATGAACTTCATGCCATTCTCTAGCTTAAACTCGGTGATATTCTGTATCACGCGATCGAGATATGGCTGAATCGATTGTGAAGGCAGCGTTCGCGCTCCACCAATTCTAGGAACGCTACTCCAACTCAGCAGAAAAATTAAAACGAAACTAACGATCGTCCGACTCATTCTCACCATGTCAACGAACCCTTGAGGCACGTTCTCTAGGATAGAGAGTTTTGTCGAAGAATGACTTACTTTGAGAGTGGCTTGTTGAAATCGATCGGGGTAGTAATGGTGAAAATATAGGTGTCGAATAGTGCGCCAACGACTGCACAGGCGCACCCGATGACGAGCGTGCCTTCCCAAGGGTTACCATTGCCAAAGGTTTCGAGAAACGCTAGGATTTGGGTTGCACAAGCTTGACCGAAAGGCATCAGTCCGGGGATGAATCCGAGCAGGAGCAGAAGTGCGATCGTCCCTCCGACCAACGCGATCGGCGCAAGGAAGCTCAACAGACTGGCTAAAAGAAGCGATCGAAGATAGCTTATGGTGAGGCTAAAGGTCATAGATCACCTAAAAAACAAGCGACAGGTAGAAACTTCTCTAACGATACGGGGGATTTCTAGCTTTGAGGCTGGATGTTGCAAAATCTTAAATGTTTATAAAGAAACTTGGTTAAGCAACAGTGAGAGAATGCAATTGACAACGAATCGGCAGGCATCTTTGGCTGAGGCAGTTCATAAAGCCTTACATTGCGTGGGTTTCCGTTGCATTTGCTCAAATTGTGTCTTCAGAGTGATGAAGACGGAAAACAACCACTTTTACAATCGCTCCAGCACATTGCAAAACAGGAAAGTTTTCTATGCAAATTCTTAAGCATCCTGAAGCTAGAGATCGACCTAATGATCCTCGCAACAAAGAGGTCGTGTTTCCCGCTTACGATATTCAAAATGCCAATCTCGCAACGCCAATTAATGCCTCGCCGTTGGTCAAGAACTACATCAACGCTTTACCAGCCTATCGTCAAGGTCTTTCTCCTTTACGACGCGGGCTAGAGGTCGGTTTGGCTCATGGCTACTGGATTATCGGTCCCTTCGCGAAACTCGGCCCGCTGCGGGATACTGATCTTGCAAACTTGGCAGGATTGCTTTCTACGGTTGGACTTGTGATTATTTCGACGCTGGCGATTTCTCTCTACGGTGCAAGTAATCCTCCTGGTCCAACCACGACGATCACAACTCCGAACCCACCAGGAGAACTCAACACCGGACATGGGTGGAACGAGTATGCAGCAGGTTTTCTAGTCGGTGGTGTTGGTGGGGCAGCGTTCGCTTACTTCCTACTGACCAATATCGCGGTGTTCAAGAACTTCACGACTGGACTGTAATTCTGTTATCTAACTAAAAAAGTGGGCATCTTGAAGATCGCCCACTCTTTTGCCGTGTAGAGAAATCGACTGCACGATCGCGTTAAGCGGTAATCCGGTGAGTTAGCAAATTGCGGCGACTGGCTCGTACAAGGCTCGCTCAATTTCGGCTAGGGCACGTTCTAAATCGTCATTAACGACTTGAATGTCAAATTCTCCGGCGGCATCTACTTCTTCCCAAGCTCTTTGGAGCCGACGCGCGATCGCGGTTTCGGAGTCTTGTCCGCGTCCTCGAATACGAGATTCGAGTTCTACCATTGAAGGAGGGGCGATGAAGATTTGGAGGGCGCTTGGAAATGATTTGCGGATTTGGCGTGCGCCGTCAAGTTCGATTTCGAGAATCACCCATCTGCCCTCACGGATTTTTTCTTCCACGGTTCGTCTGGGGGTGCCGTAGCAGTTTCCAGCGAATTCTGCCCATTCGAGGAATTCGCCTTGGGCAACCATGCGCTCAAATTGCGGACGAGTGACAAAGTGATAATTTTTGCCATCGACTTCTCCGGGGCGGGGGGATCGGGTTGTGACCGAAACCGAGAGGTAAAGATCCGCATGACGCTGGAGGAGCGATCGAAGCAAGGTGCCTTTGCCCACGCCGCTTGGTCCTGTTAAAACAATGAGTCTACCCTTGCTCATAGCTGCTTAATTTGTTTGTGCGCTAGTGTTCCCAGTTTTCTGATTCTGTGAGTATAGCTTGCAACTCGGCAGAATTAGCTAACAAAAGGGTGAAGGAGCGGCATAATTTCTCAAACCCTACTCTTCAATTCTATCTTTGGTAAATAAAAAACGGCTGGCAACGGTCTCCGGTTGGATTGCTGAGAGAACGATGTGACCGGAATCCATGACGATTACAGCACGGGTGCGTCTGCCGTACGTGGCATCGATTAGCTTGTCGTTTTCGCGGGCATCGATGATGATACGTTTGATCGGGGCGGATTCGGGAGACACGATCGCGATGACTCGGTGAGCGGAGACAATGTTGCCAAAACCAATGTTGATGAGTTTGATCCCCGTCATAGTGTTTTGCAGAAGCGAACAGGGCAATTCGCAGCAATCATTACAGTTGTTTTTGAGGCTAACACAGTGAACTGCTGATTGGGTGAGGCTCGGAGCTTGCAATCGTAGTCGTGACAATACTCTTCTAATTTTTTGAACTCTATCCGCTCAAGGGTAGTGCCTTTTCGTAAAGGGTAGATAAAATAAGGGGTGACTGCTATCTTCATCTCCTATGTCAAGCATTCCT
>PSLO01000108.1:0-13190 GCA_040289665.1 Leptolyngbya sp. ERB_1_1 | reverse complement strand
CGTAATGCTGTTTTTTATTTTCACTGACTCGTCTTTTTCACTGTCGCGACTCACCCAGATGCTTGACATCTAATAAGGGGTAGAAAATGAAATTATTGCTGTCAATGGCTGTATGTATGGTAAAGACAGCACTCCTTTAAAGAACAAAAAGAAGCTCAAAGATGGTCAAATCGTTGACGAAGAGCCGGATAAAGTTTACTACAAGTATGCTGGGCAGGATTTTTGGTTTTTCTTATCACAAGATGACAATCTGTATCGAGAAATCATCGTGCCGATCGATCAAGAAGCAAGCCAAAAAGATGAAGTTTTCAAGTCAGCCTACAACAGCAAACTGCATGAAATGACTCAAGACTTTATGAATCAATTTATGGCAGATTATCAGATTGATTGGACGACGTTAATCGATTACGTGTCGAAGCGAAATCGCTCCCAATAAAAAACTCCCGAATCATGCGATTCGGGAGTCAATCAAACTACAGTCTACCTATCGGGCAAGCGTTCTCCGCTTCGTGACCATCTTGTAAGCTTCGATAGTATCGCCTTCAGCCCAGTCTTTGAAGTCATCCAGACCGATACCGCACTCGTAACCCGAATTCACTTCCCGCGCATCTTCTTTCATCCGCTTCAGCGAATCCAAATTACCAGAGTGAATCACCTTACCACCTCGGTGAATCCGAACCTTACAGTTTCGCACCAGCTTGCCAGACTGCACATAACAGCCTGCTACAGCCCCACGACCCACCGGGAATACGGCACGAACTTCCGCTTGTCCCAGCGCTTCTTCGACCAGTTCCGGTTCAAGGAGACCTTCCATTGCGCCCTGCACATCATCCAATAACTTGTAGATGATGTTGTAGTCGCGCACATCTACCCCTGCTCGATCGGCAGCTTGACGCGCACCCGGAGCTAAGGTGGTGTTAAACCCGATAATAACGGCATCACTAGCAGCAGCAAGATCGACATCTGTCTCAGAAATCTCACCCGGAGCCGAGAACAAGACCCGCACCTGCACTTCGTTCTGCGGCAACTGACTCAATGCGCCCAAAATTGCCTCGATCGAACCTTGAACATCGGCTTTCAGCACCAAGTTCAATTCCTTGAGTTCACCCTCTTGCGCCTTCGCAGACAGCGTATTCAAGCTCACCCGACGAGACGACATTGCCGCCAACAGTCGAGAAGTCCGCTGTTCGTCTGCACGATCAGAAGCGGTTGCACGCGCTTCTTTTTCATCGGTGTAGACCTGGAACTCGTCGCCCGCAGCCGGAACATCACTCAGACCAAGAACCTCCACCGCAAACGATGGACTTGCAGCTTGGACACGTTGAGCGCGATCGTCAACCATTGCCCGCACTTTACCCAGTGCCGACCCTGCGACCAAGACATCACCGACTCGTAGCGTTCCATTCTGAATCAGCAACGTCGCCACAGGTCCCTTGGCTTTGTCTAAATGCGCTTCGATTACGGTTCCTCTTGCAGGTCGATCGGGGTTGGCAGAAAGGTCTTCCACTTCCGACACCAGCAGAATCATTTCCAGCAGCGTATCAAGGTTGTCGCCTGTCAAAGCACTCACTGGAACCATAATCGTATCGCCGCCCCATTCTTCTGGAACGAGTCCATACTCGGTCAGTTCTTGCTTGACTCGATCGGGTTGCGACCCTTCTTTATCAACTTTGTTGATCGCTACGATAATGGGCACTTCTGCCGCTTTTGCGTGGCTGATCGCTTCGACGGTTTGAGGTTGCACTCCATCGTCCGCAGCAACTACGAGGATTGCCACGTCCGTCACTCGCGCTCCTCGCGCCCGCATTGCAGTAAAGGCTTCGTGACCAGGTGTATCTAGGAACACGACTTGCTGCATTTTGCCGTTATGTTCCACATCTACATGGTAGGCACCAATATGCTGAGTGATCCCACCCGCTTCTCCGGCTGCCACTTTCGTTTTACGGATCGAGTCAAGCAGCGTCGTTTTACCGTGATCAACGTGACCCATGATCGTCACAACAGGAGGACGACGGTGCAGATAATCTAAGTCATCCGCATCGATCATCTCCGTCACTTTCTTCGCTGCGGCTTCTTTTTCGCCAACTTCGACCAAAATGCCGTACTCTTCAGCAACCATCGTTGCCGTTTGCACATCCAGCATTTGCGTAATGGTCGCAGCAATGCCTTTCATGAAGAGCTTGGTTATGATGTCAGTCGGAGACACCGCCAGTAGGTTCGCTAACTCTTGAACCGTGAGTCCACCCGTCAGCGAGATGATTTCTGGACGTTCTACTTGTTCGACTTCATTTCGACGATCGCGGCGATCGCGGAAGTTATTCCGTTTGCGCTGAGTTGGAGCGGCAGTGACTGCAACGGGTCTGACTTGCTGTTGACCAGGCAGATCTTTGGGCTTCGCAGGACGCGCCAGCGACAAGCTGACTTGAGCAGAACTGACCGTTCCCTCCTCGTCCTCGTTGAGCAAGTCGAAATCATCCTCGTCGTCGTCTTGAATCTTGGGTTGACCCCGACGCTTCCCTTTGCCCAGCTTCGCTGCTTTCTCAGGAATTTCTTGAACTTCTTCTTCTTCTTCCCAAACTTTGGTGCGACGCTTCGGTGGAGTAGGCTTATTCAGCGTGAGATCGGGTGAGCTAGGGGCAGATGGATCGGGCAGCGTAGGCTTAACCGGGCGCGATCGCAGAACCGGAGCCGTTGCACCGTCTTGACCGACAATTTCATCGGCAGATTGTACGGGCTTAGGTCGCCGCAGTTCAACAATCTGCTGTGGTTTGGGCGATGCTTCTCCAGGTTTCGTTGGTCCGCCCGGACGCTTGTTAATAGTCGGACGCTGAGTTTTTTCACCTCTGGAGTCGCGTGAAGGTTGGCGATTTTCTGCATTGTCGCTAACCGCAGACTTATCTCGCTTCAGAACAGGCTTGCTGACTGCCGAAGCAGTGCTGCGAACAGGCGCTGGACGCTCAGGTGTCTGAATCGCAGGTTCTGGAGCTTGAGTCGGTGGTACTGCCGCTTTGGTTGCTTTCGGAGTCGCGGGAGGTTCTACTGCTTGAGGAGCAGGAGTCAGTTCAGGCGCGAGTTGCGGCTCTGAAGCAGTGGGAGCAGTGGGAGCCGATTGGTCTGGATCAGGAGTTGGGCGAGCCGGGCGCGGGGGTTCTACTGGTTTGGCAGGAGATTGCGCCGCCGGGGAAGACTGGGGCGGCTGTGGAGGAGTGCGAAGTTCGGCTGTTTCCTTATCGGCAGTCGATCGCGTAATCGGACGACGAATTTCTAAGATTTGCTGTTTCTTCTGGATATTCAAGGGCGTTTTCTTTCTTGATTCAACAGATTGGGGTGTAGATTGGCGGGTAGAGGCACGACTGGCTGGAGAGGGCTGACTAGCAGCGTATTTCTCAGCGGCAGCACGGATTTGTTCCGCTTCTGTTTCAGTGATAGTACTACTGTGACTCTTGACCGCGATATTCAGTTGTTCGCAGATAGCGAGAATGTCTCGATTGTCTAAATTCAATTCTTTGGATAGCTCGTAAATTCTGACTTTGCCGTTGTTCATCCACTCTTTCCCTCATTTCGATCGTTGGTGTTACATAGTGACCTTCTGTTTTGACTAAAACGACAGGTTTTACTGGGTTATTGCAGGCGATCTGCGCTAGTAATCTTGAAGAATACGTTACTCCCTTGGTTGAATGGTAGCTTAGAAACAAAGTCGTCGCTGAATCGATAGAGCGATTTGCTCAAAAAATCGTGGCGCGAATCCCACATGAAGCGATCGCGATTGGATCGTGTGAAATGACTGGTGATGAGTCACCCTCCCCAAATGTCATGCCTGAGTTGCTCTGGAGCAATAAAACTGAAGAGAGGATACAGAAAACATCTCAGAGCAAAAGACGACGGATCTCCTACGACAGGACGGGTCTGGTGAACTGATCAAGGACGATGCGTTACTGATCGAATGTTTTATTCATCGATTCAGTCGTCCGGCTAATTTTAGACGCTAGATCTAGTATAGCTTAGGTTGTGTGACCAAATGGGTCTCAGCCTGTTTTTGCTTCAAACTCTGATAGATCTCAGGCGGAACGGAAGCTTTGAGGGCACGACTGAGGCGATCTTTCTTTTGTGCAGCTTGAATACAGCTTGGATTTGGGCAGAGATAAACCGACCGACCCATGCCAGAGTCGATCGAGATTTCGTGAGATGGATGAAGTCGCACCACTCGAAGAAATTCTTGCTTGGGTGCGACTTTGCGACAACTGAGACAGCGACGATGATTGGGGGGCATAAGCTTTAAATTTGCTGTTCTTCGAGTTCGGGTTCTGGAGTTGGCGCGATCGTGACTTCCTCTTCCTCCTCGTAAGGTTCTTCGTCCTCGTATTCATCAACGGCAGGCTGCGATTGACGACGAGCTTCGATCGCGGCTGCAATTTTCTCAGTTTCAGCCGCTACATCGTATTTACGGCTGTCTTTGATGTCGATTTTCCAACCTGTTAATCGAGCGGCGAGGCGGACGTTTTGACCTTCTTTACCGATCGCTAAACTGAGTTGGTCTTCTCCGACTAAGACGTGTGCTTGGCGACCTTCGGGATCAACGAGACGAACTTCGTCTACTCGTGCGGGGCTGAGTGCATTGGCAATATAAGTTGCGGGATCGGGCGACCATCGGATCACGTCGATTTTTTCTCCGCGCAATTCGTTCACCACTGCTTGGATTCGAGAGCCGCGTGCGCCAATACAAGCCCCAACCGGATCGACATCGCGTTCTAAGGTATCTACTGCAATCTTGGTGCGCGGTCCCACATGACGTGAAGGAGGATTGGCTTCGCGGGCAACTGCCACGATCCGCACCACATCATCTTGGATTTCAGGCACTTCGTTTTCAAACAGGTAGACCACTAAGCCCGCATCGGCTCTAGAAACGAGAAGTTGAGGTCCGCGATGCGATCCTTCGCTGACTTTTTTCAGATACACGCGAAAAGTGGCATTTGCGCGGTAATTATCGTTCGGTAACTGATCACGCTTCAGTAATTCCGCTTCGACTTCGGGCTGACCAAATCCGCTCACAACCGCCATAATTACCGATTGTCGCTCGAATCGCAGGACTCTCGCTTGCAAAATGGTGCCTTCTAAATCCTGAAATTCTTCTTGAATCAGTTTGCGCTGTTGGTCTCTGAGCTTTTGCGCCAAGACTTGTTTGGTTTGAATCGCTGCCATGCGTCCAAACTCGCCTTGGTCTGGAGTCACATCCAGAACGACGGTATCGCCCGTTTGCGCTTCAGCGGCGACTTCTTGAACTTCAGTGAGAGAAATTTGGTGATCCGGATTGCCGACTTCTTCGACGATCGTTTTCGTTGCCAACACTCGGAAGCCTTCTTCTTCGACATCCAATTCGACCTCAAAGTTGTCGAAATATTCTTCGTCGAATCCGTCTCCGTCGATGCGCTGGGTGCGGCGGAAGCGCTCGTAACCTTTCATTAAGGCTTCTTTCAGTGCGGCTTGAACTGAGAGCTTGGGCAAATTGCGTTCACGGCTGATGCCGTCGATCATGTCTTTGAGTCCGGGCAGAGCGACCATTGACATAGAAAAATCTCCGTAAATATTGAGTTGTCGAAAATCAGTCTTCGCCTTCGGTGAGTTGAACGCTGGCGACGATCGTTCTCGGTAGTGCGATCGTGCGTCCTTTTTTGCTGATGTAGACGTTAGTTTCGTCGCGTCGAATCAGATGTCCTTCCCAGTAAATGTGACCTTGATAGGGTTCAGAGGTGGTGACGAGCGCAGGAAATCCTCGAAAAGAGATAAATTCTCGATCGCTCGTCAGCGTTTTAGAAATTCCAGGACTAGAGACTTCGAGAACGTACTGATCCGGGATCAATTCATCCAAGAGCGGCTCTAACGCCCGACTCATCCGTTCACAGTCATCGAGTCCTGTGTCCTCCTGCTTGTTTCGGACATCAATTCGTAAAACGGGCGGGCTTTGATTCGTTTGAAACACCGCATGAACCACTTCTAGGTCGATCGACTCCGCCACGGGAGCCGCCACTTCTAAAATTTGAGGAATCAAAGGATGCGCCATCGAACAATCTCTCCACATAAAAAAAGTGGGACGACTGCCCACTTCTCATGAAACGACTGATTTCATGAAGTTTGGTCAAACAGAAATCCTGTTCTTCCTTTCACAAGTTTAGCGAAAAAATTCAGAGTGGCTCGTTTTTTCCACGAGCCACGTGAGATTTAGAATGTGAATGTACTGCGGATTACGGGCACGATCGCCGTATCGTTTTCGCTACGCCCTTCTGGGTTAAAGATCGCAAACACACCTGGCGTAATGCTGAGGTTGTCGTTCAGGCGGAAGTTGAAGAAGCCTTCGATTTGATAAGGCGTGCGATTTTCAGGATTGATCGCGATCCCGCCCGTATTCACCCGTTTTAGCGGTTGACCGAAAATGATACCCGCCGAATTTCCTTTCTTAAACAGATCCGTAACGTGCAGACCCACGAGCCAAGTATCAAAATTCGTCCGAGCATCGACATCCACTAGGTTCGAGAAGATGTAGCTGTACGATCCAGCCAGCGTGATGCTAGGCGATAGTTTAAACGCAACCGATGCACCGAGCGTATTCAGTCGGATACCGTTGTTCAAGCTGCCAACGAAGTTCCCCAACGTAAAGCCAGGAAGCACCGGAGAACTACCGGGTAATGCGATCGCGTTGATGTCTGAATTGCTCAAGCCCGTTCCTAAGATGTTGATCTGGTGATAGCTGTAGGCGTAGTTCAGCCCAATATTAAATGCTGAAGAAGGTTTAAGTGTAAGTTGCGCGGCTGCAACGTAGCTACCGCCTCCAACCCCAGCACCTAAAGGCGTACTGACACCAGGCGTAACCGTCCCTAGACCATTATTGGTGGCAAGATTGGCGTTGACTGAGCCGTAGAGTGCTCGGAAATCGATCGCGTCTGAAATGTTGAAAATCAGCCCTGCTGCTGCGGCAAGACCCGTTTGCGAAGTGCCACCCGAAACTCGTTGAGCAGCGGGAAGCAAGCTAAAGCGTGAGATCGCACCCTGCCCTTCACTCGCCCAAGGCAGAATTGACGGAAATGCATCTGAGACTTCTGCATTCGTGCCTGCAAAAGCCGTCAGCTTGTTAGCAACTGGGAAAATGTAGAGCAGTTTGTAAAGGGTGGTGCTGTTTCCTGCTCCTTTCGGGTTCAGCGTAGATGGGTCAACCGTGGGAAATTGCGGTTCGTAAGATAGTCTTACTTGGCTAGAAGAGCCGAAAACCGGATCAGCTAATCCCAAAGTTTGAGCGAGGCTAGAACCGCTACCGCCGACAACACCGCTTGCACCAAAATTCTGCGATTGAAGTCCGGTGATGAGTAAGTCTTTGCCGCTAAAGCTGGTATTAAAGTTTAGCCGAACTCGGTTATTAAAGACTGTATTTGCATCTCGTCCGGTGGGAGCAGAACCATATGCGCCCGCAAGACTGAAGATTGCTTCTCCTTGAAGTTTGGTCGTGGTCGAGAACTGCTGTTTCTCAAGGGTAGTGGTTCGTGCTTCGAGAGAATCTACTCGACCGCGCAAGGTTGCCAGTTCAGCGGCGAATTGCTCTTGAAGTTTTTGCAGGGTTGCAAGGTCTTCTTTTTTGACCAGATCAGCGGTTGCGGCTGCAATTAATTCATTTACTCGATCGAGACAAGCGTTCAATCCAGCAGCAAACTCATACCGAGTCATGGCTCGATTGCCGCGATAAGTTCGATCGGGATATCCGGCAATACAGCCATATCGCTCAACTAACGATTGCAACGCCTGAAACGCCCAGTCGGTCGGTCGCACATCGCTAAGCTGAGAAACCGAGGTCACTTGTGCCATCGAGCTTGTAGAACCATTACTCAATTCGGCGACCGAGTTGATCTGGCTCATTTCGGAACGGGGCTGAGCAATCGTCGTTTGGGCTGGCTCTGAAGCAGGCACGCTCGCCTGAGAAGGCACCGCGCTGGTCGCAATCAAACTCAGCGAACCTGCGAATAGACTGATCAAACCGATCTGCTGATTAAACTTCAATAGAGTCACTATTTTTACCTCACCACACAAAAACTTAAGTAACTAACTATGTCCCTGACAATTTGCAAGCGCAGTTGCGTTATCTCTCACGCTAAACTTTTGAGGGTCGAAGCGAAATAGCTCTGACTTTGGAATTCTTCGGGTGTTCGGATAGACTAAACCTTATAGATGAAGAATTTCCAATTAGATTGACTAATAGGACTGATTGAGTTTCTGTAGAATTTGCCTGAAACTTGAAAGTCGTAGTAAGATTGAAAGCTGTGTCGAATTAGAGCAAACCCATGCCGAAGCTGAAAACCCGTAAATCTGCACAAAAGCGATTCAAAGCAACGGGCGGTGGAAAAATCCAGCGCCGTCGTACCCACGGAAATCACCTTTTGTTTCATAAGAGTATGAGCCGTCGCCGTCGAATTGCGGCTGGAGACTTGGTAAGTGAGCGGGACGAAGCGAATGTTCGGTTGATGATGCCTTATCTGTAAGGGTGGACTCAGACACGATCGTACAAAAATTAGGCGCATAAAAATTAGTCAAGGATAATTGAAACATGGCACGGGTGAAGCGCGGCAATGTGGCTCGGAAACGCCGCAAGAAGATTTTGAAACTCGCAAAGGGTTTTCGTGGCTCTCATTCTCGGTTGTTCCGCACCGCAAACCAGCAGGTGATGAAAGCGCTACGGAATGCGTATCGCGATCGTCGCAAAAAGAAACGTGATTTTCGTCGGTTGTGGATCACTCGGATCAATGCAGCAGCCCGTCAGCAAGGAATCAGCTACAGCCAACTAATCGGTAAGCTGAAGAAAGCAGATATTCTGATCAATCGCAAAATGCTGGCTCAATTGGCGATTCTTGATCCCGATGGATTTGCAAAAATTGTCGAGAAAGCCGTTCAAGCATAGAGAATGCAAACGCGATTCGTCGCAATTTTGAGTTGGTCTTTGATGGGGATGCAGTTCGTTGTATCCCCATCATTGTTTGCGGCAGATTTGCAAACGATCGCGCAACGCAACAAATTGATCGTTGCCGTGAAGGATAACGTTCGTCCACTCGGATTCCGCGATGCTCAAGGCAATCTTCAAGGATTTGAGATTGAAATTGCGCGACGACTTACACAGGAACTATTGGGACGATCAACCGCGATCGAGTTCAAACCTGTGAGTAACCGCGATCGTTTGTCGATTGTCACTAATGAAAAGGTTGATTTCGCGATCGCGCGTGTAACCGCAAACGCTTCTCGCGCTCGAATCGTTGCCTTTAGCGAACCGTATTACTTAGACGGAACTGGAATCATTACAAAAAACGCTGCGATTCAAACAGAGCGAGATTTGACCAATCAAACGATCGCTGTGTTGAACAACGCGAGTACGATCGCAACCCTTCGCTTTCGATTTCCCCAACTCAAATTAGTAGGCGTTGAATCTTACGAAGCCGGAAGGAAGGCGATCGAATCCGGACAAGCGATCGCCTTTGCCGCAGATGTCAGCATTCTGGTCGGTTGGGCGCAAGAATTTCCCGAATACCGCGTTTTGCCGTTTCGGATTTCGACCGAGCCATTAGCGATCGTTTTTCCTAAAGGGATTGAATCTGATCAACTTCGTCGCAGTGTGGATCAAATTCTGCGCCGTTGGAAGTCTGAAGGCTGGCTTCAACAACGTGCTACCTATTGGGGACTGCCTTGAGATACCCTAAAACAGAAGCCTTAAAATTCGCGATCGATAATTTCTTATGGACAGTGTAGCCTCTCCGATTCTTTACATCTCCCTTTTGCTTCTTTTGCTCAGTAGTGCCGCTTTCTTCGTCGCTCGGCAAGTTCTAAAAACTCGTCGGGTCGAGAGTGCCCTTTCTCGCCTTCAAAGCAAGCTCAACAAAGAGAAAGGCACCGCTGAAGAATATTACGAACTCGGTAGCATTTTGCTCGACAAGCGTTTATTTGCTCAAGCGATCGCCCAGTTCCAAAAAGCGATTAAGCTCGAAACGCTCGAAGGTCAAGACCTTGCTGCTGTATACAACGCAATGGGGTTTGCCTACTTTGCTCAAGAACAGTACGATCTCGCAATTCGTCATTACAAAGACGCTTTAAAGCTTTTTCCTGAGTACGCGACCGCGCTGAATAATTTAGGTCATTCATATGAACGGAAACAACTCGCGGCTCAGGCGCTAGAGGCTTATGAGCAAGCATTGGAGGTTGAACCCACCAATCAAACCGCAAAACGACGGGCTGAGGCTTTAAGGAAGCGATTTGTGGCACCCGCGTAGAGAGTGTCTGGATAACGGTTAGATTGTCAAACTGAATCTGAATAATGCTGAAGAACTCCAATTCTTTTAACGAATTGGAGTTCTTGTTTTTGAAACGCAATTAACCGCCGTAGTCCTGCGATGATGCGTTTCTCAAGGCGTTTTGTGAATCCCAAATCGCTTGATAACGGAGCAAAACAGATCGACTATAAGCCGCAATACTGGGATATCGGTGTCCACCATAAAACTGTGTGGCAGTTGAGGTATATTTCTCTGGTTTGCCGCTGTACCACCACGCCGCCACTCGCTGAATTGCGATCGCAACGTTGCCATTACTGGCAGCAAAAGATCGCTGCCAGTATTGATTTAATTTGAAATCCACGATGGCAATTTGTAAATCAGGACGTGCCAAAAAATCTCGCTTTGAAACCACGTATCCGAGCGCTTCTTGTGACCATCTCGGTAAGTTTTCTGGCATCACTTGAGCGTATCCTAATGCACCAGAATGCAGATTGATTGCTCTAAAATTTGCGCCGCTTTCTTGACCGATAATTGCTTGTCGAATCAGCAGAACTTCCGGCGCAATTTCGGTTTGGGGCAGGCTAATTGAGGATAGAACCGGGTTTGCAAGTAACTTCTCTGGATTCAGAGTGACTGCACAGATTGGAAGCCCGATCGACAATACGATCGTACTTGTAATTTCAGGCAAATGAAACCGGGCAAAAATGCGTTTGGCTTGCAAATTCAAACTCATTAGATCACATGTGAGACAAACTTTGAAGAGTGTACCTTCATTCATTACATCTACAAAACGGCATATAAATTTCTGATAGATTTACCTCAATAGAACCGAGTTCAGCTAATCTGTTTCTGATTATTTCTGTATTCGGAATTACAATAATTTATTGATAAAACTGTTCCACAAAATGCTTCAGCAAATTCGCTTAAAAAACACCACAAAAAAACTGGGTAGCGGTGAAACTACCCAGTACTAACATTTAGTATCTGAATCTAGACTGCTGCTGCCGTTTTCGTAACAGCATTCAATTCACCTTTCTTGTACTTCACCGCGAATACATCCATCGACTGCTGCTTGATCTTGCTTGCTTGACCTGCTGCACCAAACTGGTTATATCGATCCGCACAAACTTTCTGCATATACTTGATCGACGGCTTCAAAAAGTGGCGTGGATCAAACTCTTTCGAGTTTGCTTGCAGTGCTTCACGAACCGCTGCGGTGATTGCCAGACGGTTGTCGGTATCGATGTTGATTTTCCGCACACCCGACTTGATTCCTTTTTGAATTTCTTCAACCGGAACGCCGTAGGTTTCAGGAATTGTACCACCGTATTTGTTGATGATTGCGATCAAATCTTCGGGAACGGAAGACGAACCATGCATGACCAAATGGGTGTTTGGCAAGCGGCGGTGAATTTCTTCGATTCGGCTGATTGCGAGGATTTCTCCGGTCGGTTTGCGGGTGAACTTATAAGCACCGTGGCTGGTTCCGATCGCAACTGCCAACGCATCCACTTGAGTGCGCTCTACGAAGTCAACCGCTTCATCCGGATCGGTGAGCAGCATTGAGTGATCCAATTCACCTTCAAATCCGTGACCGTCTTCTGCTTCGCCTTTTCCGGTTTCGAGCGATCCGAGACATCCCAACTCACCCTCGACTGAAGCGCCGATCGCGTGAGCGACTTTTACGACTTCTGCGGTGACAGCGACGTTATATTCGTAGCTTGCGGGGGTCTTGGCATCGGCTTCGAGCGAACCGTCCATCATGACGCTGGTGAAGTTGTTCTTCAACGCTGAATAGCAGGTTGCAGGCTCATTTCCGTGGTCTTGGTGCATTGCGATCGGAATATGCGGGTAGGTTTCGACCGCCGCTAAGATCAAGTGGCGAAGGAAGTTTTCGCCTGCGTAGTTTCGAGCGCCACGGGAAGCTTGCAGAATAACTGGGCTATCGGTTTCATTCGCAGCCAGCATGATCGACTGGATCTGCTCCATGTTGTTGACGTTGAATGCAGGGATGCCGTAACCGTTTTCAGCCGCGTGATCCAGCAATAGCCGCATCGGGACAAGCGCCATATCAAGTTCTCCTGGTTATCTCAGCAAGTTCTGGTTTTACAAACTTAATTGTTACGATAATCTTAAGGCAATTTTTGCCTTTATAGATGCTCAATTTCCAGTTTTATTAGGTAAAAATAGCTATTAATTATTCTGATTGATCTTGAGGTGATTAATAAGATAGTAGCGTTATGATTGGAATTCGCGCGGTAGCTCCGCTCCAGGAAGTGTTCGCTTGACTTCCAACGCGACTGCAAACTTCTTCTGTTACGTGATTTGCTGCCGATAGTCTTTATTTTTGGGCTAGGTGTAGAACTTGATTCAGGCGATCGGAAAACGGTAGAGAACGATGCGGAGAGAATTGCGATCGCGGCTCAACATTAAGACGTTTTAACTGAAAGCTAGATCAAAACAGAAATCCCCCAGCCGAAGCCGAGGGATCTTTTTAATCAAGGGTTATGCTGTGGGATGTTGCTTCAGGAGTAACTCCCACATTTTTATCAATTAGCCGTTGATTGCGGGAGCTTGTACAGCAACAGGCGCTTGATCGCCAGCAGCCAAGTCAAGCGGGAAGTTATGAGCGTTACGCTCGTGCATCACTTCCATACCGAGGTTCGCACGGTTGATCATGTCAGCCCAGGTATTTACCACACGACCCTGAGAATCCAAGATCGACTGGTTGAAGTTAAATCCGTTCAGGTTGAACGCCATCGTTGAGATACCGAGCGCAGTAAACCAGATACAAACAACGGGCCACGCACCCAAGAAGAAGTGCAAAGCGCGAGAGTTGTTGAACGAAGCGTATTGGAAGATCAAGCGTCCGAAGTAGCCATGCGCCGCCACGATGTT
>PSLO01000107.1:4743-13357 GCA_040289665.1 Leptolyngbya sp. ERB_1_1 | reverse complement strand
CCCTTAGCAAGGACATCCGCCCTTGGGGCGGTCACACTCATCAAGCCACCAGCTTTGCTGGGGGTGTCTGACTTGGTGGGCAATGCTGAGAGCAACGCCTGCAACAATGCGACGACGCGCCCAACAGCAGGATTTAGGACGACTTGTGATTTTAGGACTGATTACAGCGGCGGCTTGCATTAGCATTTTTGCGATCGCGTTTATCCTCCATGACAAAGGAAATACAGGCGAAATTCTTGTTTTACATTTAGCGCTATCGATTTTAACAATTGTGGGGTCTTGGATGCTCGTGCATACGATTTTCGCGCTACATTATGCTCGCGCTTACTACCAAGACTACAAAACCCTAGAAGAGTGCAAATCGGAGGGCATCGACTTTCCGGGCGACGTGGAGCCAGACTACTGGGATTTTCTCTACTTCTCGTTTGTAATTGGCATGACGAGTCAGGTCTCTGACACAAATATTACGTCTCGATCGATACGAAGGTTAGCACTGGGACATGGGGTGCTTGCATTTTTCTTCAATACCACTATTTTGGCAATGAGTATCAATATCATTGCAGGCTTGATCTAAACAGACGCTGACCTGAAGCATTCTCCGAACTTGAGACTTTGATAGAAGATTTATCAATCTATGAACAAGCATTCACAGATCAGTACATTCGGCATAAGATGCAGTTGATGCATTCTAGACGATATGGCACACCATCACGGGCATAGTCACCATGATCATCATGGGCATGGACACAGCGCGAATAATTACAATCGTGCTTTTATTATCAGCGTGGCGTTAAATGCTGGTTTTGTCGTCGCTGAAGTTGTGTATGGACTCCTAGCAAATTCTCTTGCACTGCTTGCGGATGCAGGTCACAATCTGAGCGACGTTTTAGGCTTGCTGCTGGCTTGGGGAGCGAGTATTCTAGTGCGTCGCCAACCGACACCACGACGAACGTTTGGATTTCGTCGATCGTCCATCTTCGCTGCTTTGATCAATGCTACTTTTCTTCTGATCGCGTGTGGAGCCATTGGTTTAGAAGCAATTCAACGATTCCGCAATCCGTCTCCAGTTGAGGGTGGAACTGTGATTCTGGTTGCAGCGATCGGGATTGCTGTGAATACGATCAGTGCATTGATGTTCGTGTCGGGACGCAAATCTGATCTCAATATTCGTGGCGCATTTCTCCACTTGGCAGCGGATGCGATTGTCTCACTGGGAGTTGTGTTGACAGGAATTGCGATCGTCTTTCCCGGATGGCAGTGGCTTGATCCAGCCGTGAGTTTAGCCATTACGATCGTCATTGTGATTGGCACATGGCAACTGTTTCGAGAATCATTTGATCTGATGCTAGATGCCGTTCCAGAAGGGATTGAGCCGCTTGCGGTGCGAACATATTTGGTTGAACGTCCAGAAGTGACTCAAGTGCATGATTTACATATCTGGGCGATGAGTACGACGGAAGTGGCACTTACGGCTCATCTGATAACTCCAGCAGGGCATCCGGGTGACGCATTTTTGTCGCAAATTTGCCAGGAATTGCATCATCATTTCGGTATTGAACACGCCACGATTCAGATTGAACTTGGCGATCCAAATGCTGTTTGTGCTTTAGCGTGTGAAGATAAAGTCTAGTTAGTAATAGTTTGGGATGCAGATTATTTCTACGAATGCTTGAATTGCTTGAAAATCGTAGCCTTAACAATCTGTGGTACTAACTTCAGCCCTGGTAAGAAAACAATTCCTAGTTGCTGCATCAATCCGAGTGCATCGCCTTGTCCCCAATGTTCTACGATTTTTCCATTTTCTACTCGATCGATGTGCATAACAGACAAAGCAATTTGCTTACCTGTTGGTGGAAGACCTTGAAACTCGCCAGTGTGCGTTGCTCTGAATACGCCCTAAGTGATAACTCTATCATCAGCAACAATAATCTCATCAAACTTATGTTGTCCCTGACTAAAAGCTGAGTAGAAAGACATCCCAAACTGTGTAAAGCCTTCTGCATTCAGCGGCTCAGGTACACCTGCTAAATGAGCGATAAAATTTGGAGCCAGAAGATCCGAAGCTTGATCAATTTTGCGATCGTCAAACGCTTTATAAAACTGGAGAACGAGGTCTTTATTCTGTTGCATACAAATTCATCAGATGAAAAAGAGATGCCCCGGTGGAACATCTCTTGAATCTCAGTGAATGAAAAATTAAGCGATCGCTGCAATCTTCACATCGTTTGTGCTGAGAAGTTCTTGCAGTTCATCGGAATCGACCGTTTCTTTCTCAACCAGCATCTCAGCCAGTTTGTCGAGAACTGGGCGATTTTGTACCAGAACGGCTTTCGCGCGACGATACGCCTGCTCAACCAAGTTCCGTACTTCGTCATCGATCGCGGCTGCGGTTTCTTCCGAGAAGTCGCGTTCTGCAGCGATGTCACGTCCTAAGAACATATTGCCTTGCTGACGACCGAGTGCTACTGGACCTAAACGATCGCTCATTCCAAAGCGTGTAACCATCTGCTTCGCCACTCGTGCGACTTGCTGAAGGTCATTCGATGCACCTGTGGTCACTTCTTCTTCACCAAAGACGATTTCTTCAGCAATCCGACCACCTAATGCAACCGCCATTTGGTTTTGCAGATAGGAGCGGGAATATAAGCCCGAATCCATCCGATCTTCACTTGGGGTGAACCAAGTTAAGCCACCCGCACGACCGCGAGGAATGATGCTGATTTTCTGTACAGGGTCATAATCGGGCATTAATGCACCCACCAGCGCGTGACCTGCTTCGTGATAAGCGACTAGCTCTTTACGCTTTTCGCTCATAACACGATCTTTCTTCTCAGGACCTGCGAGAACTCGGTCGATCGCATCGTTAATCTCATCCATCGAAACTTCGGTCAAATTGCGACGAGCCGCGAGAATTGCTGCTTCGTTGAGCAAGTTCGACAAGTCAGCCCCGGTAAACCCAGGAGTCCGACGGGCGATCTTTTCGAGGTCAACATCTTTCGACAAGGTTTTACCGCGCGCGTGGACGTTGAGGACTTCCAAACGACCTGCGTAATCGGGACGATCGACGACGACTTGACGATCGAAGCGACCCGGACGCAACAGTGCCGCATCTAGAACATCAGGACGGTTTGTTGCTGCGATGATAATGATTCCGGTATTGCCTTCAAACCCGTCCATTTCGGTTAAGAGTTGGTTCAGGGTTTGCTCACGTTCATCGTTTCCGCCGCCGAGACCTGCACCCCGTTGACGACCGACTGCATCAATTTCATCGATGAAGACGATACAAGGCGCATTGGTTTTCGCTTGCTCGAATAAGTCGCGGACACGAGAAGCACCCACACCGACGAACATTTCCACGAATTCAGAACCCGAAATCGAGAAGAACGGAACTCCTGCTTCACCTGCAACGGCTTTTGCTAGGAGGGTTTTACCCGTTCCAGGAGGTCCGACGAGCAGCACACCTTTGGGAATTTTTGCACCGATTGCGGTAAAGCGATCGGCATTTTTCAGAAAGTCTACGACTTCGTTCAGTTCGAGTTTTGCCTGGTCGATTCCTGCCACGTCGTTGAACGTGACTTGGGTTTGTGGCTCCATTTGAACTCTGGCTTTCGATTTGCCGAAGTTCATTGCTTGGCTGCCGGAACCATTTTGGGCGCGGCGCAACAGGAAGAACAGCCCCACCAGTAGCAAGACCGGGAAGAACAAGCTGCTGACTGCACGTAGCCAGAAGTCATTACCATCGCTTGCAGGCAGAACGGAAATATCGACGTTGTTACGGGTCAGAATGCTGATGAGATCAGGATCGCTCGGCAGATTGACCAAAACTTTGCTACCGTCTTGGGACTGCACCAAAGCGCGCGATCGATCGGAACTCAGACTGACTTTATTGACGTTGTTTTTCTCAACTTGTTGAATAAACTCGCTGTATCGCCAGGTTTCACGAGTTTGGGGTTGCTTATCAAAAACCGCCGTTGCTAAAGCAATCACGACGATCGCTAAAAGCGCGTATAGCCCTGCATTTCTCCACCGCTTGTTCACCGGGGTGTATCCTCCTGAAAATAGGAATTAAAGGGATCTCAGATTTGTATTTGTTAACTTATATTACTCCATATTAAGACTTCTTGCATCGATACGAGAGAAATCTGAGAATCTGTGATTCATTTAACTCTAGCGTACCGATCTGGCAACGATCTGGTCATCTGGGCTGGAATCTGCTAAAAATGCAAAAATCTCCGACGTTGCCGCCGGAGATCAAGCATTGAACGCCGAGATCTTATCGAGGGGTCGGCGTTGTGGGTTGAGTTTTCGGTGCGATCGGTGCTGTGGTCGTGCGGTTGGGTTTGCGCGGTGATGCAGTGAGATCAGAAGGCACAATTACCGTATCAATGACATGAATCACACCGTTACTTGCTGTGACATCCGGCTTGATCACTTTGGCATTGTTGACTTCTACACCCGCTGTCCCGACCTTAATTGTAACTGGTCTGCCTTCAACAGTTTTGACTTCGCCGTTTTTGAGCGCGGTGGAAGGAACGGAACCGGGAACGACATGATACGTGAGTAGCTTGACCAATTGGGCTTTGTTTTCGGGCTTTAAGAACGCGTCAACAACTCCAGGTGGAAGTTTAGCGAAAGCGGCATCGGTTGGCGCGAACACGGTCAACGGTGTTTTACCTGCGAGAACTTCGGTTAAGCCTGCGGCTTTGACCGCTGCGGTTAAGGTTTTGAAGGAGTTGTTGGTAGCAGCAATTTCTGCGATCGTTTTTGTGCCAGCTTTCTTGTTGCTGCGCGGCGCTGCTTCTGAGGTGGGAGTAGCGGGCTTTTTGGATGATGTAGGCTGAGTTTCTGCTAAAGCAGCAAACGGGGTTACGACGATCGCGCTGACGAGACTAATTGCACTGAGCCAGTGAAGTCGATTACGCATGGAATCTCCGTGTTGTGTAAGTTTTATCAAGCCGTGAAAATCTTAATCGTTTTTAGCTCTAGAAGCAAATTTGTGATTTGGAATACTTTAGTGCAGTGAAGGTAAATCGTATGCAGCTTAGTCTTTGTATCATTGTCAAGAACGAAGAGAAGAATCTGCCTCAGTGCTTGTTAAGTGTGCGCGATTTGGTGGATGAGATGATTGTGCTGGATACGGGATCAAGCGATCGCACAATTGAGATCGCGAAATCTTTCGGCGCAGAAGTTCACTCTTATGAGTGGTGCAATGATTTTTCTGCGGCTCGAAACGAATCTCTAAAATATGCTCAGGGCGAGTGGGTGTTGGTGCTGGATGCGGATGAAGTTTTAGTTCCTGAGATTGTGCCAACTTTGAAGCGTGCGGTCGAGCAAGATCAGTATTTAGCTTTTAACTTAGTGCGACAGGAAATCGGTGCAGCGCAGTCTCCTTACTCGCTAATTTCACGTTTGTTTCGACGGCATCCTGAGATTTGGTTTACTCGCCCCTATCACGCCATGATCGACGATCGAGTGATGACGTTGTTGCAGCGTGAACCGGATTGGAAGATTGGATCGATTTCAGAAGTCGCGATTTTGCATGAAGGTTATCAGGCGGATGTGATTGCTGGACGCGACAAGGTGAATAAAGCTAGGGCAACAATGGAAGGATTCTTCGCGACGCATCCGAATGATCCTTATGTATGCAGTAAATTAGGTGCGCTTTATGTTCAAATCGGTGAAACTGCGAAAGGAATTGAACTGTTAGAACGGGGATTATCTACCGTTGAGGATGTTTCGACGAAATATGAATTGCATTATCACCTGGGTAGTGTGTATTCAGATTTGAACGCGCTCGATATCGATAAAGCTATACAACACTATCAAGCAGCCATTCAGCAACCAATCTTACCGAAACTAAAGTTAGGTGCAATCAATAACTTAGGAAGTTTACTAAAAGACTATGGTGATCTTCAAAATGCACAGTTACTTTATCAGCAAGCGTTGAACATTGATCCAACGTTCGCGATCGCACATTGCAACTTAGGTGCAACCCTTAAAGCATTAGGACAATTCACGCTTGCAATTGAGCATTACAAACGCGCGATCGCGCTCAATCCGAACTATGCAGAAGCCTACCAAAATTTAGGTGTCGTATTGCTGAAATTAGGTCAAATACCGGAGAGTTTAGAAGCATTCAGAACCGCGATCGCGCTTCATCAACAACAAAACTCTCCCGAAGCTGAGCGACTCCAGCAAGGATTAAAGGAGATGGGGCTATGGTAAAACACTGGTACAACGGAAGCGAGATCGAAGGTGATCAAATTCAACTATCTATTACTGATCCAGGCTTAATCTATGGTGCGACTACGTTTACAACTATGCGAGTGTATCAATCGCTTGATCATACCTTAACTCAATGGGATGAGCATTGTGCCCGATTGAGAATGACGATCGAAGCTTTTCACTGGCAAGATCCAAACTGGAAGAACATTCGCTCTGGTGCAGAATGGATGGCAATTGACTATCCGGTGTTGAGAATTGTCGTTTTTCCAGACGGGCGAGAATGGCTCACAGGACGATCGTTGCCCTCTGATTTAGCACAGCATCAACAACAAGGCGTTATAGCATGGGTGGCAGAACCGGAGCTTGGTCGATCGCTGCCTCACCACAAAACCGGAAATTACCTTGCTCCTTGGCTTGCACGCCAAACAGCACAACGTTTCAATGCTCAAGAAGCAATTCTGACTGATACTAATGGTCACTGGCTGGAATCGAGTACGGGAACCCTTTGGGGATGGTCAGATGATCGCTGGTGGACACCTCCTCTGAGCAGTGGAATCTTACCAGGATTGTTGCGATCGCGCTTAATGTCAGAGTTGACTCCAATCGAGGAAACGTGGAGTTCTGAGATCATAAAGCGATTTGAAGCGATCGCCTACACAAACTGTGTGATGGAAATGATTCCGATTCATACTGTTCTTGATGGCGATCACAAGCATCAGTATGATTCGGCTCACCCGAAGTTTCAGCAGTTGCGAAATCTTTTTGTTATCTGAAATCTACTTGTTATCTGAAATCTACCCCGATGGCTTGTAGGAAGACACCCAATGTTGCACAGTAAGGAAGAACAGCGCATTCTATAAAAACTATGTTTCACCGGATCTTGATCTGCACTGATTTCACCGATGGACTTCAGCGACTGGTGCATTTTGTTCCTCAGTTTGCCGCCAGCGGGATGCAGCAGATTGTTTTTCTCCACGTCGTTCCGCTGCTAGAAGATGTGGGCATTCCTAAACCTGATGCCGAAAAAGTCGATCGCGCTCAAAAAAGCTTTGCTCCCGCATTAGAACAAGTTCCCGCAGGAGTTGAGGTCAAGATCGAAGTTCAAGCCGGACGCGCGATCGATGTGATTCTTCGCACTGCAAAAACCTATCAATCCGATGTGGTTTTGATGGGAACCCAAAGCCGCAACTTACTCACCGAAAAACTATTCGGCAGCACCACCGCAGAACTCTCACAACGATCGCCTGTGCCGCTAATGACCATCCGTCCTCAACTCATTTCAGCACTTACCACCGAAGAACTGAACTTACGTTGTCAGCATTTATTCCGAGGATTACTCATTCCCTACGACGATAGCAACGCCTCTAAACACACTGTCGCTCAAATCGCCAAACTCGCCCAATCAAGCAGCAAGCCCGTTTGCTACCTCTGTCGCGTGGTCGAAGAAGGCGGCAGATTTGAACTTTCAGCAGCAGAAGAACAGCGACTTGTATCAGAAACCTTAAAGCCTGTTCAGGCAGAACTCCAAGCCGCAGGCATCACAACGGAAATTGAACTCCGACGAGGCAACGCGATCGTCCAAATCTTGGAAGCCGCTCAAGAAAAAGATGTCAACGCGATCGCCGTCTCATCGAACAGCGGAAATCGTGGATTCTGTTCTGTTCCTAGCTTTGCGGCAGAACTGTTACGGCGAAGTTTACACCCCGTTTTGTTTTTTCCGACCCCGCGCTAGGTGAAGGTTTTAACGCACTGAGCCCGAGTCAGATCGTCAACAATTTTGGGCTTAATTTTCTCAAATTCAGCTTTGAGCAACTCTTTACTGGTGGTTGCTTTGCCAACGGATGCCCAAGCCTGACTCGCTAACATCCATTCGCGAAGCTGCGATCGCTGTATCGCTGCGGTTTGCACAGGCATCACGTAAGCGCAATGGTGGGGATCTTCGATCGCGAAAAACAGAATGTAGTAACTTTCTTTCTCAATCAGCAAACGAGTCAGTTTTTGACCCTGATCAGTTTTTAAATCGAGAAAACATTTCAACCATCGCGGATTGCCGTCTTTGTGGTAAAGCTGATTGTAAAGGGCTGTCACCCACATCACGACAGGATGCGGTGATTGAATGCACACAAAGGTTTTGAAAAACTGGTTGTACAGCTTGCCAATCTGGATGTTTTCAATCTCTTGCTGAGGCAGCATTACCCAAATGGTTGCCGAAGGTTCTCGCTTGGTGTCGAGAACGTGCGGGAAAACAATTTGTGAGATCGGTTTATCGCTGGGCCAAGTGGTTAGCTGGCAAGCTTCATCCGGAGAAAGGTCATCGGTGCATCGAACTGGAGTAGCGACAGGTCTTCTAAGCAGCGCTTCACCGATCCGATGGCTGATATGGCGGGGG
>PSLO01000107.1:0-4729 GCA_040289665.1 Leptolyngbya sp. ERB_1_1 | reverse complement strand
CTGTAGCGCTGTTCTAGCGGTTCCAACGCTTTGAGAATGTCTGCGATCGTTTGAGGGCGATCTTGCGGTAGTTTCGCCAAACAACTCATTACCAACGACTCTAAGACTTTAGGAACTTTAGCCGAAGGATTGACCTGCTCAAAGCTTCGGGGCGGCTGAAAATGATGCGTCTTGTACCAACTGCCAAACGAATGAGTATCCGCTTGGAGTGGCATTTTTCCTGTCAGCATCTCAAAAAACATTACGCCTAGACTGTAAATATCCGATCGCGAATCGAGTTCCTGTCCTTCCATCTGTTCGGGTGAGGAATATGCCAAGGTTCCCATGTAAGAGCTTGTCTGATTTCCATCCGCTTGCAGCAATTTAGAAATACCGAAATCGAGGATCTTCACCAATTCCCCAAAGCCCGAATCTTGCGTAACCAGAATGTTGCTTGGCTTAATATCACGGTGGATGATCGGATAGAGACAGCTATCGATCTTGATTCCTTGATGGGCACATTCAATCCCGGCACTGATTTGACGCGCCAGACTGAGAAAGCGAGGGAGCGGAAGATTTTGAGCGCTAATCACTTCGCTCAAACTATTGCCCTCTAGGTATTCCATCACATAGTAGGGCACCTCTTGCTCATCGACCCCGTAATCCATCACCCGGACAATGTGCATACTTTTGGTGCTGAGGAGCGCACAAGTCCGAGCTTCACTACGAAAGCGATCGCGCATTTTCCGAGTCAGCAGCGTTTGCGACAGAAACTTCACCGCGACAATCACGCCGCCCAGTAAGACATCTTCCGCTTTGTAGACTTGTCCCATCGCGCCACGTCCGACCAACCCGATGAGTTGATAACGATTCGAGAGCAGTTGTCCAATTCTAGGGTCAGTCATGCGGCGGAAAGGTCAAGGAACGGATGACTTCAGTATGGACACGTGCAGCTTTGAAGTAACTTGATAAATTATTCTGGTTGCCGTTCTAAATCAGCTTCCATCATGCTTGTGAGGGCGTGACCGGTGAGCAGGGTACTAGATAAGTAATAACGATCGTCGTTCAATCGGTATAGGGTTTCAAAACCGCTGCGGCGTTGTCGATCGCCTAATACCCAGTGCCGCTGGACTAAAGATTCAGGTGCAATCCAACCTTCGCCTTCGATGCGTCCGAGGAGGCTGTGTTGCAAAACGAAGGTGTATTGGCGGTCTTCCGGATCTAATCGTCCTCGATATTGCAGGGTGACTTCTTCGCGCTCATGGTTGGGAAAGGTGAGTTTGGTAATCAAAGTAAACCAGTCATCACGGCTCCAAGCGACGAGCAGTTTCCCGTTGATTGCGATCGGTCGCCCGTGGCGCTCTAGCCAATTTCCCTGGAGCGTCCACCGCCCTGGTTCCATTAAAAACGTGTGGTTCACGGCAAGTTCTCGGCTCAATAAGTTCTCAGATCAATGGCTCGGCTGAGTGGCTCCCCATGCTACCACGCAAGTCTTTTAGGCGACCTGGTGAATTTCCCCTAAAAGTACAGGTTTCGGTGCACCTGTGACCTCCGGGAGATTACCGGGAATCTCGTGATATCGCCAGTATGCCAGTACCGCAAATGAGATCGCTTCTTTAAAGTCGGCATTCAGTCCAGCTTCATCAGTTGTGGTCACGATGCTTTCTGGAAGTAACGCTTGTAATCGAGATTTAAGATAAGTGTTCCGACTGCCGCCACCGCAAATGAGAACGCGATCGGGCAATTGCGGTAAGAATGTTTTGTAGCTGTGAGCGATCGAATAGGCAGTAAATTCAGTCAAGGTTGCCAAAATATCAGCAGGACTTAGATTCGTTGCATCGGCTAAACAAGCATTGAGATAGTCTTGTCCGAACTGTTCCCGCCCGGTTGATTTAGGTGGGGGTTGCTGAAAAAAGTCTTGTTGTAACCAGCGATCGACAAGCTCTTGATTCGGAGTTCCACTCGCTGCCCAGGCTCCGTCTCGATCGTAGGTTTGATCCGAAAACCGCTGAACCGCAAGATCGACCAGCATATTTCCGGCTCCCGTGTCCCATCCTCGAATCGGGAGTCCTGACTTTGCGGGCGGGAGATAAGTGACGTTGCCAATTCCACCAATATTTTGCACACAGCGATGTTCGATCGGGTGTCTGAGTAATGCAGCATCGATCGAGGAAACAAGCGGTGCACCTTGTCCACCGATCGCAATGTCTGCGGCTCGAAAATTGCTGATCGTGGCGATTTTAGTTTGACGGGCGATCGCTTCTCCGCGTCCAAGTTGTAGACTGTAGCCCAAGCGATCGGAGGGTGGACGATGAAAGACGGTTTGACCATGCGATCCGATAAGAACGGCTGGGGTTTGGTTTGCTTGAATTTGGAGGGCAGCTTGTGCGAATTGATTCGCGATCGCGTCATCGAGTTCGGCAAGGTCAGCGATCGATAAAGCGACTCCACTACACACCGAGAGAATACGATCGCGTAACTCGCTTGGATAAGGATAAGTTTCGCCTACAATCAAAGTCGCTTGTAAGTCGTCTGTAGAACCGGAAATCTCAACTAAAGCGGCATCAATACCATCGACGGATGTACCACTCATTAAGCCAATAACGCGCATAGGTTTTGAAACGTAGAAGTTCAGGCTTTATTGTGCAATTCAATTTGCGAAACAGCAATGATTTAATGAAGATGACATACGTATCTGATTCACCGACTAGGCAATCTATTTAGTTTGGGCGGTTACGTTCTACTTTTATCCGACTCAGTGAGTTGCGGTTCCTGACGGTGAGTGGGATGCGGCTTAATTAATAAGCTTACCCCGATCGCCCACGCGATCGAGACTGTCCAGCCCGCTAACACATCACTGGGATAATGAACGCCAAGATAGAGCCGAGTCCAGCCAATGGCGATCGCAAAGATGCCTCCAGCAACGAGCACCCACCAGCGCCATCGCGTTTGCCAAGTCAAAATCACCAACGCAACAACCAGCGTCATACTTGCCATTGCGTGACCACTCGGAAACCCATAATCAAACTCTGGCGCAGGTGACTGCCACAAGTGTGGACGGACACGATGTAGTAGAACTTTTGCTGCTCGATTAATTACAAGACTGCCCATAAGCGTCGTCACAAGGTAAGCAAGTGCGTACCATCGACGTTTCATCAGCAAGATGAGTGAGGTGACGATCGCAACCGGAAACACGCCCCAAAAGACTCCGAACTTTGTCAGCGTCACGGCGATCGCATCGAGTTGAGGTCGAGCCGTTGAGTGAATTGCAAGCAGGATTGGCACATCCCACGGAAAGCCGCCTTGATGCTCCCAAACGTCCTCCGCAAGTGCTCCAAAGATCTGTAGCGGCAGAAAAACTCCGATCAACAGTACTAGCAGGGAGCCACGCCGAACAATCAGCAAATGCTTGAGAAAGTTTAGAAAAGACTGAAAGAGGTGCTGAAAATTGGAATGAAACATTGGGCGGTTGAATGTAGAAGTAGAGAAGACATCGAGAGTTGTTTATCAAAGATTACTTGATTCAGTGCTGTGATTGAAGGACAATTCCTGAGATTTTCTCAGTTTAATGCGAATTGCGTTTGGATTATGACAACGAAAATGAACTTACATTTTCTCTTTCGGTGATTGCGATTTAACTGGGGATGAGAAAGATCTTTATGCTTGGGTGCTTACGCGATCTGCTGTCGCTTATCCAGATTCCGCGCACTGAGAACTGATTTTGAGCCAGTCCACGCAGGTGGACTTCGTTTGTTCTGCCTTTGGCAGACAGAGATGTGGTGCCGCGAATTCCATTCGCTCAGGCTTCACGCAAGAGGTCTAATCTTTGACCTAATCGCTCGCTGCCATTCCAAAGTGCTCTTGGAACAGCGCAAGAATCAATAAAAAATCGCAAAAATCTAAAAGATATGTAGAGGCAATGCTTTCTATGCTGAGAACAATCCATTGCAAGGAGGTAGAAATGATAGATATACATAACTTCTCGTCTCCTCGCAGGCGCTACAGAAGTAGCGTGAAGCCCAAGAATTTAGTCAAAGCATCGCAAGATCTCTGCTCCAAGAATGACCTCTGCATCATAGTTTCGTGCAGAGAAGCCTTGAGGCTCCATCAACCCCAGTAGGGCGCATATATGAAGTCTTAGTACTTTATTTCGCCTCGATCTGTTGTCGCTCACCGATGCCATTAACAATTAAGGAGATATGAAGATAATGCCATTCATTCGCATGCGTGTAGTTCTTGTTCCAGCTTTGCTCCTGCTGGCACGCACCCTCATGATCGGTTCCGTAGCCCAAGCCAACACAAATGACAATTTACCAATTTATACAAGCCCGATCGACATCACGGGTGGACGCGCGCAATCGTTCCCGATCGCGACAGCGGAAAGCCAGTTGAGCAGCCATTGCCTGGCGATATGTTCGGACCAAAGATGAAAAAATTGCTCAGCACATCGCTGAGCACGCTACTAGACGAGTACTGGAACACTACCCTCGACTCAAAGACTGGCATGACCCAGCGTCAACAAGCCTGCGACGGTGACAAGGGAATCAAACGTCAGGTGCAGGATGCCGTGCACAAGAGCGATGCCTCGTATAATGCCTATGATATTTCCTGCAACTTAGCAACCACAGGTAAAGTGCTGGTTCAGCAGTCTGGCTCTGTGCTCTATCTTAGCTACCAGTCAGACACCCCCAGCAAAGCTGGTGGCTTGATGAGTGTGACCGCCCCAAGGGCGGATGTCCTTGCTAAGGGG
>PSLO01000009.1:0-81124 GCA_040289665.1 Leptolyngbya sp. ERB_1_1 | reverse complement strand
CTGAGCTTGATGCCTGTGCTCTCAACCCTTGCCTTCCCTTAAGCTTTTATTTATAAATGCGCTCTCAGTGGCTCCAAAAACTTGTCGGTGAGTGGACGTGTGAAACCGAGGTAACAATGGGATCAGATCAACCTGTCGAAAAAGCAACAGGAACTGAGCAGGTGCGATCGATCGGCGGACTCTGGGTGCTTGCTGAAGGACAGGGTGAGTCCCAGGTTGTGGTCACGCGACGACGCTGATGACACTCGGATACGACCCGCAGAAACAGCGATATGTAGGTACCTGGATTGGGTCAATGATGACCTATCTCTGGCGGTACGAAGGCGAACTAGACGCGGCTGAAACGGGACTCACGCTCAACTCTGAAGGACCCGCGATGACTGACGATGCGAAGATGGCAAACTACAAAGACGTGATCGAATTCAAGAGCGACGATCACCGAGTCATGACCTCGCATGTGTTGAGCGATGATGGACAGTGGCATCATTTCATGACTATAAACTACTGGCGAAAACCATCGCACAATCTCTAGTTTCAGCAACGTGAGCGATCGCTGGCTCATTGCTCTCACACCCGATTCCGTTTACAAGGATATCGTAATCACCTCTCGCATATCGACTTCACCAGAACGCAGCCCTGTTTGTCACTACGACAGATCGTCGAGTACAGCTTGGGGCAAATCTGCAAGTTTCATGCTTGATCTCCGCTTTATATTACTTCATCACGACGACGTTCATTTCACACTCATCAAGCTTGGTTGGACGAGTTGAGCTTTGGACTGGACGAAGGATTCCCAACCTCGTTCGCCGGACTACCCTAGAAAGAAGAGAATAAGGTTGAGCCATGAAGATACTTGCTTTAGCTGCATTGATTTTACTCGCAATGACGCTGCCTGCACAGACGGCGGAGTACGGAGGTAAAACGATCGACGGCAGAAGATTTCCCGCCAAAGTTTACTCCTACGCCACGGGTGGCGTGTTTGAAGCTCAGGTTGAATTCCAGCGAGATCTGGCAACGATTTACTTTGTCAACGGCGGTCAGTTAATCATTCGACTGAGGCAGCCAACGATTCGCGATCCGAATCACATTATCGGTTATGGACGGGTGGGACAGTTTCCGTTGGGACGATCGTTAAGCATTGGCATTGGCGCTGACCCTGCTTTGAGTGGTAACGTTACTGCTGGTGCAGGCACCTTAAACGACCTCTGGAGCATTCGCCTGTTGACGGAAACCCCAAAGGGGTAAAATATGCCCCGCACGGAGAACGAGTCTATGCGCTCAAATCTGGCAATTGCCAAGGACGCATCAATATGATCGCAGGCTATGTGAGTGACGCTTACCTGGTCTATCTGCCGCCGTACTCACCTGACCTCAATCGGATTGAAAAGTGTTGGGCATGGTTAAAAAGTCGAATTCGCAAACCGTTACAGCCCGCTGAGTCATGATGCGATGCGATCAAAACTGTACTCCATCATGCTGCGTCTTAACCAGATGGCTACAGCTATAGTAGACGTTAGCGTGTGGCATCGGTGACGAAAGTGACCTACGACGACAATTCCACAATCACAGGCGTATGGTCGCTCGGTTGTTCGAGTTCGCGGGGAGCACGATCGATTACACAAGAAATAGCCCGTTCATACAGATCTGGTGTGAGATAGTGATGATCAATTCTCCATCCGGCATTGCGACGGAATCCAGCCGATCGATAGTCCCACCAGCTAAAGTGTCCGCCTTCGGTGGTAAATTTGCGAAACGCATCTGACAAACCGACAGCTAACACATCTTGTAAGGCTTCACGTTCTAGATTCGTTGCCATGACTTGCTTTTCGCGTCCCTTTGGATTGTGAATATCAATATCTTCGAGCGCAACGTTAAAGTCACCACATACCAGCAGAGATGGAGATTGCTGAAGTAACACTTGTAGATATTCGCGCAGGACTTTCAACCAGCGCAGCTTATATTCATATTTCTCACTTCCCACGGCTGAACCATTGGGAACATACAAATTAACAATCCGAACTCCATTGAGAACGGTGCTAATCACTCGCTTTTGATCATCTAAATCACCCACTGTTTCCGCAGGCAAAATTGCCCCGAATCCCAAATCAACCGTTTCAAGGGGCGATCGACTAATCAATGCAACGCCGTTATAGCTCTTTTGCCCAAACGGATAAGCAGAATACCCAATCTCAGAGATCGCTTCATACGGAAACAATTCATCAACGACCTTTGTTTCCTGCACGCATAAAAGGTCGATCGGATTCTCGATCAACCATTGCGTCACATGAACCAAGCGCGTCCGAATCGAATTGACATTCCAAGTTGCAATCTTCATGAGTCGATCAAATCAAACGGATTCCATCATCGCACTTAAATGAGCGATCGTAACGCTGCTCCCACTTCACGCGCCGACTGATAGCGATCGTTCGGATTCGGTTCGGTTAGTTGATACAACACTTCAACCAACTCTGGTAACAATCCCGGAATCAAGTCGGGACTGAAGCGATAGTCCTGCTGCCATTGGCGATAAAACAAATGCGGTTGCTGACCAGAAATCAAAAACGCTAAGGTTGTGCCGATCGCATACAGATCAGATAAAAACGTTGCTTGTCCATTTCTCTGTTCTGGAGCGAGATAGGCGGCAGAAACTTCATCGAGATCCAAGCCGCGCACACTGCCAAAATCGACCAGAGCCAACTGATAAGAAGAAGTCGAATATGCGCGATGAATCAAATTTTGAGGACGAATATCTTGATGCAGAACGGGCGGTAACTGCGCGTGTAGATAGCTTAGAATTTCACACACTTCGAGCATCCAGGCGATCGCTTGTTTGAGATCGACTTTGCCGCGATCGAGAGTGAACTCAAACAAAGTCTTTCCCGCAATCATTTCCGTGACTAAGAAGGGTTGCCCATCAATGCGAAAAAAATCCCGCCAGCGAGGAATCCCAGGATGATTTAACTGCCGCAGCATTTTCGCCTGTCGCTCAAAAAGAGAGATAGCTTGCGGATGATTGATCCAGCTAGGATTGAGCGTTTTTAGCAGTACTGTCTCACCGGAGCGTTGACCGACATAAGTGATCCCGACTTTACCTTGGCTAAACAATTCGATCGAATGATATTGCCCGATCGTCGAATCATCTGACTCACGTATCCATACAGGATTCGACTGACTCAGGACGGAATGGCTATCCATCGTCGTTTTTGAGGTTGAAGCCCCAGTCGGTGATTTCAGCATCGACTGAATTTTATCTGCTTCCTGGAATGAGAGATCGACTGAGGTTGTATCGAGCGATCGTTTCACACTCAACGGATCAGAATGGCTGAGATGAATTTGCAGATTTGGTCCTGAACGCGCTAATCGAAAGATCATGCCGTCACGCACTGACAATTGTGAAATTCGTTTGCCCTCGAAATAAGTACCATTTGCGCCAAGGCTGACCAGTTCCCACGACGAATTTATTTGCCGAATTTCAGCATGATAGCGAGACACCACGGCACTATAAAGCACAACCTGATTATCCGTCGATCGACCCACCCGCACGATCGACGACTGATCAAATGTCCAGTGCTGAACGGGCGTTAGCTGAACCGGATGTAATAGAGTTAGAGTAATCACATTCACGCCACAGAAGCTTGGACGAAACAAAATCGACGAATGACACTACTTTCAGGAATTTTATACGGATGAAGACCTGAGAAGACGATGTAAATAATGTAACTCAGAGCCTTAAAACTGGTGCAGAAATTATTCGCAACACTGACTCGCGACTAAGCAAACCGACTACCTTCAAAATTCCCAGAAGTTTCATGCTTGCTAACGCCTTTTCTAAGTTGCGTTCTATCTGAGTTGCGTTCTACCTGCCCGAACCTCCTATACTGTACATTTGTGTAGATTTGAGCGCATCGCATCAGAAATAGGGAGATTGGTATGGCATCCATTCGCGAGTTGCATCAACAACTCATCGGTAAAGAACGATCGGCAGTTGAAATTGTGCAGGAGTCGCTGAGTCAGATTCAGGCACTAGAACCGATGCTGCATAGTTTTTTGCAGGTGACGAGCGATCGCGCTTTAGCACAAGCCAAGCAAATCGATGCCAAGATCGCCCAAGGTGATGAAATTGGACTGCTGGCGGGAATTCCGATCGGGATTAAAGATAATCTCTGTACAAAAGGCGTTCCAACTACTTGTGCTTCAAAAATTCTGCAAAATTTTGTCCCACCCTATGAGTCAACCGTGACCCAGAAGTTGATCGATGCGGGTGCGGTGATGGTCGGAAAAACCAATCTGGATGAATTTGCGATGGGTGGTTCAACCGAAACTTCCGCCTATGCAAAAACGGCAAATCCTTGGGATACATCGAGAGTTCCGGGCGGGTCATCTGGGGGATCAGCGGCGGCGGTTGCAGGGGGAGAATGTCCGATCGCGCTCGGTTCTGATACGGGTGGATCGATTCGTCAGCCTGCTTCGTTCTGCGGCATTGTAGGAATGAAGCCGACCTATGGTTTGGTGTCGCGTTATGGATTGGTGGCGTTTGCATCGTCGCTCGATCAAATTGGTCCGTTTGCTCGATCGGTCGAAGATGCGGCGATTTTGTTGGGTGCGATCGCTGGATACGATCCGAGAGATTCCACCAGCTTAAAAGTTGATGTTCCTGACTACACGCAGTTTTTGACCTCTGATCTCAAAGGAAAGCGAGTGGGAGTGATCAAAGAAACGTTTGGGGAAGGGCTGGATGCGGAAGTTGAGAAGGCGGTGAACGGCGCGATCGATCAACTCAAAGCGTTAGGGGCGGAAGTGAAAGAGATTTCTTGTCCTCGATTCCGGTATGGGATTGCGGCGTACTACATCATTGCACCTTCGGAAGCTTCAGCGAATTTGGCGCGGTATGACGGGGTGAAATATGGAGCGCGGATTGAGGATGCCGAGAATTTGATGGAGATGTATACGCGGACGCGAGCAGAAGGATTCGGCGCAGAGGTGAAACGCCGGATCATGATTGGAACGTATGCGCTCTCCGCAGGCTATTACGATGCGTACTATTTGAAGGCGCAAAAAGTCAGAACGTTGATTAAGCAGGATTTTGAGGCAGCGTTTGAGCAAGTTGATGTTTTAGTTTCGCCGACTGCACCGACTACCGCATTTAAGTTAGGTGATAAGTCACAAGATCCGCTGAGCATGTATCTGATCGATTTAATGACGATTCCGGTCAATTTGGCGGGATTGCCGGGGATGAGTGTGCCTTGTGGATTTGATTCGCAGGGTTTACCGATCGGGCTGCAAATTATCGGCAACGTGTTGCGTGAAGATCAGGTGTTTCAGGTGGCATCAGCGTATGAACGATCGACCGATTGGCATACCCGAACTCCAAAGTTGTAAACGACAAGAAGCCCCTAAATTCTGATCAATTCAATCAAAATTTAGGGGCACTTTCTCTAAGCTCGACTTTATCCATTTGTCGATATCCCCTACTCAAATGGCTTCCACGATCTCGGAGTTGCCCTTTGACTTTTTGAATGTCGCTGCTTCTCTAGACTAGGAAGAAAGTTTGAGGCGCTGAGCCAGACTCAAACGGCAGTAGGAATTTACTGAACTTTAAATGGATAAAGTCAAGCTAAGAGGGTGTTTGAAAAGTGTAAAAAGTCTCTTCGCTTCGATGGCATCGAAGCGAAGATTTTTCAAACATCCTCTAAGCGGATTGGTTTTGGAAATCCAAACCTGGTAGAGCTTGGGTATTTTCAGCGACTGCGCCTTGGAGTTTCTTCGGATCTAATCCCAACGCATCCAAGGTTGAAACCGCGATTTGTTTCGTGCTAACCGCATTGGTGTTAACGCTACCTTTTAGATCAGTTGGCACCAAACCACCGCCAACGATCAAGCCCACATTCAGATCATCCGGGGACAATCCACCATGTTCTGCTTGTTTCGAGGGCTTCGCCGGATTGCCAACAAGAACGACACCCGGATCGAGTTGCACAATCAGATTAGGAGTGCGACTGTCCTTCGGCGAACCAAAACCAGCATCAGTCAAACGATCGCCCGAAAAGACCTGAGCAACACCCGGATTCGTTGAAGATTGCTTGATCTGATTAATGATCTGAGCTGCGGCATCTGCTTGACTCGGATCAGCCAACCACAATAGCGCAATATCGTCTTGGGTTGCCTGAGCAACTTTGATACCTGCGGCTTCTAACGCACTCGTAAACACATCATCTTTCACCAGTTTTGCAGAACCAAGGCGAGGATTTTGACCGTGTTTTGCAGTAAGAACAATCATCGTTGAGTCATACAGTCCTTGCTGTTTTAGCGCGTCGATGATTTTACCCACGCTTTCATCGGTATGCTTCAGCGCGTTTTGCAGATCTGCGGAGGGTGTCCCATCGGCAGCAATGCCACCTGAAAGCACTTTTTGACCCACGCTCAAGGCTTGGAAGTTCATGCCAAATAAATTCGGCACTTCTTCCGGTGTCGTTCCACGCGAGTTTAAGCCCTTGATTTCATTCACGATCGCTTGAACTTTAAGATCGTCGTAGGCTTCAGTGAGCTTCACGCTGGTTGTTGTAGTGGCAAGCGGTAGATTATTCGGATTGTTTGAAGCATCGATCAATTTGCCTGTAGTTGGGTCGATCGCAACCTGTGCCGCAATTTCGGGAGAGTAGTAATCATCAACGGCGTTGCCATTCACACCATTTACAATATCGTATCCACCCGGATGCTTATCAGAATAAGCCGTGTAAAGTCCCGCCACCTTCGCCACATCAAAGATATTGTTGACCTTGACGTAGTTGTGTGGAAAAACTGGATTGCCATTCGCATCTAAAGGCAGTTTAGACGCATCAATGCTGCCAACTCCAAAATCGCCACCGCCGCTCAACAGCTTGGAATTTTTATCGATGCTTTCATCGAATAGAACTTCGGTTCCGCTCGGATCGCCTGTTTTACTACCAGGGGCGAGCAGATTGCGATCGTAAGAATCGTCGTAATAAACGCCTGTAGTCGCTGGACTAGCACCTGTCAAATAAGATAACAAGCCTGGAAACGAATCCGAAGGACTGCTGGTTGAAGCATCAGTGTAGAGTGCGCCAGAATGAGCCAACGACAGAATGTTTGTCAAGTCCCCTTGTAGCTTTGGATCAGCTAAATCCGCATTTCGCAAACCATCGACTGAGAGTAGCAAGACGTGCTTTTCACCTGTGTTTAATCCGACCGTTCCATTGGCAAATCCTGCTGCACTAAAGTATTTCGCGTCACCAACTTGCTGGTAGTTCAAGTAAGTTCGCTGTCCGTTTAGTGCTTGATCGGATTTCAATGTTCCAGAAGTCGAGTCTACTTGATCCGAATTGCCAACCAGCGCTTCCGAGATCACCCGTCCGATTAAGTCGCCATTGCTGCTGGGAATGTTCAGTCCGAGAATTTTTGCTAGCGTTGGGGCAACATCGGCATTGCTGACGGGTGCAGAATCGGTAAAGCCACGCTTGAAGTCAGGACCAATGGCGCTCATGTTGTTAAACGTATCGCCGCGTCCGAAGCTACCGTGCATTCCTTGACCTTGCTGCAAGCCAGTGTCGGCGATTTCTACTTGGCTCTGGTTTGGATTGTTCGGATCGGTGCTAAAAGTTTTGAAGTTGATGACGATCGCGGGAGTTGGGGTCTGAGCATCGCCTTTCAAATTGATCGAGCTGAGCGGTAATGTACCTGCGATCGAGCCGTAGGAATCATCCACAAACAAGCCGCTAATGTAGTTCTGCTTGGCTAGAATGTCTACGACTTTTTGCAAGGTTTCTGCATTATGGTCAGGAATGTAGACCAAATCTGATCCACCATTCGCCGCAATAATTACATCCGCAGGCGGGGCAGTGGTGGCATTCGGGGTACTGAGGGTCGCACTCGACGCAATCAGTCCGTTACCGTTATTGGGTCGATCGCCTTTGGTCGGATCGAGCGCTTTGTAGGAGAATGTCCCGTCTGTATTCTTTGTCGCTTGGTCAGGGTCGAAGAGATTTTCTCCCAGTCCGTGGGCAAGGTCGATCGCCACAAATCCCGGCGGTAGGAAGCCCGAATTCACACCTTTATAAGTCAAGGTGGAAGCATAATCGTTTACTTTCGTTCCTTGAGCATCTACCACCGATTTACTAATCGTCGAGAAGCCGTGATCCGAGGTGACAAAGATATCCGTATTGTCATAAAGTCCTTGATCTTTAAGCGATTGAATAATCTGCGACAGATTATTATCTGCATTTTTGATCGCAGATTTGGAGGTTGAACCGTTGATCCCTGGAGTCAGACTGTTGAGACTATCGCCCTGATTGTGCTGTGTGCCATCAGGATCGCGTGACCAGTAGACCATTGCGAACGGGTTGCCATCGTTTTTAAACTCTGGCAGAATCGCCTGAGTGACCGCATTAGCGAAGTATTGCTGCTGCGTATAGTTTGCTTCGAGTGTTCCCGGTGTTGTGTTATTGCCAGAAAAGCCGTTGCTTAATTGAGCTTGGGTTGGATCGCTGACCGTTGCGCCGTTTGTGCGATCGGGTGTCGTAATTCCTAATCCTGCTTTGATCAATCGCTGCTGAAGGTCAGAATCCAGAGGAACACCGCCCGTTCTTCCGGTCGAGTCGTCGAGTACGATCGTTTGCGGGGTCGGCACTTTTCCAGTGGCTGGATTCACGTTTCCTTGGCTGGGATCTTGGAGTAAAGTTGGTCCCAGTTTGCCAACTGCCGCCGTGTTGTAGCCTGCTTCTCGCGCCGCTTGTAGCAGCGTGTTTTCGTCGAGGAAGTTATAGAAGCTGAAGCTATCCGGGTCACTCGCATCAAAGTTGCCTTTGAATTGAGCATTGAGGTCACTGATGACTTGGTTATTTTCGAGAAAAGGGGTCGGACTGCCGCCAGCACTGGGGGTGGGAAAGCCAGAGTAAATCGTGTTGCTAAAGTCACCTGTGTCGCCGAGATAATGCCCGGTTGCGATCGCAGACGCATTGGGTGTAGTGAAGGTCGGAAACAGCGAATAACTGTTGTTAAAGTTCACACCGTCTTGCCGCAGTTGGTAGAGGGTTGGGGCATCGGTGGGATTGACTGAGCCGTTTCGCAGTCCATCAGCCACGAAAATCAACACGTTGCGCCCGGATGAACTGGATTGGGATTGAGGAGTTGTTTGCAAATCAGAGTCAGCAAAAACGCGACTACTTTGCAAACTTGTGGTTAGATCACCTGCAGAACTGCGACTAAAAAGATTAGTGTCCATGAATTTTTTCGGCTCAAAAATAGCACAAAATTACGGTAAAATGCACCGTCAATCTGAGTCTTAGATCTCGCTCTAAAAGGCTTGATGAACGCACAAATACCTGCTCAACCTGTACAGAACAGCTTCAGTTTCTAGACAAGTTTAGTTAGACAGAAATACTACGGCGAAGTCATCAAAATTAATTGTCCTTTTATGTAGAGGAGTTAGTGAAGGGAGTTTAAGTAGCCAGGTGAAATTAAATATCAAACCGGGTAGTTTGGGCATCTTGTCTGACTGGAGACAAGCAGGATGCCTGTTCCACATTTAATTAGACCGGCTTACTTAATCCGATAGAACTTGTGAGATGAGGAATGGATTGAAGCAAGACAAACAAGGTTTTATTCCAAATTAACTCCGAGGCGCGACAGATTTTTGACCTTCCTAATATCCTGGGTGAAGGATAGAACTACTCATTTTTTATAGAAGAAAATTCGTAGACAGTCAGACACCCCCAGCAAAGCTGGTGGCTTGATGAGTGTGACCGCTCAAAGCTCATCGAGTCGCACTGGTAGAACCAGTGGCTTACCCCAAAGATTCAGTTAGGTGGCAGATCTGTAGCAATAAGGAATCAAGTTGTTTTAACAAAGATCCAGGTGAATGTACCGAATGAAGTCAATCATCTTCCATCCGTTTGAACGATACTTTCTGAAGTTAATGACAAGACTAATTCAACGTTAAGAACTGACTAAATCCTGAGATTTGTTGAAAGATGACAGAATTTCTTTAGAAAGACGATCGCGCTCTCAAAATCGGTTTCGCTACCACCGCAATTCCTAATACCCGAATCCCGTGCCGATGGAATACTTGAATTGCAGAGCGTGCGGTTGCGCCTGTGGTGTAGATATCATCGATTAAAAGAACTTGACGATCGCGACAAATTTTCCCAATTTCAAACACCTGTGACAGCATTTGTTCTCGCTGCTGGGGCGATAAATTAAACAATGCCTCAGTTGCTCGAATCCGCTGCAATCCGAACGGTTGATGCAAGTCTCCAGTAATGTTGCAAAACGCGCGTGAAATTAATTCCGCTTGGTTGTAGCCGCGTTGCTGTTGTTTTTCGGCATGGAGCGGAATTGGGACGATCGCGAGTTTAGTTCGACTGAGCGAAGCCTCCATCCACGATCGCGCTAATGCTTCACCCAGCGGCACTGCGAGTTCGGGATGTCGATCGTATTTCAATTTAGAAATGGTGCGTTTGAGCGTATCGGTATAATTGCCCCACGCGAATACTTTCGGGTGATCTTGCCAAGATTGAGCGGGGTGAGTGAAACGATCGCGCTCTAAACGGCGCTGGCAGTCGAGGCAAAACGGCTCAGCAGTCGTGCGATCGCACAAAGGGCATGATTTTTGCAGAACGAAACTAAAAAAATTACTGAACATTCGCAGCCACGAGAATCCTCAGTTTTTAAGATGCCCGTTCGCAAACATTCATTTATTCTGAGGAATTCTGATCTGCTCGATCGTGTCTCGTACAATCAAAAATCATGGGCGTGAAGGGTTAGCTGTGGAAACTTTGTTCTCGATCGATCAAATTGAATCGCAACATCTGTCGCAGGTCGGGGAACAAGCGCTACAACTCAGCGTGTTCGCACAAAAAGGCTTTCCGGTGCTTCCGAGTGTGGTACTTTCTGCGACTCGGTTTCGTAACTTTCTCCAGACGATTCACTGGATAGAGCCGATGTTTGCAGATTTGCCATACTCTTCGTTACGGCTGAATCTTGAGGACACACAGCAACTTCAATCGATCGCACGCCAAATTCGGCAAACGATTCAACACGCTGAAATCCCAGAGTCCTGGATTTTGGAAATTCAGAGCGCGATCGCACAATTTCCTGATCTCGGCTCGCCGTCGGCTGTAATTCTGCGTCCGTCGATCGCGTTTGAATCTGATTCGTTCTTAAGTCAAGAACTGAGCGATCTGATCGAACCGCAGATCTGCGACATAGAAATTAATCCTTTAGCGATCGCACTGAAACAACTTTGGGCAGAACTGTTTCGGGCGCGTACGCTTGTGTATTGGCAAGGCGCAAAAATTGAACTTCAGCAGATCCAGTTCGCAGTGGTGATTCAACCGATTGCGAGTGCGATCGTGTCTGGATCGCTGCAAGGCGCTCCGCCCAATTGGGAAGTAACCGCAACTCGCGGATTGAACATTGCGATCGCGCGGGGGGAAGTACTGCCAGAGATCTATAGGATTTCTAAAGATCAGATCCAGTTTCAGCAAGCGGGACGACAAACGATCGCGTATCACATTCAAGCCGGAGCCGAGCCGTTAACGCGATTGACCCTGAGCGAAACGGCTCCGATTTTGCAGCCCCAGCAGCGAGAAATGCTCCTCTCACTAGCTCAAGCCCTGCAATTTCCTGCCGCTTTGGATTGGCAATTCTACGACTCACAGCTTTACATCACAACCGTACATTATTCAAATCTACTCGTGAATTCACGCCTTGATTCCACCCCTCCTGCTTCGGATGTTGCGATCGTCGCCGGGCTTGCTGCTGCTCCCGGACAAGCGATCGCCCCCGCTTTTGTTCTGACCGATTTAGAATTGCCAGATACGCCGATTCCGGTCGGTTCTGTGCTGGTGACACCGATGATTTTGCCGAGTTGGATTCCGTTGCTCAAATATGCAGTCGCGATCGTGTCAGAGCAAGGTGGCATGACTAGCCACGGGGCAATTTTGGCTCGAGAAATGGGAATTCCGGCGATCGTTGGTGCTGAAGATGCAACGAAGCGAATTCACACCGGAGAAACGATCATTGTCAATGGAAATACGGGATCAGTGACCCTTGCAGATCAAATTGCTCAAATTTCACCAAAACCAACGCGAGTGAATAGAAATTGGACTGCAACTGCAACAAAATTAATGATCAATCTAAGTCAATTAGACACCATTGCCGATGCAGCAGAAATTAATATCGACGGAGTTGGATTATTGAGATCAGAGCTAATGCTAGGAGGAACGCTAGAACACATTGATCAGGATGAATTAACGAATCAAATTCAGCAATTTGCTCGATCGTTTGCTCCTCGTCCTGTGTTTTATCGGAGTTTAGATCTGCGATCGCATGAGTTCCAAGTTCCACCCGTTGAGGCAAACCCCATGCTCGGAATGCGGGGAACATTCAGCTATGTACAAAATCCCGATCGCTTTGATCTTGAACTTGCAGCCCTTCAGCGAGCAATGGAAGCAGGATGTACAAATTTGAGGTTGATTTTACCGTTTGTTCGCACCGTAGAAGAATTTGTATTTTGCCGCCGTCGAGTTGAACAAGCTGGATTGTTCAATTATGCTCAATTCCAACTTTGGATTATGGCAGAAGTCCCTTCAGTGCTGTTTCTGCTGCCGGAATACGTCCAAGCGGGTGTTCAAGGAATTTGCATCGGAACAAGCGATTTAACTCAATTGATTTTAGGAGTCGATCGCGATCAAAGCACGATGGCAAAGTTATTTGATGTCACCCATCCCGCTGTGATGAATGCGATCACACAATTGATTCAATCTGCTCATCGCTTAAATATTCCTTGTTCAATCTCCACTCAAGCACCGATCACGCCTGAACTCATTGATCGTTGGGTAGAATGCGGCATCGATGCAATTTCGGTGAATTTGCCTGTGGTAGAAGTCGCTCATCGCGCGATCGCACGAGCAGAGCAGCGGCTTTTGTTGAATGGAATGCGCGATCGATAATTTACACCCGTTCTGCTTTTGCTTGACAGCGATCGCACATTCCGAAAAATTCCAGCATATGATAGTAAATTTTGAAGCGATGTGACTGATTTAACTGCCGCTCCAAATCGTGAACCGGACATTCATCGATCGCCACCGAATCGCCGCACTGCAAACAGGTGAGATGATGCCGATCTTCTTGAATCAAGCCATAGAGCGATTCACCATTCGGCAGCGTTCGGACTTGCACCATTCCCTCTAGCTTCAAAGCTTCTAACGCTCGATACACCGTCGCCAGACCCATCGCCTGATCCCGACCCCGCAACTCAACATAGAGATCTTGAGCCGATATCGATCGATTGAGACTCTTGAGAATATTCAAAATCCGGTCTTGACTACGGGTACGTTGTGCTTTCATATCAATAAATTGTAGAGATCAATGCCGTTTTGAATCACCGCAGTCTTAGAATAGATAGGCTTTCAGAACGTTTTACCATTAGGACAGCGGCTGTGACTCAAAAATTTCAAGCTCAGATCTATGTTACTCTTCGTCCTTCGGTCTTAGATCCAGCGGGGACAGCGGTACAGTCGGGGTTGGCACACATGGGCTACTCGAATGTCGAGCAGGTGAGGATTGGTAAATATGTAGAATTGTCGCTGAGTGCCGAGAGCGAAACGACCGCACGAGAGCAACTGGATGTGATTTGTGATCAGTTGTTAGCGAATCCAGTGATTGAAAATTACCGGGTTGAGCTTCAATCCGCTTAGTAGAGGAGCAGCGCAATGAAATTTGGCGTTTTAGTGTTTCCAGGATCGAACTGCGATCGAGACATTGTATGGGTGACGCAAGGCATCCTCAATCAGCCGACTCGAATGATTTGGCATGAAGATAGTGATTTGTCAGATATTGATGTGGTTGTAGTTCCAGGGGGGTTTAGTTACGGCGATTATCTGCGCTGCGGTGCGATCGCTCGATTTTCTCCAGTGATGCGTTCTACGATCGATCATGCCAACGCTGGAAAACTGGTTTTAGGCATTTGTAATGGGTTTCAAGTATTAACCGAAGCAGGATTGCTGCCCGGTGCGCTAGTACGGAATCGAGATCTGCATTTTATTTGCGATCGCGTTTCACTGCGAGTCGAGCGCAATGATGTAGTTTGGACGCAAAATTACCAAAAGGGGCAAGTTGTCGAATTCCCGATCGCGCATGGAGAAGGCAGTTATTACGCAGATTCGGATACTTTGAAAGCGATCGAAGATAACAATCAAATTGTTTTTCGCTACTGCGATCCGACTGGAAATCTCACACCCGAAAGCAATCAAAACGGATCACTTAATCACATTGCCGGAATTTGTAATCGTCAGGGTAATGTGTTGGGAATGATGCCGCATCCAGAACGCGCGTCTGATCCGGCATTGGGCTGTGTGGATGGACGGGCATTGTTTGAAAGCATTCTGAAAGCAATTCCGGCTTTGGTTTAGATGCGAACTATTCCTTTTTAAAGACGCGATCGTAAAAGTGCCTTCCTAGCTTTGAAAGTACGAATGTAAAGCGTTTTAATAAGGAACTTCAATCATGAATAGTTCATCCAATCGTCCGCTTGCTGTCGTCACCGGAGCCTCCAACGGAATCGGTTATGAACTGGCAAAGCAGTTTGCCGAAAACGGATTTGATCTCTTAGTTACAGCAACAGATTCAAAGATTGACGAAGCTGCTCCTGCCTTCGAGCAATTCGGTGCAAAGGTCGAGACTGTGCAAGCAGATTTGGCAAAATACGAGGGAGTTGAGAAGCTTTATCAGGCGATCGAAGCAACGGGACGACCTGTAGAAGCGATCGCGATCAATGCCGGAGTTGGAGTTGGTGGGAAATTCATCGAAACCGATTTGCAAGAAGAAATTAATCTGATTGACCTTAACATCACCTCTTCGGTGCATCTTGCGAAGCGGATTGTGAAACCGATGGTTCAGCGTCGTCAAGGTCGGATTTTGTTTACGTCTTCGATCGCGGCATTAATGCCAGGACCGTATGAGGCTGTATATGCAGCATCGAAGGCATTTCTGCGGTCTTTCTCACAAGCACTCCGCGCAGAATTAAAAGATTCAGGAGTAACTGTTACTGCGTTGCTGCCGGGACCGACGGATACAAACTTTTTCCAGCGGGCGGACATGGATGACACCAAAGCAGGCGCGAGCAAAAAGGATGATCCGGCTCAGGTTGCGATTCAAGGATTTGAGGCGTTGATGGCAGGTCGAGATGAAGTGGTTGCCGGAATGGCGAATAAAGTACAAGCAGCCGTCGTCCAAACGCTTCCAGAACCCGCTAAAGCGGCAATGCACGCTCAACTAACCGAACCAGGCTCAGCAAATCACTAATTTAGGTGGATTGAGCAGAGACAACTTTAGCTCGACTTTATCCATTTGTCAAAAGCTCCTACTCAAGCGGCTTCCAGGATCTCAGATTTGCCCTTTGACGTTTTGAATATCGCTGCTTCTCCAGACTTGGAGGAAAGTTTGAGGCTCTGAGGCGGACTCAAACGGCAGTAGGAATTCACTGAATTTTAAATGGACACAGTCGAGCTTAGGGAAACGCTGATCCCGATATAAAAAATTTGCGTCAGAATTTTTGTATCGGGATTATTCATCGCGCTATGCACCTTCGTTTTTCACAAGACATTGAATCTCTGCTCAAGCGGCTTTCTGAAGAACCTTTGACGATCGCATCCATTCTGGCTGAAACTTCAGAACGTGGCTTTTGCCTCGTGATTGCCCTTTTAGTCATCCCGTTTCTGTTTCCCGTTCCGCCTGGATTGACGGGAGTGCCAGGAACAGGTTGTGTGTTATTGGGAATGCAAATGGCATTGGGAAAGCGATCGCCCTGGTTGCCGAAAAAAGTCGCGCAGTTTCAATTTCCAACTGCTTTTGCGCGTGAATTACTCAAAAATATTCGACGAGTGACGCGCGTTTTAGAGAAAATTACGCGCCCTCGTCTCAGTCGGATTGCATCGAATCCACGGATCTGGCAGTTCAATGGTCTGTGCATTACTTGGTTGGCGATTTTGCTGATTGCGCCGATTCCGTTGATCAATCCATTTCCGACAATCGGGATTTTGCTCTTAGTCGTAGCAATGCTCGAATCAGATGGGCTGCTGATGTGTGTCGCTTATGGGCTGACGGGCTTGATTACTGCAATTTGTGGAGTGATGATTTATCTGGTTTGGAAAGCACCCGATCTGATTAATCAATGGTTTTGAGTTGAGCGCGAATCGATTCAATCCGTTGCCGATTCACACCGAGATCCGATTCTCCGAGTCGAGATGCCGATCGTACTTGAATCACGTTTGCAGGTTTATCAATGTAAAACTCAACATCATCCACGAAACCCATAATTTTGCTCGTGAACTCTGCATAGAGGTAATCGCCGGAAGCTTGAATAATCTTAGTTCGCGGCAGAGATTCGATCGTTTGTTTCAAAGCAGCGATCGCGGTTTCGGGAGCGACAGAATAATGAATCGGTGCGATCGCATGAGTGGGATCAGTGCTGAAACTATTGACACAATTGGGAGTACTGGGACAATCGACAAATCGATCGTTGTTTAATCCTAAATTTGTCGGGCGAGTTCCTGAGAATGAAAACAGAGTTGCGATCGGAGAATATAATGGAAGTGCAATCGCAGTTGGAACAATTCCAAACCAGTAAAGTAATCCAATCAAGAACAACACTACAGTACGTTTCAGCATGAGAATCTGTGTTAAATTTCCCTTCTAGTGTAAAGGCAGACTGTGTAAAATGAAGAGAACGATCGCTTGTGAGTTAATGTGATGACTTTATTGGAAACTCAAATCTCGATCGACACCTGGCAGTTTGCAACGTGGGATGAGTTCGTCAAGATTGCAGACGATCCCGCCTCTAGCAAGCTCAAAAGCTATTACTATCAAAAAAGAATGAGATTTGAGTTAATGTCCACTGGTTCCGATCATTCTAACGATCACGCGATTATTCTATTTGCTATCTCGTTTTTTGCAGCTCATCGACAGATCCCGATGACAGCTAAAGACTGCTGTTCTTATCGCAGACCTGGAGTAGAAGAGTTTCAGCCAGATCTAACCTGTTACATCGGAGACAATGCAACTGCAATTCCGTGGGGGACACGAGTCGTAGATTTAACCATTCACCCACTACCGAATTTGGTGATCGAGATTTCAGATACTTCGCTCTCTGATGATCTCGGTGAAAAACGCTTGCAATACGAAGATCTAGGCATTCCTGAATATTGGAGCATCAATGTTCAAAAAACCCAGATTCTTGCGTTTTCGTTTGCGCCTGACGGAAGCATTCGGCGGATTCGAGAATCGATCGTACTTCCTGGCTTAAAGCTAGAGATATTAGAGCAAGCACTACAACGCAGCCGCCAAGAAAATCAATCTGCAACAATGGCATGGTTGATGCAGCAGTTTTAGATAATGCGGGTTCCTTGAGATTCGATCGCTAAATTTTTCACCTGCACTCTCACACCACACGCTGTCCAAGCCTCCTCCATTGCAGCATTCACCGATTCTGCTTTCTCTTGATGCGCCAATGCTAGCACCGTCGATCCGGCTCCACTAATCACCATGCCGTAAGCTCCAGCATCGATCGCGGCTGCTCTTACGACCTCATATCCTTTGATCAGCTTTTCCCGGTAAGGTTGATGAATGCGATCGTGCAATGCTGCTTTTAACCAATCTGCATTTCCGGTTTCTAAGCCCCGAATCAACAGTCCCAAATGAGCCGTATTAAAGATCGCATCCGCGCGGCTGTAAGTTTTAGGCAAAACGCTCCGAGCCTCAACCGTTGACAGTTCAAAATTAGGAATAGCGACGATCGGAACAATGCTCAAATGCCAAGCCAAACTACAAATTTCCCAAGCTCGATCGACTCCCGATGCTGTCAAACGACACCCCCCCATTAATGCAGGCACCACATTATCAGGATGTCCTTCGATCTCTGTGGCGAGTTCTGCAATTTCAAGCTGAGTCAGAGGCGTTCCAGCGAGTTCGTTCGCTCCCACCAATCCACCGATGATCGCCGTGGCTGAACTGCCCAAACCCCGCGCTAATGGCACATCCATTTTGATATTGAGTTTGATTGCAGGAACCGATTGATCGATGCGATCGTAAAATTTTGCAAATGCTCGATACACCAAATTACTCGAATTGAGCGAAACTCGATCGGCTTCTGCTCCCGTTGCCGTGATTTCTAACCCAGTTTCGATCGGGGAAAACTGGAACTCGTTGTAAAGCGTCAGCGCGGCTCCGAGACAGTCGAAGCCAGCCCCCAGATTAGCAGTTGTAGCAGGAACGCGAACAGTAACAGTAGACATGACGAGCGGTTTCAATTCAGTCTTTTATTGTAGAGGTAAGCGATCGCTCTGGTTTAATAAAAAGCGGTTTCAATTCTCAGCGATGAAAAATTCGGAAACGATTCAAAAAATAGAGGCGTTGCTACAGTCTTATGAGCGCTTTGGCGTGCATCTTGGTCTAGAAGCGAGTCTGAAGCTGCTTGCAGACCTGGGAAATCCACAAGAACGAGTTCCAGTCGTTCATGTCGCAGGTAGTAATGGAAAAGGTTCAGTCTGTGCATATCTCTCGACAATTTTGACTGAAGCAGGTTACAAAACTGGACGCTATACTTCACCGCATCTGATCGATTGGACAGAGCGAATTTGCATTAATAATCAATCAATCGACCCTGAAGCACTGTATCAAACGTTGCTCAATGTGCAGTCAAAGATTGATCCAACCTGTTCGCCGACTCAGTTTGAAGTGTTGACGGCTGCAATGTGGCTTTATTTTGCAGAACAGAACGTCGAAATTGCGGTCATCGAAGTCGGTTTAGGAGGACGATTAGATGCAACGAATGTGATTGAGCATCCGTTAGTCAGTGTGATTGTTTCGATCAGTCGGGAACATTGGCAGCGATTAGGATTTACGTTGGCGAGTATTGCAGGTGAAAAAGCCGGAATTCTTAAATCTCGCTGTCCAGCGGTGATCGGACAATTACCGAGTGAAGCAAAAACTGTCATCGATCGACGAATTGCCGATCTCAACTGTCCGGCAGTTTATCCCGCACCTTCTAAGCTAATTGGAGATTGGGCATATCAAGGATCGCTAAAATATCAACTTTCGCTTCAAGGTGACATTCAGTTACATAACTCAGCGCTTGCGATCGCAGCCATTCAATTCCTCCGCCAACAAAATTGGAACATCCCCGACAACGCGATTGTCAATGGAATTCAAAACACAACCTGGGCAGGACGATTACAGTGGTATGACTGGAAAGGACATCGAATTCTAATCGATGGCGCACACAATCCCGCAAGCGCTGAAGCATTGCGAAAATACACTGATCAAATTGGAAAATCTCCGATACAGTGGGTGATGGGAATGCTGTCTACTAAGGATCACGCGGATGTCTTTAAAGCACTATTGCGATCGCAAGATTCGCTGCTGCTAGTTCCAGTTCCCGATCATAGTTCGGCTGAATTAAACGAATTAGCAGCGATCGCCCAAGAAATCTGTCCGACCTTAGCCGTTTGCCAGACTTATCCTGATATTTTTAGCGCATTAGAGAGCACCATTCATCAGCCTGATCTCACTGTTCTTTGTGGTTCACTGTATCTGATTGGAGATTTCTTCAAGCAGCAAAAATCTGCCTCTTCCTTTGGGTAGAAGTGTCTCTCTATGGACAGAGCTACGGTATAAGATACCCCGTCGAGGGGATTTGCTTTTTTCTGAATCTGCTTGTCATGGAAGACTCCCGATCTGGTGATTTGTATGAGATTTATCTGCATCCCTGCGCCGAGGGTCAGAGCAGCCCACAAGCCTCGGAGACAAAGCCGACTTACTCTCAGGCACTAGAGCGGCTCCAGCAAGCAGAAGCAGCCTTGCGAAACAGTGAGGCGCGGTTTGAGCGATTTGTGCGAGGCAGCCAAGACGGTTTTTGGGATTGGGATGTGGTTGCAAATCAGTGGTATGTCTCCGATCGCTGGAAAGGACTACGCGGAATTTCAGAAGATGAGAGTATTACTGACTCCATTGCGGCTTGGTATGAAACCGCACATCCGGAAGATCGCGATCGCGTTCTCGAAAACTTTCATCGCTATGTTACACAAGGATCAGGACAGTACAGCGATGAGTACCGGATCTTGCGACGAGATGGAACGATGATTTGGGTACTCGATCGAGGACAGGCAGTTTGGGACGAAGCAGGACGCGCCATTCGAGTCACCGGATCACAAACCGATATTACGAGACTCAGACAAACAGAAGATGCTTTAGAAGAAAGTCAGCTTATTTATAAAATGCTAGCGGATACGATGCCGCAAATATTCTGGATCACACGTCCAGACGGATACCATGATTACTTTAATCAACGCTGGTATGATTACACTGGAACAAAGCTAGGAGAGACAAACGGTGAAGGGTGGCAGAATTGCTTTAATCGTGAAGATGCTGAAAAAGCCGCTGTCGCTTGGCAACACTGCCTCAAAACGGGCGAGCCTTACAACGTTGAATATCGGCTCCGGTATGCCAAAACAGGAGAATATCGCTGGCACATCGGACGGGCACTTCCCTTGCGTGATCAAGACGGCAACATCCTCAGATGGTTTGGCTCTTGCACCGACATTCATGACCAAAAACTGCTGATCGAAGAGCGCGACAATGCGTTAGAGCGAGAACGCGCTGCCCGACTTGAACAAGAAAAAGCGAATCGTATTAAAGACGAATTTCTCGCGGTCGTCTCACACGAACTTCGATCGCCCCTCAATCCAATCTTAGGCTGGATCAGACTTCTCAGAACCCGCAACCTCGGAGAAACCCAGACGCAGCAAGCTCTCGAAACGATTGAGCGCAACGCCAAACTGCAATCGCAACTGATCGAAGATCTGCTTGATGTGTCGAGAATTCTGCGCGGAAAATTAGCGTTAACGCTCGCACCTGTGAATTTAATCGCGGTGATCGAAGCCGCGATCGAAACCGTTCGCCTCTCCGCCCAAGCCAAAAACATCCAGATTCAAACCCGCTTAAATTCCACTTCTGCTAGCGTTTTAGGCGACTTCAACCGACTTCAGCAAGTCGTCTGGAATCTCTTATCGAATGCCGTAAAATTCACGCCCAACGATGGCAAAATCACGATCAATCTTTCTAGCCACGATTCCACGATCGTTCTCAAAATTCAAGACACGGGAAAAGGCATCGTCCCGGAATTTCTACCGCACGTCTTTGAGCAATTTCGCCAAGCTGATAGCAGCATCACCCGGCAATTTGGCGGTTTGGGATTAGGATTAGCGATCGTGCGCCACATCATTGAGCGCCATAACGGTCGAATCAGCGTCGATAGTCCGGGTGAAAACCAAGGTGCAACCTTCACCATTGCGCTACCGCGACTCGCGACTCCCGTACAACCTTTGGTCGCACCGCTCGATCACACCACCGACGATCAACTGACAGGGCTGAGAATTCTCATTGTCGATGACGAAGCGGACGCGCGTGAACTTCTTGCCTTTTTGCTCGAACAGCAAGGCGCGATCGTCACTGCTGCAAGCTCGGCTGAAGAAGCGCGATCGAAGCTCGCAGATTCTCAGTCTGACCTTTTAATCAGTGATCTAGGAATGCCTGGAGTTGATGGATTTCAACTGATTCGTCAACTGCGCTCCGAAGGGCGAACGATTAACGCGATCGCCGTTACCGCCTATGCTCGCAATCAAGACCGCCAAGCAGCTCTCGCAGCAGGATTTCAAGCGCACGTCACCAAACCAATCGAGCCAGCGGAATTATTCAAAGCAATCCGAGCAGCAGTTCAGAATTAGCGGTTTTCCGACCAATATTCGATACAATCTGATCTGCACTGCTTGTGTTTAGATCTATCCCTGATTAACCGCCATGATCCACGAAATTTTCATGCCCGCTCTCAGCTCCACGATGACCGAAGGAAAAATCGTGTCCTGGGTCAAGTCTCCGGGCGACAAGATTGAAAAAGGCGAAACCGTCGTGGTGGTCGAATCGGACAAAGCCGATATGGATGTCGAGTCTTTTTACGAAGGCTATCTTGCCACGATCGTCACCGCAGCAGGCGAAACCGCCCCGGTCGGCAGTGCGATCGCGCTTTTAGCCGAAACCGAAGCCGAAATCGAACTCGCCAAACAGCAAGCGGTGTCGGCTCCCGCTCCTGAACCCACTCCTGCCCCAACCCCAGAACCTGTAACCGCCGTTGCCTCAGCCAACGGTAGCACCGCCGCACCCAAAAATGGCAGAACGATCGCGTCTCCTCGCGCCCGCAAACTCGCGAAAGATCTCAAAGTTGAACTCTCTACCCTCGTGGGTAGCGGTCCTCACGGTCGGATCGTGGCTGAAGATGTCGAAGCTGCCGCTGGAAAAACACCCACAGCGACGGTGCCTTCGGCTCTCGTAAGCGAGCCCGCAAAACTCCCGGTTCCCGCCACTCCCGCTCCGGTTGCCACAATCGCATCGACTCCGCGCCCCGCGCCTGCTCCGATTCCCGCGCAACCCGGACAAGTACAACCGATGACCACCTTACAAACCGCTGTTGTGCGAAACATGATGGCAAGTTTAGAGGTTCCGGTATTCCACGTGGGATATACGATCACCACGGACGCGCTCGACAAGCTCTACAAGCAAGTGAAATCGAAAGGTGTAACGATGACTGCGCTATTAGCAAAAGCGGCTGCAGTCACATTACAAAAACATCCTTTGCTGTATGCAAGCTACGTTGAAAATGGCATTCGATTTAATGCTTCGATCAATGTTGCGGTTGCGGTTGCAATGGAAGATGGCGGCTTGATCACGCCTGTATTGCAGAATGCGGATCAGCAAGATCTCTACTCACTGTCTCGCAATTGGAAAGATTTAGTCGATCGAGCCAGAACCAAGCAACTCCAACCCGATGAGTATAGCTCTGGAACCTTCACGCTATCGAATCTAGGAATGTTTGGCGTGGATTCGTTTGACGCAATTTTGCCGCCCGGACAGGGAGCGATTTTAGCGATCGGCGCTTCACGAGCAAATGTAGTCGCGAATGATGACGGGATGCTAGGCGTTCGTCGGCAAATGCAGGTCAATATCACTTGCGATCACCGGATTATTTATGGCGCGGTTGCAGCAGCATTCTTACGCGATTTAGCAAAACTGATTGAGACCGATGCTCAATCGTTGACTTTGTAGAACAGTGAATGGTTGTAGAACTCCAGACTTTCAAGGGTGTGGAGTTTTAGTAGTCTGCCGGACTGGTGCTAACCGTCCAAGACTGTTAGCTGCTCATCGTTGGTACGAGCAACTTTGGGCAGCGCTGGTGGAATTCAATTTTTGGGACTTTAGGCAAACAGTGTGGGACACCAATTTTCTTAGCTTGAGAGACTAATTGATTTTGAGGCAGAGTCAATAGGACATTGTGCGATCGTGCTTGCAGATTATTGGCAGAGTGAAGCGAGGGCTTGAGCAATCCGAAACAGAGTAGGACAGGTCAGATCCGTCTAATTCATAGTTAGCCCTCAAGTTCTTGGTGCAGGCAGTTCACTCAGCATAGCTATCTCCCATACTCCAAGCCCTCTTGAAAATTAATATCATTGAGAAAATCGATAGAGTGATGCTATGAATCAATATTTAATCGATACGGATTATGCAGTTCATCAATTAGTTGAGCTAATTACTGCTGAGGAAGTTCAGATTGCACAAATTCAGTTGGCATGTGAAGCTAAGAAACCCAAACTAGAATTTCTATACAGGCGATTTAGGGATTCAGAGTGGAACGATGATGTTGATGAGATAAAGTTACAATCCTATTTTGTAAACTGGGCTAAAGAGCAGCAAGAGATTACTGATTTACAAGAAGAGATAAAGCGGTTGGAATTATCGATCGACATTAAGAAAGATTCTATCAATGCTCTATGTGGAGCCTTACTACAAATTGCTAAACAAGGAATATCAAAAGTGCATGGTAATCTCACTAATTGTTCTGACGGAAGAAGCGTCGGATCTGAGAAATTAAAAAATGTAATTTGGCAAGGGCGTAATCAATCATTGCATTATGAGGAAGGTAGTTTTAGGAGACCCATACAAGATTGTTTTGCTAATCTAGCAGCTACTTTTGGTAATCAGTTTTCCCTTACTTTGCACCCTCAAGAGAACTTAGCTTATGATGTCATACAGATTCTCGACTGGAAAAACTACTCAGTGTACATATCAGATATGCAGTCTTTGCTACCGGGCTAACACTTCATGGCAGCGGATGGACGGAAATCGCTGATGCCTAAGCTCGAAGTTACTGATGCCTAAGCTCGAAGTTATCTGCCGTCGCTGCGTTTTGCCGTTAGTCTTCATAAGATGACTGAATGAGCGATCGCACCCTAACAATCATCGAAAGGAATCGCTAACCTGCCTTGCGTTCATTCCACGGTGCGAAGAAAGGTAGAAGCAATAACCCCGGTAACGCCAGAATTGCCGTGAGCAAAAAGAATGATGTCCAACCCATTGCCTGTGCCCACTGTCCCGAAGGTGCAACCAAAATATCACGGCTAAACGCCGCTAAACTTGATAGCAAGGCGTACTGAGTTGCAGCCAGTCCCGGATTGCACAATCCCATCAAAAACGCCACAAATGCCGCTGACTCTAATCCGGCGCAAAAGTTTTCTAAATTAATTGCCAGAACCATTAATGGGAAACTTTTTCCCACTTCTGCAAGCAAAACATAAAGCAGATTTCCACTCGCTTGCAGCACAGCGAAAAACCACAGCGATCGATTCACCCCGATTCGCGTCATAATCGCTCCCCCCGCGAGCGTTCCAACGATCACCGCTACAATACTCAATGCTCTCGGTGTGGCTAAATCTTCGGGGCTAAACTTCAAGCCTTTATCGAGTAAAAACGGCGTTGCAACGTTCCGCAGTAATGAATCGCCTAAACGATAAACTACAATGAATGCGAGAATTGCGATCGCCTGTCCGAATCCATTCCGCCCGATAAAATCCTGAAACGGCATTACGACTGATTCTCTCAGTGTTTCAGGGGGTCGAATTTGCGTCGTCGGTTCTGGTGCAATTAACGAACTGATAATGCCGATCGACATTAGCAACGCCATAATCACATACACCCATCGCCAAGGCATGATTCCCGCTAAATAAAACGTAACTGCCCCAGCAACCAAAATCGCCAACCGATAACCGAGCAAAAAGACCGAAGCTCCCGCACCCCGTTCGTATTCTTGTAAAACTTCGGTTCGATACGCATCCGCGACAATATCCTGACTCGCGCTAAAAAATGCAACGATCAATGCCGCTATGAAAAACGGACTAATCGAAAGTGCCTTGATGGTTTGCCAAAAACTACAAAAGCCTTTGAACACTGTTTCATCTCGACACGCGTCCGCCGAATTTACCGCAACTTGCTGCAACTGGCTAGTATCTTGGAATGCCATCCAGCCGATCGCGAGTAGCAAAATAATCTGACTCACGATGAGCCATCCGCGTCTGCGTCCGAGGAGCGGGGGCACAAAGCGATCGAGCAACGGCGACCACAAGAATTTCAGCGAATACGGAATCGCCGCCACGCTAAAGGCTGCGATCACTTTCAAATCGACACCTTCTTGACTTAACCAAGCCTGAAGCGGATCTTTTCCGGTTAAGTAAAACGGCAGACCAGACGAGAAGCCGAGTAAGATCAGAGCCGCCATTTTTCGACTCTGAAACACTCTGAGATACGGTTGAATATTCACGGAATCGGGATGTGCGAGAACGTTAGTCATCATCGCATAGTAACGACGATTTGAAATTCTCGATCGCTTACGATGCTCGATTGTTCCACGCTTCAGAACTCTTAATTGAGATAGCGAAAACAGGGGCGCTGATCAACAACGTCCCTATTCTAAGATTTGGCTCAACGATTTGGCTCAACTTAGATCTTGCCGTAGCCGCGCCAAACCCCAACCAAAACCCCTTGAATCTCAACTTCTGAGGCAGGAACTTCGGTGATCGGATACAAATCGCGATTCGGGTTGCCAGGTTTGAGAATTACCTTACTTCCTTTGCGCTCAAAGTATTTCAGTGTCGCTTTGCCTTGATGGTGGGCAGCAACGATCGTGTCATTCTTAATCGCTCTCGCATCGTTCACAGGCTGCAAAATCACAATATCGCCATCATCAATTAGCGCATCGATCATGCTGTGACCGCGTACTTTCAAAGCAAAATGATTCGGCTTCAACAGCAAATTCGACAAGTCAAGGTATTCGACTTCCACATCTGGGAAAGTCTCAACTAAACTCGTTGCCGCGATCGCGCCTCGAATCGGCACTCCTTGCGGCAACGGATTGAGAATCCGAATCGTGCGGGCTTGTCCCTCTGTCCAGCCGATATAGCCCTTATTGCGGAGATGCTCCAAGCGGCTTTGAACAGGAGCCGGAGACTTCAGATTCATCGCGGTCATCATTTGCCGAATCGAAGGAGCGTGTTGGTGGTCACGGATGTATTCAACCAGCCAATCGTAGAGTTGTTGTTGGGCTTCGGTAAGAGGTTCCATAAACGCCTGCCAGGATCACAAATAACTAAAGGATTTTAGAACACTTGTATCACAAATTTGCACGCTCGTCTAGTAAATTTGTTTATCTTTCTCAGAACATTTGTATCTTTAATTCCTTTATTTGTCTAGCGATCGCGCTCCGGTAGAATGAGAAGTGTTGATTAAATCCAAATTTAAATATGACAGCGACTCGCGAAACCAAGCCTAGACTGACCTCCCGCATCGTCAGCGGTATTCTATCAATTCCGCCTGTGTTTAATTTGGCAAGGGTTCGCGCTCGCAACATGATGATCAAACGCGCAGAATTGATCGGCGTTCCTTGGACAGAAATTGTGGCTGATTTGCAGGCGCGAGATTGGTCAGCAGAGTTTGAAAAAGTGAACAATCCCGATTTGGAATATCCCGAATATTATCTGCGCCCATTCCATGCATATGAAGCGGGAAATTTAGCCTGGGAGCCTGCAACTGAAGTTGAAGTGGCAGCTTATGCGGTTCATGCTCGGATTTGGAAAGATGCCGGAAAAGATGGCGATCGACGATTGCGGCAAAGTTATCACGATGTCTTAGAATCCGAAATTTCAACTGCACCGAAAGCGATTGTAGATTTCGGGTGCAGTGTGGGAATGAGTACCGTTGCGCTGCAAGAAACTTTCCCAGATTCAACGGTGACGGGTGTGGATCTTTCACCGCATTTCTTAGCCGTTGCAGAGTATCGAACGGGCAGTCGTGAAAATATCAATTGGCGACACGCAGCGGCGGAAGCGACCGGTTTACCTTCTGCTTCGTATGATTTGGTTTCGGCTTGCTTATTGTTTCATGAGTTGCCGCAGGATGCTGCGATCACGATTCTGCAAGAAGCACGAAGATTGCTGCGTCCGGGGGGTCATCTTGCCATTATGGATATGAATCCGCGTTCTGAAGTTCATGCCAAGATGCCGCCGTATATTCTGACGCTGCTCAAAAGTACGGAACCTTATCTAGATCAGTACTTTACGTTTGATTTGGAGCGTGCGATCGTGGAAGCAGGCTTTACTCAACCGACTCTAACTTGTAACTCTCCGCGTCATCGGACTCTGGTTGCTCAAGCGTGTTAATGAATGCATTTATGGATTGATACATTTTCTTATCACAATCGCTTGCGAGGTTTACCGCCTCGACAGAAAGTGCTATTTGCAGGAATTGTGCTGGTTCTTGCGTTGGTCACTCGCCCCATCATCCAAATTGCGATCGCGATCTGGATGAATGTTTGGGTTGTGAAGTATGCCGGAATTCCGAGCAAGATCTACGGGCGGATGTTGAGTGTTGCGATCGTATTTTGGTTGACGAGCATCCCCGCATTGTTAATCGCTGGCGTTGCACTGTCTGAACAGGCGAGCATTCAGGCGGATGTTCTATCGGGATGGTCGATCGGCTCATATTACTTTTATCTTAGTCAGCAGGGCGTTTTACAAGCCGGATTGATTTTTACGCGCACGATCGCGACTGTTTCATGTCTATATTTTTTACTGTTGACGACTCCGTTCTCAGAAGTATTACAAGTTATGAGACAGATGAGATGTCCAGAAATACTAACAGAGTTGTTACTATTAATGTATCGTTTTATTTTTATCTTATTGTCTACTGCAAGCGAATTCTGGACAGCTCAGCATTCTCGTAATGGATATCGAACACAGCAACGTTGGTTCTATAGCTTGAGTCTTTTGGTGAGCCAGCTTTTTCGGAGGACAATGGAAAACTATCAGCAATTCGTATTATCAACGGCTGCAAGGGGCTTCAACGGTACATTTCGGGTTTGGTCGCCGCAACGGTATCAAACCTCTCAACGATATACGATCGAAGCAAGTTTCGGCTGTTTTCTGCTTTTACTAAGTCTATGCTTCTAGAATTTCGCAACGTTGACTACACCTATCCGGGAACAACGGCATCTGCCATTCGAGCTTTAACGCTGCAAATTCCAAGCTCGAAACGGATTGCTTTAATTGGTCAGAACGGCTGCGGTAAAACGACTTTATTTCTGCTTGCAAACGGACTGTATCAACCTCAGGGCGGCGAAATTTATTGGAAAGGAAAACGGCTGAAGTACGATCGACGATCGCTGATCGATCTGCGGCAAAAAGTTGGATTAGTGTTCCAAAATCCCGAACAGCAAGTCATCGCCTCAACGGTGATCGAAGACATTTCTTACGGCTTGTGCAACTTAGGGTGGGAGGAATCGCAGATTGAAGCCGCGATCGACCCGGTACTAAAAGAATTCGGATTGATTGAACTCGCCAATCGTCCGATTCATCAGTTAAGTTTGGGACAAAAAAAGCACGTTTCTCTTGCAGGTGTCATGGTGCTGAAGCCTGAATTACTCCTACTCGATGAACCAACTGCTTACCTCGATCCGCTCCACATCCGCGCCCTAGCTCAATCTTTAGAAACGATTCACGCGACTGGAACCACGATCGTCATGGCAACACACGACCTAGAGTGGGTGTATCGCTGGGCAGATTGGGTGATTGTTCTCAATCAAGGATCATTAGCGCTCGAAGGCACACCTGAAACCGTATTTGCTCAGAAAGAAACACTCGAAGCGCTGCAGCTTGGAATACCGCTTACCGTAGATTTGCTTACATTGCTGGATCAGTTGGAACAATACGGGGAACATTCAGCAATCGAAGCGGTGCGATCAAAATTGCTCGATCGAAGCCATCCCTAGTTAATTTGATTGATTTGAGCCAGCGTGTTCCGGTACCCTTCTGCATCGCCTTTTTGCAGATACAAATCCGCTGCTCGCTGAAGATCCACGATCGCGCTTTGCCGATTTCCCATGCGTTTGAGCAAAATACCTCGCCAGTAGAACGCTTTCGGTCGGCTCGAATCTAGACTAATCGCTTTGCTAAAATCCTCGATCGCACCTTGCAAATCCCCACTGTTCATTCTCGCTTCGCCCCGATTCTCATAAGCATTCGGATTGTTGCTGTCTGCATCGACCGCCGCACTAAAATCTTGCGTTGCACCTGATTGATCGCCTAATTTCGATCGCACTTCTGCCCGCTGTGAGAGTGCCGCTGCATAATTTGGCTGAATTTGTACCGCTTGGTTATAATCCGCGATCGCGCCTTCTCTATCGCCTCCGGCAGCCCGCAAGTCCCCTCGACTTTTGATCGCAGGTGCAAAATTCGGCTCTAGTTTTAACGCTTGGTTATAATCTGCGATCGCGCCTTCGGAGTTACCGAGTGCAGCGCGTACCATCCCCCGTTGGTGAAAGACCGTTGCTTGATCAGGGTTGAGCGTTGCCAGTTTGGTTAAATCTGCTTCTGCCGCTTCAAGATTGCCCAATTTTGCATTTACTTGGGCGCGGTTGTAATACCCATCGGCTAAGGTCGGTTTAAGGCGAATGGCTTGAGAAAAATCTGCGATCGCACTTTCTGATTCTCCGATTTCGTTCTGAATCGTGCCACGCGCCAACAACGCTTCTGCAGAATTCGGTTGAAGTTTAATCGCTTCGTTGAGATCAGCAAGTGCGGATTGACGATCGCCTTTCTGTAATTTTGCAAAGCCCCGATTGACCAAAGCAGGCGCAGATTTCGGCTCAACTCGCAGCGCTTGATCAAAATCCGCGATCGCTTCATCCCAGTTTTGCGATTGTGCGTGAATATAACCCCGATTCACATAAGCGATCGCCAGATTGGGATTGAGGGTGATCGCTTGGTTTAAATCAGTGAGTGCAGCAGTGCTATCTCCCAAACTAAGCCGCGCACTGCCTCGATGGGCGTAAATCATGGCATCCGTGGGATTGATTTGAGCCGCTTGATCGAGGTCTTGAATTGCACCTTGATAATCTCCAAGCTTCGATCGAACCGCTCCCCGACTGATATAAGGACTGCCCCACGTCGGATTGAGTTGAATCGCGCGATTGTAAGACTCTAACGCCTCGCGATATTTGATATCCCGCGTCCGACTTTCGCCTTGATTGAAAAGGTTCTTTGCTTCCTGAATCCGATTTAACACTTCAGGAGACGGTTTAGGCACATTTGCCTTAGCATCTTGAGCAGACGCGGGAAAAGCAGCAAACCCAAATGCGACAATTGCAGCAGTGAGATGACACGAAGAGCGACGAATGAAACGCACGGCTTGGAACCTGGTTTTCAAGGTTTTGTTCTCAAGGTTTTTACGCCCTTAACATTCCCTCAAATCAGGTGCCAATCCACAATTTGCAATTCGGCTGATACGGAGATCTGTATTAAGTTGGAATCAACTCACCAGGTCGAAGCTTCGCCCACTTGCCTTTTTCTTCCTTGAAGCTGAGACAGCCAACCACATCCCATTCCATCTCGATGTGATCTCCACGATCGCGAATATTCACATTGATCGTGGGTTCGGTTGCTTCAAAATCAGGCGTTTCAGTTAAATGAGCCTGTTCGTGCTGAGTTTCGACTGCGTTGTAAGTGGTGCAGCGATCGACATAGTGACAATTTACGCAAATACACATGGTTTCCGGTTCCTCTGCATCACAATAGAGGGGATAGGGGTGTTTGAGCTTGCTTTTCTGTTACTCTAGCTCAGGCGCATTCAATTTATCACCTGAAATTAGGTTGATTTATATTGCGATCGACTCGTGAAGAGGTTTTCTCCGACTCGATTTTTTTGTTACAGTACGACTTCGATCTAGGTTAGCTAAGCGCGTGAATTTGCAGTTAGAACATTATCGCAACGTGGCATTGGTTTCGTCCGCTCTGTCGCCGGAGACGTGGCCCTTTAATCTAAAGTGGTTGCCAAAATCCGCGTGTTTGGTGGGTGGAACCGTGCGAGATGCGTTGCTCGATCGACATTCTGAATATCTCGATCTCGATTTCGTTTTACCCACCGATGCGGTAGAAACCGCACAGGCGATCGCGCGTCATTATCGCGCTGGATTCGTGGTGCTCGATGCAGAGCGACAGATCGCCCGCGTGGTGTTTGAACAAGGAACAGCGGATTTTGCGCTTCAAGTGGGCGAAACGTTAGAGGATGACTTGCGCCGACGTGATTTTACGGTGAATGCGATCGCTTACAATCCCCACACGAAAGATTTGCTCGATCCGCTTCACGGTTACGAAGATTTGCAGCAAAAACGCCTCAGAATGGTCTCGGTTGAGAATTTGGCAGAAGATCCGCTGCGATTGCTCCGGGCGTATCGTCAAGCCGCTCAACTCGGATTTACGCTAGACTCCGAAACCCAGCAAGCCATTCGCCAACTCGCGCCTGATCTGAACAAAATCGCGGCTGAACGGGTGCAATCCGAGTTGAACTATCTTTTGGGAACCGCACGCGGAACAAGCTGGATTAAAACAGCTTGGGAAGATGACTTATTGCATGACTGGTTTCCAAGTGCAACGCCCGATCGTCTCGCACAAATTGCTGCGATCGATCATGTCACGGTGCATTTACAAGAAACCTGGACGGAGTTTTGGTCAGAACTGAGCCGGACGGTGCGCGGCACTCCCAAAGCATCCGAGGCGAAGGGATCAGTCCGAACTTGGGTAACGATCGCCAAACTTGCCAGCTTGCTACCGGATGATCCCCAAACTGCTGAGGCACAATTGTGGCGACTGAAATATAGTCGTGCGGAAATTCAAGCTGTGAGTACGGTTTTGAAAGCGTTGCCGCAGCTAAAATCGGGTCATGCGATCGCCGATTGGTCGCTGGCGGAGCAGTATCAGTTCTTTCAAACGGTGGGCGCAGTTTTTCCAGCGATCGCGCTTCTCGGTTTTGCGATCAAGCTTCCAGTTGAAGATGTGGCGATGCTGATCGATCGATTTCTTGATCCGTCCGATCCGGTAGCGCATCCGAATCCAATTTTAACTGGACAAGATTTGATCAACCTCTTACAAATTCCGCCCAGTCCTCAGATTGGCAAGCTTCTGGCAGCGTTGCAGTTGGCACGAGCCGAAGCAAAAATTTCGACGCGCGAAGAAGCCGTAGAATTTGCGAGATCGCTGCTGTGAAATTTAAGTTTTGCGTCGGCAGGATCGAGCTAAGCTGTAATCTGGATTACGTTTACGATCGCTCGAATCGCTGCAAGGGACTAGCTAAAACCTTCAGTTATGAAATATAATCGTCAACTGCGTCTAGATTCAGCAAAGACTGTGACAAGTAAGGGGTAAACAATGGCTAAACGCCGCAACCAAAAGAAAGAAAAAGCTCTGCGTAACCAAGCTTACGCGCGTAAATTCCGCAAGCGCACGAATACAGGTCGGTTTGGCAATCGTGGCAGACGATTTGACGGCAACCGCGATGAGAACGAAGGGGATCAAGGTGAAAACCGGGTTTCTGAAGGCGCTGCTGATGTGTAGGCTTGGATGAGGCTTTGTCAGTAGCGTTGCTCTACAGACTGTTCGCACTAGCTTATGAACAAGTTCACGAAAAAGTCCCTCGACTCAACCAGCTCGAGGGATTTTTGATTTTAAGAACGATGTGCTTCATGTTTTGTTGAACTGCGAAACTCTGCTTGGCTTTCAAGCTCCAAATATTCTTGGGGTCACTCGCTTCACTTGCATTGGCATGGTGCGCTCCGACTTTGTGCAATCCATGTGCGATCGAATCTTCAACTTACCATCTGTCTGATTTTTCAATGCGGCTGAACCTTTTACAATAAAGGAGTGATAACCAGCCAGTCATAGGATTGTTTCATGGATATTGTCGAATTTTTTCAACAAAGTGCGGGAAAATGGTCGTCGATGCGAACCAGTCACCATCTCGCGTTTAAGCAACAAGAAGGCGGGAAATCTACGCTTGAGATCGAACTTTTAGATAAATCCGATCCGGCAGTCATTCAGCTTTGTCAGATGTACGAGGTTGACCCGGCAACGGCATTGTGCGGAGCGCGGGTGACTTGGAATGGCACAATGGAATGGGATGAAGAGAAGCACTCAGGATCGACTGTGTTGGTACCAATCGCGGATTCAGAAAATTCGACACAAGGTAAATTACTGCGAGAAATGGGTTACGCGGAGAAGGCTCCTGTTGCGGGTCGCTATGAAATGGCAGAGAATAATGAGCTAACGCTGACCACAGAATACGACACGATGTATTCTAAAGAGCGACTATGGTTTGAAAGCCCGAATGTGCGTCTACGTCACAGCATTTTGAAGCGATTCGGCGGGTTTAGCATGGCATCTTTTTGCTCTGAAGTGAGAATGGGTGGAGCGAAGCCCGATTCACAGGCAACCGATACGGCAGCAGCAAACAGCTAGAGATACCAATTTGTAGATTGAACAAGTCCTCGAAATCTCGAACATTTCGGGGACGGTCTTTGAAAGCGTGTTTAAGAATTGTCGTTTCGGATCTTATCTAATATTTTGATTCTCTAAACTTCGGACACCAAATTCATAGATCGAAGGGTCTGGCGAATTGCCAAACCCTGAAAACTGTAGTCACTTAGTTGTATGTGTAGCTGAAACAAGAAGCAACAAATAAAGTGGACAGAATCGCAAATTTTCTAATCAACAATCACTACGGATTCAGCCAAATCAGGCTGTAGTTTTCATTACACTTTAACTTGCCTCAAGTGAACCAATCATCTGAAGTGAGTGAGACAAATCGTAAAGTAAATTGAAGTTCGATCGTAGTCCCGTTTCTCAGATTTTGCGAGCGACTAAAGCAGGAGACACAGGCTTTAATCTGGCTTGGAAGAAGGGTTTCAACTTCTTTTGTGTCTTGAATTTAAAGTAGCATTCCTTTCTAAGAGAGATCCACCTGATTTACCAAAGTTCACAGCACTTCACCAACAGCAACGATCGCCAAAACTTACCGCAAAATCGCTGTCCAAGTCGCACCCCCAACAACCCCATCCGCCTCTAATCCGAACTTGCTTTGCGCTGCTTTCACTGCCGCTTCGGTTCCGGCTCCAAACACCCCATCCACTTCCCCGTTATACATCCCGATCGCTCTTAATCGACTTTGCAATCCTCGCACTGCTTCGCCTCGCGCTCCTCGACGCAAAATCGGAAACTCTCCGGTTGCAGCAGGCTCAGACCGAACTGGACGCGATTCAGTCTGCGGGACTGGTTTGGGTGCAGCATTCGCGGCAACGGGTTCAGATGTGGGAAACAGTCGATTCCAGGTAGCGGCTCCAACCACTCCATCTGCCTCAATTCCAGCGGCTTGCTGAAAACGTCTTACGGCTTGATCGGTACTCTCTTCAAACACGCCATTCACTGAGCCTCCAAAGTACCCTAAAAGTTTCAACGTACTTTGTAGCTCGGTCACATCTGCACCCTGACTGCCCAATCTGACAATGGCTCGAGTCGGAGCCTGTGTGAATCCGGGCGCGATCGTACTCATGACAAGCGCAGTTGAAATCACAAACGATCGGAAAAGCTGCATAGCAAAACGAAGTTGAAGACGAATCATGTGACGCTATTTAGGGGGTAAGGTTGCATTCAAAGCGGCTTGAGTCTGCCAAAAATGAAACAAATCAGCGAGAATTTTACACTAGGTTTTGAGAAAAAATCATGCAGTCTGCACTTCTCTATCGATTTCAAGCAGCAATGATCGGAGCGATCGTCGGAGAAACGATCGGAATTCAATCATCCGGTCGGGTTCCCGCTCATCGCGTTTCGCTGGATCGTTTGATGCAGTTTTATGCTGAATCTTTGATTGATCCGAGTCGCGTCGAAGATCCGAACGATCCAATTTTTCGAGAGCCACTGACTACAGCAGAATCTGCGATCGCTCTTCTGCCCGTATTTCTGTTCTTCCACGAAGACTTTACGAAGCTGCGGCAGAATGTTCAGACCGTTCTCAACCTCTGGCAAAATCCTGCGGTATCGGAATTGGACTTACTGGCGATCGGTTACACCCTGTCTCAAGCCTTGCGCGAATCGCTGAATCCTCGTCGTTTTGTGGCTTCGATGTTTGAGGCGGTGCTCGCTCCGCCCGAAGGCATTCCCAAACTTCAGCGGCTTCAGCAGGTTGAAACAATGGTACAGCAAGGAATCGGACTTGAAGACGCGACTCAGTTAATTTTGACCCTGAGCGATGCCACCCTCGGAGATGCTGCGATCGCGCTGGCGCTGTACTGTTTTCTCAGCACACCAGGAGATTTTCGCGTGTCGATTCTGAGAGCGGTACAGACGCGCTATCAGGTTCCAGGGGTTGCAGCGTTAACGGGGGCGATTTCTGGAGCATATAACAGCACGATCGGGATTCCGGCAAACTGGCGCATGATCATGGCACAACAAGCCGAAATTCAGCAGTTATCTCAGCGATTGTTGGCGAGTTGGTCAGGAATGTACGTGGTCGAGGCAGGGAATTTTGCGGTAGCTTCGCTTCCCTTGGGGGTCGCGGCTCCTCAAGTGATGCGGCGAGATTGAGATGCGGCGAGATTGGGTTGACCGCACTGCCGACTTTGGCAAATTTGATCGAGAATAGGAATACGATGCCGTTGGTCTAAATTGCCTTGAGTCAAGCCTCTTCTAATCGCCCTAATCCACAGGAATCTCATCTCAATCGAGCGCGGGCAAGTTTGCGACAAGCGTTCACAAACTATTCGCAGTTTCTACGATCTGCTAAAAGTCCCACTTTAGAATCTGCCCTGAAATCGGAACTCGAAACGATTTCAAGCAATTTGAAAAAGCTTGATCAATACGTTCTGAGAATTGCAGTGTTTGGTTTAGTCAGTCGAGGAAAATCGGCAATTCTAAACGCGCTGATGGGTGAGAAGGTGTTTGAAACAGGTCCTTTGAACGGCGTGACACAAGCACCAAGGTTGGTCACATGGTCGCCATCGGGAGGACTGGTCTCTGAAGCAAGTTCGTCGATCGTGCCCGAATCTTCGAGCAAGATTCGGGTTGAATTGATTGATACGCCTGGATTAGACGAAATTGATGGGCAGGCGCGGGCAGATATGGCACAAGATGTCGCACGACAAGCTGATCTGATTTTGTTTGTCATTTCTGGAGATATCACGCGAACTGAATATAAAGCGCTTTGTGATCTTCGTCAGGCTCAAAAGCCGTTGATTTTAGTGTTTAACAAAGTGGATCTTTATCCGGATCAATCGCGACAAGATATCTATCACAATCTTCAAACTTTAGGAAGTAGAACAGCTAGTGGCGAACAACTAGAGCAGCTTCTAACTTCGGATGAGATTGTGATGGTCGCAGCCGAACCCGCACCGCTACAAATGCGAGTCGAATATCCAGATGGGCGAGTGAGTTACGAATGGGAAACTCCACCGCCGCAGATCGAAGAATTGAAATCGAAAATTCTGACGATTTTGAATCGAGAAGGTCGATCGCTATTAGCTCTCAACGCTTTAACACAAGCCAGAACCGCAGAAGCGGAAATCGCGACAAAAGTGATGGAACTGCGAAACACCGAAGCCGAAGCGTTGATTTGGAAGTTCACGCGCTATAAAGCGATCGCCATTGCACTAAACCCGATCGCGGTTCTCGATTTGATCGGCGGTGCAGTTTCAGATTTGGCAATGATTCAGGCGTTAGCAAATTTGTACGGATTGCCGATGACGCGCTACGAGGCAGGAAAGCTATTGAATACAATTCTGCTGAGTTCAGGCGGTTTGCTACTGGGTGAGATTGGTAGCGGAATTCTGCTCGGAATGGGAAAAAGTGCGGCGGCATTGGCGACTGGCGTAGATGGCAGTGCTGGAATGTCGGCACTGGCGGGAACGGCGATCGTTCAAGCTGGGATTGCAGGATATGGATCGTATTCGGTGGGACGGGCAGCGCAAGTTTATCTAGAAAATGGCTGCACTTGGGGCGCACAGGGAGCAAACACGGTGATTCGTGAAATTCTCAATCAAGTTGACGCAAAAACGATCATCTATCGATTGCGACAGGAATTATTGCCGTAGGAGCGTGAATTTAATAAACCCGGCGAATTGAATTCGCTCGGTAATCATCAGAATTGATTGAATCCGCAATCCTTAGCGCTCGCGAACCGGGTAGAGAATATACGAATCTTGAATCAAGATTTGCTCTGTAGTCGATCGACCACCGTTTGAATTACATCCGGTTCAACCTGATCGGTAACAATCACCGTCCCAATTTGGCGCGGTAGGACAAATCGAACTTTTCCATCTCTCACTTTTTTATCCGCTTGCAGCGTCGGCAAAATTTCAGATCGATCGCACTCGACAGGAATGCAAGTCGGTAAACCTGCTTTTTCGATCAAAACTTTTTGCCGATCGCATTCTCCTTGATCCCACAGTCCCATCTCAACCGCAATCAATCCCGCTGCCATCATGCCGATCGCAACGCCTTCACCGTGATTCACGACGCGATAATTCGTCAGACTTTCGATTGCGTGTCCGATTGTATGCCCGTAGTTGAGGATTTCCCGCAGTCCCGATTCTTTCTCATCTTTGCTGACCACATGGGCTTTTGCTTGCGCCGATCGCACCAGCATTTCGTAAACCAGTTCATCCCCAACGGCTCGAATCTGATCCAATCGTTTCGCCCGTTCTAGCATCTCAAACAGTTCCGCATCCCAGATAATGCCGTATTTGATCACTTCTGCGATCGCGGCTCGAAATTCTCTCGAAGGCAGCGTTTTCAGAACTTGCGGATCAATCAGAACCAATCGCGGTTGATGAAATGCACCGATTAAATTCTTGCCGTTCGGATGATTCACCCCAGTTTTTCCACCGATCGCCGCATCAACCATTGCCAGCAGCGTTGTTGGAACTTGCACTACATGAATTCCCCGAAGCCAGGTTGCTGCGGCAAATCCGGTCATGTCACCGACGACACCCCCGCCTAATGCCACCATCACCGACGATCGCTCTAGTCGATTTTCTAACGCAGCATCATAGATTTTTTGCAGCGTGGTCGGGGTTTTGTAGCGCTCTCCCGCAGGCAGAATACAAGAACTGACCGTAAATCCCGCTTGCGTCAGGGCATCGAGCACGCGCTGACCGTAGTGCTTAAAAATGACTGGATTTGAGACAATCATTGCCTTTTTGCCGAGCTTTGTCAGTGCTTGCATCTGATCACCAATTTCATCGATCGAGGCGATCGCAATGTTGTAAGAATTTTGGGGTAGCGAAACGGGAATAACAGACGGCATGAGGCGCTCTCAAAAACAGCGTAGAGGTTGAATGAGGTTGATCTTATCAAGCGATCGAGCGAGATCAAGCGATCAATCGAACTGCGTTTTTCTGTATAGTTTTGTTAGGAATCTTAGGAGACAACATTTATGTCGGCAGTGATTGCTTACTTCTTGCTCGTTGGTGGCGCGATCGCACTCGCTTACGGATTGTTCTTTACCTTCCGCGCGATCAAATTAATCTAGTTTTTTTGCAAATTCAAATTGGGGCGATACAAATCGTACCGCCCCAATTTCTCGTACAGTCCTAAGCTTAAGCCTTTGGCACAACTTTCAGAATGATCGGTGCATCTGGCACATCCATCGTTACACGGCTCGGAGTTGCAAACGTTGCAGTCGCAGAAGACGATCGATTGGGTAAGAAAGTTGCTGCTTCTTGCGTTGGCGTTAACAGGTTCACCGTGACTCGTTGAGTTTTGGTAGCATCTGTGCTTTCAGGATTCAACCACATCACCAAATAGAACTCACCATTGCTCTTTTGCAGCAGCGTATGGTGAAGATCCTTCACGTCGCCACTGAAATAGTAAGATAGCCCTCCACTTGCTGTACTTCCAGGCGTATCGTTCAACACGCGAATCATGTTCCTCAACGCATAAAACGCAGGCTTCGGAGTTCCATCGGCGCGAATGATGCCAAAGTTATTTTCCGAGTCGGGTGCAGAACGCTGATCCATTAGCTCATAGAGAAACGTCCGCTTCACACCACGATTGAAAAACTCCAGAAATGTCCGTGGAGTGTACTTCGCTGCCACTTGTTCTGTCATCCCTTGGTAAGACGGATTGAATCCGGTGTGATACCCCGTTTCCGTCGCGATAATGGGTCGATCGCCTGCATACTGCCGAGTCAAGGGCAACCAGCGGCGATCGAAATCATAGCCCGGAGCGCGATCGCCTGCATAGCTGTGCATATTGCCGAAATCGCTAAACTCAGCCAGCGAGCCGACTTGCTTCCCATTTTCCGGCTGTGCCATCGATGGTGCTAAAACAGGAAGAGTCGCTGTTGTCGGATCACCTTTCACCGCACGATACAAATCTGCTTGATACTCCCGTAGCCCCGCCGGAAAGGTTTTACCTTTGTAGGTCATCGAATCGGCATTGGCATCCCACTCATTCGGACCTTCCACTGCTTCGGCAGCGGCTCCTGCTTTTTTAATCTGCTCAACGACATTTGCCGGAGTAATACCATCACGCGGGTCCATTACGAGCGTGGATTTGATGCCAAAGGTTGCCAGTCGTTGCATCTTGGCATACATATCCTCATTGTTTCCACCATCACGAATATGTCGAATGCCCAACTCTCGTAGACGCGGCTCGACGATATCTTCATAGCGTCCATAGCTTGTATCGCTATAACGCAAATGCGTCGCAATCCCGATCGAATCAGTAAACGTATCCGCAGGTTTCGCACGCTCCCGGATTGTGTCCGCGATCGCAGAAGTTAGCACATAGTTCGTCGTTACTGGCTGACCTGCAAACACTTGTAGCACATATGTTCCAGCACTTAACACTGCGGCGATCGATTCCGTCGCGGTTCCATCGTTGGCAGAAGTGCTAATAATATCGCCCCGCTCATTGAGCAGTTTTAGATCTGCATTAGCAGCTAGATTTCCAACACTGACGTTAATAGCAGTCGATTGAGCCAGGGTAAATCGGTAAAAATCAGAAAGATTACTTGGACTCAAAGAATCGTTAATCGGAGTCGGATCATTAATATTAATGTCTCGAACATCGCTAAATAAGCCTGCACCTTGATTTGTATTGGTGCTGATAAAGGGCGACTTTAGCTGATTTTGGGGAATCACTTCCTTCGCTTGGCTGGGACTCGACCACTGCAATTTTGCAGATGCGTCTCCACTAATTTCCGCGTATTCCACTCGGATGTTGTAGTTTTGTCCAGCATCAAGATTCAGGGTGGAATTGAGATCAACGGGTTTATCCCAGCGATCGATGAGAAGTTGATCATTAATCCAAACGCGAATGCGATCATTTGCATCCGCTGAAAACGTGTAAGGCTCGGAATAAAGCGGCGAAATTTGACCTGTCCAGCGGACTGAAAAATTATCTGGATTGACCGCTTGATTGGGGCTACCTGCGCCCCAGTTGAAGTCAATTGTCGGATCGGTGCGGATAATCGATCGCTGAGTCAAGTTGACATCATTGAAGTATTCCGCTTTCAGTCCCATCGCTCCATAAGTGGTAGAGCTTGCCGCTGCAACAACATTGAGCGACGGAAACAAACTATCAGGATTCGGGTCGGGCGAAGTGGTAAGGGCAGCGGTTGGATTTGCAGACAGGCTAAAGCTGCCGTTTTCCCGCTGCGAACTGGGAGTCGGGTCTAACAAAATTCAATTTCCTCTGTCATTCGACATCAAACTTTGCCGGGGTTCTTGGAACGGCGACGATCTTGCGCGATCAGGAACGAGTCAAGCGGGCGGATAGCTTCGGAAATATACCCGTGTTACTCAGGACATACATATCAAAGAAGCTCAATCAGTCAAGGTAGCGAAGCACACGAATTCCATTCGATCCATTACATTCAACCAGTGACATACTCTGAAAACCTTTGACACTCAGCGTTACACAGTGAGTCAAAACGTTTAAGTAGTGCAGGTGTAATGTTTCTAATTGAAACTGCTCCGTATCTTAGCCTAACTTTATATTATTTGAGTATTTTTTTTGACTTTCTGATGAATCGCCTGGTGATGTTAAATCGAACGAAGGATTTATCTTGCATAATTAGAGATTTTGTAATTTTCCTAACTCAGTAGAAAAATTGATGTAATTCTCGTGTCGTCTTTGGATCAATCCGAGCTTTACAGCATGGCGATTATAGGCACGTCGTTCATCTCAATTTCGCTCCAAAATTGCGTCCAAGTTTTCGCAGCAAGTCAAAAAATGTAACGGTTCGCAACGTATAATTGGAGCGGAATTGTCGATCACAAGTTAGGTGAACAGACTAGATGCGAGTTGCGATCGCCGGGGGCGGCTTAGCAGGATTATCCTGTGCGAAATATTTAGTCGATGCTGGACACACGCCGATCGTGCTGGAAAGCCGCGATGTTTTAGGGGGTTTAGTAGCAGCATGGAAAGATGAAGACGGCGACTGGTACGAAACCGGACTTCATGCATTCTTTGGGGCTTACCCCAACATGCTGCAATTGATGGGCGAGTTAGATATTCTCGATCGCCTTCAGTGGAAGGAACACGCGCTAATTTTTAATCAACCCGAAAAGCCTGAAACCTATTCTTATTTCAAAGTGCCGGATATTCCAGCGCCGTTCAACGTCATCATGTCGATTCTGAAGAATAACGATATGTTGACGTGGGAGCAAAAGATTCGATTTGCGATCGGGCTTTGGCCCGGTGTGCTGCGAGGGCAGAAGTACGTCGAAGACATGGATAAATACAGCTTGCTCGAATGGCTGGAACGCCAAGGAATCGGGGAGCGCGTCAGTTCTGATATCTTTATCGCCGCATCGAAAGCGCTCACATTTATCAATCCTGACGAAGTTTCGGCAACGATTATTCTCACCGCTCTTAATAAATTCCTGCAAGAGCGTTACGGGTCGAAGATTGCTTTTCTCGATGGCTCACCAACGGAAAGATTATGTCAGCCGATCGTCGATCACATCGTTGCCAGCGGGGGTGAAGTTCACCTGAAAAAACCGCTGAAGCAAATTTTGCTAAACGATGACCAGACGGTAAACGGGTTCCTGATTCGGGGACTCGATGGCGCACCGGATGAAGTCATTACTGCCGATCGCTATGTTTCTGCGATGTCGGTTGATGTCATGAAAGTCTTGATGCCAGAGCCGTGGAAAGAAATGCCGTTCTTCCAGAAGCTTGAAGGTTTAGAAGGCGTTCCCGTAATTAACTTGCATTTGTGGTTCGATCGCAAACTGACGGATATCGATCAGCTTTTATTTTCGCGATCGGACTTACTCAGCGTCTATGCCGACATGAGCATTACGTGCAAAGCGTATGAAGATCCCGAGCGCTCGATGTTGGAATTCGTTCTTGCTCCGGCAAAAGATTGGATCGATAAATCTGATGAAGAGATTATCGCTGCCACGATGAAAGAGCTAGAACGCTTGTTTCCGCAGCATTTGACGGGCGAAAATCCTGCCAAACTCCGCAAATACAAAGTGGTGAAAACGCCGCGATCGGTCTACACCGCCTCTCCAGGGCGACAGGCAAATCGACCCGATCAAGCAACGCCGATCGAAAATTTCTATCTTTCGGGAAGTTACACCATGCAACAGTATCTAGGGAGTATGGAAGGAGCCGTGCTTTCTGGTAAGCTGACAGCGCAGGCAATTACGAACGCGCCTGTCTCTACCACGACTGAGCCGAAACGTTTAGTCACCAGTAGCAATTAGCGCTTTGTCAACCTTTCCATCTGTTCTACGAATGCTGCAATTGCCCGAACAACCCTCTTCCTGTGTACGATCGCTGGCTTCTGTCGATGAGGCTTACGAACAGTGCCGCCAATTAATGAAACACTTTACCAAGTCTTTCTACTTGGCGACCTTGTTATTTCCTACTGAAAAGCGACGGGCGATTTGGGCAATTTATGTCTGGTGTCGTCGCACCGATGAGTTAGTGGATGGCTTTAATGGTAAGCAAGCCACGGATGATACGTTGGATCAGTGGGAAAGACGATTAGAGAAGATCTTTGCAGGCTATCCAGAAGATGATTTCGATGTCGCCTTGGTAGACACGGTAGAACGGTTCCCGATCGAGATCCAACCCTTCCGCGATATGATTGCCGGACAGCGCATGGATCTCTATCGCAGTCGCTATGAGACATTCGATGAACTGTACCTGTACTGCTATCGGGTTGCCAGTACAGTGGGTTTAATGTCAACGAATGTGATGGGGCTGGCTGAACCGGATACAACTGCGCCTTGGTATCGTCCAGAGCCGGGATATTCACCACTCGATGATGCGATCGCGCTCGGTGTCGCGAAGCAGTTAACCAATATTCTGCGCGATGTCGGTGAAGATGCGCGGCGGGGTCGGATCTATTTGCCGCTTGAGGATTTAGAGCTATTTGGCTATAGCGAAGATGATTTATTTAAGGGCGTGAATGACGATCGTTGGAAAGCGTTGATGCAGTTTCAGATTCAGCGGGCGCGTAAGTTTTATGCCCAGGCAGAACGGGGAATCGGAGCGCTGAATCAAGATGCACGTTGGCCTGTTTGGTCGGCGTTAATGCTGTATAGCCGAATTTTGAATGCGATCGAGAAGAATAATTACGACAATTTTAATCGTCGGGCGTATGTACCTGGAGTGCGGAAAATGACGCTGTTACCCATTTCTTGGTTGCGATCAAAAGTGTTGTAGGTTTGAATGTGAGGTTTCCGCTACGTTTATGAATTCGCAAACGCAGCGGCCTACGCTGCTGAGCTTAATCCATCTGCGGTCGCGCTGCTTCTTGCAACGGTCTGCCTTTCGGCTCTGGCAGTGAAGGACGACGCTCATACGGCAGCGGGATATATTGCACTGAAGGACGACCGCCTTGAGGTTGCGGATACAATTCCATTAGATCATAGATTGCTCGATCGAGTCCCACGGTGATCGGTAGCCCTAGCTCTGAAGCTTCCTCGACAGTAATCGGATAATCGTGGGTAACTCTTCCAGTGGTGAGCGCATCAATGATCGCTTCAACTTTCTCAGGTGCAATCTTCGGCTTCGGAACCGTATCGTTCAGTAGTGTTCGGACAAAGCGCTGAACTTGGGCGATCGCTTTGCGCGACAAGTCCGCCATGATCAAAGTCTGATCGTCAATATCACCGATTGGTTTATCTTCTACAACTTTCAAAACACTCGCTGCGGGGAAGTTACCTAACTGCGGATCGACTGGACCTAACACCGCATTCGCATCCATCACAATTTCATCTGCTGCTAATGCCAGCATCGTGCCACCACTCATTGCGTAGTGCGGAACATAGACCGTTACTTTTGCAGGATGGCGAATTAAAGCGCGGGCGATTTGTTCGGTTGCGAGTACGAGTCCACCCGGAGTGTGCAAAATCAGATCGATCGGCACATCCGGCGGGGTGAAGCGAATCGCGCGGAGGATTTGTTCAGAGTCTTCGAGCGTGATGTAGCGAGAAAGCGGAATGCCCAATAAACTAATCGACTCTTGACGATGTATCAGCAGAATCACGCGGCTATTTCGCTTACGTTCAATGTTTTTTAGAGTGTTGTAGCGCCGCATCTCGGTTTGTCTGCGTTGCCAAAGCGGTTGCAGCGAAGAAAAAAGGAAGAATATCCAGAGCAAATCCAAAAAACTGAAAGACATAGCACAAACTCTGAGAATTGCTGCTCTATTGTTTCAGTTCCGGTCGCGTAAAATCTCTGTCTTGAGAGTTAAACAAAAGGTGATTTCAATCAAACCAACCCCCGCACCAACCCAACGAATACACCTTCGATCGCGACTTCTTCTGCCTGTCTCTCAATCACCGGATAGCTCGGATTTGCAGGCTGCAAGATAATCTGATCGCCACTCCAAAACAAATGCTTCAATGTCGTTTGAGTTTCAAATCGTGCCGCAACAATTTCGCCGTTTTTAATCGTGTTTGGCTGTGATTCTTTTCGCAAAATCACAATATCACCGTCCGCGATCGCAGCCCCAATCATGCTATCCCCTCGTACTCGCAGCGCAAAATACTGGCTCATTTGATGCCGCCGTTTTCCAACAAAATGAGGCAGAGTTGAAACATCAACATACTCATCCACATCAGAATCAGCAAACGTTTCCACTAGTCCCCCCGCTGCAATCACGCCCAGAATCGGGATATTGCGCGATCGAGGTTTACAAATCACTAACGATTTCACGGCTCCTTCTTTCCAAGCGACATACCCCGCATTTCTCAGATCCGTGAGATGAAATCGAATCGTGTCCTTGGATTTGTAGCCTAAAGCTTCTGCCATCTCACCGTAGGACGGCACAGAATGATATCGATCGATATAATCTTCGAGCCAGTCTAAAAGCTTTTGTTTGGGGGGCGATAGCTCAGTCATAACGATTTAGAACAATTGTACTTATTAGAATATCTGATTTTTATTGATAATTCTAGGTTTCTTTAACATTCCCGGTATCCTGCTTGAGTTTCAAGTTGCCCTCTAAAATAGAAGTTGCACCGATCGCCGATAAAGTATGAGCACGCCTGTAGAGTTTCTTGATTCGTATGAAGTGGTTGTCGTGGGAGCCGGACACGCGGGATGTGAGGCAGCGCTCGCAACCGCTCGTTTAGGCTGTCGAACTTTGCTGCTCACCTTAAATCTCGACAAAATCGCTTGGCAACCTTGTAATCCAGCGGTTGGAGGTCCTGCAAAATCTCAACTGGTACACGAAGCGGATGCGTTGGGCGGTGAGATTGGCAAAATGGCGGATCGAACTTATCTGCAAAAGCGAATTCTCAATTCGTCTCGCGGTCCTGCGGTGTGGGCATTGCGGGCACAGACGGATAAGCGCGAATACGCAGCGGTAATGAAAAACATCGTTGAAAATCAGGAAAACTTGACGATCCGTGAAGGCATGGCAACGGATCTGGTTTTGGATGCAAACGATCGAGTGATTGGAGTAGAAACTTACTTCGGGGTGGCGTTTGAGTGCAAAGCGGTAGTGCTGACGACGGGAACATTTCTCGGCGGGAAGATTTGGGTCGGCAACAAATCGATGGATGCAGGACGCGCTGGAGAATTTGCGGCGATCGGGTTAACCGAGACGCTGAATCGATTCGGATTTGAAACGGGGCGGTTGAAAACGGGAACCCCGGCGCGGGTTGATCGTCGATCGGTCAATTTTGATGTCCTAGAACGTCAGTCGAGTGATGCGGAAGTGCGCTGGTTTAGCTTTGATCCAGAAGTTTGGGTCGAACGAGAAACAATGGATTGTCATTTGACCCGCACAACCGCAGAAACTCATCGCATTATCCGCGAGAATTTGCATTTATCGCCTGTGTATGGAGGTTGGGTCGATGCGAAAGGACCTCGGTACTGTCCCAGCATCGAAGATAAGATCGTGCGGTTTGCCGATAAAGAGAGCCATCAGATCTTTATCGAACCCGAAGGACGCGACATTCCAGAGCTTTACATTCAAGGCTTCTCAACCGGACTACCCGAAAAAGTTCAACTCCAAATGTTGCGATCTCTTCCCGGTTTAGAAAACTGTGCAATGCTTCGCCCTGCATATGCTGTGGAATACGATTATCTTCCTGCAACTCAGTGTTACCCGACCTTGATGACTAAAAAAATCAATGGTCTATTTTGTGCTGGACAAATCAATGGTACAACGGGGTATGAAGAAGCAGCGGCTCAAGGATTGGTAGCTGGAATCAATGCAGCAAGGTTCTGCCGTAACCAAGAGATGGTGATCTTCCCGCGTGAACAAAGCTATATTGGCACATTAATTGATGATCTTTGCACGAAGGATCTGCGCGAACCTTATCGGATGTTGACTTCTCGATCGGAATACCGATTAATCTTGCGCTCTGATAATGCGGATCAACGCCTTACACCATTGGGGCGCGAAATTGGATTAATTGACGATCGACGCTGGACGTTGTTCACTCAAAAGCAAGAAAACATTGCCGCAGAAAAAGAACGGCTGCATGAAACACGCATTAAAGAACACGATGAGATTGGAAAAGCGATCATACAAACGACCCAACAAGCGATCAAAGGATCGATCACGCTGGCTGAACTTTTACGTCGTCCTGGACTTCACTATCTTGATCTCGAACGTTACAGTTTAGGTAACACTAGCTTAAACAGTGCTGAAAAAGAAGGCGCAGAGATCGATATCAAATATTCAGGCTATATTCAGCGCCAACAACATCAAATTGATCAAATCAGCCGCCAAGAAAATCGCAAACTTTCAGAAACGCTAAACTACAACGAAATTGAAACGCTCTCAAAAGAAGCCCGCGAAAAGCTCTCTAAGGTGCGTCCACTCACGATCGGGCAAGCAACCCGAATCGGTGGAGTCAACCCCGCGGATGTGAATGCGCTACTCGTTTATCTTGAAGTGCAAGCGCGTCGCTCTACGGAGGGGTTGACAAGCTCATTGAATGTAAAATCAAATTAGATTTTTTGCGATCGAGCAGGACAAGCGAGTGTCTTGCTTCCTTTGACCGCTTTCGGCTTTTCGGGAGCCTGTACCGATGGCTTCAAAGAGCGACAGATTAAACTATCTGTCCCCGATAGGGTGATCGTTACAGTACCGATATAGCTTTTTAGATCGCTCTCGCGCGGTATCGCACCAATCACCGAATCTGTTCCCACTCGCAAGCGGTAAGCATAACTGTAGCTTTGAGAAATCAGGCTTGCCGATCGCTCTAATTCCTCTAAGCTAGTGGCAAAACGTTTTTTCTGCTGATAAAAATTCTCCTGGGCTGAAATCATCGCTTTGAGATAGGTTTCTGCCTCTTTCTGTTTCGCTTCTGCGCTATCTTGACGCGGCTTGAGCACGGTTTCTAAAGAATTTTGCGACTGACTTTTCGCAGTTGACCAAAACGCAGTCGTTCCACCCGCAATAAATCCACCAATCACCACCAGCGCAACCGGAATCGCATACACACGCCACCGGGTTTTCAGCCATCCTCGAAACGACAGCGATTCGTCGTCTAGTTCTTCTTCCTCGTCCTCGCTGTCTTCCTCCTCGGCTTCAACCGGGGGAGTTAGCGTTGCGACACGAGTAGAAGGCTCAGACGATCGCAGCGAAAATTCTCGTGTCCAAGCAAAGCCCTCTTCTCCGATCGTCTGAGCTTGTGTCCGAACCAAACGAATTGAGTCATTGCCCAACTCTTGTAATCCTTTCTGAATAAACGCCAAAAGCGTCTCTTGATTGAGCGGCTTTTGAGACTCTAACAAGATACACAAACAGTCCTGCTCCATTCCTGCGTGTGCCGTAATGCCTTTGGGGGACAACACCGCATTCATCAACGCTGCGATCGCAGTTGGCTCACCTTGCTTCGCAAGTTCTAACAGGTTCGACTGTTCCATAGACCCACTTGCTTGATTCTCCACTCTAAACGGGCGCGAATTGCCTTACTTTACCGCCGAAAACTCGATTCTGTCTAATCATCCCTCAATCCATCGATCATTCAGGATTAGAATCATTTCCGTTGAAAAATCTCAACATTTGAAAAATCTCAATACTGCGATTAAGGAATTAACATTAACAGCTTTTGACCAAGTTGCAGAAAAGATTTGTGCTAACAGCAATTTAGCCTATTTTCCTCGTGAATTCTTACCGCTGTGGGGAACACTCAAATTATCAGGACAACTTTTCCCAAAAAACTTTTCTCAAGATTTTGTGAATGAGTCACTTTAGGAGCAGAGCGGTGCAAACTGTTAAGCAACAGCAAATTCTCGGCTATTTCATCGAAGAAGCGAAAGAACATCTCGACACGATCGAACAGGGCTTGGTCGATCTCGCCGCAACGATGGCAGATTCAGAGCGAGTGAATGAGCTTTTTCGTGCTGCTCACTCGGTTAAAGGTGGGGCTGCAATGCTCGGCTTTGATGGCATCCATAGAACTGCTCACCATTTCGAGGACTGCTTCAAAATTCTCAAAGAGCATCCGGTTAAAATCGATCAGCGTCTGGAAGATTTGTTTCTGAAAGGATTTGACACGCTCAAAGAACTGATCGAAGCCCTTCAAAGCCCGTTTGGATTGCGAGAAGAAGAGGCTCAGCAAGCTGTTTCCGCCTCAGAGCCGACCTTTCGAGAACTCCAAGCGTATCTCAACACCCTCATCTCAGGCAAAAGTGTCACTTCAAAAGGTTCTACTCTGCCTCAAGGCGCTACAACTCAGACGATGGCAGTTCTCAAGGCGATGCTGCAATTGTTCAAGCAGGGAGATTCTCAAAAGGGTCGGCAGCAGTTAGTCGCGCTTTGCAATCGCTTGATTCAAATTAGTAGCACTACGCCAAATTGGGTGACACTGCTGCAAACGGCTCAACGCGCGATCGCAAATCCTAGAAACAACTATGCAACCCTCGCTCCCGTGGTGATCAAAGACCTGAAGCAAGCAAGTGATCTCTTACTCACCGGAAGCGCCAATCGCATCATAGTCAGTCCGACTTTGCAAAATTTGGTGCATCCGCCTGCTCAACCTGCAAAATCTCCCACTCCTGCCGCAAAGCCACAGATTTCGATTCCGCTAGAGCCAAGAGCCGCTGCCCGCTCTCTGGTAGAAGCGTTCAATAAATCGGAACTGCTCGAAATTGCTGAGTTCATTATGAAAACGATTCAATAGTTCAATTGCTTCTAGACTGTGAAATAGAACAGTTTGGAGTTGAGCAATGGCAAAGATTGGATTTATCGGCACAGGGTTGATGGGCTTACCAATGGCGCAACGGCTAATTGCCGCAGGTCATTCTGTCACCGCATACAATCGCACCGCTGCAAAATTAGAACCCTTGACCGGAGCCAAAATTGCCGTTTCTGCCTCTGAAGCGATCGCGGCTTCTGACTGTGTGATTCTAATGCTGACTAATGCTCAAGCCATTCAGGAAACGCTCTTTTCGGATCAAACAGTTTTACGCGATCGCACCGTGATTCAAATGAGTACGATCGCGCCCCATGAGAGTCAGGAGATTCGCGATCGAGTCGTTGCTGCTGGCGGAAGTTATTTAGAAGCTCCGGTACTTGGTAGCATTCCAGAAGCGCGATCGGGAAAATTAATCGTGATGGTGGGCGCGGACACAGAACAGTTTGAGCAATGGCGATCGTTACTTCAAACGTTTGGAGAAAATCCGATTCTGCTTGGATCAGTCGGTTCTGCTGCAACCGTAAAGCTTGCTCTCAATCAACTAATTGGCTCGTTAACCAGTGCCTTTGCTGCCAGCCTTGGACTAGTGCTACGTCAAAACGTGGATGTTGAAGCGTTCATGCAGATTTTGCGCCAGAGTGCTTTGTATGCGCCGACTTTTGATAAGAAATTACAGCGAATGCTCGATCGAGATTTTGAAAATCCCAACTTTCCCACGAAGCATTTACAAAAAGATATGGGTCTGTTTATTGAAACGGCGCGATCGTCGAATTTGGATGTCGCTTCAGTAGAAGGAGTGAGAGAAATTTTGAATCGCGCGATCGATCAGAATTTAGCTGACCTCGATTATGCGGCTTTATTCGCGATCGTTTGTCCGGATCATTAATCCGGCAGTTCTCCGAAGCGATCGCGATACTTTTGCAGCATTGCTTCTAATTCCTCTGCTCGTTGGCGCTCTTGCTCTAGCGAGTCATTGATTTCATTAAAAGAGCGAAATCGAGCGCCGTCAGGATAATAAATTTGTAATTCTTCGCCTGACAAATCAAATCGAATACCGAGCCGAGGACTTGTCCAATTCGCCATTTCTTCGATCGCGTCTAAGCCTTCTTCAGTTCTCTGCCAGCCGTTGAGCAAGTTTGTCTCTGGATCGTAAATGTAATACTCCTGAATCTGATGGCGATCGTAGAACAGCAGCTTTTTCTCCATCTCGATTTTTGTATTACCAGGAGACAAAATCTCAAACACGACTTGAGGTGGAATATTATCTTCTTTCCATTGTTGATAAGAGCCACGGTCGCCTTTGGGTCTGCCAAATACCACCATCACATCAGGCGCAGTCCGAATGTCAGGACGACCTTCGATTGGATACCACAATAAATCTCCTGCAACAAAGACATCCGGATCATTCGCAAACAGCCAGTCTAAATTCTGTTTAATCTCAACAATCCAACGAAACTGCTTTGTGTTGTCTGACATCGGCTGACCGTCGCTATCGGGATAAACGACGGTTTCTTGCAGATCGGAAACCATAAGCCCGAAGCCTCTAGAACGCTTGTATGACACTGTATCAAATCCCAACCCAATCGAGCAAACCCATTCTTGTGAAGACAATCGTTTTCTGGGCAACCTAAAACCAGCCTCCCCTAAGTTTTCACACTGCCACCATTGCTGTTTGGATTCACTAAGCTATGCGTGTTTTGATTTATTCTTACAACTATCATCCAGAACCGATCGGTATTGCGCCTTTAATGACAGAACTCGCTGAGGGATTAGTCAGACGGGGGCATCAAGTCAGGGTGATCACCGGAATGCCGAACTATCCTCAACGTCAAATCTATGAGGGCTATCGAGGCAAGCTTTACGCGACAGAAGAACGCAACGGCGTGATTATTCAGCGCAGCTATATGTGGGTTAAGCCCAAGCCGGGTTTGCTCGATCGACTTCTGCTCGATGGTAGTTTCGTGTTCACCAGTTTCTTTCAAGCGCTTCGAGGTTGGCGACCGGATGTGATTTTGCTGACAGTTCCGCCGCTTCCGGTGTGTGTTCCTGCTGCACTTCTGAGTTGGTTGTACAATTGCCCGATCGTGCTAAACGTGCAGGATATCCTTCCAGAAGCAGCAGTGCATATTGGACTGCTGAAGAATAAAACAATGATTCGGCTGTTTGAAGCGTTAGAAAAGTTTGCTTACCGTACTGCACATACGATCAGTGTGATCGCAGATGGATTCGTTGAAAATCTAGAAAGCAAAGGTGTGCCATCGAATAAGCTAACCTGCATTCCGAATTGGGTTGATACAGGTTTCATTCGCCCCATGTCTAAGGAAAACAATGCCTTTCGGATCAAACATGGACTCAATGGCAAGTTTGTTGTTCTCTATGCAGGGAACATTGCACTTACACAAGGCTTAGAGACGGTGATCGAAGCGGCTGCCAAATTGCGACACATCCCAGAAATTGCCTTTGCGATCGTCGGAGAGCCAAAAGCGATCGCAAAACTACAGCAGTATTGCGACATTCACGGAGCAGATAACGTGAAATTATTGCCATTCCAACCGCGAGAAAAATTACCCGAAATGTTAGCGGCGGCAGATGTTGGACTGATTGTACAGAAGTGCAATGTAGTTTCGTTTAACATGCCATCGAAAACTCAGGTGCTACTTGCTAGCGGACGTGCAGTGATTGCATCGGTTCCAAGTACAGGCAGTGCGGCGAAAGCGATCGAGAAAAGTCGTGGCGGGATTGTGGTGGAACCAGAAGATCCAGAAGCTTTGGCGAATCAAATTCTCAAGCTATATCATCATCCCGAATTTGCCGCTCGACTTGGGGAAAAGGGGCGGCAGTATGCGATCGAGCGCTATTCATTCGAGCAAGCCTTGACGCAATACGAAGCTTTGTTTGAGAGCGTGGCAAAGCTGCCAATCACAAAGCCTACTTATCGACTAAGTATCAATAAGTCAAGTAGCTAAGTGATTTATCGGGGTCTAAACGGCTCCGATTTTTTTCGGTGTTCTCTCAAGCTTGGATGGGAATACTGGAGCTGTCATCGTTAAGGTTCGCTGTGACATACCCCCTCGTACTCAGATTATGTCTTCCTCTAAACTCCCCGTTTCGGTTTTAATTCCCGCGCGAAACGAAGCAGTGAATTTGCCCGCCTGTCTCGCAAGTGTTGCGAGAGCCGATGAAGTGTTTGTGGTCGATTCGCAAAGTAGCGATCGATCGGTTGCGATTGCAGAAAGCTATGGAGCGATCGTGGTACAGTTTCACTTCAATGGGCGATGGCCCAAAAAGAAAAATTGGTCGCTGGAAAATCTGCCGTTTCGGAATGAGTGGGTGTTGATTGTAGATTGCGATGAGCGAATCACACCAGAATTGTGGGATGAGATTGCAGTAGCAATTCAAAATCCAGCGTTTGAAGGGTACTATCTCAATCGCAGAGTGTTCTTTTTGGGTCAATGGATTCGCTACGGTGGAAAGTATCCGGATTGGAACCTGAGACTGTTTCAACACAAAAAAGGACGCTATGAGAATCTTGGTACTGAGACGATTCAGAATACCGGAGATAATGAAGTTCATGAACACGTCGTTCTACCTGGCAAAGTGGGTTATCTGAAAAACGATATGCTTCACATCGACTTCAAGGATTTGTATCACTGGTTAGACCGCCATAATCGCTACTCAAACTGGGAAGCACAGGTCTATCTAAACTTGCTAACGGGTCAGGGTGATGATGGCACGATCGGGGCAAATTTGTTTGGAGATTCGGTGCAGCGCAAGCGGTTCTTAAAGCGAATTTGGGTAAGATTGCCGTTTAAGCCAGCATTGCGATTTCTATTGGCGTATGTGTTTCGGTTCGGATTTCTCGATGGCAAGGCGGGCTATATCTATGCACGTTTGCTCAGTCAATATGAGTTTCAGATCGGGGTGAAGCTGTTTGAATTGCGGCATGGTGGTATGTTGAATACTCCGCAACCTGTTGTTCAACCGATCGTACAATCTATCACTCAACCCGAATCATGACTCAGATTCAACAGTCTACGATCGATATCAATGCACCCTCGCTCGTCGATTTACGGAACTATGATCAGTCTTGGTTCGATCGCGGTCGTCCGGGTTGGTATGTTTTACTATGGTGGCTAGTGCAAGCGATCGTCTTTCCGATCACGCCTCATCCGATGAATTCAATTCGATGCTCAGTTCTACGGTGGTTTGGAGCGAAAATCGGTCAAGGAGTGTTAGTTCGTCCAACGGCACGATTTACTTATCCCTGGAAGGTTGAGATTGGTGCTCATAGCTGGATTGGCGATAACGTTGTGTTTTATAGTCTCGATCGCATTTCAGTCGGTGATCACTGTGTTATTTCTCAGAAAAGTTATCTTTGCACAGGAAGTCATGACTTTAGCGATCAAGCGTTTAGACTCGAAACGAACGAGATCACAATCGGTCATGGAGTTTGGATTGCAACAGATTGCTTTATTGCTCCTGGAGTTCGGATTGGCTCAAATGTGGTGATCGGAGCACGCAGTACAGTGTTGAGATCAATGCCTCCCCAAACTGTTTGCTGGGGATCGCCTTGTCGATCGCAGTACATGAGAGAGATGCAATAAATGCTTAATTCTCCTACACCAAGCAATGTTCCTTCGCACTGTCCAATGAAATATCTGGAAGATTGCGAAGCATATCATCCCAAGTTGCTTGACTTTGCAATGCTTTAACAATCATCGGAAGCGGCTCTGCTAAGATTGCTGAAAAATCAGCCTCTTCGGGAAGCTTTGGACGAAAAGCTAATTGCTCTTGAGGCGGAACAAACTGAGCATCCACCCCTGGTTTATTGCCTCTCGCATCAATTCGATACCATCCAATCTCAGGAAGATAGACTGCGTTAAATCCATGCAAGCTGTAAGGCGCGCCCTGATCATTAACGCTCAACCTCTGATAGCAAAAGCCTACTGGAATTTGGTTCGCTCGAAGTAATGCAGCAAGCAGATGACTTTTGGCATAGCAGTAGCCTGTCTTGTACTTCAGCACATCCGAAGCATGACACGTAACAGGATTCATCTGATAGTCAAAACTGTGATAGATGTGGTCTCGTACCCAATCAAAACAAGCTTTGGCGGTCACGTTAACCTGTGCCGTAGGCATCGCGGTTGATGTTTCACAGTTTGATGCAATCTGATGAGCAAGCTGCACGATCTCAGGATGTTGCCAATCAATTACAGAAGTTGCGTTCAAATACTCTTGCATTGCTAATTCCCTTTGAACAAGCTCCACGCAATGTTAGCAAATCCAGTAGGCTTCTTGATAAAAAAAGGAGTCTCGATCGAGACTCCCAGTGCGTGAAGAGTAGGTAAAATGAGCTTAGACAATCTGGCGACGTTCTGCTTCAAGTAGAGTAAGCAGAGCGTTATCGCCCTTCTGACGAGCAACTTCAATGCGATGCTGCAAATTCCGTTGCAGGTTCTCACGATGGATTGCACTCAAGTTTGCCGCCTGTCTCGGTCTGCTGACGTTGCTCAAGGTCGGCTTACCATCGGAATAACCAACCCAATACCGATTGCCACGATAAATCAATTCGCGCGGCTGCGGTTCAACTGTCGATCGTGCTGGACGATTCGGATCAATCTGATAGCGGTTGCCGCGATAGGTTAGGGTAATCGGCGCATGGAATCGCGAAATGCGATCGTCACGTCTGCCTTGGGTCGGGTCGTATTCGTATTCAACACCACGATAGATCAGTCTCATAGTCACCTCGGAAAGTAAAAAATGAAGTGAGTTGAGGCGCGTTCCTTCAGGAGAACTCCTTACTTCCGTCTCCGGCTGCATACCAGAGATGAACGTCTATATTTGTATTATACACTACGGTTCTAGAAATTTCTGAACGCAATTAAGATTCTATCAATGGTTAGAGAGCGATCGAGCCGGGGATCATTACCGTACTATTGATGTGATCCATACGACTCATGCAAATTCAAACGCCAGACTGGGTAAAACACGCTGTTTTTTATCAAATTTTTCCCGATCGCTTTGCCCGCGCGAAACAGCCCCATAAGAAACTTCTCAAATCGATGCGATGGGAAGATTGGGACGCGACCCCAACTCTACAGGGATACAAAGGGGGCGACCTCTGGGGCGTGATGGAAAAGCTGGATTACATTCAGGATTTGGGCGTGAATGCGATCTACTTTACGCCGATCTTTCAGTCTGCTAGCAATCACCGCTATCACACACACGACTATTACCAAGTCGATCCAATGTTGGGCGGCAACGAAGCGTTTCGCGATCTGCTCGAAGCGGCGCATGAGCGAGATATCAAAGTTGTGCTAGATGGGGTGTTCAATCACTCTAGTCGAGGGTTCTTCTTTTTTCATGATGTGTTAGAGAATGGCGGTCATTCTCCCTGGATCGATTGGTTTAGGATTCATGATTTTCCGCTGCATCCTTATACCGGAGAATTTCCCGCAGGGTACGAAGGATGGGATAACAATCGTGCCCTACCCGTATTCAATCACGACAATCCAGAAGTGCGAGAGTACATCATGGAAATTGCGGAGTATTGGATCAAGTTTGGGATTGATGGCTGGCGGTTGGATGTGCCGTTTGAGATCAAAACACCAGGATTTTGGCAGGAATTTCGCGATCGAGTAAAAGCCGCCAATCCCGAAGCTTATATCGTAGGAGAAGTTTGGGGCGATTCGCGGCAGTGGCTCGATGGTACGCAGTTCGATGGCGTGATGAATTATTTGTTTGCAGGTCCGACGATCGCATTTGCAGCAGGCGATCGTGTGGTGTTGGAACAAGTTCAAAGCCGTGATTATCAACCGTATCCGCCGATGTTTGCAGGTGAATACGCCCAAAAGATGCAGGATCTATTAGAACTGTATCCCTGGGAGATTCAGCTTACGCAACTGAATTTGTTAGCAAGTCATGACACTGCACGATTGATGAGTATTGCAGGTGGTGATCGTGCCAGCATTGAACTTTGTACATTATTACTCATAACCTTTCCGGGTGCGCCTAGTATTTACTATGGTGATGAAGTGGGATTACCGGGCGCGATCGATCCGGATTCCCGTCGCGGCTTCCCGTTAGAGGCAAATTGGGATTACAAAATTTATGAATGTCACCGCCAATTAGTTGCGATTCGTCATGCCCATCCTGCTTTGAGAGTTGGAGATTACAAGGTTCTATGTGCCGAAGGAACAACCTATGTCTTTGCGCGAATTCTGGAAGACGAGGAATTAATTGTTGCAGTCAACGTAGGAACGGTTCCGAGTAAAGTCTCGATCGATTGGGCAAAAACTGGACTCAAAACCAAGCCGAATCGCGTTATTTATGGCAATGCAGAATTGAATTGGAGTGAGCAGGAATTAGAAATCGAATTGCCCGATCGCGCTGGCTGTATCGCTGTTTAAGGCGACATTGCTATAGTAAAATCTTGCTCTCCAAATCTCGATCGACATTATGTTTCCGGTGATCTATTCCGATGAATTTCTGCTCCATGACACAGGCTATTTTCATCCCGAAAATCCTGGACGACTCACCGCGATTCAAACCGCCCTCAAATCTGCACCTTGGGCAAACCAACTCGAATGGCGATCGCCCACCCCGATTGAGACGCGCTCGCCTTTATCTCTGATCGAGACAATTCACGATCGCCGCTATCTTGAACAAGTCCGGCAATTAGCAAATCGAGGTGGTGGATATGTCGATGGCGATACGCCCGTTTCACCGCGTAGCTTTGAAGTTGCACTCCTAGCGGTCAATGCGTGGATCGATGGTGTAAATCTCGCGATCGCAGCCGGTGAGCCTTGTTTTGTGTTGGCGCGTCCACCGGGGCATCATGCCGTGGCGGATGAGGGAATGGGATTTTGTTTATTGAGCAATGCCGCGATCGCCGCTTATGCTGCCTTGGCGCAGGGACTCGATCGCGTGTGCATTCTCGATTGGGATGTACATCACGGCAATGGAACACAAGCGATCGTCGAAACGAATCCTAAAATCCGGTTTTGTTCGCTGCACGAGTCGCCTCAGTATCCAGGCACAGGACATCCAGCCGAAACGGGTTTGTACCAAAATGTACTAAATCTGCCGATGGCTCCGGGAAGTACGATCGAGGACTATCAACCGCTGTTTGAGAAGAAGGTCGTTCCGTTTTTGAGCGAATTTCAGCCAAATTTACTAATTATCAGTGCTGGATATGATGCCAATCATGCCGATCCGCTGGCAGGAATTTCGCTCAAGCCAGAAGATTACCGATTGTTTACAGAATCTTGTTTGGGAGTGACGCGGCGAATTGTGTTTGGGTTAGAAGGCGGCTATGACTATGAGACGTTAGGGCGATCGGTTGTGGAAACGATCGAGGCTTGTTTGCGATCGTCATCTCGCAACTCGCTATACTAAAAATCTGCGACGGTCTGTACTATCACGGTGGCTGTATGTCCTTCTCAAAGTCAACGCTTATCGGGCTAAAAGCCGACCAATTCCGCCATCCTCTAGATCTAGAGGCAACAAACGCATTGAAACAGTTGCCTGGATTGGATCTCGCGATCCGCAATCTATTAGGTCCGGTGGCAGAACAATTTTTCTATTTAGAGAACATTGCTTCTAGCATTCTTGTCAGCGACCAACAGCTTCCAGAGCTACACAAGCTCCTGATCGAAGCCAGCCGAATTCTCGATCTCGAAGCACCTCAGCTTTATGTGCGTCAGCATCCTGTCCCCAACGCCTACACGTTTGCAATGCGTGGGAGACAGCCCTTTATCGTGATGCACACGTCACTGATCGAATTGCTCACGCCAGAAGAAATTCAAGCGGTGATTGCTCACGAATTGGGACATCTCAAATGTGACCATAGCGTTTATCTCACTTTGGCAAATGTGCTAGTCCTAGCAGCAGGACAGTTGCCGTTTCCGATCGGCGGTGTGATTACCCAAGGCTTGCAGGCTCAAATTCTCAACTGGGTGCGCTGTGCCGAATTTACCTGCGATCGAGCCGCACTCCTCGCCACTCAAGATCCAAAAATTACCATGTCTGTGATGATGAAACTCACGGGCGGATCACCGACTTTAGCGAAGCAGCTAAATCTCGATGCCTTTATCGCTCAAGCGCGTGCCTACGATGACATTAGCAAGACCGAGATCGGAGAAATGCTCAAGCAACTCCAAACCGCACAACTTTCGCATCCGGTTCCCGTTTTAAGAGCGCGGGAGATCGATCGCTGGGCAAGTTCACAAGAATATCAATCTTTGATCGATGCCCGAACAAAAGAGTCTGGCAAAGAAGCAGCTAGAGGCGGATGGCGCAACTGGTAACAGTGCAGCGTTAATTCTCGCAATTCGCGATTTCTAGATCGTTGCTGAACTTGTATCAATGGGCAATCTAAGCCTGTTGACACTCAAGTAAGCGCGAAATGTTACCTGTACTTCCTGGATATCAATTTACCGAAAAAATCTACGAAAGTACAAAAACCTTGGTCTATCGGGGAATGCGATCGCATGACCAGCATCCTGTTGTGATTAAGCTGCTCAAAGGTCAGTATCCGACACCGAGAGAACTGGCAGCATTTCGTAGACAGTTCACCTTGTCAGAGTCGCTCGATTTACCTGGAGTCGTTCGCTCTTATTGCGTTGAGAATTATGGAGCCGCTTTAGCGCTGGTGCTAGAGGATTTTGGCGCGGTTTCGCTCAAACAATACTACGAGAATCATACTCTAAGCTTGAGCAAGTTTTTCTTGATCGCCATTCAAATTGCCCAGACGCTAGCTCAATTGCACCAACACGGAATCATTCACAAAGATATTAAACCTGCGAATCTTTTGATCAATCCAAAAACTCAGCAGGTCAAAATTACTGATTTCAGCATTGCAACGGTTCTACAAAAAGAAACACAGTCTTTGATCAGCCCGATCGGGCTAGAAGGAACGCTTGCTTATGTGTCCCCAGAGCAAACTGGGCGAATGAATCGAGAAATCGACTATCGCACTGATTTTTATTCACTCGGAGTTACCTTCTACCAACTTTTGACGCAGCGCCTTCCGTTTAAATCGCGTGATCCGCTAGAACTAGTCTACTGTCATCTTGCAAGGGAGCCGATTGCACCAACAGAGCTAAATCCAGACATTCCTGAAAGGGTATCTGCGATCGTGCTGAAACTGATGGCAAAAACGGCAGAAGATCGCTATCAAAGTGCGATCGGCTTGCAGCATGATTTAGAACATTGCCAACAACAATATCAACAATCAGAGAAGATTGAATCCTTTCTGTTAGGACAGCAGGATTTATGCGATCGCTTTCAAATTCCAGCAAAGCTTTATGGACGCACCTACGAAGTTCAAGCTTTGCTGAGTAGCTTCGATCGGGTTGTAAATTCAGAGACGATATCGAGCGAATTCGTCCTGGTAACTGGATACTCTGGAGTCGGAAAATCTTCGCTTGTGCAGGAGGTCTATAAACCGATTGTTCAACGGCGCGGCTATTTCGTCTCAGGTAAGTTCGATCAGTTGCAGCGAAACATTCCGTATTCTGCGATCGTCGTTGCTTTTCAATCGCTGATGCGGCAGTTACTGAGCGAATCAGAAGAGCAGCTACAGCACTGGCGCGAACAGCTACTTGCAGCATTGGGAACACAGGCACAAGTGATTGTAGAAGTGATTCCTGAACTTGAATGGATCATCGGCGCTCAGCCTGCGGTGGCAGTTCTACCCCCAGCCGAAGCACAAAACCGCTTCGATCTCCTATTTCAGACTTTCATTCGTGTGTTTTGTCAGCCTGCACATCCGTTTGTCGTTTTTCTCGATGACTTACAGTGGGCAGACTCCGCATCATTGCGCTTGATCAATCTCATGCTGATCAATGAGAAAACACAGCATCTATTTTTGATTGGAGCTTATCGCGCCAATGAAATCGATACAGCACATCCTTTAATGATGTTGTTTGAGCAACTTCAAGCAGCAAAAGTGAGACTGAATCCGATCGTGCTGACTCCATTGGCAGCCGAGCAAGTTGCGAATTTGATTGCTGATACGTTGCATTGTGCGATCGACGAAGTGCAGCCACTAACAGAATTAGTGATGCAGAAGACCGAAGGCAATCCATTTTTTGTAAATGAATTGCTAAAGATGCTCTATCAAGAGAAGCTTCTTTGGTTTGATATCGAGTGTAGAAGGTGGCAGTGGGACATTGAGAAAATTGTAGCGATCGATATTACCGATAACGTTGTCGAACTGATGCTCCGCAAGCTAAAAAAGCTGCCCGACATCACTCAACAGATTCTCCAGTTTGCAGCTTGTATTGGTAATCGATTTGATTTGAAAACGCTTGCACTCATTCACTCAACCTCACAAGCGGAACTATCGAACATTCTGAATGCTGCGATCGATCTCGGCGCGATTGTTCCAACTTCTGCACCCGAAATTGATCCAGCAACGACAAACTTAGTTTGCTTGAACTATCGCTTTTTGCACGATCGAATTCATCAAGCTGCTTATGAACTGATCAGCGATCGTCAGAAGCAATCGGTTCATTTACAGATTGGGCAATTGCTGCTTGAAAAAACGACATCTGAACAGCGCGATGGTCTGATTTTTGAACTTGCTGAACACTTTAACATTGGACAATCTTTAGTTACTGATCCAGCCGAACAGCTTAAGCTTGCACAATTAAACTTACAGGCAGGAAACAAAGCAAAGCAAGCAACGGCTTACAATGCAGCACAAAAATATTTCACAAGTGCCAGAGAGATCTTGAGCGAAACTGCTTGGTCTGAGCATTATGATTTGATGTTTAGATTGCACAAAGAGCAAGCTGAAGTCGAGTATTTACTTGCAAACTTTGATCAAGCGCAACAATTGATCGATTGTTGTCTTTCTCATGCAGAAACCGTTTTAGAGAAAGCAGAAATCTATAGACTCCTAATTGTTCTTTACACGTTGAAAACTCAGTACCAGGATGCGATCGAGACTGGACGGACTGCGCTGAAACTTCTAGGAGTCTCATTTCCAGAGTCTAATTTAGAAGCTGTTTTAGAAATCGAGCTTGCTCAAGCCAAACAACTCTTAAGCGGCAGGAAAATCTCTGAGATTCTCAACGATGCAGAAATCAGCATCCCGGAGCAAAAATTTGCGGTAAAGCTGCTCAATTCACTGGGTTCACCCACTTATTATTCTAATCATACGCTCTGGATGATTGTGGTGATGAACCTGGTAAACCTTTCTTTGCAGTATGGTCAGCTTCCAGAATCGACCTACGGTTATTCAGAATATGGACTGATTCTTGGCTCAATGCTGAGAGAATACCAAGCTGGATACGAATTTGGTCAACTCAGCTTAAAGATTGCTGAAAGATTCAATGATCAAGCTGAAAAATGCAAAGTTTGCCTTGTAATCGCTGGCTCGGTCAATCATTGGGTGCGCCCTTTGAAAGAGGATGCAACAACTTACATGGAAGGCTATCAAGCAGGTTTGGAGTCGGGAGAACTTCAGTTTGCGGGCTATAATATTGGGCTTCAGATCATTAGTTGTTTCTACCAAGGTATCGATTTAGATAGTCTAAATCTGAAGATTCTTGATTATTTAAAGTTTGCTCAACAGACGCAGAATCAAATTGTCCTTGACTACTTGATGGGTTGTCATTTCGCAATTCAGGAGCTTCAAGGTACTGCCAAAAACCTAAAGCAGGACCAATTCTTAGAAGATTGTCGATCGCGCTCCAGTTTATCAGCAATCTGCTACTATCAAATTCTCAAGGCACAAATTCTCTATTTGTTTGATCGTATTCCTGAAGCTTTACGATGCATTGAAGACGCGGAGCCATTACGCCAATACATTCCAGGCTGTATTTCACTTGCTGAGTTTAATTTTTATCATTCTTTGATCTTAGCTGCCTCCTATTCAAAAGCGGACTCAGACAAGCAAAAACAACTCTGGCAGCAACTATCAAGCAACCAGCAGCAGATGAAAATTTGGGCAGAGCATTGTCCAGAAAACTTTTTGCATCAATACAACTTGATTGAAGCAGAAATGGCACGATTGGTAGGTGATCGCCTACGCGCAATTGATCTCTATGATCAAGCACTCACGCAAGCAACACTCAATGAATTTACACCGAATATTGCTTTAGTCAACGAGCAAACCGCCAGATTCTGGATCGCCGATGGTAAAGAAAACATTGCTCAAGCTTTCTTACTTGAAGCTTACTATCTTTATCGGGCTTGGGGAGCAATCGCCAAACTTGCACAACTAGAACACTACTATCCTCAACTATCGAGGTTCATTCATAGCGCTGAATCCTCCTCGCCGGATCAAACATTTTCGATTTCTCATCTCTCTTCTAGCAGCAGTAACACCTCTGAACTTCTCGATCTCTCAACAATTCTGAAAGCATCTCAGATCATCTCGCAAGAAATCCAGCTTGATAAACTGCTTGAGACACTGATCCGAGTGGTGATGGAGAATGCCGGAGCGCAAACTGGAACAATCTTACTTCTAGAGGATGATGCTTGGAGCATTGTGGCACAAGGGATTAGCGATCGCGACCAAATTACCTTGCTGCGATCGTTTCCTCCTTCCCTCAATCAAGCAGTTCCAATTTCACTCATTCATTATGTCGCTCGAACGCGAGAAAAACAGTTAATCCACGATGCTACTATCGAGCCAGCTTTCGAGACTGATCCTTATATCCTGGAGCACCAGCCAAAATCAATTCTATGCTTTCCAGTCGAGTATCAAAATCAAATCGTTGGCATCTTTTACTTAGAGCATCGCCAGATGACTCATGCCTTTACTTCTGATCGCTGGAAAGTTCTATCATTGTTGTCTTCTCAAATTGCGATCGCAATTTCCAACGCCTCGCTATATCAAGATCTCCAAATCGCTGAAGCACAAGAACGCGATCGCGCATCCCAGCTTGAGCAATCCCTTCATCAACTCCAGCACACTCAAACTCAACTGATTCAAACAGAGAAAATTTCTAGTTTAGGTCAGCTCGTTGCGGGGGTAGCTCATGAAGTGAACAATCCTGTCGGTTTTATCTCCGGTAATCTCAAATATGCGGCTCAATATGTTGCTGATTTAATCGAGCTAATTCGCAAATATCAAGAGATTTATCCGGATTTCAATGCAACGATCGCTGACTTGATCAATGACATCGAGTTAGAATTTGTCATCGAAGACCTTCCCAAGATGATCGATTCGATGAAGCTAGGCATTGAACGAATCAAAGATATTATGTCCTCTCTTCGCAGCTACTCGCGCACTGATAGCACTGAGAAACAGGCTGCTGATTTGCATAAAGGATTGGATTCGACACTGATGATCTTGGCACATCGCTTAAAGGCAAACTCTGAGCGTCCTGCAATTCAAGTCATCAAGCACTATGAGCAACTACCTGAAGTCTTTTGCTTTGTAGCGCAACTCAATCAAGTGTTTATGAATCTACTTGCAAATGCGATCGATGCTTTAGAAGACTCTAACCAAGGCAAGTCTTATAAAGATCTAGAACAAGCTCCGAATGTAATTACGATCGCAACAAGTCTAGAAAAGAACAATGCCGTCATACGAATTTCAGATAACGGTGCAGGGATGCCTCTAGAAGTCCAGCAGCGTCTCTTTGAAGCCTTTTTTACCACCAAGCCAGCAGGCAAAGGCACAGGATTAGGGCTACCCATTTGCTACCAGATTGTAGTAGAAAAGCACAGCGGTACATTAACCTTCACCTCGAAGCCTAATGAAGGAACAGAGTTTACGATTTCAATTCCTGTGTGCTCGTAATCGATCTTGGTCTGCATAATCTGTATAGCACGTACGTTATATAGTTTAGTACTTCACATATCACAGGAGGAATCAATGCAAGGAGGCACAACTCAGCGGAGCATTTCAGTTACCACTCCTGCTTCGACACACTCATCCACTGCGATCGCAGAAGGAATACTGGCACTTCTGTTTCCTGTTATCCTGATCGCACTAATAATAGGCTACAGAAAACATCGTTCTACCGTACGTCGTCGCCGACGAGAAAGACTAGAAAAGCTTTGGCTGCTAAATTCTGACGCTAAAGTTCAGGATGTCTGAAACAACTGACTGACCTTATAAAGTTATAGATAAAAAACGGGGTGGATTGCTCCATCCCGTTATACTACCAAATTGCACTACCAAATCGAATTCCGAATTACTGCGCTTGATTGCGCTGTTGCCGTGCCAAATCGAGCAAAGTTCCCCATCGTTTTTGTAGCTGCTTTGGGGTGCATTTGAGAATTTGCACAATCTCTTGATCACTCGCTCCCGATCGCTTTAATTTCAGTAGTTGTTGTTGTTCATCAGATAGTTTATCCATAAACGCATCCCACTGATGCGACGACAATCCTAAATTCTGATCAAGGTCGGCTCCCAACCACTCATGCACTAGTTTCCAGTTGCCAGAAGTAATAAATTTCTCGACATGGTACTTGAAGCGCTGTTGCAGATAATCGCGTTTACGAGGAGACAAGCCTAAGATTTCATCAATCTCTGGAACAGAAAGATCTTGAAGTTTCAGCGTGAGATAGTCTGCACAGTCTTTTTGATCTTGGGATTCAAGATAGTGCATAAGTTCGATGACTACTCGATCGCGCAATGCCGATTCCGACGGATCAGCTTTTTCTGAAACCATCTGTTCCCGGATCATTTGCATGATTCCAGACCGCCCATACGTTTCTGTTTCATCACTCTTTGCCGTCTCCATTGCTGTTTCGATATCGACCGCGATTTCTTGTGGTTGACGGCTGGCAAAGCGTTGAGCGCGGAGAATAATTAACTGTTGATTGTGTTGGGTGGGTAAGGTGATGCGCCGTTTCGCATACTGCTCGGTAAACGCCATGTATTCTGCGAGTTCTAGTCGGGTACGCGGCTGATAGTTCTCTGCAAGTTCGTTTTCACGCCGAAAAGCTCTGAGCGCTTCCGTGTAGAAGCCTTGAAGGAAGTCCTCAATTAAGGTGTAGCGAGCTTGGAACGTCAATTGGAGATGAGTGGGCGCGATCGGGCGATAGACCATTGTACTGAGGTTGCTATGAAGTTCAACCCGTCCGCGTTGAGAGCCAAGCTGGTAGAAATGTACACATTTTTGTAAACGGTAGCGTGCCAGCGTCAGTCGCCAAGAACCCACCTGCCCAGAAGATTGAATGCGATCGCTCTTGCTGCAAATGCGATCGACTTCGGTAGCAATGCGATGGGCAACCCGCTCGATCGTGGTTCCGGTGATGTTGAGTTCGGTTGCGAGTTCGGCTACAAGTTGCTGCGCGAGTTGCTCAGTGCGCTCGATCTGGGCGGCTGCGATGTCGGCTCCTGGTGCAGTGAGAAGGGCAGACTCGCCTAGAGTCGCTTTGGTGGACTTTGCTTTCATGAGGTTCGGTCTTGGTAGATACATCAGTCGCTACACGCCGCAACGACCATACTTCGGTAAATAGACGCGAAGTATGTGTCAGTTTTTAAACTGGCTAAGCGCTGAGTAGAACAGGGATGCAGTTTTTGTCCCGTCTCGGTGCGGTAAAGTTCCAAAGGTTCGTAAATTAGTCTCAAGGAGCGTTGCCGAACGGCACGCAAGGACGTGTTCTGATCGATTGTGCCCAGCTAAATGTGCCATGTACCACAAATACGCGCGAATTGCGGTGATCGAGTTATCTTCACAAATTCAGCAATTTCAAATTCAACGTTTTTTGTTATCGTCCAGAAAGTTGAGATGATCGAACTATCGCTAAACTTGAAAATCGTAGGGTCAGAACCACAATATGCTTCACCAATTTTCTATAGATACGAATAATCAGTACAAATCATTCGAGTTACCGGGCGCACGTCCTCACTACAATCCTGATCGTCCGGGACAAGTCGAACACATTTTTCTCGATCTAATCCTTGATATTCCTAATCAAAGCTACACAGGAACCTGCACGATTCGGCTCAATCCGATTCGCAATGGCATCGATCGCTTAACGTTAGATGCGGTGAATCTTAACATTGAAACCGTTAAGATCGACGATGTTCCGCAGCAGTTTGACTATGACGGTGAACAGTTGCAGATTCATCTCAAACAGCCTACGAAAATTGGTGAAAAGATTGAATTAGCGATCGCGTATCACGTCGAGAAGCCACAACGCGGCATCTATTTCATCGCACCGACTCAGGACTATCCAAGTAAACCGACTCAAGTTTGGACACAAGGCGAAGATGAAGATTCACGCTTCTGGTTTCCCTGCTTTGACTATCCGGGACAGTTAGCCACTTCAGAAATTCGAGTACAGATTCCTAAACCGTTGATTGCGGTCTCGAATGGTGAATTGATGGCAACCGAAGATCGGGGAGACACTCAGATTTATCACTGGTATCAGAGAGAGATTCATCCGACTTATCTGATGACATTAGCGATCGGAGATTTTGCCGAACTGCGCGACGAATGGCAGGGCAAATCCGTGACTTACTATGTCGAGAAAGGGCGTGAAGACCAAGCGCGACTCAGCATGGGTAAAACACCTCGGATGATTGAGTTTTACAGCCAGAAGTATGGCTATCCGTATGCGTTTCCGAAGTATGCTCAAGTTTGCGTTGATGATTTCATTTTCGGTGGCATGGAGAACACTTCAACCACGTTGTTAACCGATCGCTGTTTGCTCGATGAACGTGCAGCGATCGACAATCGTACGACCGAAGTCTTAGTCGCTCACGAACTAGCGCATCAATGGTTCGGAGATTTAGTGGTGATCAAACATTGGTCACACGCTTGGGTAAAAGAAGGAATGGCTTCTTATGCAGAAGTGCTGTGGATCGAAGAGGAATACGGGCGAGAAGAAGCACTGTATTACTTATTGGGTCAAGCAAGGCAGTATCTCGATGAAGATGCTTCCCGCTATCGTCGATCGCTAGTAACGCACGTTTATCGAGAAGCGATCGAGCTTTACGATCGCCATATTTATGAGAAGGGTTCTTGTGTGTATCACATGATGCGGGCGGAGTTGGGCGATGACTTGTTTGATCGCTCGATCGCAACTTTTCTCCATGACAATGCTCATCGAACTGTAGAGACGATTGATTTGTTGAGAGCGATCGAGAAAACCACGGGTCGAAATCTCGCATTTTTGTTTGATCAATATGTCTATCGGGGTGGACATCCTGATTACAAACTCGGCTATGCTTGGGATTCTGAGAGTAATCTTGCGAAAATTACTGTATCGCAATCACAATCGGAGCTATTTGACCTCAAGATTCCGATCGGAATTAGTTTCGTGAATGATGGCAACGTTGATCAAAAAACGTTTACGGTGCGAATTCACGAAAAAGAGCAAAGCTTCTACTTTCCATTAGAAAAGAAACCCGATTTTATTAGCTTTGATGTCGATAACTATCATCTCAAAACAGTTGAGTTAGAGTATCCGCTCCCCGAACTCAAAGCCCAATTGCAGTATGATCCTGATCCAGTTTCGCGACTTTATGCAGCACAAGCGATCGCCAAGAAAGGCGGACTCGAAGCCGTAAAAGTCTTGTCTGACTCGCTGAAAAACGATCGCTTCTGGGGAGTCCGCGCCGAAGTTGCAGAAAGCCTTGCCACGATTAAACTCGATCAAGCCGTTGAAGTTGTGATCACAGGATTAAGCGATTCTGATGCACGAGTTAGACGCGCGATCGTCGCCAGTCTCTCGCAAATTGCAACACCAGAGAGCTATGCAGCATTAGGCTCGATCGTGGAAAAAGGGGATGCCAGCTACTACGTCGAAGCCACAGCCCTCCGAAGTTTTGGAAAAGTCGCCGCATCGGGACTAAGCGAATCCTCTGAAGAACAAACCCTGAAACTGATCGATACCGTTCTCAAACAGCGGCAAGGTTGGAACGAAGTCGTCAGAGCAGGCGCAGTTGGGGCATTGAGCCATCTCAAAACCTCAGAAGCTGCCCTGAATTTGATGCTGGAATACACGCAGCCCGGTGTACCACAACCCCTTCGGCTTGCTGCAATTCGCGCACTCGGCACAATCTCTACCGGGCAAAACAACATCAACCTAGAACGAATTTTAGAGCGATTGAAAACCCTTTCTCGCGAAACCTTCTTTCTAACTCAAGTTGCGGTTGCGATGGCTCTAGGACAGATGGAAACGATAAAAGCGATCGGGCTGCTTCAATCTCTCGCGGATCAAACTCCCGATGGTCGCGTTCGTCGCATGGCTGAAGAATCAATTCAGACTGTGCAGAAGAATGCAGGCGCTGATAAAGCGGTGAAACAACTGCGTGAAGAACTTGATCAACTCAAGAAGGAGAATCAAGATCTAAAGAGCCGCCTCGAAAATCTGGAGGCAAAAGCGAAAGGTTAGCAGCTTGAGCAAGCTCCTGCTTAGAAGCGTAGGAGCTTGCTCAAGTTACTGATTGATATTGATCCGGAGGTTCATAATTCGGTAAGCATCCAATCCTCTTGAATCGAGACCGAGATCGACATTAAATGCCAAACTACCATCTGCGTTTGCATTGAGGATGAGATTTTGCACGATCGACTGAATATCTTGCTTCACCCTAGAATCTTTTAGCTTGGGGTCTTGCTGCAACGACGGGCTATCATCTAGCACCTCGGAATACACCACTTGCCCTTCTTTAGTAATTTTCAGTCCGACTCGCAAATCTAGAGTACTGACCGGGAGCTTACTGGGATAGTCAAACTTAATGGAAAACTGCGGAGGAGACTTAAGGCTGACCGTCCCTTTTGCAAACTCTCCGGGGTTGAAGCCAACTTCTGCAAGATTTCCATATATCTCACCCCGAACATTGGTGGAAATTGATAAAGGATCTCCCGAAGTCGCTGGAGAATTCGGATCGCCTGTAGATGGATTGCTAGACGTTCCGGTTGCAGAATCACCAGGATTTCCAGGATTTGGATTACTAGGCGTTTCGGGTGCTGGATTGCTAGGCGTTCCGGTTGCAGAATCACCAGGATTTCCAGGATTTGGATTATTAGGCGTTTCTGGCTGAGGTTGAGTCGGAGTATGAGTCGGAGTAGAAGAGCCTGGTGAGGGCGCTGTTGTTCCTGGTGTAGATGAGCCAGGAGTAGAAGGCTGCGTCGGATTGCTCCCACCCGGAGTTGGGATGGGAGGGGTAGTCGATCGAGGTGGAAAAGGCGCAGTGGGATTGCGCTTTTGGAAGTTGATCGGACTGCGATCGACGAGGCGGATTTACCGGATTAACAGGGACAGGAGCGGGACTGTTGCGAGGCTGTGATCGCTGCGCTTCACTCCGGATTCGCTCTAATTCAGCTTGACGGGCTAAGCTCTCAAGCAAACTCGACGACTGAGTGGGTTCAGCCGGGGCGGTCTGAGGGGGAATTGTTTTCGATGGGGCGGTCTGAGGGGATGTCGGCGCGATCGGGCGCTTTAAGGCAGGCGCATTCGGATCGATTTCCACAAAATCAAGGGGAGCTTGAGCCATACCCGCTGGAGCGCTTGCGGCTTGAGAAAAATACCAGCGACCGATCAAAAGCGCTGCTAGATGTACCACGAGCGATCCAGCGACCAGGGATAGCCAGAGCATCGGAGACTCTTGGGGTCTCGATCGATTGGTTGAAGCAGAAAACGCCATGCTGAAATCTCACCCACCCAGAAAGCAACAGGAACACCGTTCCTATCCTAGCTCTCTCGTCTGCGATCGCACTCGTTTAGTTCCATCAGATTAGTGCCGCATTGAAACCCGATCAGGATAGGGACTCACTGAGAACGTCAACACGGTTTCATCCACACCTTTGAGCTTCAGTGGACTTTCTTTCATAATATTTTCATCGACATAATCTGCAACCGCAGCGGAGATGAGAATTACCCCCGGAGCCGCCGCTTCTTGCAGACGAGCCGCAATGTTTACACTCGGACCGATTGCCGTGTAATCTGCTCGCTCTTCGCCCCCAAACATTCCGACAACGGCAGTTCCCTGATGAATTCCACAACGGAAACAGACGCGATCGATCCCCTGCGCTTCCCACTGGGCATTGAGTTGATCAAGCGTGCGATACATCTGGCGGGCTGCTGCGATCGCGCGTCGGACTTGTTCATTTGGGGTGAGTTCTTCTGGCGCTCCGAAGATGGCAAGAATCGCATCGCCCATAAATTTATCAACTGTACCGCCGTTATCAAACACACAGCGCGTCATTGCCGTCAGATACTCATTGAGAAGTTCAGCGACTCGCCGCGATCGTAAAGTATTTGAAAGTTGAGTGAATCCAACAATATCGCTAAACAAGACCGTGATCATTCGAGGTTCGGGGCGAAGATCGAGGGTAAGTTCGCCTTGAGCCGCACGCTTTACCAACGTTGGTGGCAAGAATCGACGGAGAACAGATTCGGTGAGATACGTGTTAATTCGAGAAACACGCTGCTCGTTTTCTTTGAGTGCAAGTAAGTTTCGGACTTCAGCTAGTAACTCTCGATCGTTAAACGGCTTGGATAAGTAGGCATCTGCACCGCGCTCTACCCCTTCGAGCCGAGTATCTTCGTCGGCTTTGGCAGTCAGTAAGACGATCGGCGTTCCTTTGAGATCTTCTTGAGCGCGAATCATGCGGATCATGTCTAACCCTGACACGATCGGCATCATCAAATCCGTCACGATCAAAGATGGATAATGTGTTTTTGCTTGCTCAAAGCCTTCTGCACCGTTACGAGCCGTCCAAACCAGATAGCCTTGTCGCTTCAAAACGCCAGAAACGTATGAGCGTAGATCCGGGTTGTCATCCACCACCAAAATTTTCGCTTGATGCTGATGAATAGATAACTCGGTCACGCTCGCATGTGCCGCAGGCATCGGGGATTCAGGTTCAGAATCGCGATCGTCTTGCAGTTCGACTTCTAAATCCGCGAGTTCGACTGCGGCTCGGTTCGTCTGCACTTCACAATGCGTATCGACGACCTGTTCAGATGGCAAATGAGCCGCACCAAATTTCAAATCGATCGTAAAGGTCGTTCCTTGCCCATAACTCGATTCAACGTTAATTTGCCCGTTGTGCAGTTCGACCAGTTCTTTCACCAGCGCTAATCCGAGACCTGTTCCTTCAAAGCTACGATTTTCAGATCCTTCAGCTTGCCGGAATCGCTCAAATAAATGTGGCAATTGATCCGCACGAATTCCGATTCCGGTATCTCGAACTTTTAGGCAGCATCGATCGTCGATCGCTTCAAGCGCGACAATGATAATCTGACCTGCGGGCGTGAACTTCATTGCATTCGAGAGCAGGTTATAAAGCACCTTGTCAAACTTTTCTAAGTCAAGATAGATATCTGAGCAAGGTTCCAACTGAGTAATGAGATTAAGTCCTTTTTTCTCGCAATAAGGGCGGAACGTCTCAACAATTTGGCTGACAAATTCAGCTAAGTTACAAGGTTGAAATTTGGGCTGCATTCTTCCGGCATCTAAGCGTTGAAGATCGAGCAGTTGATTGACCAAGCGAAGCAGACGGCGAGAGTTGCGAAGGGCGATCGTCGATTGTTCTAACGAAAGACCTTGACTAGAGGAAACCGCGCCTTCGAGCGGTCCAACCATTAAGGTTAACGGTGTTCGGAATTCGTGTGAGATATTTTGGAAGAATTCAGTTTTGGCGCGATCGAGTTGTAGCAGCTTCTCGGCTTGTTGACGAGTCGTTTGGTAAAGGCGAGATTGCTGTACTGCGATCGCAGCTTGAGCGGCAACCGATTGAGCGAGTTGAATTTCTGAGGCTTGCCAGTTTCGTGATTGGTAATTCTGTCGCAGCGAAATGCTACCAATAATCTTGCCATCTGCAATCAATGGAACGACGAGTAAAGCGCGGGCGGGTGTGTGGAACTCCGAAACATTGAATTCTGAATGCTGAACCAGATCGTTTAGCACGATCGGCTGTTGGGTGGCAATCAGTTGTTGCAAAACGGGATTGCCTTCGATCGGCACACTTGATTGTGGTAAGAGCGCGTCGGACGGTTTCTGTCCTTGCCAGCTTGAATCATGCAATCCCACACATTGTACAAAGGCATCTTCTTCTGTCCAGAGCGACAGCGCACAGCCATCAACCTGTAGCCCTTGTCCAAGTTGCTGAGTGATCGCTGCAAAAATCTCTTGTGGATCAAGGCTCGATCGAATTGCAGTAGTGATGGTATTGATCAAAGCTTCTCGTTTTGCAAGCGCACGAACTTGCTCATAATTGTGTGCTTGTGAAAGCGCGAGTGCTGCTTGATCCGCAACTGTGTGAATTAAATCGATTTCTTCAGGTTGCCAAGTGCGGCTTTTCTCCGATTCGTGGAGCGCGAGAATGGCAATCAGTTCCTGCTGACAGATCAGTGGAACCATTAGCGTTGAGCGAATATCTGCTACCGCGTAAGCCGCTTGACGATCGTGAAAGTGCTGAATGCGATCGCACTGTTGCACATCCGGAATCGATTCGACTTGGTATGTTTCCCAAATCGTCGGAGCGAGATCAGGATGTGGTGTTGCGGGCTTCCAATAGGTAAATGTCTGCTCCTGAATCTCGCCATCGCGAAATGGACACACGATCGCACCGCTGACATCGAAATTTTTGCCGATCGTTTCGACGATCGTTTGCAGAATTTCGTTGTAGCTGAGGGCGCTACGAATCGTGCTGGTGATTGCATTGAGCAACGATTCGCGTTGGAGGGTGCGGCGTAATTCTTCGGTACGGGTTCTTAAGAGGGTGTGGGTGTCGATCGCGCTTTTTACCACGTCACGCAGTTCGATATCACTCCACGGTTTTGTGACGTACTTGAACACTTTACCCGCATTGATTGCTTCGACCAGATCTTCAACATCGGTGTAGCCTGTCAAGATAATCCGGATGATATCGGGATATTTAGAGGCAGTTAGGCTAAGGAATTCTGTTCCACTCATCATGGGCATTCGCTGGTCGGAGATGATGACCGCGACATCGCCTTCTTTATCAAGAATATCGAGTGCCGTAGGACCGTTTTCCGCCCGCAACACTCTAAACTCTCGATAAAAAGTTCTATAGAGGAGGTCGAGATTATCCGGTTCATCATCGACGACCAGCAATTTTTGCTTCTGAGTATCACGAGATTTCATGCGCCAAGTTGCCAATCTATGGTGGGAGGTGCCCAGCGGTTTGTCGATCGACCGCATTTGGGCTGGAACATCGCTAGCTCAGGGAGCTTAGTAACGCGGTTCGCTTTAGTAAAGTTGCCCTGAATCACAGGATTTCTAACGGCGATACTTAGAATTCGTGTGATTTCGATCGCAAGTTGAAGCGATTTGGATCAAGATTGCGTCTGCTAGAGATCAATCGCTCAGGAGAAAATGAAGCTTAGATGAAGAAGATCCTCCTTCCCCTGTCTATAGCGCAAACGAAAAAAATAATCAGAGTTGCTACACTAGCTGTATTATGTGTCTGATCATCATCGACAAAATTTATGCGTTGTCCTGTTTGCCATAATTTAGAAAACCGAGTGCTGGAGTCGCGCTCTGCTGAGAGTGGTCAAAGTGTGCGGCGGCGGCGAGAATGTCTCAAATGTAATCATCGGTTTACGACGTATGAGCGAGTTGAGTTTGCGCCGTTGGTCGTGGTGAAGGAGAACGGAAATCGCGAAGGGTTCGATCGAGAAAAGTTAGTACGAGCACTGACCCGAATTTGTAAACGGACTCCGATCACTCCGCCACAAGTTGAAATGGTTGTGAGTACGATCGAAGGGCTGTTGCAGCAGCGAACGAATCGAGAAATTTCCAGTCGCGAAATCAGTGAACTTGTATTACGAGAGTTGCAGCCGTTGAATGAGGCAGCGTGTATTCGATATGCGTCTGCGTACTGTGAGTTTGAGAATATACCGGAATTTTTGGCAACTTTAGAGCGCGTGAATTCGGATCAGGAAAGCCTGTCGAATTCGAGCGAGTTTGCAGTGGTTCAATCGAGATCGCTCAACTAAATCATTTCTGGCTCAAACTAGACAGTATTCACTCGGTTGGCTTATTATAATTTCGCCTTGCAGGGTGTTTTTGGATGCAGAGTTAGTCAGTGCAGTTTATGTCTCGTTCTGCCTTTTTCAGCACAATTGAGACGGCACTGAGTCATATCGTTGTGGCTCGACTAATTCTTGAAGAATGTGAGCTTTTGATCGGGTCTGAGTATGGTGTTGTGCTCCGAGCGATTCCAGCAGAGACAAGATCGTTTGAACCAATTTCAGTTCCATCTTTGTCATTTTCAGAGCAGCTAGTAGATGAAGCGGTAATGTCTCAGGCTTCAACAGCTTTGCAAGCACAGCAATCGATTGAAGTTTGCGGAACGGGCTTTGGGAAAATTGCGCTATTGCGATCGTTGGCGAGACAAGCTGAATTTCGCGAATTCTACCCACACGGAATTTTGTACATAGATCAAAGTGATACGAGCGACGACCTGTTACAGATTATTTTCGAGCAGTTTTATCGCGTCCCATCGGACGTAAAGCCTAGCAGAGCAGAGATTCGATCGGGATTAAGCGATCGACAAGCTTTAATTCTGTTAGATCACCCGACTTTGATCTCATCAGAACTGAATCAGCTTAAGCAATTTCTGCCAAATGCAACCTTTGCGATCGCATCAATTGAGGCGCGTTTTTTTCAAGCGGATTGTACGATCGGGATTTCTGATCCAAAGGTTGATTTAGGCGTTGTATCTGTACAAAAAGATGCAGTTCTCGGATTGTTAGCAACCGTTGGAGTTTCGCTAAAAGCAGAGCAAATCAGCGCGATCACGAATGTTCCTAGTTCAGAGTTGAATCGATTGATTGATTTGAATCTAATTCAAGTTGAACAGGAGCGCTATAAGTTTTGGACAAACTATCAGATTTCAGAAGCTTGGATGGAGAAAGTTTTATCCTATGTTCTCGATTGGGTTCGGACTCAGCCTGATGATCTGATTCAAGAGCGTGAATTAATCATGGTCGCAGTGCAATGGAGTGCGAATCAACGCCGATCGTTAGAAGTCATCGAAATTGTTCGATCGATTGAACGGGTTTTTGCGATTGCGAAATTGTGGGGGAGTTGGTCGAAGCTTTTGCGCTGGAGTTTGGCGGCAGCGTGAGCGCTACAAGATGAAGCGATCGAAGCGTGGGCTTTGCATCAACTCGGAACACTGGCAGTTTGTCAGCAAGAAATTACTGCTGGCTATGACACTCTTCAGGATGCTTTAGTACTAAGAACAGACCTGAACGATCAAACTGCGATCGCATTTAGCACACACAATCTTGCTCAAATTAAAGCGCTGATTGTTCCGGTAAAGTCTCAGAACTCACCAGGATTCTATCAGCGCCAGATTTATTGGATTGTTGGGGTAATTTGCGCGATCTTCCTTGGCGTGTTGATCGGGGCTAGTATCTTACACACTCATCACCAAGCACCCAATCACGAATATCGACCAGATCGATCGCACTTGGACTAAGAGGGTGTGTGAAAAGACTTTCTATACTCTTCAAACATCTTCTAAGGTTCGCCAGGTTGTCCAAGTTCAATTGCCTTGTTCATCAAATCATCATCGACATTCCCGGCGCTGCCAGCGTTGGGGCTGACTTCGTGTGCCATGTCCTTGTACAGATTCGGATCGCCTGTCGGTTCTGAAGCGAGATGATCGCTTTGAAGTTGTGTTTCTTCAGCCGAATGCACTTCAAAATGAGGAGCCGTCGCTGCTTCTGCGGCTTTCTTACCTTCTCCGGTTTTATCAACGCTGCTGGTGCTGAACTCTTGCGCGGCTTCGTAGTCTGCGGAGACATCCACTTTGGGAGCGGGACGATCGCCTGCCGCAATTTCCTCAGACATTAATTGAGAGTCTTGAGTTTGAGATTCACTATTAGTTTCAGACATAACAAGTTCTCCTATCTTGCTTTTGCAATGCTGCTACATTACCAAATTCTAAAGTTTGCCTCAACGCCCTGAAGGTAGATTAGGCGAGTCTCCCAGAGGTTAGATTACAAGTCGGTCTTCAGGAGGGCGACTTTATACTGTAAAGCTTGATACGTCTTGAGTGACGTTATCAATGGAGAAAGTTCAATGCCCCAGTCTGCAAGTCAGAACGTCGATCCTTCCGATTATTTAGGAGAAGGGCTTCAGGGTACGATCGAAGATTTCAACAAATTGCAAGCCGATGATAAGTTGGCACTGCTGTACTACGTTTATAAGAAGATGGGCGACTCAATCACACCTGCAGCGCCCCAAGCAGCAGAACCTGAATTAGCACCGATGTTGTTGGGTAATTTTTATAATTTATCGCATCAAGATCAGCTTCAAGTGATGCGCGATATTGTCAATCGAGCAGATACTGAATATTCTCGTGATTATGGTGCTTTGAAAGAAAACAATCAGCTGTTAGTTTGGTATCTGTGGGCAGTTGACATGGGTGACACCGTTGTGGGGATGCCTGCGGACTATGAGCAATCTGATGCCATCGGCAATTTGCTGAAGCGGTTTGAAGCGTTTGAATTTGAGCAACAAATTTCGTTGTTGCGTGAGTTGGCAAGCGAGATGGGACATACGGATGTCAAACCGATCGAATCCCAAGCACAGACCGGAAAAACGGCGAGTTTGTAATCTGAACTAATAAAATACCGGGTGTTTGAAATACCCGGTATCTTGCTTACTGAGCTTCAACGCCAAACACTTGAGCGAAGACCTTCTCAACCTTGTAGCCCGAATCGATCGATTCCATCGGATCTTTCCGCAAACGGTGACGTAGACACAGAGGCGCAATCCGACGAATTTCATCGACTGTTACCTCAGTCCGTCCTTCCAATGCCGCTAACGCTTTTGCCGCCCGATTCGTCACGATGTCACCGCGTAATCCGTCTACATCAAGTTCAGAACACATCTGTGAAATTTTTACTCGCAATTCGTAGTCGATCGCAATTCCTTTTAATCGCTCCTGGGCATCTACAATTTGCTGCTGAAGTGCCGTTTGCTCTGCCTGATATTTCTCTAAAAACGGAATTGGGTCTTGATCGAAGTTTGTCCGCTGTTCCACAATCTGCACCCGCAGAGTAGGCTCTTTCACTGTGCGGATCTCAGCGTGCATCCCGAAGCGATCGAGCAGTTGCGGTCGTAGTTCACCTTCTTCCGGATTGCCAGAACCAACAAGAACAAACCGCGCAGGATGTCGAATTGAAATTCCTTCACGTTCAACCGTGTTCCATCCCGAAGCGGCTGAATCAAGCAGCACATCGACCAGGTGATCATCGAGTAGATTCACTTCATCGACGTAGAGAATGCCGCGATTTGCTTTCGCCAACAGTCCCGGTTCAAAAGCTTTCACCCCTTCAGATAAAGCTTTTTCGATGTCGATCGTGCCGCACACGCGATCTTCTGTCGCACCCAAAGGCAAATCGACCATCATCACTTTTTTCTTGACCACAGGCACATCTGCACCTTGCTCGATCGATTGCCGCACCGTATCGCCCATCAATTCTGGATCATTCGGATGGCTATTAAACGGGTCATCGGCAACCACATCAATTTCAGGCAGTAAATCCGCCAATGCCCGAATCGTGGTTGATTTTCCGGTTCCGCGATCGCCCATGATCATCACGCCGCCGATTTTGGGGTCGATGATATTGAGCAAGAGCGCCAATTTCATTTCTTCTTGTCCAACGATCGCGGTGAAAGGAAACACAGCCCGCCGCCGAGCTGGAGTCGTGGTCGATCGTCCGTTTTGTGAAGTGGGTTGTGTCGTAAAGGTCACGGGCTGTCCTGAAAGAGTAAAGCTGTTTTAATTCGCGTTTCCTATTGTGACATGAAGCGGGAATGGGAGAATAGAGAAGCTGAATTAGAAGGTGAAGCGATGGCGGGTCGGATTCCAGTCGTGGTCAATGGTGCGACGGGCAAAATGGGACGGGAAATTATTAAAGCGGTGTCGCAGTCGCCCGATATGAATTTAATCGGGGCACTGGCAAGAAATCCTGATTATCAGGGTGAAGATATTGGCGAGATCATCGGGTGTGGTGCGCTAGAAGTGCCTGTAACGAATGAATACGAGCCGATGATGGCGATGCTGTCTCAAGAAAAAGAGTTAGGCGTTGTCGTAGATGTCACTCATCCGGATGCAGTGTATGGAAATGTTCGATCGGCGATCGCTTACGGAGTTCGTCCCGTGGTCGGAACGACTGGATTAAGCGCGGGACAAATTCGGGATTTAGCAGAGTTCGCAGACAAAGCCAGTACGGGATGTTTGATTGTGCCAAATTTCTCGATCGGGGTGGTCTTGATGCAGCAAGCCGCGATTCAGGCTTCGCAATATTTCGATCATGTTGAAATTATTGAACTTCATCACAATCAGAAAGCGGATGCACCGAGCGGAACGGCAGTGCAAACCGCGCAAATGTTAGCGGAACTAGGCAAGACGTATAACGAAGCGATCGTATCGGAAACCGAAAAAATCACGGGAGCGAGAGGAGCGCAAGCCGATGAGGGAATTCGGATTCATAGTGTTCGATTGCCGGGATTAGTAGCGCATCAAGAAATCATTTTTGGCGCACAGGGACAAATTTACACGCTGCGGCATGATGCCACCGATCGTACTTGTTATATGCCTGGAGTGTTGCTCTCGATTCGGAAAGTGATTCCGTTAAAGTCTTTAGTGTATGGGCTGGAGAAGATTCTTTAAACTATTTCTTTTCGACTAAGCGCTCGAGTTCTCGCCATCGGTTTGCGATCGCTTCCGCTCCTCTTTGGTCTTGTGGGTTGCGCGTGTACCAATACGCCCAAGCAATTAACACAGGCTGAAACGGCAATCTTAGCCAGTAAAATAACGGACTATGAGGAATTCCATTCAGTGTGATATCACTGTGCAATGCTAAATAGATGTTGGCGGGAAACACTGCGATAAATAATGCAATCAATCCCCAGGCTGCTGCAACACTCAGATATGGAATACATAATCCAATTCCACCTAGAATCTCAAAAAATCCGCTGACATATACCGAGGTGAATGCTGGAAAGATAGGCGGTACAATTTTGGCGTATTCTTCGGGTGCAAGAAAGTGAGTGATTCCAACAACGATGAGTGTAACGGCGAGAATACCGCGTAAAAGTTCTTTGTGTTTGAGTGGATTCATCGGGCGATCGAATAAACAGTTAGTCTTAAATTTAGCGACTGGGTCGATCTCTGACCTCTTCCCAAGAGAGAATAGATCTGTCTAAATGGCTTGTTTTGTAAGACGGTACATCACGGTTACTCATTTCCGCGATCGCTAGGAATTCCGGAATACAGGCGCAGGAGATCAAAGAAAAAGAGGACGACTGTTTTCTCGATCGGGCGGCAGGGTAATTTCATTGTAGGAGAGGAGAAACCCAATTTTCTAAGCTCAGCTATGTCAATCTGTTTAGAAGATCGCAGCGTGAATTGCAGCCCAGACGTAGAATTGGAATTTTCTTCAGAGTTCATACTCGGTCTGCTTCAGCAGATATCTTTGCAGATCATTAGCGAGAATTTCTCGTTGATCGATTAGCGAATCCGCTTCGCAGGAGTCGTTTGTCCAGCTTGGTGCAGCATCAGTTGGTTCACTTGTCCTTGTTGATCTTTGACAAATGTAATTTGAGCATTAACGACTTTAATGAAGAAGTCCGTTTCTGATTCGGGAAATAATTCTATGATCTGTTGACCTGTTGCTTGAACAAAGAGCCGATTCTCTGCTTTAGTAATCGTCAAAATAAATTCAGGAGACAGTTCATAACGTCCGATGTAAGCATCATAAAGGTCAGGATTTACCGTAATGGCTTTCCGCTCTTCTAGCGGAAATTGTTGCTCCAGCAAATGCAGCCCAATATCATCGATATTACGGCTGGAATTGAACAAGACCACGACTCCCAATTGCTTCTTTTTATTGAAGCCAATAAAGCTGTGATAGCCCCCTGTGATGCCGTTATGCCAAACAATTTCTGTACCGTATTTTCGATACACCTGCCAACCCAGACCCATTCCTAGATCTGGTGTGTCCGTTTGCCGCTGAACTGTCTGCATTTTCTGCATTGCTGGAAATAGGCTAGACTCTGTTAAGCCCATGTTGGCAGCTAGGAAATTTAAGAGGTCATGGGTGGTAGACCGCAAAGCGCCTGCGCCCGCTAGGGTAGGGATGTCCCAGTTCTTAATAGGTTGTCCGACCTCGTTGTGTCCCTGAGCAAAGCGCGATCGCATCTCGGCTGACACTTGAATCTTTGTACTTTGCATTGGCTTTGTTGCATGAATCATAAACGCTAAGAGATTTCCGACAGATTCAATGACTTAACGCACAACTCGAACGGTA
>PSLO01000008.1:0-81160 GCA_040289665.1 Leptolyngbya sp. ERB_1_1 | reverse complement strand
ACCTTCAATTTCTCAAAGGTTTTTATGTACGGCGCATTTTCATAACTCATTTAGGATCGCTATAGTACACATGGTTTTTTAATCTTAGAAATCATCCTTCAATTTCTAAAACTTTTTTGCTCTCCGTAGAATCCGGGTTATCCTTCGGCAGAACTGCGCCGTCAAAAAATTCGTCGAGTATAATCCCAAACACGGATGACGATTGGGCTAACAGATTTCGATCTGAAGCTCGATCGCGCTCATCGTGATGCAAGGCTGACATGACTATCCTTCTCAATCTCCTTTTCTGCTGGAAATTCAGTAGATTCTCATACTCGACGAGTTCTTGAATTCAAAGTTATGCCTCAAACCATCAGCGGCGCTTCCACCCACCTCGAACCCTCCCGGGCGACTTCCGCACAGCCGTTAACCAATTCTTACGGGCTGATGCCAGCACCTGTCCAGGTCGATACTTACGCCGATCGATTAATGGATGACTTGTTTGAGGATGTGGAAGATCTCTTATCGGGCAGCGTCCCCCCGCCGGAACTGATTCGAGCCAAACCCCAATCATCGATCGCCCTTCCTCCTAGCGTGGCAACGCTTGTCGCCCAATCACGAATTGCTCAGCCGCAATTACCGCAGTGGAGTTCCCCTGCTGTTAAAACTAAGGATCGTGTCGCCTCTAGAGCCGTCAAACCTCGAAGCCGTCGCTTTCAGAAATTTCTTGCGATCGTCTTTGGACTATCGGCGCTTTCTGCTGGCTCTCTCTGGCTAATTCAGCGCGGAACGATGCAGCGGTTTTTTGCTCTGGCAACCCAGGAACCGACTGCGATCGCAACCGCTCCCAAAGTGGCTGCGATCGATACGACTCCTCAATTTGCTCAATATATGAGGCGCGCACTGGAGAACATCGATCGCAAAACTGCCGCCAACATTCCAGGAGCAACTCCGCTCGCGATACGAGGCAACTTACCGACCACCCCGATTTCTGGAAGCCTAGCGCGATCGAACCCTGACTCAAATAAAGTGCCAGTCGTGATCAATGTTCCTTCTTCCTCTGCGATCCCTGTGGCAACCGCACCCAGCAAAACTCCGCAAGAACTCGATCAAGTTCTATCGCGCTTATCCGCTGTGTTAGAGCGATTATCGATCAATCCGTCTTCTCGGTCTGCTTCGAGCGCGATCGCAATTCAACCTGCTCAAGCTGTCTCTAGCGAGCCACAGCGGACATTGCGGGGAATTGCGATCGCCAACGATCCGACTCAATCTGCGATTTTGTTTGAGATGAACGGCGTGACGCAGCGGTATTACATTGGGGAAAGCATTGGGTCGAGTGGCTGGAGCGTGGTGGATATTTCAAACAACTACGTGAGTGTGCGGCGAAACGGTGAGGTTCGATCGATCTCGATTGGGCAAAAACTCTAAAATAAGGATGAAGGATGACGGGAATGCTGGTCATCCTTCATCCTTTCTTGGAGTTACTTATGGGATTGTTCGATGATTTGGGTCGCTTTCTAGAAACGCGGATTGATGAATTTCTCAAGAACAATCCGCAACTTGAACTTCAGGCATTAGAAGAAAAGCTGTACGAGCAGGAACAAGAAACGCGCCGACTGTTGGCAGATCTGCGACTGCGAGAAAAGCAGGTGGAAGCTGAGATTTTGACGACGGCTCAAGAAATTCAGCGCTGGCACGTCCGGATTGAAAAAGCGCGATCGGCAGGACGAAAAGATTTATCCGAACCTGCTGAGGCGCATGAGGCTTCTCTGCTACGTGAGGGGAATCAGAAATGGGGACAGATGCAGCTTCTCAAAGAAAGAATTCAGCAAACGGAAGAGCTACAGCGCAAGATTCAGATTCGTCGTCAGGAAGTTCAGTCTGAGTTGCGACAGGTGACATCGGCTCAGGCAGCGCAAGCAGAACAACGCTGGGCAGTGGATGGTTGGAATCAAAGTTTCAGTGACACCAATAAAGCGACTGATCCGCTAGAGCAGAAATTTCAACAGTGGGAAACTCAAGAAGAATTGAATGAGATGAAGCGCAAGGTGGGCAAGTAGAAGATTTTTTACAGAAGTTGCAGTGGCACTACACTCCGAAGCATGGCAGTTGTTACCAGCACTGATACTAGGACTAAGCTTAAGCAGCTTTACCCCACGATTCACCCTTCATAATCTGGGGGGTGGACTACTGCCTTATCACTGATCTAACACGATTGTCAGCACCTTCAGGAGTAAGACAATGAACACTAATCTCCCTCTCATTATCGAGTGTCGCTGCAATGACATGGATTATCGGCAGGAGAATGAACATTTTCCGTATAGCCCAAAGGAAATCATTCGAGAAGCGATTCGAGCGTGGGAAGCGGGAGCCTCAATTTTTCATTGGCACGGGCGCGATCCAATCAGTGGAAAGTGGCTCAATGATACTGAACTTTATCTTGAGGTGATTCAGGGCATTCGAGAACAAACGGATCTAATTATTGACCCAACACTTGGGGTATGTGACAACGCAGAATCGGGTTGAGGATCGCGTTCGTCACATTCTAGCTGCAACGTCCGATCCATCGCTTGGCGTAGATATGGTTCCTCTAGAGTTTGGCTCGATGAATGTGGACTTCTGGGATCCACAAGCGAAACAATTCAAAACCTACGATCAGGTGTACGCTAACTCCCGTGCCCACATTCAAACCTTGCTCAAGATTTTTAACGAACATCACATTTATAACAGTGTGGTTTGCTGGGATGTTGGACAAATCCGCACTGCCCGATGCTTTCAGGAAATGGCTCTGCTGCGAGAACATCCCCTCTGGGAGTTTGTGTTTACTGGGGAGATCATGCCAACCGGGGCGCTTGCGACCTACTCGGGTTTGCAGGCGATGATTGATGCGATTCCTGCGGGTGATCCTTGGCTTGTGATGTGCTGGACTGGCGATGTGATGGAGTTGGCATCGTGGGCAATTCAGCTCGGTGGGCATATTGGGATTGGACTGGGCGACTATCCCTACACGCGCTTTGGGCAGCCTAACAATGGCGATTTAGTTGAAATGATCGCGAAGTTATCTCATATCTTGGGGCGGGAGGTTGCAACACCTGCTCAGGCGCGGGACATTCTAGGAATCAGCGCCAAATAAGCTGAAACCGCATATTGAAAAGGATTTTGTATCATCAGCCTCGAATTCTATTCCGGGGCGGGTAAGCAACGAGAGCGAAAAGCTTCTAAAACATCTCCTAGATTAATTAGATGAAATGCCTGTAGAGTAATGCTGTTAGACGACTCAGCAGCATGATAAATACAGGAAGACTTCTATGACTTATTGCCTTGGAATTCTGACAAAAACAGGTTTAGTCATGGCAGCAGATTCTCGTACGAATGCGGGAGTCGATTACATTTCAACTTATCGAAAACTGTTTGATTTTTCGATCGACCACGATCGCACATTACTCCTTTGTACTTCTGGCAATCTCTCTGTTACCCAAGCGGTTCTCACTCAGTTGCAGCAAGCGATCAACGCAAAATCAGAAGTCAGTTTACACACGCTTCCGAGCTTGTACGAAATTGCTCGTTACGTTGGCGGGATCATGCGGCAAGTTCAAGATGAGAATCGTCCGTGGCTCGAAAAAGACGGAATCGACTATCAATCTACAATTCTGCTCGGTGGACAAATCCGAGGATCAGACCCTGAACTGTTCATGATTTACAGTCAAGGTAACTTTATTCAAGCTTCTAAAGAAACGCCATTTTTGCAGATTGGCGAAGCGAAGTATGGTAAACCGATTCTCGATCGCGTTTTGTCGTTTGATACGCCGATCGAATCAGCGGCGAAATGTGCGCTGTTATCGATCGATTCAACGATGATCTCTAACATTTCTGTGGGTCCTCCGATCAATCTCGTCATGTACGAAGCGGATAGTTTTAAAGTTCGCTATCAGCTTTGTTTAGACATTGATGCACCTTACCTAACTCGGATTCGTACCCAGTGGGAGAAGTGCTTAAACGAAGCGTTTGAACAAATGCCAAACATTGATTGGGAGCATTACTTAAACGGCGGTTCTCAAAGTCGTTGAATCTGTAAAGTATCGTGCATTGTGGATCGCACTCCGCCAGGTCGCGCTACTTTTCCGACGGTCGGGGCAGCATAGTCTGGAATCGCACTCGCTGCGAGTGCAATGTGTCGATCGCTGACTGCTAATCCATGTGTTGGGTCATATCCTCGCCAACCTGCACCTGGTAGATATACCTCCGCCCAAGCATGAAGATATCGATCGGGATGGTCGGGATCACCTTCTTGGTAGCCACTAACAAATCGCGCTGCAAGTCCGATCGCACGACAAACTTCAATAAATAACACGGTTAAATCTCGACAAGATCCCTGTTTTTGTGTCCAAGTCAGTCCGGGCGGATAAGGATTACCAGTTTCTCGAATGACATATTGACAGCTTGTATAAATTTGTTGAGTCAGTTCGTTGAGAAACTGAGCGACGTTGTTTCCTGATCGTTCTGCAATTTCGTAAGCGAGTTGAAGCACGATCGCATCCGTTGAACTTAAATAGGGCTGGAGTTGTTTGAACAGCGAAGTCGGATAGTCGATCGGCAGCGCGATCGCCCAAGGTTCTAATAGATAGTTAAACGGGTTTGATTGATGGGTCAACGTTTGTGAGAGAACTTGAACGTTGAGCGATTCGGTTAATTCGGGAGAGAACCAAACTTTGACGAAGGTATTGCCATCGAGATCAGTGAGTTCCGATTGTGCGATCGGAATTGGCGTGACTTGCAGAGAAAACATTTTGAGCGTTTGCCAGCCATCCGATCGAGGTCGCAATCGAATCAAATGCGGCTGCAACGTTACAGCACCGCTGTAGGTGTAGGTCGTGGTGTGAGAGATTTGATACAGCACAGAATCGCCGATTGAAGATTATGGGGATTTTAAGCGATCGGGCGCGATTTCTTCTGCTGCAAGTTGGAAAATCGATCAATCTGGGTGAATCCTAACTGTAGTGAGTTGGAAACAGGCGATGAATCCGAACAAAGGTCGGGTGTTAATTTCTTTGGCGTTGGTGGTTTCGGGACTGGTAGGGGTTGTGGCTGCAATGACACAATCTCCGCGTGGAATTGCCCTGCTTCAATCTCCGCCTGCAAAGATGGAACCTGCTTCCACTGCCCCCATTCAAACTGCAGAACCAGTTCAGACAGTACCTCAGCAAAGTCGATCGCAAGAACTCGCCAATCAGTTTGAACACTCCACTGCTGCCCAATTGCTCAAACAGCTTACGAATGAAGCAGATACGAAAGTGCAAGACTCAAAAAGCGCGATCGAAGGTTTCATCCAGCAAAAAACAAATGAACAGCGCCAACATCTAAAGCAGGTGGTTGTTGATGCACTGCGCGAAGCGGTGACAGGAGAAGTGACTCAGCACTCTAAAGCACTTTCAGATGAGTTCAAAGGCATCAAGCTCACTCCTGATCAAACTGCTCAAATTCAGAAAGCAAGACGCGAGATGCAGACTGAAATCGTTCAGCAGTTGCAGAATAATCCACAGTTGATCAAACGGCTCCAGTCCGACTTACAAGCAGGACGATCGAATCAAGCTTTGTCAAACTCTTTGAGCAATTATAGTGATGTAATTGCACAGATTCTAACGCCACAACAAAGGCAGAAATGGCAAAAGAACTTTGATTTGAACAAGTTGCTTAAGTAATGTCAGCTCCGGTTAAGACTCAGGCGCTTGGCGAATGGAATTCGCAGCTAGACAAACCAAGACCGCCTGCGCGGGCTATTGATACAATCGGCTCTGCCAGTGTGCGATGGCACACTTCGTCTGTTTAGCCGCGAATTCCATTCGCCACGGTGCATCCAACCATTTCTTATTCAGAACTCAGGTTATTTTAGTGAAATCTGTTTGGGATTCAAGAAATTTGTTTGGGATTCAAGAAATTTGTTTGGGATTCAAGAAATTTGGTTGGAAATCGGGAAATCTGTTTGGGATTCAAGAAATCTGTTTGGGATTCAAGAAATCCAGTCAAGAAAAGGAGTGAGATCGCTTGTCTTGACTACGATTTAGTCGTTGAAAAAGACTCGCACCGTTGATAAGTTCACTCTAATCTTTACCCGAGTTCCAATATTCAGGACAGGTTTCATTGCGCTCAATACTCGCAATCGAGCTCCAGAACTGGTCTGAATCACATAGCGATGCTCTCGTCCTAAGAATTGACGATCGACTACGACGATCGTCCCTTTTTCATCCGGTTCTAATCGAATATCTTGCTGTCGAATCATCAGTTCTGCCTGATCTGCAATTGGATCAGAAATATGAGGAAGCATCACCGTTCCGATCGCAGTTTTCCAGCCTTTGCCGTCGTAAGTCGCAGGTAAGAAATTTCCTTGCGTCACAAACTTAGCAACATACCGAGTCGCAGGTTCACCGTAAAGCGTTTCAGGTGTGGCTAACTGTTCAAGTTTGCCTTGATTCATCACTGCAACGCGATCGGAAATCGACAAAGCTTCTTCTTGATCGTGAGTGACAAAAATTGCAGTCGTTCCTGCTGTTTTTAGAATGGAGCGAATCTCTTGGCGAAGATGCGATCGCACTTGCATATCTAAGTTACTTAAAGGCTCATCCAGCAAAATTAACGCAGGTTGAGGTGCTAAAGCTCTCGCGAGTGCAACTCGTTGCTGTTGTCCACCAGAGAGTTCATGCGGATAGCGCTTTTCTAATCCAGACAATCCAACTTGATCGATTGCTTCTGCAATCAATTTTTTAGCTTGTTGCGTTGGATAACTCGCTCGTTTGCGACGAGACTTTTTTAACCCGAAGCCCACATTCTGCACCACTGTAAGATGCGGAAACAGCGCATAGTCTTGAAACACCATTCCAATGTCCCGTTGTTCTGGAGGAAGCCAACGGTTTGCACCCGCAACTTCTTGACCTGCAAGTTCAATACTTCCAGATTGCGGTCGCTCAAATCCTGCAATCAAACGCAATAACGTCGTTTTCCCACAACCAGAAGCACCGAGTAAACTCAGCAATTCTCCTTGTCTCAGTTTTAGCGATACTGCATCCACCACGGGTGTATCAGAAAAACGTTTTGAAATGTTATCAAGTTGCAGGAGAATAGATTCGAGCATTTTTTGAGTGTTTCAAGCTTATTGAGATTTATCATCAACAATTTTGGAACCGCAGTAAAGTAGTTTGAAAGATTTGTTGAGAGTGTATGCAAATTTCACCAGGGAGAGCAACTCAAAAGGCGAGACTGGGCGGCTGGACGATCGTTGTAATCGCGATCGCAGGATTGATCGCATTACCGATTCTCTCAGTGTTAAGCGGATTGGTTGCAGATGCACGATCGGTGTGGCAGCATTTAGCCGAAACAGTGTTAACAACTTATGTAATTAACTCGCTGTTACTCATGTTTTGGGTTGCGCTAGGAGTCACGCTGATTGGAACGGGGACGGCTTGGCTCGTGACAATGTGTCGTTTTCCGGGTAGTCGAGTTTTAACTTGGGCGTTGTTGTTACCGTTAGCGGCTCCCGCTTACATCTTGGCGTATACCTATACGGATCTGCTTGATTTCTACGGCATCGTACAAACGAGCTTGCGATCGTGGTTTGGTTGGAAAACCATGCAAGATTATTGGTTTCCAAATGTGCGATCGCTCCCAGGGGCGGCGTTGATGTTGGTGTTGGTGCTGTATCCGTATGTGTATTTGTTGGCGCGATCGGCGTTTCTATCACAGTCAGTTTGTACGCTCGAAGCAAGTCGGAGCTTGGGATGTAGCCCTTGGAAAAGTTTTAGCAAAGTGGCGTTACCGTTGGCGCGTCCGGCGATCGTGGCGGGACTATCACTCGCATTGATGGAGACATTGAATGACTATGCAACGGTACAGTTTTTCGAGGTGAGTACATTTACAACCGGGATTTATCGAACTTGGTTTGGGATGGGAGAAAGGCTAGCTGCAACTCAGTTAGCTGCGTTTTTATTAATCTTCATTTTTGCCTTAATTCTGTTAGAGCAATTTTCGCGCGGACGGGGAAAGTACTATCAGTCGGGGGGTTCCCAGTCTTTTCAGAAATATCAGCTTCGAGGAATTAGAGCGATCGCGGCTTTCTTGTGCTGCATGGTTCCATTGTTGCTTGGCTTTTTTGTACCTGGAGGATTCTTATTCAGACTGACCTTGGACAATTGGAATCAAGTGTTTGACCAACGATTTTGGAACTTTGCCACCAATAGTTTAATGGTGTCAGGATTGGCGGCGGGTATTGCGATCGTCATCGGTATTATCTTGGCGTATGGCTTGCGATTAAATCACTCGGTCACGATGCGAGTTGCGGCTTACATTGCTTCGATGGGTTATGCTGTACCCGGATCAGTGATTGCAGTTGGAATTTTAGTTCCGTTTGGATTGTTTGATAATGCGATCGACAGTTGGATGCGATCGACCTTCAACATTTCAACTGGATTGTTACTCAGCGGAACACTCTTCGCGCTGATCTTTGCCTATTTAGTGCGATTTCTAGCCTTATCGTTCAATAGCATTGAGGCAAGTTTAACGAACATTAAACCGAGTTTGGATGATGCTTCTCGGAGCTTAGGGTTTGGAGCAACGAACACACTGTTTCGGATTCATATTCCGCTGTTGTGGAGAGGGGTTTTAGCTGCCGGAATTTTAGTGTTTGTCGATGTGATGAAAGAGCTATCAGCGACACTGATCATTCGACCGTTTAATTTTGATACGTTAGCGATTCATGTTTACAATCTTGCATCAGATGAACGATTGGCGGAAGCTTCTGGATCAGCATTAGCGATCGTCTTGGTTGGGTTGATTCCTGTGATTCTTTTAAGTTGGCAGATGGAGAAACGATAGGTTTGGGTGCTTGGCGAATAGAATTCGCCAAGCCAGAGCAGATTTCTAACTCATTCTGCACCTTCGATCGGTGCAAACCCCTGACGCTGAACATTCTCTGTCACCACACGCGGCTCTAAAAACTGGAGCAAATAATCTACCCCACCCGCTTTAGAACCAACTCCTGAAAGCTTAAATCCTCCAAACGGTTGCCGCGCGACGACCGCGCCCGTGATTCCTCGATTGATATACAGGTTACCGACTTCAAACTCTGCCTGTGCTTGCTCAATGTGCGAAGGAGTACGCGAATACAATCCACCCGTCAAAGCATAGGGCGTAGAATTCGCCATCTCTAGCGCTTCTTGGAATGAGTTCGCCCGCATCACTGCCAACACTGGACCAAAAATCTCTTCTTGAGCAATTTTGGCATCTGTTGGAACATTCGTGAAAACTACAGGAGCCACATAGTAGCCCCCTTCGGGAGTGGGAAGCTCGATCGCGACTTCTGCTTCAGTCCGTCCTTTCTCAATGTAGTCTCGGATGCGCTGCTGAGCTTCACCATCAATCACAGGACCGACTTTTGTACTCGGCAATTCCGCTTCTCCGATGTTAAGCGATCGAGTCGCCTCGACCAAGCGCGATAAGAAGGTTTCGTACACAGGTTCAAGCACGATCGCTTTAGAACAAGCCGAGCATTTCTGACCACTGTACCCAAACGCAGATTGCACCACACCTTGAACCGCTTGATCTAAGTCTGCACTTTCATCGATGATGATGGCATTCTTACCTCCCATCTCAGCCACAACTCGCTTTAGATGTCGCTGTCCAGGTTGTAAAACGGCAGCATCTTGGTAAATTTGACATCCAACGGCTTGTGATCCGGTAAACACAATCATGTGCACATCGGGATGCTTGACCAAGTGTGCACCGATTGTATGACCTTCACCGGGAATAAATTGGAACACGCCACGAGGAATCCCCGCTTCGATCAGAACTTCTGCAATCTTCGCCGCAATCACTGATGAAGTTTCAGCAGGTTTTAACAAAGCACAGTTTCCAGTTACCAACGCTGCAACCGTCATTCCAACCGGAATGGCTAATGGAAAGTTCCACGGAGAAATGACGAGTACAATGCCACGAGGATGATAGCGGTAGTGATTTGTTTCACCAGGAAAATCGTAGTCTACACCCCGATCAAGTCTTTCCATCTCATCCGCGTAATAGTTGCAGAAATCGATCGCTTCTGAAACTTCTCCGTCGCCTTCTTTGACAGGTTTACCCACTTCGTACGTCATCCAGGCGATCAACTCATCGCGTCGTTGTTCAAACAAATTCGCAGCTTTGCGGAGAATCTGAGCGCGTTCTTTAGCAGGAGTGCGTCTCCATGCAGGAAAAGCAGTTTTCGCAGACTCGATCGCTTGCTCCGCTTGTTCGATGTTGATCATGCCGATCGTGCCAACCGTTTCACTAAATCGCGATGGATTCTCGGATTTAAGCTTGTCAATCGTTTCAACAAATTCACCATTAATCAGCGGTAAGTAAGTTTTGCCAAACTGTTGCCGCACCGATTTTAGAGCCGACTGAATTCGATCACGTTTTGCACTGTCCGAATAGTCTGTATCGGCTGCATTCTTGAATTTATCCAAGTGTTTCAGTTCAGAATGTTCACTCACTTTCGGAGCCGCGATCAATTCCTCGATCGGGCGTTCTTCTAAGGTCTGCCGCAAAAATGAACTATTTGCCGTGTTCTCTAATAAGCGACGAATCAGATACGACATCCCTGGAATCAATTCTCCGTAAGGACAATACACCCGAACGCGATAGCCTTGATCGACGATCGCTTTTGCTAACTTATCGCCCATTCCATACAAGGTTTGAAATTCGATGCGATGTTTGGGAATGTTCAACGATTTGACGATCGCTAAAGCATGAGCTTGCGATCGAACATTGTGACTCCCGATCGCAGCATTCAAAACCTCGTGATTTTCGAGCAACAGTTCTGTTAACCGCTCATAGTTCGCATCTGTCTCAGCCTTGTCATTAAACACAGGCTGATCCCAATCTTTCTGAACGGCTTTAATGGTTTCTTGATCCCAATAAGCCCCTTTCACCAGTCGAACCGTGATCGGAGTTCCACGCGCTTTCGCCCAATCAATCAAGCCTTGCAAATCCTGTTCACTATCACGCAGATAGCCTTGAATCGTCATGCCAATATCCGAGCGCGATCGAAACTCTTCTTCCATCAACAAAGCTTTGAGTGTTGCCAGTGTCAAGTCTTTGTAAGCATATTGCTCCATATCAAAGTGAACCGCTGCACCGAGTTCCTGAGCGCGACGCAGCAAAGTCCGAGCACGATCGGCAACCCGCGCTTTACTCCCTTCCTCGTCCAACGGATCGAACTGTGAGTAAAATGCTGTCAGCTTGACTGAAACTTGAACCTTCGGAAGGGGTTGTCCATCCGCAAAATCAATTTGCTCGACTTTTGACCAAGATTTGGAGGCTTCGGTCAATTGCGCCATCAAATCTAAATAGCGATCGAGATAAGACTGTGCCTCGGTTTCAGTAATCACCGCTTCACCAAGCAAATCTACGGTAAACGCCATTTTCTCTTTACGCAGACGCTCGATCGTTTTCAAGACCTGCTTCAGATTCTCACCTGCAATGTACTTATGCGCCAATGTTTCGACCGCAGTAGAAAGCGTTGTTGCCGCAAGTTGTCCGGGCATTGATTCTGCGTTAGCGAAGTTGAGCAGGCTTTTCAGTGCCGCAGGAAGTTCGACGGTACGATCGCTCATGTATTCCTGCAAATGTCGCGCGATTTCGGGCTTGCTTCGCAGCGAGGGCAAACAATCAATCAAGCGAAATAGCTGTACCCGCAATCCTGGATTGCCCATCGCCCAACCGAGCAACTTATCATCCCACTGCATCTGATCGCGCATCTGAGCAAACCACGATCGCGACTCGCGAGTTGCACTCAGCAACTGACGTGCGATCGTCTGTGTTTGAGGTTCGTATTGATCACGAACCTGTGTGCCATAGGCATCGTCAAAAGCTTGACTCACCATAACTTAAACGTCTCCGGTAGATAATCTGGGATTAGGGACAATGGTTCAGTGTCTTATAGTTCTATTGTCGAATCTGTGAGGAGCAACACAGCTAGGATTTGCGAAAAAGGTTTACGTTCTGCAATCAAAAATTTTTCTTGTTTACAGCCTGTTATCCTACGCGATTCCAAATCGGGCGAATTTTCTGTAGCGCTTGAGTTAGATGTAAGGCGATGTGCAACTTTCACACTTGAGTCTTTTTATCTGAATGTCGAGTCTCTAACATTCAACGACGAGTCTTTTTGTCTCACTCACGAATCTCTAATATTCAACGACGAGTTTCTGACATTCAACGACGAGTCTTTTTATCTCACTCACGAGTCTCTGATATTCAAGGACGAGTCTCTGACATTCAACGAGGACGCGCTGAACCTCAGTGAAGGATGCGATCGACTTTGCGACATCTACGTAGCTTTGAGATGGAACGCGATCGCGTTCCTAGAGCCTTCACACCTAAACGACCCGCTTCTCGTATAGTTTCGCCTGAATTTGATTTGGAGTAAATGCACCGAATTCAGTCACGATCGCACTAATCAACTCAGCCGGGGTGACATCAAATGCCGGATTGTAATACTCAATTCCAGGCGGACAAAGGAGCGTTTCGCCAATCTGATAAATCTCATCCGGATTGCGTTCTTCGATCGGAATCTGACTGCCATCCGAAATGCTGAAATCGATCGTCGAAACCGGAGCCGCGACAAAAAACGGAATCCGATGCGCTTTTGCAATTAACGCCACGCTATAAGTTCCGATTTTATTGGCGGCATCTCCATTTGCGGCAATGCGATCTGCTCCCACCACAACCGCATCGATTAGACCGCGCTGCATACAATGAGCCGCCATGTTATCGGTAATCACCGTCACCGGAATGCCTTCTTGAGCGCATTCCCAAGCGGTCAGTTTGGCTCCTTGCAATCGCGGTCGAGTTTCATCAGCATAAACTCGCTCTAAACGGTTCGCTTCCCACGTCGATCGTACAACTCCTAAAGCCGTTCCATATCCCGCCGTTGCCAATGCACCCGCATTACAGTGCGTTAATAACCGTAACTTCTCAGGCGTGGACGGTAAAGCGGCAAGTCCATGATCGCCAATCGATCGACAAGTTTGTAAATCGTCTTCTTGAATCTGCTTTGCCGCGAGGAGTAATGCCTCTTTAAGATACTCGACCGATCCGAGTGTTTGACGCGCTGTTTTTAGCATTTGCTCGATCGCCCAAAACAAATTCACCGCAGTGGGACGAGTTGCGCGTAACTGTTGTGCGACGGTTTCCAATTGCGCTAAGAACTGTTCTCGACTCGTTGCCTCAATTTCTCGCGCACCGAGATACATTCCGTAAGCTGCCGCAACGCCGATCGCGGGCGCACCTCGCACAATCATCGTTTTGATCGCCTGCGCCATATCATCACACCGACTAATTTCAACCAAAGCGTACTCGCTCGGCAAACGGGTTTGATCAATCAGCAAAACGCGATCGTCATTCCAAACCACGGGATAAACCTGACTCAAAGACATATTTCGCTTTAATGTTGAGTATTGTCATCTTACAAGAAACGCAATTTGGTGAATCATGCTGTCAGTTGCAGAAGCGGAAAAGCTGATTTTAAAGTCGATTCAGGCGATCGAGGAAACTGAAACAATCGGATTAACAGAATGTCGCGATCGCTTCGCTACACGGTTATGTGACCGCATTCTCGCGGCTCCGATCACCAGCAAACTCGATTTTCCACACTGGGATAATTCCGCGATGGATGGCTATGCTGTGCGATTCGAGGATGTCAAACAACCCGCAACGCTGGAGATTATCGAAGAGATTCCAGCAGGCTATCAACCTCAAAAAACTGTGCAACCCGGACAAGCAGCAAGAATTCTCACCGGATCAGTGATGCCAATGGGTGCGGATACGGTGGTGATGCAAGAAGACACGAAACGAGAGGGCGATCGCGTTTCCATTCTCACGCCTCCTGCAAATCCAGGATCATTTGTTCGGTATCGCGGCGCTTATTATCAAGCCGGAAATCCTTTACTTTCTCCCGGTATTGCTCTGAAAGCGCCTGAAATCGCGATTCTCGCCGCCGCGCAATGTGTCGAAGTTCCCGTTTTTCGCCGCTTGCGAGTCGCAATTCTCTCCACCGGAAGCGAACTTGTAACTCCCGATCGACCTCTTCAACCCGGACAAATCGTAGATTCAAATCAATATGCACTCGAAGCCCTAGTGACAGAGATGGGAGCAGAAGCCATTTCGCTGGGGATCATTCCCGACGATCCGACAAGATTGAAAGGTGCGATCGCTCAAGCCGTTCAAACTGCTGATGTTGTGATTTCTTCGGGTGGTGTTTCCGTTGGCGATTACGATTATGTCGATCGCATTCTTGAAGAATTAAGCGCAGAAATTCACATTCGAGCGATCGCCGTCAAACCTGGTAAACCGCTGACTTTCGCAACATTTCCAGATTCCACGCTTTACTTTGGACTTCCCGGAAATCCAGCTTCAGTTCTAGTCACGTTTTGGCGATTTGCTCAGCCTGCAATTCGGAAGCGATCGGGACTCGCTCACGGTTGGAAACCAGAATTTCTCAATGCCATCACCACACAAGACTTGAAATCCGACGGAAAGCGAGAATTCTATCTGTGGGGATCGGTATCGAGTGTTGAAGGTGCTTTGCAGTTTACGCCTGCGGGTGGCAGTCGATTATCGGGAAACTTGATCAATCTTGCGGGGACGAATGCATTGGGGAAAATGTCGATCGGACAGACCCACATTTCCGCAGGTGAATCGATCCAGATCTTAAGAATCGCGTGAGTAGATTTCACTGCTCACTGTCTTGCTGCAACACAGTGAAATCTCTCGCGTGAATGCTCAACGGATTCCATTCGTCAAAGCATCAAGGATTTACTTCTGAGGCTTCCGTCTCGTCCGCAGAAATTCAGGAATATCTAAAGTTCCTGGTTTTTGTTGCGTTGGTTCTGGTGCAGGCTGCTGAGTGACAGGTGGCGGTGACACCGATCGAGCTTTCGGCTGCGGAACGGTTGCAGTTTTCGTCGTTGCTTGTGGCTGTGTTTCTTGTGAAAATCCGGTCGCGATCACCGTGATCCGAATCTCACCCTGCAAGCGCTCATCGATCACCGCCCCAAAAATAATATTGGCGTTGGGATCAACCGCTTCGTAAATAATATCGGCAGCTTGGCTAACTTCATGCAGGGTCAAATCCGATCCGCCTGTGATGTTAAACACGACTCCGCGTGCGCCATCGATCGATGCCTCCAACAACGGTGAAGAAATCGCTGCCACCGCTGCTTCTCTCGCTCTCGACTTACCAGAACCGATCCCGATCCCCATCAAAGCCGATCCCGCGTCTGCCATCACCGCCCGCACATCGGCAAAATCCACGTTCACCAAACCGGGAATCGTAATGATATCCGAAATTCCTTGTACCCCTTGACGCAAGATATCATCTGCGGTTCTAAACGCCTCTTGTACCGGAGTTTGTTCCGAAATCACAGACAGTAGCTTGTCATTCGGAATAATGATCAGTGTATCGACTCGGCTTTGCAGTGCTGCGACCCCTTCTTCCGCTTGTCCCGTTCGACGACGACCTTCAAATGTAAATGGACGAGTCACCACGCCAACCGTGAGCGCACCGAGTTCTTTCGCCACTTCCGCCACGATCGGAGCCGCTCCCGTTCCCGTACCGCCGCCCATGCCAGCGGTGATAAATACGAGATCGGCGTGTTCGAGCGCACTTGCAATTTCATCGCGCGATTCTTCAGCCGCTTTTTGTCCGATCGCTGGATTTCCGCCTGCTCCCAATCCCCGGGTCAACTTCTGCCCGACCTGCAACCGCTTCAAGGCTGTAGATTGCGACAACGCTTGAGCATCCGTATTGATTGACCAAAACTCAACACCCGCCACATCACTTGCAATCATGCGGTTGACTGCATTACTGCCACCGCCGCCCACACCAATTACCTTAATCTTGGCAACACTTCCAGGCACAATATCACCACTCCTTGAATCTTCAGGAACCGCTTTCAGCCCCATACCTTGATTGTGGTATGCCCCAGAATTAAAATTAAATGGATTGGTGTTGTCTGAGGTCGAAAAATTATTCATTTGCCCTTCCGCATTCGAGCTTGCGTAGCCTGATTCTGGCTGTTGATTCAGCGTCATTGGGTTGGCATTCGACTCATTATGGTTAAGCGTCATTGGGATTTCAAGCGATGGAGATGAACAGCAGAAAAGTCAAAGAGGGCGACTGAACTCGATTAGCAAGTTAGCTTACCAGGACTGATGGCAGTCGGCTGGAAATTTCCCAAAATTTTACTCTCAAAATTTTTACTCTAAGGAGTACCTAATTTTACAGGAGTTTTCGTCGCATTCATTTGTAAAACCGGAGAATTCGGATTTTTTAGGTCGATCGACACAATCTGACCCGAATTGACTCGACTCGGCAACCGTCGCATCTCGTCTAGCACTTTGAGTTGCATCGGAAAGTTAGAGCCATAAACACCAAACTGTACCGCACCCAGTTCTGTTTTGAGAATTAAATTTGTTGGATCTTCCCAGTTTGCTTCCAAAATCTTGACCGGACTCTGGCGAATCGTACGGTAGAAGGCTGTCCAAACCGATCTGTATTGCTCTGGATTGCCCACAATTTTAAGGGTGGGCGGTTTGAAGTTTGGGTTTAACGTCGTGTAGCTGTTTTGCGGCATCCACACACCCGTTTCATCCAACAATCCAGGTTGAGAAGCTTTTGAACTCGAAACCGTTTGCGCGATCGGGATGCGCTCTTGAACTCGTACCGTTAAACTCGGCGGAAACAATTGTCGATCAACCGTTGCATTCGCGATCGGAACTTTGGTTTTGAGCGCGTCAGAAATGGATTGTGGCTGCACCTTCAATAGCGATTGCGGATAAGCGATCGGGAGAAGTGTACGGATTGTTTCTTTAGAGAGAAATCGGTTGCCTTTGATTGTAATCTGCTCTGGCTGACGAATTACCCAAGCAGGTGAGGTTGCGACCCAGAGCGCACCTAGAGCAAAACTCGCGATCGCAATATTACGCCAACTTGCTTGAAAAAAGCGGGTTCGGCGTTGGCGACGGAGTTTTTGGCGGCGTTGGGATAGTTCGGTGCGGGATACGGGGGCGATGCTGGTCATGGGGGAATGCAAATCGCGGGGGCAACAGGTCAATCAGACAGAATGAAGTCATTCTGACAGGACTCTGGATGGATCTCAAGTTAAGTGATAAATCTTGAAATCAACTGGAGTATTTAGATCCGCACATCAGCCTATCTTGACTTCAAACGTTTAATCTAATCGATCTGATTCAAGTTGCAAGCTTTTTTCTTGCAATCTTTTGGAGTGTTTTAACTTGACATCTCTTGCAGCAGTGTGGCGACCCGTTCACCAAACTCTGGATCGACGTTGGCGAGGCTCAAAAGTTGGAGGTATTCTTGGCGCGTCAGTCCATTTTTTTCGATAATGGCGATCGCTTCAGCTTCAATGTCTTGCTGAATTCGGGCAGATTCGGAGTCGGTTTCTGCGGCTTGCAGTTCGCTTTCTCGCCGCTCAATCAGTGCCACAACTTGCAGACAAGATTGCACAAACTGATTGAGCTTTTCGGATGGGATCGTGTTGGCATCGATGTTTGCGCTTGTGAGTGGCTCGATCGAGCGTTCTGTCACTGCCCAAATTGCGCTAGGGTGAGCAAGAAGGAAAACGATTGAAAGTACGATCGTCAAAAATAGTTTAAGAATACGGGTCATGTCAGATTTAAAAGCAGAACTCAGAGAATCCCTCGATCAGGCGGAGTGGGAATGGTTAATGCCTCACGCCGATCGCGATGCAGTGATTATGGTGGCTGATTCGCTTGATCTCGTTGATGTGGGATATGCGATCGCCAATGATCAAGTTACTTCAGTCGAGCAGTGGATTCAAGATTGCTTAATTTATAAACCATCGATCGAACAAAAAGCGGTGTGGAATGAAGATCAAACCAAGCGTTTTCAAGCTCTGATTCTTCAGCCTTATGTCTTGATTCAGGAATTAGCAGCGGCTTAATGTCCTTTGTTTGCAGGCGCAAGACGGGCTCCCGTCCGCCCCGTTGCCACCCAAAGAATTGCCCGTCCTCCATCTCGCATTGCTTTGGAAAGCGGTTCTTCGACCTGATTCGATGGGATGGCGATCGGTTGAATATTGATCCCGCGACTGCCTAACACAATTTCTCCAATCATCTGGGCGCGTCGCATATGGTAATCCGAGGTGATTAAGTAGACGCTTCGGATATTTTGTTGACGTAAGCGATCGACGATCGACGTAAAGTTCGTCACGGTATCGACTGCTTCGTAATCTAAGTGGAGCCGTCGTAAACTTACGCCTGTCTTTTCAAATACGTGTTCTGCATAGTCAGGCGGCGCACCCGACGAAATCCAAACGGGCAGATTTGGATGTTTCTTGGCAAATTTCGCGCTAAAAATCTCTCGATCTTCTGAACCACCTAGCACCAAAATGGCATCTGGCTTTTCAAAGTGCATTCTGAGCGATCGTACTCCCATCCACAGCACGAACGGCATCAGCAGAAGCACCCAGGGAAATGAGCGGCTTTGGCTTTTTTTGCGATGGTATTGATTTGTCGAAACGGCTCTCGATCGCACGATGCCACCCCTGCAAAAACGGATTAAATTCAAGCCCAACTTATCAGAGAGTCGGTCAATTGCTCAAGCAATCTATTGATTGCGACCTTCCTGAGCGGCTTGTGCAGATTGCGCTTGAGCAATCGCGGCTTGAATTCTCGGCACTGCAAAGAATTTTTGGGCATCCGCTAACAGCTTCTCACCCCAAAGATTCTCTTTCAGGTATTTCGGTTCACCGTAGCGGGCATTCGTTTTTAATGCGCCTTCTCCGAGGGTGAATGCTTCGGTTTGATTGCCTTTGCGAAATAGCGCGACTGCGATCGCGAGCTGCGGTTCCGCGGTTTGTTTTGGATCGATCGCGACCGATTGCCGCCAGAGTTTGATCGCTTCGTCGATCTTGCCTTCTTCGTAGCGGATTAGTCCAATGTTATTAATGGCGGGCCAGAATGTTTTATCAAGTGAGATCGCTTTTTCGTAGCTGGCGGTCGCGTCTTGATTTCGCTTCAACATCAAGTAAGCATTTCCCATATCGAAGTAAGCCCCTGGCACGTCTGACTTAATTTTCAGCCCTGCCTGGATTTGTTTAATCGACTCTTCGTACTGTGCCTTTTGGAAGTGTGCGGTTCCTAATGCAAATAAAATTGCAGAATTTTTTGGATCGAGCGAATTGGCTTTTCTCAGTGCAGGGATCGCTTCGTCTGCCCGATTCGTCTCAATATACAGACCGCCTAAAACCGCCCAAGCTTCGGGACGTTTGGGGGCAAGTTGTACTGCCAATCTCGCGCGTGCCAACGCTAACTGATCCTGATTGAATTGTGCTAACTGTGATGCTTCTTGAACAAGTCCCAGTCCTTGCTGTTCTAGCTTGTCAAAATCGACTTGGGGCGCGTGTGGGATTAGCGCTTGAGCGGATGCGGGTTGAGTCATCCAGAGTCCGAGCATCAGGGAAATTGAAAGGATGGAGAGACGTTTGGGCACAACAAAGCCTTTGAAAAACGACGGCAAGATATTCCAGTAAGCTTAATCGATCTTGTTAATTTTAGGCATATTTGCTTCGATCGCAATTCCGCAAGTAAAAGTTCCAACTTCAGAACAATCATTCTATAAACAAATTTACTATACTAAAATCTTTACTCTACATCTTGAACTTTCCTCAAACTAGAGTTACATTAAACGCTACATATAGCGTCTTAGCGAATTTTATCGTTCGAGGAATCGTTCATGGTTCAATCTATTGCTGCTCCCAACTTTACGAATATGTCTGATTCACCCAGTAGCTCCGCTTCCCAAGGGGTTCACACAGCAGAATTTTCCTGGATCGATCCGCTCAACGATGGTAAAAGTCGGATTGCGCTCCTGTCGCACATGGGGACTGATTTAGATGTGGTGAATGATGCAAGAGCTAGCTTTGATAAAGTCTCGATCGACCTCGACGAAAAAGATGTCAAGCTGATTCGCTACTTGATCCAGCATCATCACACTTCCCCGTTTCGAGGTGTAGTGTTCAAATTCAAAGTGAAAGCACCGCTATTTGTGGCGCGTCAGTGGTGGAAGCACGTCATCGCCAGCAGTCATAATGATGAGCAAGTCGGCTGGAACGAAAAGAGTTTTCGCTATGTCGCGATCGAAGATTCTGAAGATTTCTATATTCCTGCCTCGTTTCGCCAGCAGTCTAAAAGCAATCGACAAGCCACCTTCGGTGAAATTCCCGAAGAACAGAACCAGAGAGCGCTTGAGATTTATCGTGCCCAATGCGAAGCCAGTTATAGAGCGTACAAAGATCTGCTTGAATTGGGAGTCGGTCGAGAACAGGCTCGCGGCGTTTTAGTTCCAAGCGTTTACACCTCTTGGGTTTGGACAGTTTCGCTTCAAGCTGTGCTGCACTTTATTGGATTGCGTAAAGGCGAAGGCGCACAGCAAGAGATTCATTTCTATGCAGACGCGATCGCTCAATTGATTCAACCAATCGTGCCGCAAACAATTGGTGCATGGGAGGAATTGAATCGATCGTTTTAATTCTCCTGAGATCAAATGGAGAACTTTGTGCGAAATTGTCTCACAGAGTTCTCTTTTCTTTTGAAAAACGGCGGAAATTCAACGATCGCGCAGTAAGATTTTATGGAATCTTTAAAACCCCGGTTCACTGAGATGCTAAGAGGGACGAATAGAAAGGGAGAACGATTATGAATATCATCGAACTATTTCAAAAAGGCGGCGTGACAATGCTGCCGTTGTTTGTTCTCTCAATCTTGTCCCTCGGAGCCATTATTGAGCGATCGTGGTTTTGGTTCAATGTTTTAAATAAAGAGAAAGAAGTCGCAGGACGCATTCTCGAAACTTCGCGGCGAGATTGGGAAGCTGCGGTTGAGATTGCACGGCAGTCTTATGATCAACCGATCGGACGGTTCCTCTATGCTCCAATGCGGTTACAAAATCCTGACCCCGAGCTGTTCCGGCTAGCGCTCGAATCTTCTGCGGATGAGGAGATCGCTTCAATGCGTCGAGGCGACAAAATTCTCGAAGCGGTGATCGCCTTGGCTCCATTGCTCGGACTGTTGGGAACTGTGATCGGTCTAATTCTGTCATTGCGATCGATCCGGATTGGCGATATCGGAACGGCTTCCACCGCAGGTGTAACCACCGGGATCGGTGAAGCGCTGATCAGTACTGCAACTGGGCTAGTTGTGGCAATTTTCAGCCTTGCGTTTTATCGCGTATTTCAAGGGCTGATCTTTAATCAAGCAAAAATCTTTCGTCGTACAGGCAACGATTTAGAATTGCTGTACCGTCAAAAGTGGCAACTGAAACACGATAAATCCCTTCGCAGAGACGATCTGTAGTTCCTCACTCGACAAGCGCGCTATGAAAATCAATCTCGACTCTCCTACCGATGAAGCTCAGATCCAGATCATTCCGCTGATCGACGTGATTTTTTGTATTCTGACCTTTTTTATCCTTGCCGCGCTTCAACTCACTCGACAACAAGGCATCGGTTTAGAACTACCAAAGTCTCAAACCAGTAGTGTTCTGATGAGCGAAATGCTCGTGGTTGGTATCGATTCCAACGGGCAAACGTATTTATCGAATCAAGGACAGAAACAACTGATCGATCGCTCTCAACTTCTCCAACTCGTTCAGGCATACCATCAACAACAGCCCGAAGGATTGCTAGTGCTCGAGGCGGCTCAAACTGCGTTTTATAACGATGTGATTCAAGTGCTGGATGTAATGCGATCGGTGGCTGCCGATAAAGTTGCATTATCTACCGCCCCTAGCAATCAACCGGGACAACCTCAACCCAATCAAACGCCCGGAGCCTCTCCCCAGCTCACTCCAGTTCCGCCCCTTGTGCCCAGTCCAACTGCTCCAACAAACACTGCACCTGCAAATCCCAACCTTACTCCAACGACTCCAGCGGCTCCAGTTGAACCCGTTTCTCCTCTAGCCCCTGCTCCTTCCAACGTTGCTCCTCCAACGGCTCCAAGCAGCACAAATCCACCCTCCCCGCAGTAAGGCTTACTTCATCTTCTGAATTAGTTTGCGGTCGTGAAACTTAGCGATGGATGCGTCTCGACCAGCGTAAAAAAATAGGTGAGCAAATTGCCCACCCACAGAAAAGATGATCAATCGAGATTTAGCGACCGTTGCGAATTGGAGTGCCACAGGGATAAGTCGCGACAGGAGGACGATCGACTACTGCAATCGGCTCAGTGACCGGATGTGCAGGCTGAAGTTTCGCCGCTTGATAATCCGCTTTCAGTTTCACCAACATCTCATCGCGTCGATCGTACAAGCGCTTCAACGGACGCGGAGGACATTGATTGATCACATACGCTGTCATAATCGGAAGCGCGATCGTACTGTCGGTGTAACACACGACCGTATTGGGCAATTCATCTGGATCAACTTTGCCCCAACTCACTGCTTCATTCGGTGTTGCGCCTGACAAACCGCCTGTATCCGGTCGAGCATCCGTGATCTGTACAAAGAAATCATGTCCGCGCTCTTCCAACCCCAACACTTCATGCAATTGAGGCTGAGTTTGCAGCAAGAAATTCTTTGGACTGCCGCCCCCGATAATCAGTGCAGCACTCTTGCCTTCGATTTCGGGATCGCCTGATTCACGTGCAGAATATGCGATCGCTGCCGTTTCATTCACATCCACCAGCGGATCAATTTGCAGCTTCGATCCTTCCAGTGCCATCGCCGCCAAATTCATTCCGATCGAGCTATCTCCCGGTGACGACGTGTAGATCGGAACACCAGATTCATATGCCGTTGCCAACAAAGAAGGATGCTTCACACCCAACTTCCGTTCAACTTCATGCACGTACTTGCCCAGCAAATAATGAAACTCAGCCGTTCCCATGCGTTTCTGAAACGGTTCCGCTTGAATAATTTTGCGGATAAAGGCATCAGTTCCCAGCAGCACATCGTAATCAAAGATGATGTCATAGATGCGAATTCGACCTTCATCCCGTAACTTCACATCATCCACAAACGGATTGCTGGCATAGAGATCCAACCCCAATCCGTAGTGCATATCGTGATACAGATTTGCGCCTGTGCTGATGATCCAATCAATAAGACCATGCTGCATCAGCGGAGCGAGAACCGAAGTTCCAAACCCCGCAGGAGTCATTGCTCCCGATAAACTCATTCCGACCGTCACGCCTTCTTGCATCACTTCGCGGCTCAGCAGATGGCACGCCTCTCGTAACCGGGCGGAATTGTAAGCTGTAAAATACCCGTCAATCAAATCCACAACGCTGATTTCAGCAGGGATGGGGGCGGGTGTGATCTTGCGACTAAGAAGTTTGGACATGGTGATACTCCAAAAACAATGAAACGCATAAAGTGAGGATTAACAGTAAGAACCAGCCCGAACGCAGGCTGAAAATTTCAGCGCAGTTGTCCAGCACTGGGAGCTAAAAGAGCATCCAGCAACAATCAGACAGTCTTGCTGACTATCACGGATTTAAGTTCAAGAATTCCCCTTCGCAGAGAATCCGACCGATCCAGTTCGTGCGGTAATCTAACTTCTCAAGGGAGAAAGACGATCGACGAACCTAAAGTTACAGATCGGTCAGTTCATACTGGGAGCTTCACAGCGATCGACCCAAGATAAGGTTGGATCGCACTGCCCCATGCGCTTCAATTTCAGTTCTAGATACCACAGCGGTCGCCAAGGATATCCAGTTAAAGAAAAACTCTTCAATTCTGTTTTCTTAACCTGCAACTGCTACAGACGATTTCATCCTAACACCATTCACCTGAATGTCACATTTTTCTTGCTTCTGAGTCAGCACAAGTACGCTAAGATTGACCCCCCTACAGTTTCAACTTATGTCTGATAGCTTGAACACAGAACAGCATCGCCTCAAAATGCAGCGACGCAAAGAAGTCCAAGACCAACGCATTGCCGATCGCACTCGCGAAAAGGGCTTGATCATCGTCAATACCGGAAACGGCAAAGGCAAAACAACCGCAGCCTTGGGAATGGTTTTACGATCGCTCGGTCACGGATATAAAGTTGCGATCGTGCAGTTTATCAAAGGAGCCTGGGAGCCTGCCGAAAAAGCGGCGTTTGAGCGGTGGGGCGATCAGATCGAATTTCATGCGATGGGAGAAGGCTTTACTTGGGAGACGCAGGATCGCGATCGCGATATTCTCAAAGCTACAGAAGCTTGGCAAACCGCACTCTCTTACATTCAAAACCCCAACTTTCGACTCGTTTTGCTCGATGAAGTGAATATCGCACTGAAGCTTGGCTACCTTGAAATTGAAACCGTTTTGGCAGGACTCGCTCAAAAGCCAGAAAACTCCCATGTCATTCTAACGGGACGAGGCGCACCTGCTGAGTTAATCGAACAGGCTGATCTCGTTACTGAAATGACGCTCGTTAAACATCCCTTCCGCGAACAGGGGATCAAAGCGCAACCAGGAATTGAGTTTTAACACTCTTTCTAATGGACACTCCGGAGCCTTACTAGCTCTGGTGCAGTCTTTACACAATCCAAACACACTTTTCAGTATTCATTCTGAAGTAATACCCCTTGTCAATGTATAAACTCTTTTGCAAGTGATATTCCACTCTGTTGATTTCGGCTGAATTGAAGTTCGTAAAACAAGCCGCTTTCTGACCTCCCAAATCAGGGAACACTAAGTCAAAAGTCGGTAGCCATCCAGCTTAAACAACACAGTATGCCTTCTCCACAACTCATTCAAAATCCACTGGTTCCATCGACGTTAAGCGGTTCCGTTGACACCACAACTCCCCTCAACGCCTTTCAAATTGATCTTAGAGGCTTTCAAAGTAGCGCGGCAAATCTCTCCTTAACAGGTCTTTCCGGTGACGCGAATCTTCAGGTTTATCGAGAACCAGCAGTCACGGGAGGAGCCAGGACGTTAGTTGGAGAATCTAAAAACCAGGGAAAGCTGGCTGAATCAGTTCTGCTCGACCCAAATGCCTTAACTTCTGGGATTTACACCGTAGAAGTTGCTCTTGATCCCGCTGCTACCAGTGCCAATTACAAGCTCAATGTTGCAGTTAACGCTGATGCCGACCTGAGCAATATTTTTTGGCGTAGCGCTCCGACTGCTGAAGCTGCAAGCTGGAAAATGAATGGTACGACGATCGCAGGAGCAGCGCTTTACAATCAGCTTCCAGGAGAATGGCAAGTTCAGGGCGTTGCGGATCTCAATGCGGATGGCGAAGACGATCTGATATTGCGGAACATGAGCAATGGATATGTTGCCTACTGGCAGTTCAAAGGCGGAGAGCGGGTTAGTGGTGGGTATGTTGCTGATACCTCAATTCCATTAGATTGGCAAATTGCCGCTGTCAAAGACCTCGATGGCGACCAGCAAGCGGATCTGGTTTGGTACAACGCCAAAGCAGGGCAAGTTGCGCTCTGGACGCTCAGAGATGGAAAAGTTGTCAATGGCAATCTGTACAATGTTGGCGCAGGTTGGAAGCCAGTTACAGCAGTTGATCTAAATGGTGATAAGAAAGCAGATATCATTCTTCAGAATCCGCTGACGGGTGAGATTGCGTTCTGGCAGATGAATGGTACAACGATCACGAATGGGTTAGCGGTTAAACCGGGAGCTTCTTGGCAACCTCAGTTTTTTGGTGATTTTGATGGGGATGGTAAAACCGACATCATGCTACGTGATAGCGCTTCTGGAGCGGTGGCAATCTGGCTGATGGATGGCATCAATATCAAGTATGGTTGGTCGCCGGGAGTGGTTGCGACAGATTGGCAAGTTGCATCAGTCGGAAATTTCGATGGCAAAGCAAACGGAGGCAATAAAGACCTGCTGTGGCGGAACCAGAAAACAGGTGATCTGGCAATTTGGCTGTTCAATCAGACTGGGCGTGGTTTTGCGGATGCTCAGTTGGTTAAATTTAACGGACAGAACTATAACAGCGGTGCGAACTGGACGATCGCAGGGGTCGGTGACTTTAACAATGATGGCAAAGAGGACATTCTCTACCGCAACGAGCAACAAGGTGGAGTAGAGATCCTGCTCATGGATGGAACCAACATTAGCAGTAAACGGGCTTTGGATAGCATTCCTGCGAATTGGAAGGTTCAGGGCATCATGCAACGTCATCTGATTGCCGAGCCGTTTGACATTAGTGGGCGCTCTTCGACGGGTGACTTTGTTTCTGCGAGTGCCTTTGATCTCGGTTTAATGGACGGACAGGCAACATACAAAAATAGTGTACAACCCGGTTTGGCAGATTACTTCAAGTTTAATGTCGCCTCCGACTCTAATGTGACCTTATCTGTTGCAGAGACAGGCGTGAATTTGGCACTCTTCCCGATTCTGTCGAATGGTACGCTGGGAAGTGCGATCGCACTCAGTAACGAGATGCCGCTCAGTGCTGGGTCTTATGCTGTTAAAGTGTCTACAACTCTAAATGCAGCTCCCACCTACACCCTAAATGTGGTTGGTAAACCGAAGATCACGGATGTTGCAGGAGCGTCATTCTCGGTAGCGACTAATTCACTTGCGCTCAATCCATCTCCTGCAAATTCAGCAAACACGACTGGCACAAATCAACCGAATGTAGTGAGCGCAACTTTCCGAGTCAAGAATAATAGTTCTACGACGATTAAGAACCTTGAAGTGGGCTTCCGTATTTCTCGTGATGGTCGGATTGACACCATTTCAACGATAGATCCGAAACTTGTGCTTGATGGTAGTACAAGTACAGATCCTACGACTTACACGCTTGCAACGCCGCTAGCAGCAGGTGCCACCAGTGACCCGATCACGGTTCAACTGCGCTTACCTGATACTGATGCTGACTTCTGGTTTGTCGATGGCAACTACACGATCGGAATGGTGGTTGATCCAAACGATAAGCTATCTGAGAGCGACGAGACTAACAACTTTAATGTGGCATTGGGTGTAGACAAAGCAAGCCTTGGCATCACTCAAACGGAAACGCTGGAACTAACTGGCACAAAGATGCAGTTAGTCAGCGGCAATTTTGCACCAGATCAGGAGATTGTCCTGTCGTTTACGCTGAAGAATGCTGGAAACCGCGCGTTTCCGAATACAACCTCTTTGCCACTTCAGTTTTATCTGTCTGCAGATACAACCTTAGATAAAAATGCGGACATTGCTTTGGGGATTAGAAATGCAGGAAGTACGGACTCTTACTTGAACCAGTATTTCATTGATCCAGTTGGCAACGGTACGATTTTAGGTGCGGCAGGGACTTCAACTGACTCGAAGACGTTACAGCTTCAACTAAAACTTCCTTCTGCATCTTCGTCCATTTGGGCATCTGGACAAACGTTCTATCTCTCAGTTTGGATTGACCCGTCTGGAAACACTGCGAAGGAAGCAGATGTATCAAACAACAAAATTGATCCAACCAATGCTGGAATCGATCCAGCGATAGACACGATCGGTAAAAACTATCTCAAGTTCATTCGTTAGTCCAGCGAGGCTACGTCACATTTTGCAGGGATGCTGTTAAGCATCCTTTTTTATTCTTCTTGAGCCATCGCGGGTAAAGTACACTGCATTGAAATATCGGTTGTTTTCGGAAAAGTGGCTAGGAGTTGTGCGAAGTATTGGGCGTTGAAGCTACGGGGGTCGCGCCGAGTCCGAGATCGATCAACGAGTCGATGCGTGGTGATGCGATCGTTAGAAACACCCGTTTTTGCAACTAACCAAGCTAATGACTGATATTGGGCACGAGTGTATCCGCTGTGTCCTGCTCCGTCACCTCTGCCATCGGGAGGTGTCACGAGTGAAATGTGGTAAGCGAAATTGTTGACCGAAGGCGGAAAAGCGGCGTTTGTTTTGACTGCTTCTTCTCCTTTAGTGCCACTAAAGATGGAGTTTCCGGCTCCGAAAGCGCGACGATCGGGCGGGACTAGATACACAATATTTCCGTTTTCTCGGATTAAGGTGTGGTAGCTGACTTGATCATCGTCTCGCGGATGAGAGGTGCGGAAGTAGTTGATCGTGGTACTTCCTGAGCCGACAGTTTCATGTAGAACGACGATCGCTTCATTGCTTACGGGGCGACCAAAGAGGTCTTGAGTGAAGCGTCGCCCGAAATTGGAGGGATGTGCTAGGGCAACTTCTTCTCTGGGTTGGTAGGTAGAGTTCGTTGGCGCATCTTGGCGGAATCGGGTAAGGGGCGGGGTTCCTTGAATTGCGGGAAGATTTCTAAGTCTGCCGCCCCGTGACATTGGCTTGATGGCACAGGCGCTAGATAGAAGATCGCTTGCCTCTGAAATATTTTGTTGGAAGCTGAGTAATTGGGGTTGAAAATTCTTGATACGAACCCCATCGAGCCATTCGGCTTGTCCAGATTGAACGGCGATTAGAAATGTAGCGAACCCGACTAGGACGATCGCAAGAACTTGAAAAAGCCTCTTCATGCGTTGTAGAAGTTAGTTTACGGAGAAAGTTTATTTTGGTTTACCGTGAAACAAGATAGAGTTTTTTCGAGTTTAGTTCCAGAGAAAAGCTAATCGAGCAGAATGTAGCTTAGTATACATGTTTTGAAGTAAATACGTAGAATTCAGCGTTTTTCTAATTTTGCGACTTTCTCCTCTAGCACTCTGATACGATCGCGGGATTCAATCACCAAGGTTGCAAGTTGATCGAATTGAGCATCTGTGAATTTTGTAGAACGCACAGGCGTCGGAGAAATCGAGGGCGACGGAACTGAAATCCCAGCACGAGGACGATTTGCTGAAAGCTGATTTAACTCTGAGCGAATCCCAACAAGATCAGATTCGATCCGGGAAAGGCGGGATTCTACTAACCCAATTTGTGCATCAGCAGGTAGAAATAGCTGTGTTGCGATTAGAATCAGAGTACTGATACCCAAAATAACAAGAAATTTTTTCATAGCTTTGATCGTCGGTCTTTACTCTGGATCAAACTAGTTTAAAGTCCTTGTGTTATCACGCTCACGACAGGCTGAATGTTTGAAAGCAACGAGCCAGGCACGATTGCGCGATTCAACACACGAATGATTCAAATCCCTGAAGCCTTGCATCATCTCTATCAATTCGTTGCTTGTTGCTAGTCTTAATAATCTGTTACATAATGGTTGGAGCAAGTTCAAAAGATGCTTATGTTCGGCGGATTTACTGGCTTTAAGCCCCCTTCCAACAAAACAGATTTCGGCGAGCAAATGCTGAACACTGTACTGAGCCAATCGATTCGCCACTTATTTACGCAAAGTGAATCTGTGGATGTTGCGCTGAAATGTTTTCCATCCAGCAAGCTGTTGCAAGGTAGTATTGACAGTTTCAAAATGAGCGGAAGAGGATTGCTGATTCGCCGCGAGTTTTGGGTAGAAGAGATGTGGTTTGAAACCGATGCGGTGTCGATCGATTTTGGCTCCGTTCTTTCCGGCAAGATTCGTCTGAAGCAAGCAGCACAAGCCGTAGCAAAGGTAGTCCTTACCGAAGCGGGAATTAACAAAGCGTTCCAATCAGAACTTGTTAAGCCCCGAATGGAGAATGTGACGGAATCTACGCTGATGGATCTCTCAGGTGGTGAACCTGTTGCTTTTTCGGATGTGGAATTGAAGCTTCTTCCCGAAAATCAGATTCAGATTTCTGCAAAGGCAAGTTTACCGAATGGATTAATTCCGATCTGTCTGACAGCAACAATAGCGATCGAGCATCGTCGCCGCATTCTATTTCAAAATCCTCAATTTATTGCCGATGATATTCCCGAAGCTCAGCGTGGTGTTTCGGAACTTTTGAGTAACACGTTTGCTGAGATTCTGAACAACATGGTGGATCTCGATCGCTTTAATCTCGATGGTGTCACCATGCGACTGAATCGATTGGAGACTGAGGGCGATAAGCTGATTTTCAGTGGTTATGCAGAAGTGACACATTTCCCGCGTCAGGGTTAACATTTTCCGCGCTTGCAGCTTTCTAAAATAGGTTGCCAAACTTGATTCCAACCGTCTTGTGGAGTCATCGACTGAGACATGGGCTTGAGTTGGAGAGATGCGATCGTTCTTTGCAATTCTGCTTTAGTTTGGAAGAACTGAATCGTTTTTCGCCTTTCATCAAATAGAAAAAATCCTTCTTTGGCTTGTCCGCTAATGTAGCCTGCGTGATACTGCCACCATTCGACATGAGATGCCTGAATTTTTGAATTTATTGAGCTGTTTTCAGAAGGTCGTGAAACGAGACAAGTTCCGCAATCTGGATAAGAATCGTTGTTTCCGATAAAGCTGCGACCAGGTGTTTTGATTTCCCATTCTGCAAGTCCGATACCGGCTTGAACTGGAACGACTGGCATGAGTGTAAACATTGCACAGAGCAGTAATGTTTGGCGGATCATGATTGAGAATCTGAATTCAATAATCCAGGAAATAATCTTCTTCAACCTCGATCGTCAACGTCAATCGCAACAAATTCATCGCTTCGTCATTTAAGCACTATGAATCATTCTGACTTTGAAGAGACTTATCAATCGTGGAATCAAAAAGCTCAAGATTGGGATATACAGGTTGGTGATTTCGGCGATCGTAATCGCATCCTCAATTCTGATCCAGTGTTGTGGCAATTTGTGGGAGACGTAAACGGGCGTACTGCGCTGGATGCAGGCTGTGGAACAGGATATCTGTCGCGCCAACTTTGTCGGAAAGGTGCGATCGTTACCGGAGTTGATTTTTCTCCAAAAATGTTAGCGATCGCGCAACAAAAAGCACAAGCAGAAGGATTAGCGATCGACTTTCGAGAAGATTCTTGCTCAGAACTCAAAACGCTTCCGGATAAACACTTCGATACGCTAATTTCCAATTACGTTCTAATGGATTTACCTGATTTGGAAGGCGCAATGCTCGCTTTTTATCGAGTGTTGAAACCGGGTGGAATTGCAGTCCTGGTGTTTTCTCATCCTTGCTTTTCTCAAGGAGAAGCAGCGACGATGAATGACGATCGCTCAATTATTTATCAGTGGAAAGAATCCTATTTCGTTCGCCAAAAACGCCAAGAGCAACCGTGGAAGCACTTTACAAGTTCCTTTATTTGGTTCCACCGACCTTTATCGGACTACTGGAAAGCTTTTAAGTTCGCTGGCTTTGATGTGATTGAGTTTGAGGAACCAAGACTGACGGCAGATCGGGCTAATCTTGCCAATACTGAACAGGAATTATTCAAATGTCAAACTCTTCCCTACTCTATTGCCTTTAAGCTATTGAAACCATCTTGATCAGAAGGCTGAGTTTGAGGAGAACAATCAAAATGACGACTGGTGTCAGATCTATGTAAATCGCTACGATCGCTCCAACCTTCATTCATAATGAGTGGTTGTTCAAATGATCGCGATTCCTCATGCCCAACTGGTTGATCTCTGGCGGACTTGTCATGATTCCGCTGCTGCTGTTCTCAATTCTGGCAGTAGCACTGATTCTAGAACGATCGCTGTTTTGGTTAAAAATTTCTCAGCGTCAACAGCGAGTCGCGAAGGAAGTGATGAGCGTTTATAAACGAAACCCGATCGCAGCCTTTCAAATGTTGGAAAAAAATGCGGATTTGCCGATCGCTAGAATTTTCCTCGCGGCTTTGGAGCTAGAGCAAGCAACTCCTGAAGAATTTCGCCTAGCACTTGAAAGTGCTGGATTAGCAGAAATTCCACTGCTCAAACGATTTAATACGATTTTCGATACGATCGTCGGTCTTGCCCCGTTGCTCGGACTACTCGGAACAATTACTGGATTGATTACTTCGTTTTCTTCGCTGCGCTTAGGAGATGTCGGCGGAACCAATACGATCGGAGTCACAGGCGGAATTAGTGAAGCGCTCGTTTCAACAGCATCCGGTTTAGTTGTGGCGATTTTTACCTTGTTTTTTGCCAATCTATTCCGGGGACTCTACACTCGCCAACTCGCACTCATTCAAGAATACGGTGGGCAATTAGAATTGCTTTACCGTCGTCGTCATACCAGCTGAGGTTACATCAATGCGCCTGCCCGAAGAACCGGATCTACCTCCTCAAATTTACCTTGCACCGCTGATCGATGTAATCTTTGCGTTGCTGACGTTTTTTATCATGTCTACGTTGTTTCTGACGCGATCGCAAGGTCTTCCTGTCTCGCTGCCCAAAGCGGTAACGGCTGAATCGCAAAAAGCTTCTCAAATTGTTGTAACGATTAATCAGCAGGGAGAAATTGCTGTAGATAAAAAACCAATTATTATCGATTCCCTTCCGGCTGCGGTACGGGAAATTCTAAGTCGCAATCGACAAGCTGTCATCGTGATTAATGCGGATGAACGAGTTTCACATGGAAGAGTGATTACAGTAATGGATCGATTGCGATCGATTCCTGGGATTCGTTTAGGCATCGCTACCCGTCAACCATAACAAAACCTGAACAATTCTAATAAGAATGCTAATGTGATCCGGTTGACATCGATCGCATTTTCTGGTGCAAATGAGCGACTTAACATTTCTTACGCTTTCATCCGCAAAACGTAATATTTGAACGCATTGCATAACATTTTTTTATCAATTAACACAGATTCTCTAAAGTGAGGCTTATTGAAATCCTGATATGATTCAGATCAGTCCGCGCCTATGCACAGGAGAACAGTCGGAATTCACAAACTGTCTCCAAACATGGGATCATGTATGGCAAGCTGATCCCCAGTGACAAGGTAATTTGATGCCGACCACATCGGTCAGGGAGTTTCCCTGGTCACTGTTGGTGATGTCTGCTCAAGGTTTTCCATCGTTTTTCATTACAGGAAGGGAGATATGTCCTACGCTCAAACCAAAACCCAGTCCAAAGCTGGGTATAAGGCTGGGGTACAAGATTACCGCTTAACGTACTACACCCCAGACTACACGCCCAAAGACACCGATATTTTGGCAGCGTTCCGGGTGACTCCTCAACCTGGCGTTCCTCCCGAAGAAGCTGCTGCCGCGGTCGCTGCTGAATCCTCAACGGGTACATGGACGACCGTGTGGACGGACTTGTTGACCGACCTCGATCGCTACAAAGGACGCTGCTACGATATCGAGCCTGTCCGTGGTGAAGATAGCCAATTTATTGCTTACATTGCATATCCGCTCGACCTGTTTGAAGAAGGATCTGTCACCAACTTGCTGACCTCTTTGGTGGGGAACGTATTCGGGTTCAAAGCGTTGAAAGCGCTGCGTCTTGAAGACCTCCGCATCCCCATTGCTTACTTGAAGACCTTCCAGGGTCCTCCTCACGGAATTCAAGTCGAGCGCGACAAAATCAACAAATACGGTCGTCCGCTGCTTGGCTGTACGATTAAGCCGAAACTCGGTTTGTCTGCGAAGAACTACGGACGTGCAGTATACGAATGTCTGCGCGGCGGTTTGGACTTCACCAAAGACGACGAAAACATCAACTCGCAGCCATTCCAACGTTGGCGCGATCGCTTCTTGTTCGTGGCAGATGCAATCCACAAGTCGCAAGCTGAAACGGGTGAAATCAAAGGTCACTACCTCAACGTAACAGCAGCAACGTGTGAAGATATGCTAGAGCGTGCTGCGTTTGCAAAAGAACTCGACATGCCGATCATCATGCACGACTTCTTAACCGCAGGTTTCACTGCAAACACGACTTTGGCGAAGTACTGTCGTGCGAATGGCTTGCTGTTGCACATTCACCGCGCTATGCACGCGGTTATCGATCGTCAGAAAAACCACGGGATTCACTTCCGCGTGTTGGCGAAGTGCTTGCGGATGTCGGGTGGTGATCACATCCACACTGGAACCGTCGTCGGTAAGCTCGAAGGTGACAAGGCGATCACGCTTGGTTTCATCGACTTGCTGCGTGAAAACTATATCGAACGCGATCCGTCTCGTGGGGTTTACTTCACCCAAGACTGGGCTTCGATGCCGGGTGTGATGGCAGTTGCTTCGGGTGGTATTCACGTATGGCATATGCCTGCGCTGGTTGAAATCTTCGGTGACGACTCTGTGCTTCAGTTCGGTGGTGGAACCTTGGGTCACCCGTGGGGTAACGCGCCGGGTGCGACTGCAAACCGGGTTGCGCTTGAAGCTTGCGTCCAAGCCCGTAACGAAGGTCGCGACTTGATGCGTGAAGGTGGAGACATCATCCGCGAAGCTTGCCGCTGGTCGCCTGAATTGGCTGCGGCTTGTGAACTGTGGAAAGAAATCAAGTTCGAGTTCGAGGCTGTTGATACCGTCTGATGACTTTTGGATTGCGGATTTTGGATTTTAGATTGGACAATATGCCAAAGCTCAAAATCCAAAATCCAATATCTAAAACCTAAAACTCAACTTATGGATCTGAAGCGAATTGCGAAAGATACGACAAAAACACTTACGAGTTATTTGACGTATCAGGCTGTCCGGGTTGTTTATGCTCAGCTAGACGAAACCGATCCAAAACGCGCTTACTGGCTGCACAAGTTTTCCTCACGAGAAAGCATTACAGACGGTGAGGCGTTTATGGAAGCAATGTTTCGAGAACGGCAAGATTTAGCATTTCGGATTTTGACAGTGAGAGAGCATCTTGCTGAAGAAATTGCCGATGTGCTGCCTGAAATGCTGCGATCGTCGATGCAACAAGCGAACATGGAGCAACGCCGCAAACAGCTAGAACGCATGACGCAACTCGATTTGACGACACAACCTGAATCGACCGATTCTGATTCTGAAACTTAACTTACTGAGGACTTCATGAAAACTCTACCCAAAGAGCAGCGTTTTGAGACGTTTTCCTATTTGCCTGCGCTGACCGATGCTCAAATCGCGCGTCAGATTCAATATACGATTGACCAAGGTTACTTTCCTTGCGTAGAATTCAACGAATCTTCTGCGCCGGAAATCTATTATTGGACGATGTGGAAGCTGCCTTTGTTCAACGCAACTTCTCCTCAAGAAGTGCTGAACGAAGTGCAACAGTGTCGTTCTGAGTACTCGAACTGCTACATCCGCGTGGTGGCATTTGACAACATCAAGCAGTGTCAGGTGATGAGCTTTATCGTTCACAAGCCTGGTTCTAGTAGTGGCAGCGGCTACCGCTACTAATTTTTGATTTGCAGATTGTTCTGCGATCGTTTTGAGGAGGTGGATCATCCATCTCCTTTTTCGTTGTTTAACTATCGTGATCAAACGACTTGCTTCGATCTATGGAGTAGTCATTTGAAGAGCGATTGTAGCTAATTGATGTATTGGTGCGATCGCTCCTGCTATTTCCTCAGCAGTATGAGAAATTGGAGAAATGATTCAAGGGAGAACACTATGCCAGCGATCGTAAAACTCAGCATCGAAGCACTTGCAGAAGCAATCGCTTCACTTGATCTTGAAGAGAAACGCCAGCTTCAGGAAATTCTTGAGCAGCAAATTTTTGAAGACGAAGAAGCGGATTATGAAGATGATCCGGAGACTCTGGCAGAAATTCAGGCAGTTCGGGATGAATACGCAGCAGGTGAATACTTGACTTATGACCAATACTTGGCACAGCGAAAAAGTAAATTGTCATGAGCTCTGTCATCATCGTTTCAAAAGCGACTCAAAAGCAGATTGATGACTTACCTCAAGAGATTCAAGAGCGCGTTGATCAGAAAATTCAATCGCTTACAGATGATCCTCGCCCCAATGGAGCTACAAAACTAAAAGGCTCCAAAAACGAGTATCGAATTCGTGTTGGTGATACCGAGTTCGATACGAAATTGACGATGTAAAACAAACAATTCAAGTTTTGCAGTGCAAACATCGAAGGGATGCCTATCAGAAGTGAAAAGCTTGGTTAAAAATTCCAGAAGTCATCTGGTAGAGGGTCATTGAAATCTTCAGGTATAGTGAATTTTTCTCGATCCATTCCCAACCTCGATCAACGGCTCGAACCCGAACGAACCGGAACTAATTTCGCGATCGCAATTCCTTCATTTGAGATTACGATTTCTTCTCCCAGTTCCACACGGGACAGCAACTCAGAAAGATTTGCTTCAGCCTGATGGATGCTTACAGTTTCCATTTTCTTTAGAAAGCAGAGTTTATCTCTAATCTTACGAGAGGACAACGTTAACGATCGCACAAGACAAGTTATGCTTCCAAATCCCGCGCTAGAGTAAACAGAGATTTGGAAGGATAAGATTAATGCGTCGCTGGGTTTCTTGGTTCGCTATGCTTCTCTGTGTGATCGGCTTGACTGGATGCAGCTTGCCGCGCGTAACCGCAGAAGAGCGATTATTTTTGCCGCTGTCGGTTGAATTTCTTGATAGCTACACCTTGACCGATAAGCAGTTCAAAGACACAACTGTTGGCGGACTTTCAGCGATTACATACAATCGTAAAAAGGACCTTTATTACGCGGTTTCTGACGATCGTAGCGATCGTAATCCCGCTCGCTTTTACACGCTGAAACTACAAATTGACAAGCCGAACGCACTCAAATCCGTTGAAGTTCAAAATGTCACAACTTTAACCGATGAGACGGGGCAACCGTTTGCGAAAGGAACGATCGATGCTGAAGGCATTGCGCTTTCTCCACTCAACTCTGTTTTTATTTCGAGTGAAGGGGCAGTCAATGACAATATTGCGCCGTTTATTGGAGAATTTGATCTGCAAACGGGGAAATTAAAGCGGAAATTAATGCTGCCGGAATCGTATTTGCCTGATGCAAGAGGGGTGGCGCAAACTCGCGGCATTCAAGACAATCGGGGATTTGAATCGTTGACTCTGAATGCAGGAGCTTCAACCGCTCCGCCTGCGGAACCCTTTCGATTGTTTAGTGCGATCGAGTCTCCGCTCGTGCAAGATCTCGAATTGCCGAATACCAAAGAAAGTCTGCTGAATCGGTTTCTGCATTATCAAGTGATTGGAACGCGATCGACGATCATTTCTGAACACGCTTATCCTTTAGATCCGAAACCGACGGGCGCGATCGATCATGGATTGAGTGAACTTTTGTCGATCGATCAGGGCGGACATTTTCTCAGCTTAGAGCGATCGTTCGGTTTAACAGGATTTCGGATCAAACTTTTTCAAGTCGCAACCGGAATTGCCAGCGATACCTCTTTGATCGAAACCTTGCGTGGAGCGAAAGTAAAGCCTGCAAGAAAGGAACTTCTGCAAGATCTCAACCAGTTAGGAATCCGGCTCGATAACTTGGAAGGAATGACGATCGGTGCACGACTTCCCGACGGATCTCATAGCCTAATTCTGGTGAGCGATGATAATTTCAACAATCTAGGGCAAATCACTCAATTTTTGCTCTTCCGATTGAACGGACTCAAAGGATGATTTTTTGCAGTCGCGATCGCCGTACAATAAAATCCAGATTTCGATGAAACGATATGACACACTCTACTGATATTGCAACTTTGGCACGTTGGATGGCAGCAGATTTTAGCAATCAACAACAAGCGTATGAGAATCCGCCAATGTATGCTCACATTCGTGTGTGTATGCGTCCGTTGCCACCAGATTTGCTCGGTAGTGTCGGATTTTTCATCGAACAGGCGTACGACTATATGTTGAACGATCCATACCGATTACGAGTGCTGAAAGTTTTTGAGAAAAACGGTCACATCGAAATCGAAAACTATCAAGTGCGCGATGAGCAAAAGTTTTATGGGGCATCGCGCGATCTCAACCGTCTGAAAGAATTAACGACAGATGATCTGGAACGGCTTCCGGGATGCAACATGATTGTCGAGTGGACGGGGAGCAGCTTTAAAGGGAAAGTCGAGCCTGGAAAGGCTTGTATGGTGACTCGTAAAGGACAAGAAACCTACCTAGATAGCGAATTTGAAATCGATGGAGAACGGTTTACGAGTCTCGATCGAGGACGCGATCCAGAAACCGATGAGTACATTTGGGGGTCGCTTGCGGGTGCGTTTGAATTTGTGCGGTGGGCAAGTTTTGCGGATGAAGTGCAGCTTTAATTGCTCTCGTTAGGTGATATTTAATACACAGTAGTATGATCAAAATTCAGCCGTTCGATAGATATTCGCGCGAATCGGAAAATTACAATAGAGAATTCGCGCGAACTCGTTGCGAATTGCGATCTTCTGAGTGCCGAAACCTGGTAGATTTGGCAAAGTATCCGCAGAAAAGATTGAGCAAGCATGAAAGTCCTAGTTATTGGTGGTGATGGCTATTGTGGTTGGGCAACCGCGCTCTACTTGTCTAATCGGGGTCATGAGGTTGGCATTCTAGATAGCTTGGTGCGGCGGCATTGGGATAACGAATTGTGCATTGATACGCTGACTCCGATCGCGCCGATTAAGCAGCGACTCCAACGCTGGAAAGACCTCACTGGCAAAACGATCGATCTTTTTATCGGTGATATCACAAATTACGAATTTCTCAGCAAATCACTCGATCGCTTTCAGCCGGATGCGATCGTGCATTTTGGGGAACAGCGATCGGCTCCGTTTTCGATGATCGATCGCGAACACGCTGTTCTTACTCAAACCAATAACGTTGTCGGAACGCTCAATCTGCTCTACATCATGAAAGAGAAGTTCCCCGATTGTCATTTGGTCAAGCTTGGTACGATGGGCGAGTATGGCACTCCGAATATCGACATCGAGGAAGGCTACATTACGATCGAACATAACGGACGCAAAGATACACTCCCCTATCCGAAACAGCCAGGTAGTATGTATCACCTCAGCAAAGTTCACGACTCGCATAATATTCACTTTGCTTGTCGCATCTGGGGCTTACGGGCAACGGATCTCAACCAAGGCGTGGTCTACGGGGTCTTGACCGAAGAAACAGGCATGGATGAACTGCTGATTAACCGTCTTGATTATGATGGCGTGTTTGGGACGGCACTGAATCGATTCTGCATTCAAGCAGCGATCGGGCATCCCCTAACAGTTTATGGCAAGGGTGGACAAACGCGCGGATTCCTTGATATTCGCGATACGGTCAGATGTGTGGAACTTGCACTAGAAACGCCTGCTGCGCCGGGAGAATTCCGCGTGTTTAATCAATTTACCGAGCTATTTGGAGTCGGTGAACTTGCTAGCATGGTGCAGAAAGCAGGGACAGCAATGGGATTGAAAATTGAAGTGAAAAACTTCGACAATCCTCGCATCGAGAAGGAAGAACACTACTTCAATGCGAAAAACACCAATCTTTTAGATTTGGGACTGCAACCGCACTATTTATCTGATTCACTGCTCGATTCATTGCTTAACTTTGCCGTGAAATACAAGCATCGCGTTGATAACGATGAGATTTTACCGAAAGTGACTTGGAAGCGTTAATTCAATTCAGGAAGCGATGATTCTGCAATCGGATCATCGCTTTTTTCGATCGAGGTTCTACTCACACTTATGCGAATTGCTTTATTTACAGAAACATTTTTGCCGAAAGTTGATGGCATTGTGACGCGGCTAAAACATACCGTCGATCATCTGCAAAGACAGGGAAATGAAGTGCTGATCTTCTCACCCGATGGCGGTTTAACCGAGTATAAAGGGGCGAAAATCTACGGCGTTTCAGGATTTCCGCTGCCGTTGTATCCAGAATTGAAGTTAGCGTTACCCCGACCCGCGATCGGGGATGCCCTTTCTCGATTTAAACCTGATCTGATTCATATTGTGAATCCTGCTGTTTTAGGATTAGCAGGACTGTTTTATAGTAAGTTCTTCAACATTCCGCTCGTTGCGTCTTATCACACGCATTTACCGGAGTATCTTCAGCATTATGGTTTGGCTGCATTAGAAGGCGTTTTGTGGGAACTGCTCAAAGCCGGACATAACCAAGCTGAGATTAATCTCTGCACCTCAACCGCAATGATGCAGACGTTGAGTGAACATGGAATTGAGCGCGTGAATCTTTGGCAGAGAGGCGTTGATACAGAGACGTTTCAGCCGCATTTAGCGAGCTTGGAAATGCGATCGCGCCTTTCTCAAGGTCATCCCGAAGCGCCTCTGTTACTCTATGTGGGGCGCTTGTCTGCGGAGAAGGAAATCGATCGCATTAAACCCGTTCTCGAATCAATTCCCGATGCTCGATTAGCCTTGGTTGGCGATGGTCCGAATCGACAAGCGTTAGAAAAGCATTTTGCAGGAACTCATACAAACTTTGTCGGTTATCTCGGCGGTCAAGAACTTGCTTCTGCATTTGCGTCCTCGGATGCGTTTGTGTTTCCATCTCGGACTGAAACGCTCGGACTCGTTCTGCTTGAGGCGATGGCAGCAGGATGTCCAGTGGTCGCAGCGCGATCAGGTGGAATTCCCGATATCGTCGAAGATGGAGTGAATGGCTATTTGTTTGATCCAACCAATGAGCGCGGCGCGATCGTAGCAACACAGCATCTGTTATCTCGTACCGAAGAACGCGAAATCCTGCGACAAAATGCTCGACATGAAGCAGAGCGGTGGAGTTGGTCAGCGGCAACCAAGCAGTTACAGAACTATTATGAGAATGTTTTGGCGAAATCTGCGATCGCTTGTGTGCGGTAATTCAGATTTGCAAAAGAAACGCCACAATAGAACAGACCTAAAATTGGTAAATTGTTGTGCCCTCAGAGTTAGAGACAGTTGCGATCGACAACGCATGGAAACAAGGCGAACTGATTGAAGTCACGATCACAGATTTAAGCGATCGGGGTGATGGTGTTGGACGAGCCGGATCGCGGGTTGTGTTCGTTCCCGATACGGTGACAGGCGATCGCGCTTTAGTCCGTTTGATGCACGTCAAGCCAAATTTCGCTCATGCAAAGCTGTATGAACTGATCGAAGCTTCTCCACATCGGATTCGTCCGGGTTGCATTGTTGCGGATAAGTGCGGTGGGTGTCAGTGGCAGCACGTCGATTATGAATACCAGCGCGAGGCGAAACGAAATCAAGTCGTGCAGGCATTAGAGCGGATCGGGGGATTTGAGCGAGTCGCGATCAACGAAGTTCTCAACGTTAGCGAACCTCTGCACTATCGCAACAAAGCGACTTATCCGCTCTCGATGTCGCAGCATCGACAAGTGCAAGCCGGATACTACCAAAAAGCAACGCATCAAATTGTGAATCTGAATCAATGCCCGATTCAGGATGAGCGATTGAATCCGTTCTTAGCTGAGGTAAAACACGATATTCAGCAGCAAGGTTGGAGAGTCTACGATGAGAAGTATCATCGGGGACAAGTGCGGCATCTGTCTTTGAGAATTGGACAGCGCACAGGGGAAGTATTGCTAACCTTGGTAACGGCTGATCCAGAGTTGCCAAATCTCGAAGCTCAGGCACAGGGATGGTTGCAACGTTATCCGAATTTGGTGGGTGTGTCGCTGAATATACAGCCCGATCGCACAAACACAATCTTTGGTGCAGAAACATATTGCATTGCAGGTCAACCGTTTCTGAGCGAACAATTTGCAGGGCTAACCTTCCACATTCGACCGGATACTTTCTTCCAGGTTCACACTGCACAAGCTGAAGCATTGTTAACGACCATTTTGGAAGAACTGAACTTACAAGGGGATGAAATCTTTGTCGATGCGTATTGTGGAATTGGCACAATGACATTACCGATCGCGCAACGAGTCAAAACGGCGATCGGCATCGAAATTCAACCCGAAGCGATCGAGCAAGCACAACAGAATGCCATTTTGAACGGAATTGAAAATGTCACGTTTGAAATCGGAGCGGTTGAGAAGATTTTACGATTGCTCCCCATTCAACCGGATTTAGTCATGCTCGATCCACCGCGTAAAGGTTGTGATGCGACCGTTTTAGAAACACTGCGGCAACAGAAACCTAAACAAATTGTTTACGTCAGTTGTAACGCTGCAACGCTCGCGCGAGATCTAAAATTGTTGTGTGCAAACAATGCTTATCAACTGACACGAGTTCAACCTGCAGACTTTTTCCCGCAAACGGCTCATGTCGAGTGTGCAGCATTTTTGAAACGGGTGGAGGAGTAAATGAAGTTCAAGGATTTGGTCGAAAAGTTGGGGAAGTCGGTTACGGACAGCAGTGACACACCTGATTTAGAAATTACGGGTGTTGGTTCGATCGCGACTGCCCCTCCGAGCAGCTTAACTTATGCAGACAGCACAAAATATACGGATCAGCTTCAAGCGACTCAAGCCAGTGCGGTCGTGCTACCTGCAAACGAAATTTTGCAAGCGATCGCGCTTGATCGCGGTTTAGCTTGGATCGTTGCTCCTCAACCACGTCTTGCTTTTGCTCAAGCGATCGCGCTTTTCTACCAGCCCTTTAAACCTGCTCCTGGGATTCATCCGACAGCGGTCATCGATCCTTCTGCTCAAATTGGCGAAAACGTTTCGATTGGCGCTCATGTTGTGATTGAATTTGGTGTTCGCATTGGTGATTCTGTTCGCATTCATCCAAATGTTGTCGTTTATCCAGATGTCAGTATTGGCGATCGTACTGTACTTCATGCAAACTGTACGATTCATGAACGCGCTCAAATCGGCGCAGATTGCGTGATTCACTCCGGAGCAGTGATTGGAGCAGAAGGCTTTGGGTTTGTGCCGACTCGTGAAGGTTGGCTGAAAATGCAGCAATCTGGCTACACGGTGTTAGAAGATGGAGTTGAAATTGGGTGTAACTCGGCGGTCGATCGTCCCGCGATCGGTGAAACGCGCATCGGACGCAACACCAAGATTGATAATTTAGTACAAATTGGGCATGGTGCGAGAATTGGCGAAGCCTGTGCGTTTGCGGCTCAAGTTGGACTTGCGGGCGCTGCGACGATCGGAAATCGCGTGATTTTAGGGGGACAAGTCGGGGTCGCAAATGAGGCGAAGGTCGGAGATGGCGTAACCGCTTCGGCAAGAGCAGGCATTCATACGAACGTGAAACCGGGGATAACGGTGTCCGGCTATCCTGCACTTGAGCACCGAGCTTTTCTCAAATCTTCAGCGATCTATAGTCGTCTATCTGAGATGTATCAGGCAATCAAGCAGATTCAGAAACGCTTGGATGAACATTGATGTGAGCGATCAAGCTTCCAAAGCGTTGAGTGAATTCCAACCAGAAGCTTATGATGTGGTGATTTCGCTTTGTGGTTGTGATGTCAATTTACCTAAAGAATGGATATGACGAGAAATGGTTGAAGATTGGCAACTCGATGATTCGGAGGGGCACTTGATCGAGGTCTTTCGACGAGTGCGCGATCAAGTAAAAGCGCGAGTCTCATTACTGCTTGAATCTCTGCACACTTGAGCTGGGTTTTTTCGATCGCACAAATTTTGTCCGCTAAGATTAAGACGCAGGCAATCAGACGATTATTCCTGCTAAAATCACCGACTAAATGTTCCGGCAGTTCCAAGTCGCAAACGATGATAAAGCTCAAACAAACCTGGCTTCGGATTGCTCGATCTATTTTTAAGCATCGTATCTTCGCATTGGCAATTGTATGTGTGCTTGCGATCGATCTAGGCATTACGCCGTTGAACAGTGCCAATGTAGAGCGCGCCGTTCGAGCAAATGATTTCGTTGAAACCATCGGCGTTGCAACGCACTTTTGGGTGACATCGGGCGGTGGTGCAGAAGGGCAATATCCCGATGCAATTCTGACAAAAATAAAGCGATTGGGAGTCCGGTTTTATCGCGGATATTACGCGAACTCGTTCAAGAACTATGGGCTTAAAGGCATCGGCTGGCTAGACACGCGCAAAAACGGGGTACTTGATCCAAACGGAATCAGCCAGAGTCTCGATCGCTATCATGGCTATGAAAACGAACTGATTGCGATCGAAGGTCCGAACGAATACGACCTGACCAGCGATCCCAACAAATGGAATACGCTGCGAAACTATACGGCTGAGATGTCGAGACAAATTCGCTCTCGACCCAAGATGAAGTCTGTGCTCATTCTTGGACCTTCGATGGCTTCTCCGTTTAATACCTATAAAAACCTGGTAGGAATCAGCCCATATATCGATCGAGCAAATATCCATCCCTACGCTGGAGAGCTACGACCAGAGAGCTTCTGGGACGAATCCCCGCCAAATGGTCGTTATGTCGATGTCTGGTTTCGAGAAGCGAAAAGGACGAATCTTAGCCGACCCATTTGGGCAACCGAAGTGGGATGGAATCAAACGGGTGAACAAGTTCAAGCGAAGTACATTCCTCGAATGTTTGCCTGGTTCTTTAAACAAGGAATCGCTAAAACGATGCTGTTTCAAATGGTTGATGGCGGAGATGGAGCGAAATGGGGGCTACTGCGTCAGGATCTGTCGGAGAAACTTGGTTATCAATCCCTTAAGAATTTCATTGCTGTGCTTGACGATCGCGGTCAAGTACTTTCCCCTTCAACTTTGAACTATCGGTTAAGTGGAGATACAACGAACATTGAAACGCTGCTGCTTCAGAAAAGTAACGGTAAGTTTGACTTGCTGATTTGGCAGGCGAAAAGCTGTTGGGATCGAGACAAAAAGGTTGAGCTTCGTAATCCTGATCGTAATCTAGTTCTCAAGTTAGCCAAACGAGCCAAAAGCGCAAACCTATATGTTCCGCTCAAGAGCGCTTCTCCAATTCAGAGTTTTAGCGCTACGAATTCAATTTCTCTTTCAGTTCCAGATCATATGTTAATCGTTGAATTATCGATTTAACTTAAAGTAAAACCTGAAGCTGATCTCTTAGATTAAGCCAAGAAACAAGAAATCTATGCCTAGCTCATCGAACAAGTTTTACATCTGGAATCTCAGGTTGAAGCCAAACCCTGAACTCATCGCTTGGAATCCCCCGGAAATGAGCCAAGCTTTTGAGGGTGGGGATTGCGGCGAGTATTTCTGCAAAGTTTTTGAATTTGTACAGCAGAGTTTAGAAGTTGAAAATTTAGTCTTCTATTTCACACGAGATATTGATCGTTTACCTTCGTATGGTGAGAATGTTGTTGCGATCGTCATTGGCGATGAATGGAGCCGAATTCCAAGCTATTTTCACAAGGTACGAGCAATTTTCAAATGTTACGGTATTCGTTCAGTTGCTGGATGTAATCTGTTTCCACCCTCTTATCTAGATTTCTTGACGCTGTCGCAATTTATCAGAACGAAAATTATTAATTCACCACGATGGATCAATTATTCAATTTATCAACTTAAAAACGGGAAAAATCCGCCGATTTACGATATTCCACTGGGGTATAGTAACCAAATTGATCTGCCAATTAAGCCGATGAGTGAGCGGAACTGTGATGTTTTTTTCGCAGGTAGCGTTGTGCATCGACCTCATCCCAAATGGTCTTTAAAGTACTGGCTAGAGACCCCAAAAAGTCTTTCTCGCAAACAGATGTTAGCGAACATTCATCAAATTAAACGCGATCGTCCTGAAATTCAACTTGATTTATTCACTACGCCAGGGTTTATCAATAGCTACGATCCCCGAACAAGCTCAGACGCGAAAAGCTACTCTGCAAGAATGATGAATGCAAAAATCTGCCTTGTCCCACGAGGAACTTCGTTTGAGACTTTTCGCTTTTTCGAGGCAATGCGATATGGTTGCTTGATTATTACTGAAAGCTTACCTTCAAGCTGGTTTTATTGTGGCTCACCTGCATTTCAGGTCAGCAATTGGCATGAAATGAAAGCAGTTTTGGATGCAGTACTCGACGATCGACAACTCCTAGAAAGAAAACATCAAGCGACGCTGCACTGGTGGAAAGACAAATGTTCTGAAACTGCGGTTGGGGAGTACATTGCTGAAAAGATTAAAAATGGAACGGAATGATGAATAACGGTAGTAACACGAGCGACAACCAAACCCAAACCATATCACTCTTTTCGGTTAAAGGCTGAGTCTCATCTAACAGCGCATCAATCCTCTCATTTAACCGAGTTTGAGGCGCAGCATCGCTTAGTGCCGCCATCCAGGGTTTTGATTCGACCTGCGAGGCGGATACGATCGACAATAGTGCCTCTGCTAGCAGCAATCCATCAGTTTGCTGAGCAGCCCATCGATCGGCACGCAGTTCTCTCAAGAAAATTAATTCTTGCCAAAGTGCTTCTGTATTCGGCAACCATGCAGTCAATCGGCGCAATCCACCTAACCAGAAAAACCAGAAGGTATCTCGATAATGACGATGTGCTTTTTCGTGTGTCAATGCGACTTGTAAGTGTGATTCATCCAGCGTGTGTACGAGTCCCTCACTGATAATCAACTCAGGATTCCAAAATCCGATTTGAGCAATGTACGGAGTTGAATGCTGTAGTAATCGTGCTGGTGTTGACAGAATTGTTTCTTCGGGCAATTGATGGATTTTCTGAATTGATCGCTGTGCCTGCATCGCTAATTGAATGAAGAGAAATCCTCCCAAGCTCAAAAAGCCGATCGCTATTCCATAACTTCCCCAGCCTTCCCAAGCTCTCACCATCTGACCGCGAGGACCCATCCAAAGAATCGCGATCGCGCTTGTAATCAACAGCAGCGGCGAAAATAAGAATGCTCCTAACGCCATTTGCCAGCGAGTATTCCAATCTGAAAATCTCGCGCTCCATACAAATCGAAACGCAATCGCGACACTCATCGAAACGAATAGCAAAGTTAAATGCATTATTGCTTCTCCCGTGCTTGACGGACCGCTTTGAGGCGTTGCGCGATCGCGTCAAGCTGGTCACAACTCGCTTGATCCAAACTATCTGCAAATGCCGCAACGACATCGGGATTTGTTACCGCTAAGAATTGGTTGAGTTGCTCCATTGCATGAAGCGCTTTCGCTTCAGATTGAGACACGATCGCAGACCAAGTAAACGATCGGTTTTGTTTGTTACAAGCTAACCAGCCTTTTTTTACCAATCGATTGAGAACTGTAGTGACTGAAGTGTAAGCGAGTTCTCGATCGGGATCAGCCAAAATGCGATCGTGAACATCTTTTACCGTGACCGTTTCGAGTTCCCAAACGATCCGAAGAATCTCAGCCTCTAAAGGACCAAGCGAGAGTTGTTTCGGGCGATATTCTGGAAGCGGAGCCATGCCTTTTATCGAGATGGATTGCATTCGATCATACTGTAAAATCTGCGATCGCTCAGATTCAACCTGATATTCTAAGAGGGTGTTTGGAAGGTCTTCGCGCTATGGCAATTCGCATCGGAAACGGTTACGACATTCATCGCCTCGTCAGCGGACGGGATCTCATTCTAGGCGGTATCAAAATCGAACACGAAACGGGTCTACTCGGTCACAGTGATGCGGATGTTCTGACACACGCGATTATGGATGCCATGCTTGGGGCACTCAGCTTGGGCGACATCGGACACTATTTTCCACCGACTGATCCGAAATGGGCGGGAGCCGACAGCATCGTTTTACTCCAACAAGTGCATCAACTCATTCAAGGTAAAGGCTGGAAAATTGGCAACATCGATTCGGTCATCGTCGCAGAACGTCCCAAGCTGAAGCCGCATATCGAAGCGATGCGATCGCGCCTTGCCACCGCCTTGAATCTCCCTTCAGATTGCGTCGGGGTAAAAGCAACGACGAATGAAAAAATGGATGCCGTGGGAAGTGAGGATGCGATCGTCGCTCATGCAGTCGTGTTATTAGAACAAGTGTGAGTTAAGAAACAAAACGTGGATCTGCCATCGATCCCACGAACGATTTACAATAACTGAGGAGGGTTATTTTACCTTCATAAACTAAACAAAATTCTACATGGTCTAGGTCGTAGGCTGAACCATTCGCGACCTTAGCTCCTCGACCTACTGGAAATCCAACAGTCGGCGGGTAAATAAACTACACAATGATCATTCCTGATTCAGTCCTGGAGACGCTGCTCAAAGCGATTCCCCAGGTACGCCCTCAAATCTATTTCAAGTCTTCTCTCACCGCATTGTCACATGCGATGGAAGACCAAGTTTTGGCAGGTACTGATCACCCGCTTGTGATTGCAAGTTTTCAGCGCGAACGCTTTTATCGCCAGGAAGCGCATCGATATCTAAGAATTTCAGGTCGCACTGACCAAGTGTATGTTCTCGCAGCTCCAGAGACGGATTTTGCCAATCGCTCTGAGCATTACGAAACGATCGCGTTTGAACCCGAAGATGGGCTAAGTCAAGAATGGCATCTGATTGTCATGGGCGAACAGTATGCTTCTTGTCTGATTTGTCGAGAACGCGATCTAAGTACGGAAAATCCAACCGTACCGCCGCTGCACGTCGATCAATCACGGCGATTCGAGGGAATTTGGACATTCGATCGTGCTGTCGTTCTCAAGTCCGCTGAGATTTTGCTAAATCGAATTCTGAAATATCGTCCAGAACTGCAAAGCAAGATCACTCCAATGCTGGCGCAACTTGAGACAAGCTCTATCACCGAGATCAATCATGTTGATCCGGCTCCGTTTGCCGATCGCTTAGTCACTTATCTGCAAGCTGGACAGTACAAACTAGCAAAAGCCTATCGTTCGATCGCAGAAAAAGAACGCAAAGAACGCCTGGTGAATTCGATCACAGCGGCGGTGCGTCGATCACTTGATCCGCTCGAAATTCTCAACGTTGCCGCAGAAGAACTAGGAAAAGTTTTAGGTGCAGGACGCTGTTTAATCTATCGCTGTAAATCGACGGATTCTTCTGCAATTTTGAAGCACGAATATTTACTGGATTCGGTTCCTTCGCTTGCGGGTCGAAACTGGACGCTGCAAGGGAATCCACTGTTTGAAGAAGTGGTTCAGCGACAAGAAGCCGTCTTTATTCAAGACACTCAAACCGATGCGCGATTTGCCATGATCAAAGATGGCGATCGCACTTTACAATCTTTGACTCAAGAATGGGATATTCGATCGTGGCTGATGGTTCCGGTGCTGCATCAGAGTCAGCTTTTAGGCATGGTGGAACTGCACTATTGCGGCACAACTCCTCACGTTTTAGAGCGCGATGAAGTGGAAATGATCGAAGCGATCGCCACTCAAGTTGGAGTGGCTTTGATTCAGGCAGAATCGTTTGCAAATTTAGAAGATCTAAATCAGCAGTTGGAAGCGCTCGATCGCACTCGCAGCAATTTGATCGCAATTACTGGACACGAACTTCGCACTCCGCTTTCCACCATTCAAGTCTGTCTCGAAAGCCTTGCCAGCGAACCCGATATGTCGCCAGATCTGCGGCAAGTGATGTTAAATTCCGCTCTGGCAGATGGGGAACGAATGCGGAAGCTGATCCAAGACTTTCTCACGTTGTCTCGGCTTGAGAGTGGACGAGTTGAATGGCGAATTGAACCTTTGCCGCTTTGGGAATGTGTTGATTTAGCCCTTAGCAGTTTACAAGCGCGTAGAATGTCAACGCCTCTACCGCAAATTGTGACTCAACTTTCGACCGAACTTCCGCTCGTTCAAGTCGATGGTGAATGGCTGGTCGAAGTTCTCACGAAGCTGCTCGACAATGCCTGCAAATTCACTGACCCTGAAGGCAGAGTCACGATCCGAGCCAAACGTGATGACGATGGAATGCTTGAAGTGACGATCGCAGATACCGGACGCGGCATCGAAGAAAATCGACTTGAAACCGTGTTCGATCGCTTTTATCAAGAAGAAGGCGCACTGCGTCGTACCACAGGTGGAACGGGGCTTGGACTTGCCATCTGTCGCCAGATTATTACCAACTGGGGCGGTCGCATCTGGGCAGAATCGAGTGGCAAAGATCGCGGTAGTGAATTTCACTTTACCATCCCGATCGTGCCAGCGAATCAAGAGAAACGCTCTGTTGCAAGACGAAAAGGGCGCATCGGAGAGTAGTTCGATAATCTTTTGAATTTTGGACTTAATATGCTCCATCTCAATCGCTATCAATGGACGGTGTTGTTTGCGGCTTGGCTCGGTTGGGGGTTTGATATTTTCGATGGGCTGCTGTTTAACTATGTCGCACCGAACGCTGTACCAACATTATTGAATTTGCCGATCGGTTCTCCCGAAGCCAAAGCCGCTACTCTGTATTGGACAGGATTATTAACATCAGTCCTGCTGGTCGGATGGGCGATCGGGGGAATTATTTTTGGGCAAGTGTGCGATCGTATCGGACGCACGAAAACGCTCCTTCTCACGATGCTCATTTATGCAATTGGCACGTTCTTTTGCGCCTTTGCTCCCAACATCTGGGTGTTATTGCTATTTCGGATAGTTGCCAGTTTGGGCATTGGAGGCGAATGGGCAGCCGGAGCCGCGATGGTTGCCGAAGTTGTACCAGAACGATCGCGTGTAGAAGCTGGAGCGCTTCTTTACACCTCTGCCCCAATGGGATTGTTTTTAGCGACGTTTGTGAATGATCAAATTGCGCGAGTCATTCTACCGGGAAGTCCGGGGACTTCTTGGCGCTATGTGTTTTTGTGCGGCTTGATTCCCGCTGCGATCGCGTTCGTGGTGCGATTGTTTGTGAAAGAACCGGAACGCTGGAAACAAGTAGAAAATCGTGTGGCTCCGAAGGTGAGCGAACTGTTTACGCCTGAACATCGATCGGCAACGATCAGCGGCTTTCTCATGGCGCTAACCGCATTATTGACCTGGTGGAGTTGCAATGCGTTTATTCCGGTGATTGCTGCTGGACTCGCCCAAGTCGCTGCTAAAACGCAAAATCTCACCGATCCGAAAGCCGCACAAATCCTAGTCGAGCAGTGGAAAACCTCAACGACCTACAGCTTTAATGCAGGAGGTTTAATCGGAACGTTGCTGACCATTCCCGCTGCGAAATATTTGGGGCGAAAATGGATGTTTGCGGTTTATTTCTTGTTGTCTTCGACCGCTGTTCTGTTTGCCTTTGGTTCTAGAGAGCCTGCTGATGTGCAACTGTGGTCGTGGCTGTATTTTGCGATCGGGCTAACCGTCTTTGGAGTGTTTGGAAGTTTTACGTACTACCTACCTGAATTGTTTCCAACCCGATTACGAGCGACCGGAGCGGGATTTTGCTACAACACTGGACGGATCATTACTGCGATCGGGCCGTTTCTTGTCGGATACATTGCTTCACAGAAAGCCAACGCGCTGCAAGGCGCGATCGAAATTCTCTTCCTGATCGGCTTCATTCCGTTGATTGGAACCCTACTTTGTTTCACACCGTTAGTGGTCGAAACCAAAGGGCAAGCCTTACCGGATTGAAATGCTAACAACTGTTACGGAATCGTTAAACCTGTAAACGCCCGGTGATACGATGCCAAAAACGTTTAGAGCGTGACCCTATGTCAGAAACTCTTACTGGACAAGCACCTTTGTTCGGCGGCAGTACGGGCGGACTGCTGACCAAAGCCTTAGTAGAAGAGAAATACGCCATCACCTGGAGTAGCCCCAAAGAGCAAGTCTTTGAATTTCCTCTAGGTGGCGCTGCAACCATGCGCCAAGGTGACAATATCCTGTATACAGCCCGCAAGGAGCACAGTCTTGCATTAGGTGGACAACTTCGTACGAAGTTCAAAATCACCAATTACAAGATCTACCGCATTTTCCCCAATGGTGAGATTCAGTATTTGCACCCGAATGATGGTGTCTTCCCTGAGAAGGTCAATCCGGGTCGTGTCGCTGTTAATAGCGTTCCACGCAACATCGGAGCAAACCCCGAACCTGCCAAGATGAAGTTTAGCCCTCGTAAACCTTACGATGCCTAAGCCTCAATTGTGTTGGTTGTGTGTGCGTATGCCCTAGGCATCGTGCTTTTAGGAGCTAGATTTTAGCCGTCTTGGTTAAAGTTTGGCTCCTCTCGCTATTTGAGCTTTATAGAAATTCAACGTGACCTGCCATGGTGGTAGTAACATCAATTCCGTAACGGCGTAAACCGAGCGCGATCGACAAGTCATGCTTTCCAGCAATATCTCTCCAGTTCATTCTTCATCATGGCATAAAGACAGGAAGTTCAGCGCGTGTAGTCATTTGCAAAAGAAAGCTTGTATTCTAACTGTACGGTTGTCGTAAGCTCTTATGATTTCTCCCGATTTTTCTCAGTTTGCTGAACTCGCAAAGCAAGGTAATTTCGTCCCGGTTTATCAAGAATGGGCTGCGGATTTAGATACGCCTGTTTCAGCCTGGTATCGCGTCTGTGATGGGCAGCCGTATAGTTTTTTGCTGGAGTCGGTTGAAGGAGGAGAAACGATCGGGCGATATAGCTTCTTAGGCTGCGATCCGCTGTGGATTCTAGAAGCGAGAGGCGATCACACGACACAAACGCATCGAGACGGAAGCCAAAACGTGTTTGAAGGCGATCCGTTTGCTGCCTTGTCTGAGTGTATCGCCCCGTACCATCCGGTGAAACTGCCAGAATTGCCGCCGGGAATTGGGGGATTGTTTGGGTTTTGGGGATATGAACTGATCAACTGGATTGAACCGCGTGTTCCGATCCACGAAGCGACCGAAAACGATTTGCCAGATGGTTTGTGGATGCAAATCGATCAGGTATTGATTTTTGATCAGGTAAAGCGCAAAATTTGGGCGATCGCTTATGCCGATTTGCGCGATCCGAATACCGATTTAGAAGCGGCGTATCAGCAAGCTTGCGATCGCGTGACGCAACTGGTGAATAAACTAAAATCGCCGCTGTCTGAGAAAGCCCGATTGCTCTCATGGAAGCCGCCTGCAAACAGTGGTTCTCCGATCGCTTGGACAAGTAACACCACCAAAGAACAATACTGCGCCAACGTCGAAACCGCAAAAGCTCACATCAAAGCGGGCGATATTTTCCAAGTTGTGATTTCTCAGCAGTTGTCTTCGGAATTTGCTGGAGAACCGTTCGCGTTGTATCGATCGCTGAGATTAATCAATCCATCGCCGTACATGGCATATTTTCACTTCAATGATTGGCAAATTATTGGATCGAGTCCAGAAGTGTTGGTGAAAGCAGAGCGATCGAATGATCCAACTGAGCCGAAAATCGCCACCGTTCGTCCGATCGCTGGAACTCGCAAGCGCGGCAAAACTCACACGGAAGATCTCGCCTTAGAGCAAGACTTACTCGCTGATCCAAAAGAAGTTGCAGAACACGTCATGTTAGTAGACTTGGGACGCAACGATTTAGGGCGCGTCTGCATCAATGGAACGGTGAAAGTCGATGAATTGATGGTGATTGAGCGTTATTCTCATGTGATGCACATTGTTAGTAATGTGGTAGGACAGTTAGACCCTAATAAAACGGCTTGGGATTTGCTCAAGGCGGGATTTCCAGCCGGGACGGTGAGCGGTGCGCCGAAGATTCGGGCAATGGAGATTATTCACGATCTGGAACCTTGTCGGCGCGGAGTTTATTCCGGTGCGTATGGGTATTACGACTTTGAGGGGCAACTAAATAGCGCGATCGCGATTCGGACGATGGTAGTACGCGCTCAAGGAGACGGGAAGCATCGGGTTCAAGTGCAAGCAGGGGCGGGACTGGTGGCGGATTCTGTGCCCGAAAGTGAGTATCAAGAAACGCTGAACAAGGCGCGGGGACTATTAGAGGCGATTCGCTGTTTGCAGGAATGACGGGTTCGACTTATCGGAATTCGATCGATTCTTTTTTCTAATTCGGGACTTTGAATTAATAGCAGTTCCCGAAAATCCTATGCTACAAATCATGATTGAATGTAATGCCTAGCCGCTCTATGCTGTTGGGTTGATCTGCCATATGTTGTATTTATTTTTCAGATTAGTATCGCTGCAAGCGTTGGAGTGAGTAGCATATGATTCATCTTTGACTGTTTTAAGCTAAAAAATATTAGAAATCTTACCTGAACTTTATACCACAGGTTGGACAACGGGAAAGAGGATTTAGGTTTATGTTGAAGACAGAAAAAATCGACTACTTTGTATGGATTTGCGATTCGAGATCGGCTTCAAACGATACGCGCATCGACATATTTCTATGAATTTTGTTATTTTCTAACTACGTTAGGAGTTCTGTTGTATGAATGACATTCGGATCACGCTAATTGAAGATCATGACTTAACTAGAGTCGGGATGAAAACAGCGTTGCAGCAAAGACCAGGGTTTCAAGTCGTGGGAGAAGCGGCAAATGGAACCGATGGATTGAAAATGCTGACTAGCTTGAAGCCGGATGTCGCGATCGTCGATATCGGCTTACCAGATATCGATGGCATTGAACTGACTCGCCGTTTTCGTCAGGCACAAGCCGCAATGGAAGATCAGCCCAATACAAGAGTTTTAATCTTAACGCTACAAGATCAAGAAGATACAGTTCTAGCGGCGTTTGCGGCGGGTGCAGACTCCTACTGCATGAAAGATGTCAGTTTGGATCAGTTGGTGGATGCATTGCGCGTCACACAAGAGGGGCATTCCTGGATTGATCCAGCGATCGCGCGTGTAGTTCTGCGTCAAACCCAATCGAATGCTATCCAAAATGAGGCACTGATGGAAGCGCAGCAACAAGTTGCGATTACGGCAATAGAGCCGGAATATAACCAAATTATTGAAGCATATCCGCTCACAGAGCGCGAATTAGAAGTATTGCAACTGATCGTAGATGGTTGCAGCAACGCCGCGATCGCAGAAAAGCTTTACATCACCGTTGGAACGGTGAAAACGCACGTTCGCAACATTCTGAATAAGCTGTGTGCGGATGATCGCACTCAAGCAGCAGTCAGAGCATTGAGATCGGGATTAGTGGGTTAAATCGCTTCATTGTCTGATATGAGATGAGGATTGAATAACTATGATCTCGGTGTATCGACTAATCGATCGAAGTTAAAGCGCGATCGCCGATCGGCAGAATTTTCCGCTTCATTCCGGTGAGGTTATCAAACCGAATTGCAAGAGTTGCCTTGCTACCACTGCCGAAAATGTTGGTGATTTCCCCGATTCCGAATTGGCTGTGCATGACGCGATCGCCCACGCTCCAATCAGTTTCGATGTTCTGAAGTACAGGAGCGGATTTTGCGGCAGGTTTGGATGTGAATTTAGTAGGAATCGCTGCTTTCGTGTTGCTGTCCATTAATTCGCGCGGCATCTCCCCTAAGAACAATGAAGGGCTGGCGGGTTCGCGGTTGCCATATAACCGACGTTCGCGGGCGTGAGAGAGGAATAAGCGTTCTTGAGCGCGAGTAATGCCAACATAACAGAGACGACGTTCTTCTTCGATCGCGGCAGGATCATCGAGCGATCGATAACTCGGAAATAAGCCTTGCTCCAGACCGACGAGAAAGACGATCGGAAATTCTAACCCTTTCGAGGAGTGTAAGGTCATGAGCGAAACTTTCGTCGTTTCTTCTTCCACGTCATCCAAATCCGAGGCTAATGAGGCATTTGCTAAGAAGCCGATCAAGCTTTTATCGTCTTCGTTTTCTTCCTCAAATTGCAAAACTGCGTTGTACAACTCTTGCACGTTCTGTAAGCGATCTTCGGCTTCATCTGTGCCTTGAGATTTCAAATCAGCAATGTAACCTGAGTCGTCTAAAACGCCTTGAACCAGTTCCGAAGCGCTGATCAAATCAATCTGCGATCGCCATTTTTGAATGATCTGGGCAAATTGAATGACACCTCTTGAAGATCGTCCTGCTAATGTTTTGATCGAGGTTTCATCGCTGAGAATTTCCCAAAGCGGAACACCGAGTTCGATCGAGGCTTTTTGCAGTGATTCGATCGTGGTTTTGCCGACACCGCGACGAGGCGTATTAATCACACGCAAGAGACTAACGGTATCAGAGGGATTCGCGATCGCTCGGAGATAAGCGAGAACATCTTTAATTTCTTTACGATCGTAGAATCGCAAGCCACCAACAATCTTGTAAGGCACACCCCATCGCACTAAAATTTCTTCAAATGCACGCGATTGAGCATTTGTGCGGTAAAGAATCGCAAATTTTCCCCAGTGCAGATCGGAGTTCATCGCTTCTAATCGCCGCATTTGTTGAACCACGAATTCTGCTTCATCAATCTCATCTTGAGCGCGATAGCAGAAATTTGGCTCTCCTTGTCCGCGAGTCGGCTTGAGAATTTTATCGATGCGTTCGGTGTTATTTTCGATTAGCTCATTCGCGAGTTGAAGAATGTTTTCGGTCGATCGATAATTCTCCTCTAACTTCACCATTGTCCGCGTATCATCATCGGGCAATCCATCGCCAAAGTCCTGTTGGAAGCCCATCAGAATGGTGAAATCTGCCATGCGAAACGAATAAATCGATTGATCAGCATCGCCCACTACGAACACAGAGCGGTAGTCCCAATCATTAAATCGACTCGCTGATTCTCCATTCGTCACTAATAGCTGAATCAGATCGTATTGTGTACGATTCGTGTCTTGATATTCATCGACTAGAATGTGTCTGAAGCGTTTGTGCCAGTATGCGCGAATCTGTTCATTCTGACGAAATAGTTGCACCGGAATCCAAATCAGATCATCGAAATCGACAGCGTTGTTTTCAGCGAGTTTATCTTGATATACGCTATACACGTTCGCAATCACTTTTCCTTTGAAGTTCGATTGCTCTTTCTCATAATCTCGCGGCGACAATCCTTTATTCTTTGCATTGCTGATTGCGTAGCGAACCGATCGCGGATCGAACTTTTTATCGTCGATGTTCAATTGATTGGTAATGATATCTTTCACCAAGCTCTGAGCATCCGACTCATCGAAAATCGAAAACGATCGCGTCCATTTCCGCCCTTTTTCGTCCTGGAATTTCTCAATATCAAAGCGCAAAATCCGACAGCACAGCGCGTGAAATGTCCCAATCCAGAGATCTTTGGTGATAGTTTTGTAGACGTGCGATCGTAGTTTCGTCTGCACATGACCGGGAAGCGATGCTAACGGCTTGCCATGTTCGCTTAATGCCTGCTGTTCTGCAAACAATCGCTCGATCCGATCTTTCATTTCTCGCGCGGCTTTGTTGGTAAACGTCACCGCCAAGATATTCTCTGGATCAACGCGATGCTTTAACACTAAGTTCGCAATCCGATACGTCAATGCCCGCGTTTTTCCTGAACCTGCACCAGCGATCACCAGCAAAGGTCCACAAAAATGTTGAACGGCTTGCCTTTGAGACGGATTAAGATCGCTCAGAAAATCAACAGTCATAAGAGGTACGATCGCATAAATCTACTCCATGAATAGGGTATCGTATCTCAGCTTGGAACGTGGAGAAAGAAATAGTACGTATCACCGCCTTGATTGAGATCTGCATATTCCGAATTTGATCGGCGGTGAAAGTTCACGCAAGACCTCGAATCATTGTGTGACTTTACGGTTGAATTCTGTCAAATTCTTTGCACTAGAGTTTCAGCAGTGTGGTAACTATAGATTGGCTTTCTATCTGCACCCCAGACGATGACCCAATCTCCCGACCCCAACAATCGTCCTGAACCTCCCACTCGTCGGCACTTGGGGCTGATGCTACTCAGTCGAGCCGGACTGCCGATCGCACTTCTCGGTGCGCTGGGGATTGCAGGCGGCATCTGGTATGGTTCAAGATTTGTACAGAACGATCTCGCACCTCTGGTAGAGCAAAATTTAAGCCAATTACTCGATCGCCCGGTGAAATTGGGCAAAGTCGAGAGTTTTTCACTCAATGGATTGCGCTTTGGCAAAAGTTCGATTCCGGCAACTCCGAACGATCGCGATCGTGCGTCAGTCGAAGGTGTTGAAGTCGGGTTTAACTTAGTTCAACTGTTGCTGACGCGCAAGTTAAACCTCGATGTCACATTGCTTCAGCCGGATGTGTATTTGGATCAGGAAAAAAATGGGGTCTGGGTGAAAACGCAGATCAAATCCCAAGAACAAGAGGGATTGATTAAAACTGAACTGAAGCGAATTCAATTCAAAGATGCGAATGTCGAGCTTGATGCGTTTCCAAAACCTGGACAGCAACGGATTCCAGTAACATTACGTCAAGTGACAGGAGCCGCAAACTTTTTTGATAACAGTCGGCGGATCACTTACGATCTCAATGGTGAATCAACGAAACAAGGCGAATTAGATATTAAAGGTGAAACGATCGTTGATAACGGCTTGAATTCTAATCTCAACATTCGAGGAAGAGAATTTCGAGTTGCAGAAATCGATCGATTAGTTAAATTTCCGATCAATCTTAAGCAAGGTTTTGTCAATGGTAACGTTAACGCTCAATTAAGACCAAATCAACGCGCGATCGTTAAAGGAACCGCAAGCTTTAGAGATGTCACCGTACAGATCCCGCAATTACCTCAGTCATTCGCAAAATCATCGGGAAATTTACAGGTTGATGATACGTTAATCACACTTGATAAAGTCTCTTCGCAACTTGGAAAGATACCGCTAACTGCAAACGGAAAGATCGATATCGACAAAGGCTTTAATGTCGCTGCAAACGTAAAATCAGTCGGTGTTAAAGACTTCTTTGATACGTTCAAAGTGAAGCCTCCGTTTCAAGTGACTGGAGAAGCAACTGCAAACATTAAAGTAACGGGTGCAACACAACGCCCGATCGTAAGCGGCAGCGTTCGTAACACCAAAACAGTGCGCGTCGATCGAATTAATCTCGCTCAAGCCAGCAGTGATTTTCGCCTCGATACCAAAACCCTCAACTTAGCGCTCTCGAACATTCGCGCTACTCCTGAAGTGGGCGGGCAAGTGGTTGCATCTGGAAATCTGGACTTAAACGCGCCACAGTCGATCGCGATTAACTATCAAGCGCAAAATCTTCCGGGAGATGCGATCGCATCACTTTACAACAGTGGAACTTTACCGATCACCGTCGGGCGCGTTGATGCGCGTGGACAAGTGGTTGGACGATTAGATCAAGTGAAAACGATCGCGCAGTTCCAAGCGCCAGAAGCGACGTATCCGGGCACAGGTGAGGTCGTGGTGTCGGGTGGAAATGCAGTTTTAAGAAATGCTGTGTTTCAGGTAGCAGGCGGAACCGTTGCGGCTGAAGGACGAACGCTTAATGGGCGTTGGCAGGGAACTGTTCAAGCTTCTAATGTGCAAGCGAGTCGATTTTCTCCACAAGTTCAAGGACTGATTAATGGGAATGCTCAGTTAGCAGGATCATTAAGTTCGCCACAACTGGAAAATACACAGGCGAGAGGACAAGCGAGACTTACAACCGCAAATGGTTCTGTGAACGCTGACTTCAATGCGATCGCAGGACGCTGGGAAGCAGTAACACAAATTGCTGGAATTGGATTAAAACAATTTTCTCCCCAACTGCGCGGCGATCTGAGCGGCAATGTCAGGCTTTCAGGCGCGTTGAATGCACTCCGTCCGGAAGCGATTCGGGCAGATGGACAGGTGAGATTGTCTCAAGGAATTTCACTGATCGATCAGCCGTTGACCGCTCAGATTAATTGGGATGGTCGGAAGCTCAACATTCCCCAGGCAACCGCTCAAGGATTTCGGGCGAATGGTGCGATCCTGACGAGCTTGAGCGGAACGCCGCAAATTACAGGATTGGATTTAGCGATTCAAGCAACCGGATATGCTCTCACGAATTTACCGATTCCGCGTCCGCCAGTGACTCAGCTTTCAGGCGAAGTGGATTTAATCGGACGCATTACCGGAACGCCCGATCGTCCAAAAGTCGTGAGCAATGTTTCAGTTCGAGGACTATCGCTGAATGGCATTACCTTTGATCCTATTCTGAATGGCACTCTAAATTTACTCCCGGCTCAAGGCTTTGATTTGAAAGTGGCAGGGGTTCAGGATCGGATTGCGTTGGATCTCAATCCCAACTTTAGACCTCGATCGCTGATTGTTCAACGCGGTGAAGCATCCCTAGTTGGACAAACTAGAGGCAATATTTTCCAGGTTGCGGTGAAGCAGTTCCCGATCGATGGTTTTGTGCTTCCCGGTGTGAATGTCGCTCAATACGGTGGGATTGGTGGAACACTCGCTGGAAACTTGAACATTGATCTCGATAAATTGCGCGTGATTGATGGCAATGCGACGGTGCAAAACCTTCGTGTTGGCTCATTCCAAACTGATGTTGCGACCACAGCTTTCGTCAATCGAAACAATGTCTTTGAATTTAGTGACACCGTTCTCACCAAGGGCGAGAGCAAGTACACCATTACCGGAAATGTTGATTTGCGATCGAAACCGCAATTTAACGGCAAAATCGCGATCGCCCAAGGCAGAATCGAGGATGTTTTAGGTGGCTTACAGTTCTTCGATATTCAAGACTTTACCCGTGGGGCGCGACCTCCGATTTACAACAGTGCAGCCGATCTCGATCCGATCGCAGTCGGTGATCCAGAAGCTCCTTTGATTGATCAACTGCGGCGCTTTTCTGAAATTAACGCATTGCTTCGACAAAACAATCAAGCGATCGCAAACAATCGTGTTCCTCAGACTGCTGATCTTCGAGGTAGCTTCGGTGGTGAGATTACCGTTAATGCCTCCCTTTCTAAGGGAGTTCAGGCGAATTTTGATTTACGAGCGCAGAATGTTGAGTACCGTCCTTACGAATCGCAGATTAAACTGATCGATGGCAAACTTCAGCCAGTCAACAATCGTGTTCTAAAAGCTGAACAAGTGATCGCACTCGGTAGCTTAAACAACGGATCCGTTACATTAGAACCGCTGCGAATTAAATCCGGTGATGCTGAGATTGACTTAACTGGACAGTTTGGCGGCGAAACTCAATTCGGACAATTACAAGTACAGAACTTATCGATCGCTGAAATCGAACGCTTTTACCCGCTCCCCCTCGGCATAGATGGCAAACTCAACACCATCGTCACCATTAGCGGGACTCGCACCAATCCTTCAGCCGTCGGACAAATTCAGGTTGCAGATGGCTCGTTGAATGGAAGACCGATCAAATCTGCCACAGGCAACTTCACTTACACCAGCTCCCGCCTCAATTTCGGCAGCAACATCACCCTCTCAACCAATGAACCGATTACGATCGATGGCAGCATTCCTTACCAGCTTTTACCCGATAGCGTTCGCCCTGATAGCAATCAAATTAGCCTCAATCTCAATGTGAAAAACGAAGGATTGTCTGTGATCAATGTCTTTGTACCTCAACTCGCTTGGCAGAGCGGGCAAGGAACTGCCAAACTGAATGTCGCAGGAACCTTACTTCGTCCAGAACTAACAGGCTCGATTACATTAGCGGATGCCTCGATCGATGCCACTGCCCTACAATCCCCGCTCACTGGAATTACGGGAACAATTCTGTTTAATCGTGGTCTCATCTCGGTCGAGAGCCTGAAAGGACAGTACAATCGCGGACAGATTATTGCGAAAGGAACCTTGCCGATCCTTGTGGCGGAAAATGCCGATCCAAATAACCCACTGCAAATTACGCTCGATCGCTTAGCCATTGATCGCAAAGGCTTATATCAAGGTGGCGTGACAGGCAGTATCACCGTTTTAGGAACTGCACTTGCACCTGAAATTGGCGGACAGGTCGAACTCGCAGACGGACAAATCCAATTGCCCGACAACCAAGCAACCGGAACGACAACACCGAACACGACCGCAGGCAGCAGATCAAATCAACAAACTGCACAGCAGAGCGTCCGACTGAACAACTTAAAGTTAGTTCTAGGGGATCGAGTGCGAATTGTTCGTGCTCCGATCATTAATTTCGTAGCAACTGGAGATTTAACGGTAAACGGTGAACTCGATGCGCTTCGACCGGAAGGCACGATTCGTCTCAGAAGCGGACAAGTGAATCTATTTACGACTCAGTTTGTTTTAGCCAGAGGCTATCCGCAAACCGCAGTTTTTGAACGCAATCGCGGGCTTGATCCAGTTTTGGATGTGCGGCTTGTTGCTTCGGTTCCAGAGGTTACGCGCAGTCGGATTGCTGCTCCTGGAACCGCAGAATTTCTCGATGATTCCGTCTCTGTCGCAAATTTAGGATCATTGCGAACGGTGCGAATTCAGGCAAGAGTTGCAGGTCCCGCAAGCCAACTTTTCGAGAATTTAGAACTAACCAGTAGTCCGAGCCGCAGTCGTACCGAGATTGTATCGCTGATCGGTGGCGGATTTGTCAACACCTTGGGGCGCGGCGATAGTGCTTTGGGGATTGCAAACCTGGCAGGATCAGCATTGCTGACGAATATTCAAGGCTTTATCGGTAATGCGATCGGGCTAACTGATTTTCGACTGTTTCCGACTTTGCTCGATCGAGGTGAACAGCGCGGATCGACGCTCGGACTTGCAGCAGAAGTTGGAGTGGATATCACTCGCAACCTTTCTGCATCAGTGTTGCGAGTGCTAACGGCGGATCAACCCACTCAGTTTGGTGTACGCTATCGGTTTAACGATAGCTTTCTATTCCGTGGTTCCACTGACCTATCGGGTAACAATCAAGGTGTGTTTGAGTACGAACTGAGATTCTAATTTATAGAAAGGGTTGGACTCGATCGACGAGTTGCTGAGGTCGAATTACGCCTTCAATCTTATCGACGGGTTTGGATTCTTTGAACAAAACCAGTGTCGGTAATGCCGTAATTCCGTACTGACTGGCAATTTCAGGATATTTGTCTACATCGATTTTCACAATCTTCATTTTGTCTCTCAGGCTTTCGCTTGCCATATCGAGAAAACCTGACATCATTTGGCAAGGACCGCACCAAGTCGCATAAAAGTCTACTAAGATCGGCGTTTTTGAGCCAGAAAGTAACTCTTCAAAACTGTTAAATTGCTGTTTTGTTGCCATTGTCGCAAAGTCTCCGATATCTGTTCTTCAACACTAGCGCGTGAATTAGAAAGCGTCTCAGTGAGTCAGATAGAGAATTGTTAATGCTTGTCAAAATCGTTCTTAAAACGTCATCTTTGTTGCACGAATCGCGGTAGGGTTGAGGAAGCGGTTTACTGCGATCGAGGTTCTGATGGCTGAGTCATTCAACGCCGATCCGACTCGAATTTTGTTTGATCTCCAACGGGTCAATGAAATCGCGCAGCGCTTTTCGGGGTGTCTTGTGCCGGAAGAAATTGCGCGATCGGTCACGTCTGGGCTGGTAGAGAAGTTTTCGGGTGCGATGGCGCGATTGTGGCTATTAGAACCCGATCAGACGGCGTTGAAATTGGTGGCTTCTTCAGGATTATCGACGCGCACCGATGGCAAGTTTGGACGAGTGCCGCTCGGTGCTTATAAAGTCGGCAAGATTGCCTTAAATCGGGTGTCGTTCTTGAGTAATAATTTACCCGCTGAATCGTGGGTGGGCGATCGAGAATGGGCGATCGAAAATCAGATTTGTGGATTTGCGGGCTATCCACTGATTGCCAACGATCGAGTTTTAGGGGTGTTGGTGATGTTTAGCTGTCACCGTTTAGAACCTGCTTTTCTCGAAGTGTTGCAAATTCTATGTACAATTGCCACAATTTCATTAGATACGGCACTCAAGTATCAGCAAAAACAATCTTCATGCCAACAGCCAAGATTTAGCGAATTAATGCTGTCTGATCAGCTTGTGAGTATATTAAGTCATGCGCGATTTACCTTAGTTGGAACTGAAAAACAACTTGCGCCCTCAGTGGTGTATGGTTTTTTGAAAGTTGCTGAGATTTTGAATGAGGCGAACTGTAGTTATGGACGACTGGTTTACAGTGAGGATTTTGTTGCTCTAGATGCGATCGTTCCGGTGACTCAAGATTCTGATTCGATTCGTGAGTTAAAGTATATGTGCGATCGTATTTTTCCAAATGCGTTTGAGATTCAACTCAGTCCTGATGAGAGCGCCATCCAAATTTTGCTCAAAGCGTCGATTGCTCAGACTGCTTCATCCTCTTTGCTGTCTGAACGTGAGACGGAGATCTTGACGCTCTTGACACAGGGATTTCGCGATCGAGATATTGCTGATCAATTGATCATTAGCGAAAGCACAGTAAAGTTTCATCTGAATAATGTGTTAAGTAAACTCAAGGCTCGAACGCGATATCAAGCGATTTATCAAGCGATCGTACAAGGTTGGATTTGAGAGGATGTTTGAACGGAACGAAGCGTTTTATACACGCCCTATCACTATCAATAGACTCATATTCTCGGTATTGCACACTACAAAAACTCACAACAATTCCCCTCTACGCTACATTTAGCACTACCAGATTTCTTATGAAAACTCACTATCCAGTCATCATTGTGGGCGGCGGTCAATCAGGCTTATCAATGAGCTACTGTCTCAAAGAAAAAGGAATCGAACACATCATCTTTGAGAAAAATACGATCGCTCACACCTGGCGCACCAAACGGTGGGATACCTTTTGTCTGGTCACTCCAAACTGGCAATGTCAACTTCCGGGCTATCCCTACAAAGGCACTGATCCGCGCGGCTTTATGCAAAAAGATGCGATCGTTGATTACATCAAAAGCTATGCAGCATCGTTTGAGCCGCCCATTCGTGAAGGGGTAGAAGTTGTGAATGTTCGGAAAAACAATGACGATCGCTTTGAACTCATAACGTCGATCGGAAACTACACTGCTGATCAGGTTGTCATCGCTGCCGGAAGCTATCACTTACCCAAAATTCCAAGGATATCGGAGCGATTCCCTAACACCATCCAACAGCTACACGCTTCTGAATACAAGAATCCTCAGTCTCTACCGAATACTGTGTTAGTGGTTGGCACTGGACAATCCGGTTGTCAAATTGCAGAAGATCTCTATTTAGCAGGCAAAACTGTACACCTGTCAGTCGGAAGCGCACCTCGATCGCCCCGAATGTATCGCGGCAAAGATGTCGTGGATTGGCTCGATCAAATGGGCTATTACGATTTATCGATCGACGATCATCCCCAAAAGGAAACCGTCAGGAACAAAGCGAATCACTACGTTACAGGTCGCGATGGTGGGCGAGAAATCGATTTACGCTCGTTTGCACTAGAAGGAATGCACCTTTACGGTCGATTGAAAACGGTTTCGGGAACCACGATCGAGTTTGAGAACAATCTCAAGCAAAACTTAGATCACGCAGATGCCGTTGCAGAAAGCATTAAGAAAACGATCGATACCTTTATCGAAAAGCATCAAATCGAAGCTCCACTCGAACCTGCTTATCACCCAGTTTGGCAACCTGGAGAGGAAGTGCGATCACTCGATTACCAAAACATTGGTGCGATCGTCTGGTGTACGGGCTATCAATCTGATTTTCGCTGGATCGAGGTTCCGGTGTTTGATGGAAAAGGCTACCCAGGACACGAGCGCGGTGTAACTCAAGTTTGGGGATTTTACTTTCTCGGGTTACCCTGGCTCTACACTTGGGGGTCAGGGCGATTTTCGGGAATTGCGAGAGATGCTTACTATCTCGCAGACTATATTGCAGCTAGAAAAAAAGTTTCCCAAGACAGTGCTTGGAGTGTTGTCAATGAATTTCTGCTTGGATCGTGACTATCGAAATCGATAGGTTTCTCTATCATTCGCTCAGCGAATTTTGAGAATCGATCTCAGTTCCTAGCACTATTGGTAGAATTGAAAATTTTGTATCAAGCACTACAAAAGATTGGCGCGAATCCCGACTAATCTGGCAGCAAACTTATGGAAAGAGCGCATCATGCCTGAGATTACTGCTCCCGCCCATCAAACTGGCGACTTCTTTGTAGACTACGAAGAGAAAGTTTTTCCAGATGTCAAAGCCGAGCCAGGTGAAAAGGCTTTAGTTACATTTCATACGGTTGCTTTTGAAGGCTCGATCGGGTTTGTTAACCTTTTACAAGCGACTCGCCTGTTGCGTAAAGGCTTTGAAACCTCAATTTTGCTTTATGGTCCTGGTGTCACGCTCGGTGTTCAGCGCGGTTTTCCGAAGCTTGGCGATTCTGCTTTTCCGGGGCATCAAAACTTCAACGACCAACTCAGCAAATTTATGGCTGAAGGTGGAAAAGTTTATGCTTGTCGGTTTGCCCTTCAAGCGCTTTATGGACACGGTGAACCTTCACTCACTCCTGGAATTCGACCGATCAATCCGCTAGATGTCTTGGATCTCGTATTGATGCACCGCAAAGATGGCGCGTTTATTCTCGATACCTGGACATTATAAAGGGGACATTATTAAGAAGACAATGACAGATGCCAACATCATTCGAGCAGCGGCGGTACAACTTAGCCCAGTGTTGTTTAGTCGAGACGGAACCACTGAGAAAGTTCTAAATGCGATCGCATCTGCTGCAAAAGAAAGCGCACAGTTGATTGTATTTCCAGAAACATTCATTCCGTACTATCCTTACTTCTCCTTTGTACAGCCGCCCGTATTAATGGGTAAGGAACATCTGCGCCTGTACGAAGAAGCCGTAACGGTTCCAAGTCCTGTAACGGATGCAATTAGCCGCGCTGCTCGTTCTTATGGTGTTGTAGTCGTTGTCGGTGTGAATGAGCGGGATAACGGCTCGCTCTATAACACCCAGCTTATCTATGATGCTGATGGTACATTGCTGTTAAAACGCCGTAAAATTACTCCGACCTACCATGAGCGAATGGTTTGGGGACAGGGAGATGGAGCGGGACTAAGAGCGATCGATACATCGGTTGGAAAGCTGGGGGCTTTAGCATGTTGGGAACATTACAATCCCCTCGCTCGATTTGCTTTGATTGCACAACACGAGCAGATTCACTGTTCGCAGTTTCCAGGCTCGATGGTGGGTCAAATCTTTACAGATCAAATTGAAGTCACGATTCGCCATCATGCTCTAGAAGCGGGATGTTTTGTGGTGAATGCAACGGGCTGGCTTTCTCCAGAACAAGTAAGCCAAATTACAAGCGATGAGAAGCTTCAAAAAGTGCTGAGTGGCGGTTGTAATACTGCCATTATTAGTCCTGAAGGTAATCATCTTTGTTCAGCGATCACCGAAGGCGAGGGAATAGCGATCGCAGATCTCGATTTTGCTTTGATCACCAAGCGCAAACGCATGATGGATGCAGTGGGGCATTATTCCCGTCCCGATCTGCTTCAGTTGCAAGCAAATTTTGAGGCTCAAACTGTTTTGAAAGAGGAGTTAGACGCGCGCTCGTCTGAACAACTCTCCATGCTCATCTCTGACCCTTAATTTCAATGAACAAACAACAGCTAATTACGGATCTACAATCACACGGGTTAAAACTGGTTGATCCAAACATTGGCGCGACTGGACGGAAAGGAGGTGCAGGACCGTCAGATCACAAAGCAATTACCATTGATGGAACAACAATTATGGTTCCAATCTTCAACACATCCGCAGCAAGTTCGCCTTACGGAATCGATCAGACCGCACAAGTTTTAGAACTACACGGAGAGCCAGTCACACCGATTAGCTTTCCGCAGCAACCCAATTTTTACAATCTCACAACAGTAGAGGGTGTTCCTTATTGGAAAATTGCGTTGCTGCATAGTCGCGATGTTCTTGCGACTACAGTTCTACAGACCTGTATGCGGTACAACGATCCTGAAACGGCTTGCCAATTTTGTGCGATCGGACAATCCCTTTCTGCTGGAAAAACGATCGCCCGCAAGACCCCTGCTCAACTTGCAGAAGTTGCTGAAGCTGCGGTGCGATTGGATGACGTGAAGCATATGGTCATGACTACAGGAACACCGAATACGAGTGATCGAGGTGCAGCTTATCTGACTGAATGTGCCGCAGCGATTAAAGCGAGTGTGAATTTACCGATTCAGGCGCAGTGTGAGCCACCGGATGATTTTATCTGGTTCGATCGTATGAAGATTGCAGGTGTGGATAGTTTAGGAATGCACCTAGAAGCGGCTGATCCGATTGTGCGATCGCAGATTATGCCAGGTAAAGCTTCTGTGTCATTGGACTATTACTACAAAGCATTTGAGGCAGCAGTGAATGTGTTTGGTTGGGGTCAAGTGAGTACATATCTACTTGCTGGGCTAGGGGACAGTTTAGAAACGCTCGTGGAAATGTGCGATCGCTTAATTAATTTAGGAGTCTACCCATTTGTTGTGCCATTTGTACCGATTACGGGAACTCGGCTAGAAGGGTATCCTGCGCCAAACAGTGAATTTATGTTTGCTTTGTATGAGCAAGTTGGTGCGATGTTAAAGCGATCGAGTTTATCTTCGACAGAGATCAAAGCGGGTTGTGCAAAATGTGGAGCGTGTTCAGCATTGTCAAACTTTGAGTCATAGTATCTGAATCATCGTGTATGTCCTATCAGTTCAAACTTGCAAAATCTCCTGCTGAAATTGAAGCTTACTTTGAGTTACGTCGATCAATTTTTACCGAAGAACAACAACTCTTTCAAAATGATGTTGATGATCTCGATAACATTGCTTATCCGATCATTGCGTTACAAAGTTCTCAAATTGTCGGTGTAGTACGAATCTACGAAATCGAACCAGGCATCTGGTATGGCGGTCGATTAGGGACTCATCCCGACTATCGTAAAGGTTGGCAGATTGGAAAAGGATTAATCTACAAAGCGGTCACTACGGCAAATACTTGGGGCTGCGATCGATTCTTTGCAACTGTACAGCTTCAAAATGTGCGATTCTTTCAGCGGCTCCACTGGCAATCACAAGAAGAATTGATTATCTGCGATCGACCGCATCACCTGATGGAAGCTGATCTCGACTTCTATCCACCCGGAATGGAGCCGCGCCCGATATCACAAGCTAAAGAGGCATCCTGATGTTATCGGAACTTGCGGCACAACTTCAACGATCGCTCAATCTGCTCCAAAAACAGGACATTCAAACTGCTTCTCAGGCGTTGAAACCCCATTGGATCGATGCAAATGTGCGATTGGGTGATGACTGTGCCGCAATTCCCGATCGAGACGGTTATCTATTGTTTGCAGCAGAGGGAATGCTACCGAGGTTTGTGGAAGAGGAGCCTTGGTTTGCAGGGTGGTCAGCGATTATGGTGAATGTGAGTGATATCTATGCGATGGGAGGAAGCCCGATCGCAGTTGTCGATACGGTTTGGAGCAAGTCAGATCAGTCTGTTCATTTACTTTGGGAGGGAATGAAAGCTGCATCAGAAACATACCAAGTTCCGATCGTTGGAGGTCATACAAACTGCCAAAGTTCCTATACTGCTCTGTCGGTAGCAATTTTAGGACGAGCTAAACAATTGATTACAAGCTTTGATGCTCAACCTGGAGATTTATTGTTAGTTGCAACTGATTTTCGAGGAGAGCCACATCCAAAGTATCCCTTTTGGAATGCTGCAACTAAAGCTAATCCAGTTCAATTACGATCGAACTTATCGATCTTACCGAAACTTGCAGAAGCAGGATTGTGCAGTGCAGGTAAAGATATTAGCAATGGTGGCATTGTTGGAACATTGTTGATGCTGCTAGAAACCTCGAATTGTGGTGCAGTTCTAAACCTCGATCGCGTTCCTTGTCCAGATGGATTATCGCTCGATCGTTGGTTAGTTAGCTTTCCGAGTTATGGCTTTTTACTGAGTGTTCGCCCAAATGATGCAGTGATAGTTCAGGCGCATTTTCAGCAGCAAGATCTGATCTGCGAGATTATTGGAACGATTGAAGCAGGATCAAAGCTTGTATTGCGATCGAGTGGAGAATCGATCGACTTTTGGGATCTGTTTAAACAAAAGCTTACAGGCTTCTCGAAGCCAGGAGCTTTGATATGAGAATTGCACTCCTAACTTATTCTACAAAACCACGAGGAAGTGTGATTCACACTCTGGAACTTGCAGAAGCGCTTCATCAGTTAGGGCATTTTGTTACTGTGTTTGCGTTAGATAAAGACGGAAAAGGATTTGATTACCCACTGTCTTGTAAAGCTCAGTTGATTGTGGCAAAGCCCGCTTCTACAGAAATTGATCAATTAATTCAGCAACGCATTCAAGAGTTTGTGAGCTACTTTGAACAATTGCAGCAACCTTATGATTGTTATCATGCTCAAGATTGTATTGCTGCAAATGCGCTACTCACATTGCTCAAACAAGGGAAAATTCCGCATTTTGTCCGAACTGTTCACCACATCGAAGACTACAGCAGCATCTATTTACAGCAATGCCAAGATCGATCGATTCGTGAAGCTTCTCTATGTTTGTGTGTGAGCGATCGCGTTCAATCTGAGCTTCAACAACATTATCAGATCCACGCCCCACGTGTGATCAACGGAGTGAATTTAAACCGATTCTCGCCCAGTGGATCAGCTTTATCATTCAGTGGTTCTCCGATCTACTTGACGATCGGCGGTATCGAACCCCGCAAGAATTCAATCCGACTCCTGCAAGCGTTCAAGCAAGTTCGTGCTAAATTTCCAGATGCTAGATTGCTCATTGCAGGTGGCGCATCGGTGTTCGATTACCAATCATATCGTGATCAGTTTTTTACGCTTGCTAATGCCTTAGAATTAAGCAATGCGCTGATTTTGCCAGGAGTGCTTTCCGATGAGGATATTCCTGTTCTTTATCGCAGTGCAGATGCTTTTGTGTTTCCCTCGGTTAAAGAAGGTTGGGGTTTAGTGATTCTCGAAGCGATCGCTTCGGGGCTTCCTGTGATTACTGCCAATGAACCGCCATTTACTGAGTTTTTGAACGATCGACAAGCGCTCTTAGTTGATCCCTACTCGGTAGATGCGATCGCTCAGGCAATGTGTTCCGTGTTTCAATCTGCTGACTCGCTCTGTAAGCAAAGTCAGCAGATTCTATCTCAGTACACTTGGGAAGCTTCGGCTAAACAACATATTTACCATTACCAAAATCTACTGTATGCCTGAAATCCGTTTTCAAATTCGTTGGTCTGATGGCACACAAGATTCGTGCTATTCACCCTCTCTGATCGTCAAAGAATACTTCAGCCCGAACACAGAGTATGAGCTAGAAGACTTTGTGCAGCGATCGCGGATTGCGTTGAACATCGCAAGCGATCGTGTGAATGCAAAGTATGGTAGACCCTGCGGACTCGCCCTTGGTCAACTCCAAGAAATCGAAGCAAAAGCAGCACAATACCGACAATTACCCGATGCAAAAGTTCAAGTCATTAATTTTATTGAATAGCTCCAAGAGTCAAGTCTTGAGTTTGAGCAGAGAAAATGTTTCTTCTATTTCTGCCAATCTTCTAGAAGCCGCAGAAGGAACGCTTACGCCTGATTGACTGCAAACAGTTTTTTTCAATCTCTCACTGAGAAACTCAAGCGTTTTATTTTGGAATAATTCAAACTGCTTTTTCGTTAGGAAGTGCGCGAAAATAAAAAGAACAAAGGTGTGGAGAATTCCGATGAGTCAAACTCTGCCTGAGCGAGTCCGCTGGACAACCGCCGATCTTGAACTCCTCTCCAACGACGAATGGAAACGCTATGAAATCATTGACGGAGAGTTATTTGTGACGAGAGCGCCGCATATGCGACATCAATCTGTGATTCTTAACATCGCTTCAGAATTACGAGACTGGTCAAACGAGACTCAGTTAGGCGAGGCTTTCCCAACTCCAGGCATAATCTTCAGCGAGGCGGATAGCGTAATCCCAGATGTTATTTGGATCAGTGTTGAACGCATGGAGCTTTTCACCGATGAAGCTGGACATTTCACAGGTGCACCCGAATTGATCATCGAGGTTTTGTCTCCGGGTGTAACGAATGAAAGACGCGATCGAGAAGCTAAACTAAAACTTTACTCTTCCCAAGGCGTTGAAGAATATTGGATCGTCAGCCGCGAACTGCAACAAGTCGAAGTCTATCGCCGCGAAAATGCTGTTCTTAAGCGAACCGCAACTTACAAAATTCAAGACCAGATTACTTCACCTTTACTTCCCGGATTTTGCTGCCCGGTGCAGAAGTTCTTTAAACAAATCAGCAGCGCGAGATAGTCGCCTCCTCATCTATCATGGGCAAAAGGGAAAAACACAGGCGATTCGAGAAACGGTATGACTAAGCAGCGGGTTCTTTCTGGCGTTCAAACCACCGGAAATCTTCATCTCGGCAACTATCTAGGAGCAATTCGTAACTGGGTTGAAGGACAAAACCAGTACGATAACTATTTCTTTCTTGCCGATCTTCACGCGATTACCGTACCGCACGATCGCACCACTTTGGCAGAAAACACATACGAAGTTGCCGCGCTTTATCTCGCTTGTGGACTCGATTTAGAACACACCACCATTTTTGTTCAATCTCATGTGCCCGCTCATGCAGAATTTGCTTGGTTGCTGAGTTGTATTACGCCGTTGAACTGGCTCGAAGATATGATCCAGTTCAAAGAAAAACGGATCAAACAAGGTCAGGATGTCGGTACAGGTTTGCTGACTTATCCGGTTCTGATGGCATCGGATATTCTGCTGTATGAACCCGATAAAGTTCCAGTCGGTGAAGATCAAAAGCAGCACTTGGAACTGACGCGGGATTTGGTCGATCGCTTTAATTTCAAATTCGCGACTCCTGAAGCTCCGGTTCTCAAACGCCCGGATGCATTAATCCGAGCCGATGGTGCGCGTGTGATGAGCTTGACCGACGGTACGAAAAAAATGTCGAAATCCGACCCGTCCGAACTGAGCCGGATTAATCTGCTCGATCCGCCGGATGTGATTCAAAACAAAATCAAGCGCTGTAAAACTGATCCGATTCGTGGCTTAACGTTTGGTGATCCTGCGCGTCCAGAATGTAGCAATTTACTGACGCTATATATGCTTTTATCCGGTAAAACAAAAGATGAAGTCGCTGCCGAATGTCAAGACATGGGTTGGGGACAGTTCAAACCGTTGTTTACCGAAACGACGATCGCAGCCCTTAAACCGATTCAAGAGAAATACCACTCGATTCGAGCCGATCAAGGCTATCTCGAATCCGTTCTACGATCGGGAAGAGAAAAAGCGTCCGAAGTCGCCAATCAGACATTGAACAAAGCGAAAAAGGCAATGGGCTACACCCTACCGAGCTAGCAGATCAACCGTAACTTTACGAATTTCTTCTTGCTTGCGCCGAAATCCCGGTTTTTTTGTAAAGGTTTTCGCAAGTGACTTCAAAATTCTCAACGTTCCCCGATACGCTAAATCAAGAAGTTGCAATCCACGATCGCACATGACCTATCCGCAATTCTCGACCTCGCTCGGTCACACCCCGCTGTCCGCCCTTCGCACTGCCGCCCGCAAAGGCGAATTTCTTATTACCGCTGAAGTCGCCCCACCCAAAGGCACGGACGCGACTCATATGATAGCGATGGCGCAGTTGCTCAAAGGGCGAGTTCATGGCGTGAATATTACCGATGGCAGTCGTGCGGTAATGCGGATGTCGTCGCTTGTCTCAGCGGCACTCTTGTTACAACAAGGGATTGAGCCAATTTATCAAGTTGCCTGTCGCGATCGTAATGCGATCGGGCTACAAGCGGATTTACTCGGTGCTCATGCGTTGGGAATTCGTAACGTATTAGCGCTCACAGGCGATCCGGTGAAAGCAGGCGATCACCCTGAAGCGCGAGCCGTGTTTGAACTCGAATCCGTCCGACTGTTGCAGATGATCGGCAAACTCAACGGCGGCAATGATTGGAATGATAAAGCACTAACGGACGGAGAAACGGATTTATTTGTCGGTGCAGCAGTTGATCCCCAGTGTGCAAGCTGGTCGGGATTGCAGCGGCGGTTTGAGCGCAAAATTACCGCAGGTGCACAATTTTTTCAAAGTCAGTTAATTACTGATTTCGATCGCTTAGACAAATTCATGAATCAAATTGCTGCCGATTGCGGTAAGCCCGTATTAGCAGGAATTTTCTTACTGAAATCCGCAAAGAATGCCAGATTTATTAATCGAGCCGTTCCGGGTGTGAATATTCCGGAGCATATTATTGATCGATTAGAAAGAGCCGCCGATCCGCTCAGAGAAGGAATGCTGATCGCGGCGGAACAAGTCAAACTCGCAAAAGCTCTATGTCAAGGCGTTCATATGATGGCAGTGAAGCGCGAAGATTTGATCCCAGAAATTCTGGATTTAGCAGGATTGAAAGCGATCAATAAACAACTCGTTGAAGTTGGTAACGGAAAGGTTTAGCACAGTTTGAGCGATCGTCGCTAGGATCGAACTGTACGATCGCTGAAAGAGTGTTGCCATGACCGAATCTCCTTTTTTGCGAAATCCTTACGTTCCTGGAAAACCTGTTTCGCCGCTGCTCTTCATCGGGCGCGGCAACGAGATCGAAACTGCATTCGATCAAATTCTCAGTCGGGGACATCTCGCGATCTGGGGCGGTTCTGGGATCGGAAAGACTTCATTTTTGGAAATGATCGCGGCTCCGCAAACTTGGATATTTCGCGGACACGATCCAACCAAAGCGGTGATCGTGCTATTAAGTTGTCTGGGTGTCACGCCGTTTACTGCGGAAAATTTCTGGCATGAAGTGTTCCTGATGCTAAAAGATGCGCTCGCTGATGAACCGGAAATTCAGAAAGAAGTCGAAAAATATGTCGATCGACGAAATGCCAATAAAGACGCTCTGCGATCGATTCTCCGACTTCTAGGCAAAAAAGAGAAATTCTTGCTGATGCTAATCGATGATTACGACGTCGCCCTTCAGCCGAATTCGAGTTACACCGAACAAGATGCCGCTGACTTTCTGAGCGATTGCCGTAATCTCGCCTCTCACTCAAAAGAAAGCCAATACCTTGCCAGTATTGTCACCTCACTCCGTCGCCTCAACGAAGCCGGGATCAAGCTCAAACCCAACGAATCCCCCTGGTACAACCACTACCTCTTTCAGCCGCTCAAACCCTTTAGTGAAACCGATGCCGCTGCGCTTTTAGGCGGGTTGCCTCTCACTCCTGCGATCAAAGATGGAATTCGAGACATCGCGGATGGCAGTCCGGCAATGCTGCAAGTGGCAGGATATCTTTTGTTTCGGGAATTTCGCGCCAATCGACTCCCTGATCCCGATGCCTTTGCTGCGGAATTTCAACGCGCTACCGAACATTATTTTGAGGATAATTGGAACTTCTCCAACGAAACCGAACAAACCCTACTGATGCTGCTTGCCCTCACTCATCTCAAAGGACGGTTACTGAGGAAACGTTATGACCTAGGCGATACGGATGTTATTTTCAGCCAAAAGGAGAGAGAATTAAGGGATCTTGAAGAACGAGGGATTGTAGTCTACCAGATGCAAGAGGGTAAAAAGCAGTATCGCTTTGCGTCCTCGCTGATGGAATGGTGGGTGATCAAGGAAGTTGAAAACAGCGATGAGGAAGCACTGCAAGCCCGACAACGTACATTCCTAAATCTCATGAGCCGTCGGCAAGCAGAAACGGTGACAAACGCGATTCGCTGGCTGTGGCAACACAAAGAAGAAGTACCATCGATTTTGGCGTGGTTGGGCAAAATCACTTCTGCCCTATCCATCGGATTCATCCAGGGATAATGAGAGCGGGTTCAGCTACTTGCTTATATGAGTTACTTGATCGAGCAACGAAGAAATCCATATATTATTGGTCGTCCGATTACCGAGCCTGACCGCTTTTTCGGACGCGATCGCTTATTTGAATTCATTGCAGACAATTTACTTCAAGGAGCGCAAGTCATCCTGCTGCATGGTCAGCGGCGGATCGGAAAGTCGTCGGTTTTGGCGCAAATTCCCCGATCGATAGACCTCCAGGAGTTTGCATTTGTGCCCTTGTCTTTAGAAGGGGATAGCCGCAAACCGATTGGGGAAGTGCTACATCAGTTTGCGCGAGAAGCGGTGCAACAGTTTGATTGGCTCAAAACTCAGATCACGATTCCCTCTGTTAAGGCATTTCAGCGCGATCCGCGCTTGTTCATACGAGAGTTTATTCCAGATTTGCGAAAAGCGCTAGCGGTTGAAAATATCGTGCTGCTGTTGGATGAGTTTGACGCACTTTACAATCTGGAAGTCGATGACGCTGCGGGGCATTTGTTTCACTTTCTACAGGAAGGGGTGTATGAGTTTCCGCATCTTTATCTGATTCCGGTTGTGGGACGGCAGCTAGATGATTTGCCCATGATGCTGAGTCTATTTCGAGAAGCCCCAAATCAGGAAGTGGGATTGCTCGATCGACGCAGCGCCGAACAACTGATCACAATTCCTGCAAAAGGAATTTTGGAGTATGACTTAGATGCGATCGATGCCATCTTAGAGCTATCCGCAGGACATCCTTACTTTACTCAAGTCATCTGTTTTGCGCTGTTTACGAATGCGCGGGCGGAGGATCGCTGGCGAATTACGCGAGCGGATGTGAGAGCGAGTGTGGAACGCGCGATCGAACTCGGTGAAGGCGGTTTAGGCTGGTTTTGGGAGGGAATTCCATTACCGGAACGAGTGGTATTTTCTGCGGCGGCAGAAGTTCCGCGTGCTCGTCAACTCGAACACCCTGAGATTTGTAGCTTAGATTTTAGCGAGGTTGAACCGTTAGAACTATTGCGCGATTGCGGAGTTGAACTCACTGAGTCGATTCGCGACGGCTTGCTGAATTTAGTCGATTGGCGATTTCTTAGGGCAACCGGAAACCGCTCTGGACTCCGACCTGGAGAACGTCGGGCTTCAATGCCGCCGACAGTATCAACTTATCGAGTGTCGATCGAGCTGGTTCGCCGTTGGTTAGTGCAACGCCATCCGATCCGCCGTGAACTTCGCGAACTTGAAGATCTAAATGTTGAAGCACAGCGATTATATGAGAACGCAAAAGCGGCTCGGCTTCGAGGGACAACACCAAAGACTGTGAGCCTGTTGAATGAAGCGCTTAGACTCAATCCAAATCATTTCGAGGCATTATTTGAACTGGCGGATAGCTTAGCTGAGATGCGACAGTTTACTCAGGCTTTGAAATACTATAAGCGTGCTTATCTTGTCGATGCGGTGCGAGTGCGAGATAACTATGTCGAAACCTTATATGACTATGGTGAGGAACTGCACAATTTAGGTGAAAATGATGACGCGATCGCACAGCTTGAAGAAGCGTATGCGATCAAGCCAGATCACACCCAGGTCAAGCGTTTACTTGATCAGATTCGGCGTGAGCAACAATACGAGGAACACCTGAAAGTCATTCCAATCACGAGTGTGCCGATTACGAGCATGGATGAGAAAGGGGCTTACATTTCCTCAATAGCGGAAATGACGACAAGCCAATCGGATCTCAGTTCATTGCAACAGAACTTTAATCAGCTACGCGCTCAAGTGAGTGCAGAAGCTCCGAAAGAGGTGAGACATCGCGCTCTGGAACACCTGAATGATTTGCAGGAAGAGTTGTTTACGCAAAAGAAAGTGAATGGTTTGACTTTGCTGTATGTGTATCAATGGTTCCGCAATCATCTACCGAAACCATTGGTACAAGCTGTGACGGATTTTGTGGATGCAGTCAGCGCAACCATTTCGCATCAGGATGAGGAGAAGTCAAGCTAATGGAATGTGAGTTCCAAGCTATCGGAACGCAACGACCGATCGAGATTCAATTTCTCCGCATAACTTCTACCGTAATATCACGGTTGTAATCACTACTTATTTCTATACGGAACTACTGAATCTAGCTCCAGGAAATGAGCAATTGTTAGAAATCCTTTGTGTCTGTACCGCTCTCGTAATACGATCGTAGCTTAGTCATCTACTACGTATACTTAATAATTACTCACCGCGATCTATTGGACAAACAGTACAATGGGCAGACTGAGTACAGTGGAGAGCTTCTATTCCACATATGTTCTGGATTCTAGACGCGTTCAGGGTTAGCACTCTACTTACAAAACGCTTCGTATATTTGATAAAAGGAAACTCCGATGCAATCTTTTCTCTCGATCGATGATCTTGAATCTGTGTCTCAAGAAACGCTCTGCCTGATGGATACCCGCCAAGAAATTCAGCAGCGATTAGAACAATACTGCGCCCGACTAGAAGACCTGAAAAGCGGATTTGACCAAAAAGGAATCCTAGAAGGTGACACCCAAGCACAAGCGACTTACGAACAATTAACCAACGCAATTCGTCACTATCGCATACAGATACAAACCGATCTACCCGAACTATCCCGTCGTTTGATCGAAGCCCGTCAATCTCTGGTTGAGAATGGCGAAAGTGCGGTTGAAATTGATTTGATCAAACAGATGATCGAAGAACGGCGCGAAGAACAAGCCCAGCGCGAATACGAAGCGCAAATGAGCAAGCACCAAGCCGAACGACTGACGCAAGACCGTCACGAAACCGCAGAACAATTGCTTGATCGCATTCGTGAGCAAACTAGTTATTATGATGCGTCTTACCTTGCGATGGATGTATATCACTACCGTGAGGATCTTAAGGGAGTCGATCGCCTAGATGAAGTGGTGGATTTCTTATACAACCGAATTCAGGAACTTAGCGAAAAGCCGATCACAATTCAGGGCACTGCGATCCAAAGGCTCAAGATTATGGATGCTCATGCCCGCAAACTTTGGTCACAATCGCAACCCGAACCGAGACCGATTAGCGAGAAGAAATCGAAATCTGAATTAACGATCGGTGAAAAAGAAGAAAAAGAATCTTATGTGCATTTACGCGGCAAAGTGGTTGTGTTTGGCGGACATACGACTACGCGAACTTATGTTAAAGAAAAATTGCCGAAAGTTTATTTTGTCTGGTCTACTGTGGAAGATGGCTTATTGATTGTCGAGCAAGCTGTTCAACAGATTCAAACGGCGGATGTAGTGTTGCTACTGACTGACGATACCAGCCATGCAGTAACGCGCAAAGCAATGACCGAATTACGGCGCTTGAAAAAACAACCGATCGAGCTTCATCACGAAGGAGTCAATACGATCGTAGAAAAAATTGCGTGGAAACTCATGTTTAAGTCTTGTTAGGCTTTGCGATCGACGATGTTCAGCCAATTCTTGTATCTGTCCTGTCCAAAAGCGTTAAACAATCGCTAATTTGATATTGATGATAAGCAAACCTGTTGACAGATTTCAAAGTCGAGTTCTATTGGTTGGGGATTAAATCAGGCATGGCTGAGCCGTTGATCGAACTAAAGGAAGTCAGCAAAACCTTCGGGGAAAATAAAGTGCTCGATCGGGCGAATTTGACAATCTATCCAGGAGAAGCACTCGCGGTCATTGGTCCTTCTGGTACAGGCAAATCGACTGTGTTACGAATTATTGCAGGACTACTTGCCCCTGATGAAGGTGAAGTGTACATCGCTGGCAAACGCCGGAAAGGATTAATCGAGGATTCGCCCGATCCATTGCTAATCAGTATGGTGTTTCAGCAAGCCGCGTTATTTGATTCGCTCACGGTTGAAGAAAATGTGGGATTTCTGCTCTATCAACATTCTCACCTGTCTCGTCGGCAGATTCGACAACTGGTCGAAGAGCGCTTAGAGATGGTCGGCTTGGCGGGCATCGGACAGCGGTATCCATCAGAACTGTCAGGCGGGATGCGAAAGCGGGTGAGTTTCGCCCGGGCGATCATGGTAAATCCCGAAAATTCTCAGGATACGCCTGCTGTGCTACTTTATGATGAGCCAACGGCAGGACTTGATCCGATCGCATCCACGGTGATTGAAGATTTAGTACGATCGCTGCAATGTCCTCAGCGGGGATGTCAAAGTTATGTCATGGTGACACACCAAGAGAGTACAATCCGCCGAACTGCCGATCGCGTGTTGTTTCTCTATCAAGGACAGGTGCAATGGGAAGGAAAGGTGCATGAACTAGATACGACAGATGATCCGCTGATTCGACAGTTTTTTAGTGGCAATGTGGAAGGACCCATTCAGGTATTGGGGTAGAGGTTATGCGATCGCGAACGGTTCGAGAAGGTTCAGTCGGGTTGATGATTTTGGCAGGACTGGGGCTATTTGGTGGTTTGGTGCTATGGATCAAAGGGCTGAATCCTGCGAATCGAAGCTTTACAGTGTATGCGGATTTTGCTGCGATTAATGGCGTGCAGACTGGCTCTCCGGTACGCTACCGAGGCGTGAATGTGGGCAGGATTGCAAACATTGTGCCTGGTCCGAATGGCGTTGAGGTGAAGCTGGAGATTTCGAGGGCGGATTTAGTGATTCCAAAAGATTCGGATTTGAGTGTGAATCAGACGGGCTTACTGGGTGAAACGGTTCTCGATATTACTCCGCGTAGGGAAATTCCAGAAGCCTCTGTTTCAAGTAGACCGCTCGATCGAGATTGCGATCGCGATTTAATCCTGTGCCAAAATTCCCGCATCAAGGGAGTACTTGGTATCAGCACCGATGAATTGATTCGTGCCACAATTCGATTTGCGGATGTTTATAGCAGTCCACAGTTTACCGGAAACATCAATTCGCTCACGAAAAATAGTAGCGAGGCGGCATCGGAAATTGCTCGACTGAGCCGAGAAGTGACGGGATTAGTCAAATCGGCGCGGACTGAAGTGGGAACCTTTTCGGCAACCGCACGATCGATTGGAAATACAGCGAATCAAGCCACATTGACGATCGCGCAAGTGAGTGATTTGATCACTGCGAATCGATCAACGTTGGTTTCAACGCTGGATAACCTAAGTGCGACAAGTGGTGAAATTCGGACGAGTGTTGCGCGTCTCAGTCCGATTCTCAATCAAGTAGAAGGCAGCAAACTGATTAGCAATTTAGAAACACTATCTGCAAATGCGGCTCAAACTTCAGCAAACTTACGAGATGCGTCAGCAACACTAAATAATCCTACAACGGTAACAATGCTACAACAGACGTTAGATTCAGCTAGAGCAACATTTGAGAACACACAGAAGATTACGTCGGATTTAGATGAGCTAACGGGCGATCCGAAGCTGCGGGATAATCTGAGGCGATTGATCAATGGGTTAAGTGGTTTGGTCTCTTCGACTCAACAGTTACAGCAACAGGCACAGATTGCCCAGATTTTAGCAACTCCCACAGCCCAACGTCAGCCAGTTGCACCCAAATCTACTGATACTGTACCTGCACAGCGCTAAAGGTGGCTTATTCCGTCAACTTTACTCTCGCCGAAAGGAGTAAGATAGGGAACAACTATCGGCGTGGAACACAGCGAAGCAACACGTTGAACTGACATTAAGAGAACTGACATTAAGAGAGATGTTTTTACCGCCAATTGCTCTCTATAGTGCTTAAAACATCAATAGCGTTACTAATCGAGAAAAGTAACACAAGCGAGAAAAGTAACAATGCAAAGCACAGTTTTCGATCGCACCTTTCGCGACAGTGAGGGCAAGATTGTCATCGCTCAGAAGCCGAATCTGCCCATTCTGGTTTGGGGAACGGCAAGCTTGCTGCAACTGATTGGACTTGATGGTAAGTTTCAGACTGCATTGGAGCTAATTGCTTTCGGTTCTTTGTTTACTTGGGCATGGTTAGAAGTGTTTCAGGGCGTTAACTATTTCCGCAGAGCGTTGGGTTTATACCAATTCTCTAAATTCCCGCTACAGATAGTGCTTCCAGAATAGATGCTCGTCC
>PSLO01000007.1:36107-81422 GCA_040289665.1 Leptolyngbya sp. ERB_1_1 | reverse complement strand
TCAGCTAGCATAAAGTCATTTTTAACGCTGTTTTAGTCCTCTCTATACTCTCACAACTGACCTGGGATTGCTATAGAACATAAAGATAAGTCTGAACCTCTAGAACCAGCAATCACTGGGATACCATGATAAAGGGAAAATTTTGGTTAAAAAGTTGACCTAAATGGGTGAACGCATCGGGTGAGTTGGCTTCTTGGTTTCGATCGCATAATTACGCTGGGTTGACCGTCTAACGCTCTGGAGACGCACATGAAGAAAATTTTGATTGTCGATGACGATACTGCGCTCCGAACTGCACTGATCCGGTATCTGGAAAAGCGCGGATATGCAGTACGCGATGCAGCATCGGGAATCGAAGGACTAAGCCAGTTTGAACAAGATCCGCCAGATTTGGTGGTGTCGGATGTGATCATGCCAGAAATGGATGGACTCGAATTCTGTCGCAGATTACGATCGCTCAGGACGGGTCAACTGGTTCCCTTTATTTTTCTCTCCAGTCGCGGCGAAGTCGAAGATCGCGTGCAGGGACATTCGATTGGAGCAGACGATTATTTGATCAAACCCTTTGAGCCGAGAGAATTACTCGCCAAAATCGAATCACAACTTGAGCGATCGCGCCGAACGCATTCCGAAATGATCCGCCTGATGCAACAATCTGGAATCGCTCCAGAGCCGTCTTCACCAACTGTTACCCCCTTACCTCTCACACCGGCTGAAGAAAAAGTTTTTTGGGAAGTGATTCAAGGTCACACCAACAAGCAGATCGGGGATCATCTCTTCGTCAGTCCGCGCACTGTACAAACGCATTTGAGCAATATCCTCAGCAAACTGCAATTAGAAAATCGATCGCAATTAGTTCGATATGCATTTGAAAAAGGCTACCGCTTGCCGCCAGAACCTGTGGTTACTGAAGAAAACGCATGATCGCGGGGATTTATTCATTAAATGATTTACAGAAAGCGATCGCTGAAAATCCCGATGGTTGGCGACCGCTTGTGCTCACAAACGGATGCTTTGATCTCTTGCATCCCGGACACGTTCGCTATCTCAACTCAGCCAAGCAATTTGGTCGATCGCTAGTCGTAGGGTTAAATAGTGACGACTCAATACGAATGATTAAGCCCGATCGCATTCCGCCGCGTCCGATTGTTTCTGAGTTAGAACGCGCAGAAGTCTTAGCGGCACTGAAATCTGTCGATGGGGTCGTGATTTTTTCTGAAAAAACTGCTTGTCAGCTAGTTGAAGCGCTTCGCCCTGAGATTTATGCTAAAGGTGGCGACTACAACTTAAACACCCTGCCCGAAGCCTCGATCGTGCAGTCCTATGGCGGACAAGTTCGACTCATCGAAATCGAAGTGCAGTCTTCCACCACAGCGATCGTCGATCGAATTTTGAGAGGCGAACCCCGAAACCCTTAACACGCGATGGTTTACATGACTAATTTAGAAACCTCCTCAGCCCTCGATCTTCCTAGCAGCATCGCGGCTCTCCAGTTGAAGCTCCGCTCCGCCGATTCCGAAAAGGTGCAACTCGGCGCGATCGATGAACTGACTCTACTGGGTGAAGACGGTTTCCCTGTGCTGATGGAATTTCTTACCGAACGCTCCGAGCCGAGCCGAGTTACCGCCAAAATTTATCAAACCCTATTTAGTTCTCAATCTCCAAAGGTTCTGGAATTTCTTCAGCAACACTTTCCAACTGGAACTGTACCGCTAAACTCCGATCGCAACATCGACTATACGGAACTTCAGCAACTTCTCGCCCAACAAAAATTTCAAGAAGCCGACCGTCTCACCATTCAAAAATTATGCGAACTGGCTGGAGAATCCGCCGTGTTACGTAAATGGCTTTACTTCACCGAGGTTGAGCACTTTCCCACCACTGATTTATTAACGATCGATGCCCTCTGGCTTGCCCATTCTGACTATCAGTATGGCTTTTCGGTACAGCGGCAGATTTGGCTCAGTGTAGGCAAAAAGTGGGAGAAACTTTGGGATAAGATTGGGTGGAAGTCTGGATACAGTTGGACACGATATCCAGATGGCTTCACTTGGAGTACATCGGCTCCAAAAGGACACCTGCCGCTGTCAAACCAACTGCGCGGAGTCCGAGTGATTGCCGCTTTATTAAATCACCCCGCTTGGACAAAATAGACCTGTCCGTATTCTCGTCAGGACGCATCTACACAAAACGCTTAAACTTCCGTAATCTCGCTTGCGCGAGAACGTTGATCCACTTGCAAGTCAGGGCAATCTTTGTATAGTTGCAGACGGTTTGACAGTAATCGTTGACGACGACACCGTACTGTCAAACCGTCGAGAAGTTCTTTAAATCGAGGATAGGGGTTGGAATGGGAATCCCCGACAACAGACTTTTTTGTCGATTGGATGGGTTAACGGCTGCCGCCCGTGAGCAGCAGCGGATATCGGTACTAACGGAACTCGGCTTGCTCGATACCGAAGTTGTACCAATCTTTGAAGAAGCGACCCAAACCGCTGCTCACTCACTCGGCGCACCGATTAGTTTGCTCGGTTTAATGGATCAATCTCGGCAGTGGTTCAAATCTGCCGTGGGTCTATCGCGCTTAGGACTGATGAATGATCTGGCTTTGTCGCGCCAACTGCCGCGCGAAGAAGCTTTTTGTGTGAATGTGGTCGATAGTCAGCAAGTTTTAGCGATCGACGACACGCTCGATCATCCTGCCTTTGCTAATTCGCTTTTGTGTCAACAGTATGGCATTCGGGCTTATCTTGGTGCGCCCTTGCTCACTGTGGGTGGGGATTGTATCGGAACCCTTTGCATTATGGATTCGCGCCCTCGTAACTTCACAGAACGAGATGCCGAATTTTTGATGATGACTGCGCGATTGAGCATGAGCGAATATGAACGCCTGCACTGGATGAAAACGCAGGTCGCCGCAATCCCGATTTCAGCAAATCAACCTGCTGCCCTCACGCCGCCCAACCCCGTCAAATTTGAACTCCTTGCCCAACTCACCCAAGAATTACGCACTCCGCTCACTTCTGTGATGGGAATGGCAAGCGTTCTCAATCGCGAAATTTACGGTCCACTCACCAGCAAACAAAAAGAATACCTCGACATCATTCATCACAGCGGGCAGTATCTATTGTCCTTGGTGAAAGAGATTCTGGAATTATCACAGCTTGATGATAGTAGCCGCGCGTTGAACTTGGGATCGATCGATATTGAGATGCTCTGTCAGCAAGCAATTAGCACCTTAGAGCAAGCTGCCAGCCGTCGAGAACAACAGATTCGCCTCTCTATTGAACCCGGCAACCGAATTTGGATACTCGACAAAGAGAAAATTCGTCAAATGCTCTACCATTTGATGTTTAGCGTAATTCAAGGCTCGAATACTGGGTGTATTATTCGCCTGCACGTTTCACAAAGAAATAGTGGATTACGGCTGACGGTCTGGGCATCTCATCCTTGTGTTGATGATGGACTTGGACACGTCGAAATGTTAACTCCGCAAACGAGCGCGATCGCAGCATTCGAGTACGATGCTCTGAATTATGGCTATTACGCGAATACCGGACTGATGTCGGTTGCCACCGCGCTCAATGCCGCACAATTAAAGGATCTTGATGACTCGTCAGAGATTCCTGATAGTGTTCGTAAGAATCTCGGCTTACTGCTAAGTCGGCAACTGGCAGAGATGCACGGTGGACAAATTCTCATTCAAGGGGCTTCGGAACCGGGTTATCGATATGTGATTACGTTGCCTCATTTGCCATAATAGCCTTGCCAAGATACCAATATCGCGGATAATAGCCCTAGCTCAATTTTGCTAGGGCTATTTGCTTAAAACCATAGGAAATCCGCATATGAATTCGGTTTGGCAACAAGTGACGTTAGCCACGCTGCCGCTGCGACAATGGCGACAGGTGAGCTATGTGTATCAACTGGTGGGATCGCTCTCAGCTTGGCGATCGCAAAGCGGGTTGATGCAGCAAGGAGATGCGATCGCGGCTCTGATGATCAGTCTTGTTTTTGCCGTTTCTCCCTTTGTTGCCACAAATTTGATTGGGTGGATACTGGCAGCCTGCATCTTGTTCTGGCTGTTGCTAACGGTCTCAGATGACGATCCACGCGCTGGATTTACCCCGATTCATGTGTTGGTGCTGTTGTTTGGGGGAATTTCAGCTACGGCAGCGGCGCTTTCTCCGGTTAAGCGACTTGCATTTGTGGGATTGGGCAAGCTGTCGCTGTATTTGATGTTTTTTATTTTGATGGCGCGAGTATTGCGATCGCCCAAACTGCGATCGTTTTGTATCACAGTTTTTTTATTAGTAGCGCTGGTGGTGAGTAGCTATGGCATTCGTCAGGCAATCTTCGGGGCGGATGCGTTGGCGACTTGGGTTGATCCGGAGTCTCCGTTAGCGCAGTCTACACGGGTCTATAGCTTTTTGGGGAATCCGAATCTTCTGGCTGGCTATTTGATGCCTGCGGTGTGGTTGTCATTCAGTGCGATTTTTGTTTGGCAACGATGGCTGCCGAAGATGTTGGCGATCGTCATGTTTGGGATCAATACGGCGTGCTTGCTGCTTACTCAAAGCCGGGGCGGATGGATTGGGTTAGTTGTCGCAGCATTGGTGCTGGTTGTGCTGTTACGGTATTGGTGGAGTGCTTATCTACCGAGATTTTTGCGTCTGTGGGCGTTACCGCTTGTATTCGGTGGATTGGCAGGTATTTTGGTGCTTGGATTTATTTTTGTCACGCCATTCCGGTATCGGATCGGCAGTATTTTCGCCGGAAGTGGAGATAGTAGCAATGCGTTTCGGTTGAATGTTTGGCGATCGGTACTAGATATGATTCGCGATCGACCGATTCTAGGATTTGGTCCCGGAGATCTCGTATTTAAGCGTATCTATCCGCTCTATTCACAAGCACGGTTTAGTGCCTTAAGTGCTTATTCGATCCTGCTGGAAGTTGCAGTTGAATCTGGCTTAGTTGGACTAACGGCGTTTTTGTGGCTGCTGTTGGTGACATTCAATCAGGGATTTTTGCAATTACGGCGCGTGCGAGCATTGGGCGATCGAGATGGGTTCTGGCTGATTGGTGCGATTACGACGATGGCAGGAATGCTGGGACATGGCTTGGTCGATACGGTTTGGTATCGACCGGAAGTTAGCGTCTTATGGTGGTTCAGCGTTGCCCTGATCGCAAGCTACTACGTGCCACACGCTGAGGCAAAGACCATTCAACAGAAACCAGAACTTGTATCAGATTCTTAAAGAGTGTTTGAAAAGTGTAGAAAGTCTCTTCGCTTCGATGGCATTCCGCCCTGAAATGGAATTTCAGGGCGAGCGATTGCAGTGAACGAAGACTTCTCAAACGTCCTCTTAGCTCGACTTTATCCATTTGCTCAAAGCTCCTGCTCAAGCGGCTTCCACGATCTCGGAGTTGCCCTTTGACTTTTTGAATGTCGCTGCTTCTCTAGACCAGGAAGAAAGTTTGAGGCGCTGAGCCGGACTCAAACGGCAGTAGGAATTTGCTGAACTTTAAATGGATAAAGTCGAGCTTAGAGCGATCGCAAATTAAATAAGAGCGGCGGATGCGAAGTTATTTAATCCACGATCCTTAGAACGATCGCTGGCGGTGAAATCGACTCATTTCTTCTCGAATCACCGCATAACATTCACAAGAAATCGCTTCTAGGATTCTCGATTGAACGATTTCAATCCGACCTCGACTGCACCGAATCGCTCCGAGTTGAGTCAATTCTCCGATCGCGACTGTAATGCCCGATCGACGAGTCCCCAACATTTGTGCGAGTGCTTCATGAGTAATCGTAAATTCATCAATTTGTAACGTATATCGAATCAATAATAGCTGTCGCGCTAGTCGCTCTCGAATCGAATGAAACCGATGACACGCAGCTAATTGCGACGTTTGTAGAAGTAAAACTTGAACGTACTCTAATAGAAGTGACTGTAAAGCTGGACTTTGTTCAAATTCGGTTAGAAGCTGCTGAATCGGTAAACGTAATGCAGAATCGCCAACCTGCACGATCGCTTGTTGGACACTTTCACGCCGTCCCAAAATGACAGAAGCACCAATAAACCCGTTTCGTCCGACTAACCCAACTTCAAGCATCGAACCGTTAGAGAGTGAAATTGTGAGCGAAATCAGCGATCGAATTGGAAAATAAACATAAGAGATCGCTTCTCCAATCGGATGGAGAATTTGCTGAGGAGCCAGCGTCACTAGCTCTAAATGAGCTGCTAATCTTTGATAAACCTCCAGCGGAAGCGATGCCAGCAAGCGATTTTCTAGCGCACTAGAAGCTGCGATCGAAGACATGAGAAAACTCCAAAATAGCCGCACTCGATGAGATCAGCTACAGCACAAGGAGTAGAACCATCCAGTCCTTCTGCAAAGGTGAATTCCCAAACTTACGAATGGTGAGCAAAGATTTATATTTTTCTTTGACATCAGTTCGGTAAGACCTTTCTTCCCGTTTCGCTCTCGCTCGTGAATATAATTCTGGGCGGCGTGAGCGACCTAGATGAACGATCGCTGAACTGATGTTTTCTTTATTTTGGCGGTTTATTCAAGGTCGCGCGAATCTAGGTTCAGGTAGAAAACCGAATGGAATTAGGGGAAAAATCCGTCAGCGTAGAGATATCTTAATATGCACTTGCCGTCTTACGATGCTGAACAGCAGTCACGCCCGTCGCGTCGAGAACCTTACCGTTTTCAATCGTGGCATACAGTAGCCAATGATCACCACAGTCCATCCGATTCTCGACTTTGCATTCAAGATAAGCCAGAGCATCTAATAGAATTGGGCAACCATTCGCGGCAGTTTCGGTACTGATTTCGGCGAAGCGGTCTTCTCCAGGAGCCGTGGCTCTAAGAAAGTTACGTCGAACGTTTCGCCCTTCTCGAAGAATGTTGAGCACAAAAGGAGTTTCAGCGTGATCTAAAACGCCTTCAGCCCGATCTTTAGGAACAGCAACCGTGATCCCTGGCGGTGTAAAGGTCGCTTGAGACACCCAAGAAGTTAAAATTCCAACGGGTGTTTCTCCCTGATTTGCAGTAACAACGCAGAGCGAACCTACCACACGCCCGATCGCTTGTTCAGTTCGATCGCTTTGCGCTTCGACTGCTCCTTGGCGGGGCGCTCTCACCTTTTTCGCCTTTTTCAACGCCTGAGCAAATTCGGCTCCAGCGGCTTCACACTGCTGAATCACTTCTTCAGTAGGTTTGAATTTCACTCGAATCGTGTCAAATCCAAACGCAAACCCGGCATCTTGCAGTCTGCCTTCGAGTAAATCGATCGCTTCACCACTCCAACCATAGGAACCAAACACGCCTGCAATTTTCGTTTTTGAAGCGGTGGAAAGCACTAATCCGAGAGCGGTTTGCATTTGAGTGGGCGCGTGTCCGCCGAGTGTGGGAGAGCCGATGACGAATCCATCGCATTGCTCGATCGCGGCAGTAATTTCACTCGGATCAGCCAGTTCGCAGTTGATTGATTCAACTTTGATTTCAGCATCGGTTAAGCCTTTGGCGATCGCGTGAGCGACCGATGCTGTGTTGCCATAAGCAGAAGTGTACAGCAGTGCGACTGAGAGTTCTTGAGTCTTCTGTTGTTCGCACCATTCGAGGTATTCGAGTTTGAGGCGGCTCAAACTGTAGCGCACAATCGGACCGTGTCCAACGGCGTACCATTTGGGGCGAAAACGGGCGAGCTTGTCGATCGCGTCTTCGACTTGTTTTGACTGAGCCGCGTGGAGACAATCGAAATAGTAATGGCGATCGCCGTCGAGTTGTTTCCAGTTTTCGTCAAAGATGGCATCGTCACAAATGTGAGCGCCAAAGAGTTTATCGGTGTAGAGAATTCGGGTGGCAGGATCGAAAGTGCAAAGACCATCGACCCATCGCGGCGTTGGAATGAAGGCGAACTGTAGCTCGTGCCCTTTTCCAAGATCGAGAACTTCTTCACCCCGAACCGCATTGATCTTTAAAGGTTGATTGGGAAATGCGGCTTTGAGAGTGTTGGCAGCAGGGCGGGAGCATACGATCGTAATTTGCGGAGCAGCTTCGAGGAGTCGCTTGATCGTTTCGATGCGGTTGGCGTTGACGTGACCGAGAATCACGTAATCGAGCTTTTGAAAGTACTGATGATCGTGCAGTTCTTTGAGAAAGATGTCTGTAAACGAGCCACCGGGGGGATCGATCAGGGCGCTTTTTTCTGCTTGGATCAGATAGCTGTTTGCGGTTGTGCCTTTTTGTCGGGCGTATTCGACTTCAAATTTCAGGCGATCCCAAGTGCGCGATCGTAAAATCCAAGTGTTTTGCGCGATTTCAGCAACTTGTACGTCTCTGGGTTTGGTTTGAAGCATAAGACAAAAAGGATGAAGAGTGAGCGGGGCTGAGCGTGTGGGGTGGGCATCCTGCCCGCCAAGGGAAAAGGGAAACAGACAAGATGCCCGTCCCACACTTGCTGACCAGTTCTATTTTTCAACTTCCACTAAATAAATCAATAGTGGTTGCCAACTTTTCGATGGTGAACGGCGGTGAGGGCATCAGTTTTCGCCACTCGTCCACTGTTAACGGTGCTATAAACGATCCAGTGATCGCTACATTCCATCCGGCTTATGACTTCGCATTCCATATAAGCCAAAGCTTCCGCCAGGATCGGTGACCCATCCGTTGCTGGATAAGTTGTGACATCCGCAAAGCGATCGGCTCCCGGTGCAAACCGCTTTAAGAAGTGCTTCATCAACGTCTGATATTTGCCTTCTTCGAGTGCGTTCAATACAAAGCGATCGCCAACGTGCAAGAAGGATTCGATCGCCCGATCTTTTGCAACTGCGATCGAGACTCCCAATGGCTCAGCACTCGCCTGCGCGACCCAAGAGGCGAGCATTGCACTAGAAATGTCACCTTTTTTGGCAGTAATGATGTACAAACCGCCGCTGATTCGACCCAGGGCTTTGTCTAGCTCGGTGTCGAGTGCCTTCATTTGTTTTACGGTGCGATCGCGCGTTAGCCATTGTCCTAAGTCTGTTCCCGACTCTTCGCACAGCTGGTAGATTGCTTCAGTCGGTTCGACTTCGATTTTGATCGGCTCGAATCTCTCGGTCAGTCCAACTTCTCGGAATCGGTTGCGAATCGGATAAACAGCTTCATCATTACCGCCACCGACTTCAAACAGCCCAAAGTTTTGCTTAGAATTTGCAGCAGCGAGAATCGTTCCGATCGCGGCGGCTGCATTCTCGGCACTTTCTCCGCCTTGGGGCGGCATTCCCAAGACGATCGCGCTAGAGAGTTCGACCAGTTCACGGACTTCTTGTGGATCGGCAATCCGCAAATCTAGCATCTCAACTGCAACTCCGGTTTTGGTAATCCCGGTTGCGATCGCTTGTGCCAGTTGATCGCCATACCCATATCCCGCGACGTAGAACAATCCAACGGTGGTTGTCGCTTTCGCTTGAGTCTGGCTCCAGTCTTGATAGCGTCCGACTAATTCCTCAATGTTGTAACGCAATAGTGGACCGTGTCCGGTTGCGATCGTCGTGATTTCTGGAAGTTCGTTGATGCGCTTGATGGCTCCTAATACCGATCGAGCGTTTGGAGCCATGAGGCAATCGTAATATAAACGGAATTCTGCTTCGAGAATGTCGAGATCTTCGTCGTAAGTGTGATCGTCGCAGAAGTGCATTCCGAATGCATCGCAGGTAAATAAGGTCTGTGTTTTGTGGTCGTAGGTAAAAATGGTGTCGGGCCAATGTAGATTCGGGGCTGAGACGAATTCGAGTTCGTGACCGTTGCCAAGATCTAGGCAATCGCCACTTTTAACGATCTTACTCTTAAATGGTTGATGCACTAAGTTTTCGAGAAATTGAATCGCGACTTTTGCACCAACGACGATGATTTCAGGATTCAGTTCTAAGACATCGCGCACTAAGCCACTGTGATCCGGTTCGGTGTGGCTGATAATGAGATAATCAATGTCTTGCGGGTCAATTAACTCGTTTAGGGCATCGATGTAGAGTTCGCGGAATTTTGCGTGAGAGGTATCGACAAGAGCGATTTTCTCACCGCGAATCAGGAAGGAGTTATAAGTCGTTCCGTTTTCGAGAGAGAATTCGATATCAAACCGATCGCGATCCCAGTCGAGAGATCGAATTGTAGTGGTTTCGGGTGCGATGTCGCTGGTTTCAGTTGTAAGACGAACTCGCGATCGAGTGGAGCGAGGAACAGAAGCGACCATAAACGATCTCCCAAACGTGGTTTAAACGGGTAAACGGCTCTCTTATAGTTTGATTTTCGCGCGTTTTATCTCAATTTGTAAAGTTTCAATAAGTAAGCCTACCTATAAATGAATCTAATGAACAGCGATTGGATTGCCCTAAATATTGGAAACTCCCGTCTACATTGGGCTTTATTCAGCAACAATCAAATCCAGGAAAAATGGGACACCCAGCATTTCGACGAAAAATCAGCCATTTCGATTCGTGATCCCGCTTCCGATCTTACGACAAATCAAATTAGTTTAATTTATCAATTGATTCCAGGGCTGAAGATTGACTCAGAGCTATGGATCGCTTCAGTTGTACCGAAGCAGTCCAATTATTGGCAAGGCGTTTCCAATTTGCACTACATTTGTTTAAATCAAATCCCCCTTCAGCAACTCCATCCCACTTTGGGGGTCGATCGCGCTTTAGCCGTTTGGGGAGCAATTCAAACTTATGGTCGTCCAGCCTTAGTCATTGATTGCGGCACTGCCCTAACTTTCACAGGTGCGAACGAAAGAGATGAATTGATTGGCGGCGCGATCGTCCCTGGAGTTCGCTTGCAGTTTCAAGCGTTGGGGCAGCATACCGCCGCACTACCCGTGATCGAGCAAGTTGCAACCCTTCCCGCGCGTTGGGCAAGAGAGACTCATAGCGCGATCGAGAGCGGCGTTTTGAACACATTGCTGGCAGGAATTCGCAGCTTTATCAAGGATTGGAATCAGCAGTTTGAGAAAAGTACGATCGTGCTAACCGGGGGCGATGCGCCTTTAATATATCGACTGTTTGAGCAGACTGAGCCGAGGATTTTCGAGCAGATTCGACTGGATCTTGATCTTGTGTTTTGGGGAATGCGATCAATCCGAAATTTGCTCAAAACGATTCAGAACGATTGAAACCAGTTCCAGTTGCGATCGTCTTCTGCCACTTTTTGAAACGCAACCATGCTCGAATAAAGCGTTCGCACGTAATAGTAGTCGTATAAATGATGCGGTAGAACATACTGAGCGATCGCGGGTGGAATCGCCGTTTTGACAATCTGCTTCAATGTACTGGTGCCAGTCTTTGGTCTTTGGCTCTGTGTCTTAATTTCGAGCGCAGGATAGTTTGCAACATAAGACACGGCTTTACTGACAGAAGCCATTCCACAGTCATCCACCACGATGTAGCCGCCGACCTTGATCAAGCGATTTGCATAGAACAAATCGAGCAATGTGTGGTCAAACGTGTGCCAGCCGTCGATAAAAACTAAATCGAAGGAGTTGGGTTGTTCTTTTGCGATCGTCGGTAGCGCAAATTCAGAAGGCTCTTCAATTAATTTGAAAAAATTGAAGTTCGATCGCTCTAAGTTTGTAATCCCAATTCCATGAAATTGTTTATGCTGAAACGGATCGAGAATCCAGTGATGGGCAGCAGAGCGTTTTGAAAGCGCTGCACAGATATGTAAAGAGGAAAGCCCATAGGCACAGCCAATCTCAAGCGTTTTCTCGATATTGGGATCGGAATCAATTAGATTGAACAAAAACTCACCTTCTTGCTGATCCACATTGGAATGCAGCGGATGAGACTGACCTGTACGATCGATTACAATTCTGGTCTGAAAGATTTCGTCAATTACACTATTCATAAGAAAAGATCGTTGTTCAAATTAGGCGATCGTCGTTCTACCCTCGAAATAGTCTTGTAGCTGCTTGCTGTGGTCGTGAGAGAACTGACCAGGCGGCAAGTGTGAGCTATGAAATGCCTGCACATCTGCAACTTCATCCACATCTTTCGGATTAAAGGTTCCGGTCGCTTCAACTTCAACCACGACACAAATTGAGTGCATTCTAGGATCGCGATCGGGAGCCGAGTAAATTCCGACCAAACGCCGAATTTTGGTGAGTTCCAAGCCTGTTTCTTCTGCCAATTCACGTCGAATCGCAGTTGGCAAATCTTCGCCCCAATCGACAATACCACCTGGAAGGCTCCACAAGCCGTTATCTCGCCGACGAATCAACACAATACGATCGTCCGGCAAAATGGTGATAATGCTTGTCCCAGTAATGGGGTGGCGAAAAATCACACCCAAAACCGTTTGAAAATAGTGCCAAAACCGACGCATAAACTCAGGGAACAAAAACAAGGGATGACACGACTAAAACCTAGATGAAAACTATTCAAACACGCTGAAATCAAGCTAAATCAGCCAAAACTTGAGTCGCATGAAATTCAGGCTTAACTTTTCGGTAGATTTTTTCGATCGTACCATCTGGACTGATCACAAACGTATTGCGAGTAATTCCTAAATACTCTTTACCCATAAATTTCTTCAGCCCAAAACTTTCGTAAGCCTCTGCCACTTTACCGCCCTCATCACAAAGCAACGGAAACGGTAAGTTATGTTTTGTCATGAATTTCTGATGTGACTTTGCATCATCGGTGCTGACTCCTAAAAGCACGACATCTTGCGCCTGATATTGCTCATAAGCGTCCCGAAATCCACAAGCTTCCTTAATACATCCGGGTGTATTGTCGCGTGGGTAGAAATACAGCACCACTCGTTTTCCTTTGAAATCTGAAAGACTCACCAGATTGCCATGAGTATCGGGTAGGGAAAAGTCAGGAGCACGATCGCCAATGTTTAAACTCATGCTTAATTCTGCTGAAATCGTTGTTTTGCGGAAGTGATCGCGCGATCGATTTGCTCGAATCCTGTTCCACCAAAGCTATTTCGAGCCGCAACCACTTGAACGGGCGAGATCGCATCGTAAATATCCGCTTCAAACGCGGGATGAAGTTCCTGCCATTCTGCGAGTGAAAGGTCTTTGAGCAGCTTATTTTGAGAAAGGCACGATCGTACGACTTTTCCGACTAGATTGTATGCCTCTCTGAAAGGTACACCTTTTGCAGCCAGATAATCCGCCACATCGGTTGCATTGGAAAAGTCTTCGGCTACCGCTTCATTCAATCGCGCTGTCCGAAACTCTAGCCCTTCTCGAAACAGAATTGTCATCGCTTCCAGACATGCCTTCACCGTCTTCACTGAATCAAATAGGGCTTCTTTGTCTTCTTGCAAATCCTTGTTATACGCCAGAGGCAGCCCTTTCATCAGCACTAACATCCCTTGCAAATGTCCAAAGACTCGCCCTGTTTTACCCCGTACCAGTTCCGGCACATCCGGATTCTTCTTCTGCGGCATAATGCTCGAACCCGTTGCACAGCTATCTTTGAGCGTTACAAAGCTAAATTCTTGAGATGCCCAAAAAATCACCTCCTCCGACAAGCGGCTGAGATGCACCATGATCAAACTTGCAGCGCAAAGGAATTCGATCGCGAAATCTCGATCGCTGACTCCATCTAAGCTGTTTTCGTACAGCCCACCAAATTCGAGCAGTTCTGCGGTGTAATGTCGGTCGATCGGAAATGTCGTCCCCGCTAACGCACCCGACCCCAACGGCGAAATATTCGTCCGCTGATAAATTTCGCCGAGTCGCATCCAGTCGCGCTGTGTCATTTCAAAATACGCTAGTAAATGATGCGCGAGACTAATCGGTTGTGCCCGCTGTAAGTGCGTATAGCCCGGAATCAACGTTTTAACCTGCTGTTCAGCAAGTCCCAGTAGCACGCCTTGAAATTCTCGCAAATGATGACGAATCTCTTGAATTTGAGCACGCAAATAAAGGCGAGTATCGGTTCCGACTTGATCATTGCGCGATCGAGCCGTATGCAATTTCTTGCCAACATCGCCTGCAATTTCAGTTAAACGCCGTTCCACCGCAAAATGCACATCTTCGGCATCTACGCCCGGTTGAAACTGCCCTTGGCGATATTCCTGCCGGATTTGCTCCAAGCCATTCACCAACTGATCACCTTCTTCGGCAGAAATAATGCCAGTTTTCGCCAACATTTTCGCATGTGCCTGCGATCCGGTCAGGTCATACTCGATCAGTTCAATATCAAATCCGATGCTAGCGTTAAACTGCGCGATCGCGGGATGCAACGCGGATTCAAATCGCTGGCTCCAAGTTTTAGACTGACCAGTTTGGGGGTTAGGTTCAGAGGACTGCTGAGTCAAGAAATCTATCTCGATCGACTGCAAGTTTTAAGCCTACCGCAAACGACCCGCAATCAGAAATGAAGCGCAGATTAAATTTCTTCATTTCCTGAATTTAATCATCAGCCGAATGAGGTGAACGTTCTGACGAAATACCCTAGCCCGATTCCCAACACAAACGCCCAAACCTGACCCGTCTTAACAAAGTGGTTCCAACTTGCGCCCACGTTTCCGGCGATATCGGTCTGCTTAAACTCCTGCGCCAAAATCGTCGCGTCGATCGATTGCACAAAATCAGCCGTGTGATTCAACCAAGTGGATAGATCTAAAACAAAATGGATCATGGTTACTCTCAGTATGCCAGGGTTTGCTTTCAGCACAGTATTACCACATGGCACAAATCAGAGAGTCCGAGAAAATGCTAGTTCAACAGCGGCATCACTGAGGTAGCAATGATCGCGGCTTGCGTACGATCGCGTAAATTTAATCGTCCTAAAATACTGGCAACGTGGTTTTTCACCGTTCCTTCTGAAATGTCGAGCGATCGAGCAATTTCTCGATTGCTTGATCCTTCTGCAATCAGCCTTAATACCTGACGTTCCCGTGCAGTGAGTTTGGCAAATCCGGGCGGGAGATTTGTGGCAGGGGCGCGATGTCGAGAAGGCATAAATGGGAGAACATTCGTTACGGGAGGTTCGACTGGCTCGATCGGGGTTTCGTCGATCGAAGCTGCCAACGCTTTTTGCAAAATTCCTGGGCTTAATTGTGTAAAGCCTTTGTGAGCGGTACGAACAGCGTTTGCTAATTCATCGGGCGACATATCTTTGAGCAAGTAGCCGCGTGCCCCAACTTGTAGCGCAGTTCGCACTGAAGTTTCATCATCTGTAGCGGTTAGAACCAAAACGCGCGTTTCTGGGCAACGCTCACAAATCGCTTGAGTCGCGGTAATCCCGTCCATCCCTGGCATCTTCAGATCCATCAGCACCACATCAGGCTGAAGGGCTTCCGTTTGCTCTACCGCATCACAGCCGTTGTCTACATCTGCCACAACTTGTAGGTCAGGTTCCTGCTCTAAGAGCGCTTTTAGACCTTCTCGAATGAGATTCTGATCATCTGCTAACAATACACGAATCATGATAATTTCCTCTTGACAGAGACTTTCAGAGACGAAGCTTGAAGATGGGGGCGATCGATAAACTCCTACGCAATGAACTCGGAATAAAGCAACCGTTGAGAAAATTGTTTCCTTTCGTTAGAAGGTTTGTAAAACTTTACCAATGATTATTTAATCTTTAGACGAATAAATCAAGTTTGTTGGCATAGAAATTTACCAAATCGGAGAAGAAGTCAGTATGCTGAAAGACTAGAAATTGGCACTAAGTAAAGTCGTAATGCGGAAGACTGAGCAACCTACAAAGCCGATCCTCTGGTTTCGGCTTGGACTCATTGGAATCTTTCTGATATCTTTGAGCCTCCGATTTTGGGGACTCGGACGATTTAACACGTTGGTCTTTGATGAAGTTTACTACGCAAAGTTTGCAAATAACTATCTAACTGACACAAAATTTTTTGATGGTCATCCGCCTTTAAGCAAGTATTTGATCGCGATCGGAATTTGGATGGGGAATCAGCTTCCGATCGGGCAAGATACTGTAAATTCTCTAACAGGTTCAACCCTAAGTACTTGGAGTTATCGCTGGCTAAATGCACTAACGGGATCATTTATTCCGCTGGTCATCTCTGCGATCGCATTCCAACTTAGCCAGCGACGAAGTTATGCCCTAATCGCTGCAACCCTTGCTGCAATGGATGGTCTGTTCTTAGTTGAGTCGCGTTATGCCCTCAATAATGTCTACCTCGTGATATTTGGATTAATCGGGCAATGGTGTTTGTTATTGAGTTTGCGATCGTCGAAAAGAATCAATTCGTTTCTGGTCTTATCTGGAATATTTTTTGCAGCTTCCGCTTCGATTAAATGGAATGGATTGTGGTTTCTGATGAGCGTTTACTTTTTGTGGGGAATTGGCTGGATATTTCGCTTTTTAAACTGGACACGTCAAAGCTCAAAATCATCTCCAGAAATTCCTAGCAATTCATTACCAACTTCACCGTTATATCGTCTTACACAAATTAACTTGTTTCATTTTTTACTCTGCTTCGCGTGTATTCCTGCGGTATTTTATTGGTTAATTTGGCTACCTCATCTTCGACTAAATCCAGAGTTCGGTTTTATCGAAGTTCAGAGGCAAATTTTGTCATATCATCAAAGAGTAGGTAGCGGCACAAACATTCATCCTTACTGTTCAACTTGGTACAGTTGGATACTTATGCTTCGCCCACTTGCGTATTATTACCAGGTTGCGAATTCGCCCACTGATCCAATTCCAAACGGAAATTCTGCACTTGTACTTGAGCCTGGACGAGTCGTTTATGATGTACACGCGATCGGTAATCCAGTATTGTGGTGGCTCTCGGCTGTTGCGATCGTATTTCTCATTTGGATACTAATCGAACACTGGAAAATTTTGCCAAGCCTAGCCAGCATTCACGCACCGAGGTTAAGTTTCCTACCGCCTCGTGAGCTGTGGATTGTGCTGTTTTTGTTAGTCAGTTATGTAGCAAATCTATTGCCTTGGATGCCCGTATCGCGATGTGTGTTTCTGTATCACTATATGGGATCATCGGTCTACGCGACGATGGCACTCGCTTGGTTTGTTGCTCGCTGGTTTCGCACACGGGAATTTCGAGCGATCGGCATCGGGGTAATTGTGATTTGCGCGATCGGTTTTGTATTTTGGATGCCGCTCTATCTGGGATTACCTTTGTCTCAATCGGAATATCAAGTGCGAATGTGGTTGCGCTCTTGGATCTAAAAACGGGTTCCATAGACTGAAACCCGTTTCATTACAAATTCGACTTACCAGAACCTAGCGGATCTTGCTATCCTCGATTTCGATCTGAGTCGGCGGCAATTTAAGCGAATCTTCCGTTTTGTTAGAAGTCTTTGATCGAGCTTCCCCTGCTTCTCTCACCATGTCGGTTGCTTGTTTCAGCAAGTCCTTGAGCATTCGACGTACTTGGCGTTCCCGCTGTGCGATCGCGACTCCTGCTTCACCGATCTTTTGATCGAGTTCTGCCATCTTTTGATCCGCTTGCGTCTTTGCTGATTCCGCTTGAGGGCGAGCTTGGTCGTACCACTCTTTCGCTTCGTTTAAGTGAGCTTGAGCGCGATCGTGATAGTCTTCAGTCCGCGCGGCAAGATTAGCTCTCAGAATTGCTAATTGCGCTTGAACTTGGGCATAACGTTTTTTTAGCAAAGCTGCCTCCTCGCTGTTGCGAATCGATTCGATCGTGGTTTCGATCTGTTCTCGAATATCAGCCGACATATCCTTTGCAGCATCTTTCAGCCCATCCATTCCGGCTTCGACTTGCTGTTCAAGTTCGTCTTCTTGCTCGCTCAGTTGAGCCTGTAGGCGTTTCACTTCTGCTTCAGTTTCAGCGATGCGCTGTTGACGAGCGCGGCTAATTCCCTCGACCACCCCTTCAACTGAGGCGGTAATATCTTCTTTCAAATGTGTTCCGCTTTCTTGCAGGCTTGCGGTTGCAGCAGAAAATGCGTCTTTTACGAGCGATCGAATGTCCCCGGTTCCCGCTTTCAGTTCTGAAGTAATTTGATCGATCGCGTTTCTCATAATGTCGCGAATACGATCGGTGCGGAGTTGTCCGACTTCTTTCGCTTGTTTCAAGTCAGTTGAAATCTTTTCCTTGATAGAATTAGACACAGAATCCTCCAAATTAGAAAGCTTATCAAATCTTTCTCCAGTCTGACGTAGGATTCAGTCACCATCCTCTTTCTTAGGGCTAATCAAAAAAGCTCCTGATATTTCATCAGGAGCTAACCTTTAAATCAGAGAGAGATGATCAGACTGAGGTAAGATGGCGAATTCAAGAAATTAGAATCGCAAGCCTACACCGCCGACTACGCTAAGTGAACCAACACCGCTACCTTGATAAGCGTTGATACCATATTTCGCATCGCTGTAAACAACAACGCCTTTTGCAACTTCCGACTCAACACCCGCAGAAAGAACAGCGGCATCCTTGTTACCAATTTGAGAGGTTCGACCATCGTTTTGCACAAAACCGTAGCCTGCACCGAGGTAAACGTTCGTGTTTCTAGAAACAGGAAGGTCGTAAGTTAATGAAGGAATGATCGCGCTGTTGTCGCCGTCAAACATGACTGAACCGCGAACAGAAACAGGTGCATTCGGAATTGCAAATCGACCTTGAATGTTTCCACCAAATACGGCTTCATCATTGCCGCGTCCGCCGCTCGTCACGCTACCGCCAACTCCAGCACCAACATAGCTTCCATCGAAGCGAGCAGGTTGAGCAGAAGCGGAACCAGCGAAGAACAAAGGAGACAAAGCGAGAGCAGAAAGAGCAGAAAGAGTTGCAACCGATTTAAGAGAGAGTTTCATGGCTTTTCCCAAAGTACCGAAAGAGTTGTTTTGTGTTTTTCTTACTTTCAATGTCGTAAGATTCGTTTGGTTTGTTCCTAAAATTTCAAAGTTTTTCGGCTCAGTTGAAAGGATCTATGACTTTGGAAAGATCTTCTGTTTGATAAGTGAAAAACGTTGAAATATTTCTAGAGAAACCTTGAGAGATCAGCTACAGTCCGTATCTGTTTCTCATATCTAAGGTATATCGTGTGTCATTTTGAATTGACCAAAATGATGGTCTGTTTTGCAAGTGTCACACAATAGGAAGTGACAGTTTCATCTCTTTCTAAATAACAAAAAAAAATAGAGGCCTTCTTAGCAATTGTGCTGAAGAAAATGCCTCTAAAAAATCGTTTTTAGGCGTAAGAACCTGTCTTATAGTTCGGTATTCCGTATCTTTAGATTGAGGAGTTTCTAACCCAAAGGGCTGAATTGAACAGGGCTGAAATTAACTACGCAAATTCAATTGCGCTTTTCGGAAATGACAAGTGAATCAATCTACTGGCAGTAGCCTATATATCAATAAAAAACTGCTGCTACATTTCTTAGATGCAGCAGCAGAATAAAAGTTCCAAAAATCCGTTCTAGGCTGTCGCTCCAACTAGGTTGGAGGATTGAGGCAGTGAATTCCTCAATCGATCGCCATACAGCGCCAGTGCATTCCCGCTGAGCAGCAGTTCTAGATGATCGCGATCGTAATTCGTCACTTCAGCCGCCGATCGCACACAATCGCGCAACACGCCATCCCAATGACCATAATCGCCAGAGAAACAAGCCAACCGCTTACCCATCTCGCCCATCGCCACAGGGAGATAAGCAGGAGCAGGATCATCCGACTCGAACGACGTGAAAATCTGTCCACGCTCGAAGTACTCCATCGGATCGCGATGTCTTAGCTCGAAATGTTCGTACAAGCTGGCATCGTCGATTTTGGTCGGATCGTGTTGCTTCGTCCACAGTAAATCGAACAGATTTTTCGCCTGAGTGACGATGCTGCTACTATTGTGTGCGCCGCGTTCCTGGATCATCAGTTTTGTGAACTCGATCGCGGACGGACGGTACGGATGCTTAGGATCAAAGTCGCGAATTCGCTTTTCCCAATGTTCATGGAACGAATGAGCCAGATCCGGGAGCCAACCGCAACCGCCTTCGAGGAATCCCATTCGCAGCGTTGGAAATCGCTCAAACACACCGTCAAACACCATTCGAGCGAGTGCTAACTGTTGTTGATTGCGCTGCACAAAAATGTGGCTCAACACGAAAGTCTCAGTGTGATCTGATAAACCGCCAACCATGTAGGAGCCGGGTCCACCATGAATCCCGATCGCGACATCTAAATCAACTGCTGCCTGCAAAATCGGCTCAAAGTCAGGATGAGAAATCGTTTTACAGGTGCGAATTTCGGGAAAAGCTTCCGGTGCTTTCGGATGCGGGATTGCAATATTTGGAGGAACCGCAACCGCAATCAAGCCAAGTTCTTCGACGCATCGACGCAACTCTTTCACCGATTCCTCGACATCTTGAATCGGCAACACTCCGATCGCTTTTAGTCGATTATCATATCCACGACAGTCCTCTGCGATGTAATTGTTATACGCTTTGCAGAGTGCTACGGCTAAATCTCGATCGAGATAACTGCCGAAACTGAGATTCCAAGTTCCGTAAATTACCTGCACATCGACACCTTCTTGATCCATGTGTTCGATGCGGGTGCGATTGAACACGGCTCCGAGCGTGGTTTCGGGGTGCAGATTGCGGAATCCCCCTTTACCGAGTCCTTGCGGTTGAGGAAATAGGCGAACCAAATCGTTTTGACCCGTTGCAGGATTAAAATCTACAATTCGCATCCGTTGATCGCCAAGTTTATCAACGATCAAAGTAACGCGATCGCGATATTCCGGTTCAATATAATCGCGAATGATTAGCGGATTCTCAAGTTTATGCGCGTCGGCATCGATAACGAATATGCCGTTATACATAAGCGATGTCTCCAAAGTAAATGTTATGAGTGAGCATTGAAGCGTTGTAAAAGTTGTCGCAAGCCAAACCAATGTTCAAACGACCACGACAACGACGCTAAGATCGTAATGCCAGGGTATTTCACAAAGGCAGGTTCATTCTTCTCAAATACCGCGTGTCCTCCTAAAGCGAATACTTGGGTAAGCACTAAACAAACGATCGTGAATCGCCAATCAATGAATAAAAGAATCACAGCAGCGATCGCAAGCGCATTGGTGAGATGATGCAATGCTTGATTGATCGGATGTTGATGCGATGCGACGAAATGGGCTTTTGCTTCTTGAAAATAGCTCATGGACTGCCCTCCGAATGGATACAGTTTCATGAACCATAACACAAGGAAACGGGACGCTGGAGCGAATCAGAAATTTGTAATTTGGTCGTTGTAATTCGTAATTTTAAGCAATAGAAAGCAATATGAAATTTACCTGATCAATGATGCCCCCAAACTCGAAAGTTCGGGGGCAAGATCAGTCTTTATCGCTTAAAGCGTCTAAGAGGGTGTTTGAAAAGTGTACAAAGTCTCTTCGCTCTCGTTTGCATTCCGCCCTGAAATAGAATTTCGGGCGAATGGGCGAAAGTTCATTGGAAATGAACTAAGCGCTTGAAACTGCCTCCGAGTCTACTGAGGTAGACTTTCCACGATTCGCCCGAAATTGATTTTAGGGCGGGTGATTGCAACGAACGAAGACTTTTCAAACATCCTCTAACTCATTGCCGCGATCGCAGGTTCAGCTTCCCAAGTTTTCGGAATGACGTATTTTTTGATCAAACCGCTACGATGCTGAAACACTGTTTCTTCGTCGTACAATTTGCCGGATTCCGCTGCTTGTCGAGTCAGATCACGCAATTTAGCACGATCGCGATCCAGCGCCACAATCTGATCCGCTAATGCCGTCTCATCGTTTAAGGGTGTGAAAATTCCGCCACCATTTTGTGCGACCAGTCCACGTGGATATGGACTGTCATATCCGACGATCGGCAATCCAGACACCAACGCCTCAACCAAACATCTCGGTGATTCTGGCGTTTTGTGGCAGAACATAAATATGTCCTGTTGCTGCATCGTGTCGAGCATGAAGGCGCGATCGCTGACAAATCCGCCAAACGTGATGAGATCTGCCATGCCGAACTTCGCAGCCATCTCTTTCATTTCGCTTAACTGCGGTCCATCGCCTAACCAGGTTGCTTTGAATTGAATGCCTCGTTGGTGGAGTTGCTGAAGCACTTCGATCCAATCGATCGCGCCTTTCATTTCTGTCGCACGTCCGACATAGCAAAGGTTAAGCGGTTCATTTTGCATTAAGCGATCGAGCCTTGCCGCTAAGCGATCGGGACGAATTTGATCGGATTTCTGGGTATGAGTGTCATACACACAATGAGGATTCCGACTCAGAGGCGCAAAAGCGGTATAGCAGTCCTGCCCTTGAAACAGTCCAATTTGGCTTTGTCGAATCAGATAATGGATGTAGCGCTTGGTAATGGGCAGAGTCAGCGTTTCTTTAATTCTCGTTTTGATCGAAGGTTCCTCATTGAGCAACCGCCGAATCACCTCATACTCGACTCGATCCGCCCAGAACGCATAAGAGCGCTTCAGCCGAATTGCCTCTGAACACGCGACAGCCGCCCAATCTCCCAGCCAGACTGAAGGCGCAAAGCAGAGATACTGACACTCCTGAATTTTGGTACTCAGAAGTTTCCGTACGCTCCAGTAGTGTTGCAAGTACACAATCGGTCGATACGCATAAGGCAAGGGAACGATTTCGATCCGATCGGCACAAGGTAAGTCGTCGATCGCTCGCCAAGTCCCACTCTCCGAGTCTGCAAATTCTTCTGCTTGTTCGTCGGATAGAAGAGGAGCTGCCATGACTAAGCGATCGAAGTTTTCGACCCAGCGTATCAGACCATCACAAGTTTGTTCATCCAGTCCATACTGACCATTCACCACACGAAACGTGACAGGTGATACAAGAAATAAGCTGGTATCCATATCAAGAAACTCTTTTCCCCTACATTACAACCGATGCACTCGTGTTCATTTTGACTCTACGCCTACCACTACAGGGGAACAATCAAGCTTCAGTAAAGTACTCAGCAGCATTTTTTATCAAACCAACATAGAAAATCAAGTATTTTGAATTTTTACTCTAAGTGCCTTGCACATCCAATTTCCCGTATAGTCATCCGTGCTGCTACGGCTTTCTGAGCAAGACGATCTTGATAAAGAAAATACAAAACAGAGGTCAATATCAAGAAATTGTAAAGCTTGGGTCAGGCACATGACAGAGAGATGAAGTAGAAACGTGCGGTGCTTGGCGAAAGTTCCTGAAATTTGACGGGAAAAAATAGTTTTTTAAATCCTCGATCGTCTCTAACGGCATTTCCATGAACTTACGGATAAGCAGGTTAGCTTTTATGCAAATTCCATGCAGAATAGGGGAGAAATTCTACAAAGCGTGATGTGATGCGGCTGCAATCCTTAGTCCCGGTAGGTCTTGGACTGTTACTCACTGGCTGTAACATTTCCGGAGTCGATGCGGGCAATAGTCCCCAAATCAAAGTAAATCAGGCTTATCTCGTCAAGCCAGACATTTTGGCAGTTCGGATCGAAACGGGTGAGGTCATTCACGCGAAACAAACCCCCTACAAGGCGCAATCGAGCGATCGGATCGAGCAGCCTCGCCCATTCGATGAAGATTGGGTGATTCGCAATGGTAAAGCGATCGGCTCACTCGTTGGTAAACAGCGCAATATTTTTTATCCGTTTGATCAGTTCGTCTCGTCTTCGTTCGATCCGCAATGGGCAGACCGCATCACGAGCTACCGAATCACCTCGTCGAACGATTCCACCTATTCATCGACGCTCAATCCCACGACTGTTTACCGCAAATCCAAACCGACGGACATGGCGCGTGTGGGTCAATGGAAGTTTGAGTTTCCGATGGCGCACGTGATGTACCTCAAACTACCAAGCGCCTTCAAACCCGGAAAAACCTATCAAATCAATTTCCCGGGAAGCAAAGTCGAGTCACTGACATTTAAGTATGAGCCGAATGTAAGCCGAACAGAAGCGATTCATGTTTCTCATGTCGGTTTTGCACCTCAAGATGGAGCGAAAGTTGCGTTTCTTTCCACGTGGATGGGTAACGGAGGGCAGCTAGAATACGGTGCAGGACTTGATTTTTCGGTAATCGACGAGAAAACAAATCAAAAAGTATTGACTGGCAAGACAAAATTATCTCGAACGAGTCAAGAAAACGAAGATGCTCGATCGCGCAATTACACAAATACTAATGTGTATTTGATGGATTTCACCAAGCTTCAGACACCCGGAAATTACCGGGTTTGCATCGAAGCGATCGGTTGTTCATTCGCCTTTGCAATCAGTCCAGATGCCTGGAAAAATGCCTTTTACACCTCAGCACGCGGACTCTACCATCAGCGCAGCGGTATCGCTCTGACCGAACCCTATACGAAGTGGACACGTCCACGCCCCTTTCATCCACAAGATGGAACGATCGTCTATGAAGCAACCGCCCCGATTTCTAGCGTCGATCAAGGAATTGGCTCAGCCGAATTTGTCAAAAAACTAGCAGAAACAGAAACCAAACGCGTTGTTCCGAATGCGTGGGGTGGATACTTCGATGCAGGTGACTGGGATCGGCGGATTCAGCACGTTGAAGTAGCGCGACAACTGATCGAACTTGCGGAACTGTTTCCCAATTACTTCGATCGCGTTTCTCTCAACCTGCCGGAATCAAAAGACGGTTTGCCCGATGTGATCAACGAAGGACTTTGGACGATCGATTTCTTTCGTCGGCTGCAAACCGCTGACGGCGGCATTCGGGGCGGTATCCAATCTCAGCGCGATCCAAGACTCGGAGAAGCGAGTTGGCAGGAATCCTACAGAGTGCTTGCCTACGCTCCGGATATGTGGTCGAGCTACCTCTATGCTGGAGTGGCAGCACGAGCAGCAAACTGGCTCAAATCTAAAGATGCCAAACTTGCACAAACTTATCAGGAAAGCGCATTACGCGCGATGGCATACGCAGAGCGAGAAGCGGCAAAAACTTCAGTCAACAAAACGGTTCGCGATAGCCGAAATCTAGCTGCTCTAGAACTTTTCCGACTTACAGGCGATTCTGCGTGGCATCAACTCTTCTTGCAAACCACAGTCTTCAAAGATCCCAAACAAGATGTCTTCGTTTGGGATGAGCACGATCAGCGCGATGCTGCCTTCCTCTATGCCCGACTTCCTCGAAATTCAGTCGATTCTACAGTGCAACAAAATGCGATTAACGCCTTGGTTCGCGATGCGGATACGGCTCTAGCAGGGGGTGAGAAGACCGCGTTCAAATGGTCAAAAGAGTTGCCTTATACACCTTTGGGCTGGGGGAATGGACTCGGTGCACCCAAAGGAATGCCGCAGGTGCGCGCCCACTACCTGACTCAAAACGCAAAATATCTACGATCGAGCGTTCTCGCAACGCAATTTGCTCTGGGAGCAAATCCCGACAATATGACTTACACCACGGGAATTGGCTACCGCAGTCCCAAAAATCCCTTGATCTTCGATCAGCGAGTGCGCGGCATTGACCCGCCTCCGGGAATTACTGTGTATGGTCCCTACGATCCGGTGTTCTACAGCAAGACCTGGACGATCGATCTATTCAAAGATGTGATGTTTCCTGCTCCGATAGAGTGGCCCGCGACCGAATCGTATCTCGATATTTTTCTGTTTCCAATGGCGACAGAATTTACGGTAATGCAATCCATTTCTCCGACTGCCTATCTCTGGGGCTACCTAGCCGCAAACAATGCTTCGCCTGCAAGGAACATTCGATAAATACTATGGCTACTTCGGTAAAACAGTTGGCGATCCGGGGTGCGTTCTGGACGATCGCCGGATATGGAGGCAAACAAATCCTCCGACTAGGCAGTAATTTAATCCTGACGCGCCTACTTGTGCCAGAGTTCTTTGGGCTAATGGCATTAGTGAACACCGTCAAGATAGGACTTGAACTGTTCTCTGATTATGGAATTGCTCAGAGCATTATCAATAACAAACGCGGCGATGAACCAGTTTTTTTGGATACAGCTTGGTCGCTGAAGGTGATTCGTGGGTTTCAGATTTGGGGGCTGAGTTTGCTGTTAACTTATCCGGTGGCTCAGTTTTACACAGCACAAGATCCTACTGGCGACCTCAAGCTACTTCTACCGATCGTGGGTTTTACATCCGTGCTGGATGGGTTTGGTTCAACCGCGCTGCTGAGTTGGGAGCGGCACATCGAAGTTCGCAAGATCATGGTTTTTGAGTTGCTCTTGACCACTTTTACGCTCACTTGCCTGATTCTATTGTGCTGGTTGCATCCATCGGTTTGGTCATTGGCGATCGGGAATGTGATCGGGTCGGGGGTACACGCGCTGTGTACTCACTTTGTCGATCCGAAGTACCGCAATCGCTTTCGGATGGATCGAGACATTCTTCGAGAAATTCAAAATTTTGGTAAATGGGTCGCGATTGCTTCTTCGCTGATGTTTGTCGCGGATCAAGCCGATCGCTTTATTTTGGCAAAGCTGCTGTCATTTGAGAAATTGGGGGTTTATACGATCGCCTACACGCTTGCAAGTATTCCACGTGAGGTGATTCGAGAGTTGAGCAGTAAGGTGATTTTTCCGGCAATTTCTAAGCAGTTAGATTTACCTCGATTGCATCTGCGCGAAAAAATTGTCAAACAACGCTGGCTATTATTGATCGGTTTAGCCGGATTGCTTGCAGCCTTGACAACCTGTGGCGATTGGATCATTATTCTGCTGTATCAGGGCAGAAATAAACATTGGGAGCAATACCAGCAAGCGACTTGGATGATGCCCATTCTCTGTTCTGGAATTTGGTTTTCAGTATTGTTCTACACGACTAGCCCTGCATTGATAGCGATTAGCAAGCCCGTTTATTCGGCTCAGAGTAATTTTGTTCGATTTGCCATGATCGCGATCGGAATGCCGTTAGCGTTTTCTCAGATCGGCGAATTGGGTGCGATCTTGGTAGTGGCGATGAGTGATTTTCCGCTGTATCTAGTAAATACCTATGGGCTGAAGCAAGAAAAACTATCCTGCACGATGCAGGATGTGTACTGTACCGCGTTCTTTTTAGCGCTCACCACTCTATTTCTACTGACGCGCTATTCACTAGGATTGGGTGTTCCGATTCAGGTCTTGCTTCAAAATACTTAAGTTCTACCAATCGACCTGCGCCCGTTCGTGCAACACTCGCCCGTAGACCGCTTCGGTCTGTTGCGCGAGTTTGAACCAATCAAACCGTCGAGATAAATCCTCATAAGCATTGTTGACGAGCGATCGTGCAAATTCTGGACGCTTTAATACTTCTAGAATGCCCCAGGCGATCGAGTCAGGATTATTCACCCAAGTCACAATCCCGGTTCTGCCATGCCGCACGACTTCCGGGAAACCACCCGCGTCGGAAACCACGACCGGAACCCGTGCGGCAAAACTTTCGAGTGCCACAATTCCAAACGGTTCGTACAGGCTAGGAAAAACGGCACAATCCGCGATCGTTTGAAAGCGATCAAGTTCTCGATCGGGCATAAATCCGGCGAAGAAGCAGTGATTCCAGATGCCTAATTCTTTTGCTTGCTGTTTGAGATGTTCCGTATGTCCGCCGCCGATGAAGATAAATTTCACGCGCTGACTCATCTCATGCAGAATCCTTGGAGCCGCGTGAATTAAGCCAGAAACGCCTTTTTCATACGTCATTCTGCCTACGTAATACACAATTTTTTCTTCATCGAGCGCAAATCGTCGCCGAAACTGCCAATAGTCAAAGTCTGGATCAAGCTGTTTCTTTTCGCGCCGAATGCCGTTGTACACAACGTCAATTTTGTCCCACGGTGTAAACAACGTCTGCTCCACTTCTCGCCGCATGAAGTTTGTACACACGATCACGCGCCATGCTTCGTGGGTTAATACTCGTTCTTTCGTGTGAACGTAGTGCTGCGTTGCGTTAAAGATTCCGCCATGTCGTCCGTGTTCTGTCGCGTGAATGGTTGCGACCAGCGGCACTTTGAAATGATGTTTTAGTGCGATCGCCGCATCTCCGACAAGCCAATCATGCGCGTGAATCACATCAAATCCGCCTTCTTCCAGCATTAACTTGCCACCCTGTTGACCCATGCTGTCATTCATGGCGCAGACCCACTGGAAAAAATCCTCATGTTTCGCGACTGCAACTCGATGGACTTGAACCCCATCTACCACTTCAAAATGCGGAGCCTGCCCAAATTCCACCGTAATCAAATGAATCTGATGCCCTAGTTTCACCAACTCCGGGTAAAGCTCCCCCACATGACGGGCAATCCCGCCTACGATACGCGGTGGAAATTCCCAAGTCAGCACCAAAATCTTCATTGCTCTTAATGCCCTTTACCGTGCGGTATGTTTCACTGTACTCGCTTTGAGTCCCCTCGTTCACCCATGTCTAAAGCGACAAAATTAATTCTTTAAAGACAGAATCCTGATTCTATCAGTCTGTTTCGGTCGAGGTTGATAAAAATTTATGCTACAAAGCAGACTCAGTGTGATACAAGGATGACGCGATCAACATTTTTTCGATCGGCTGGATCGATGAAGCATAAAGGACTCAATCAAAGCGCTCTACGCTCAGCTTGCTTTAACGGAGGTTTAATCAAAGTGTTTTTGGACACTGAAACTAGGGCAAAATGATGTCGGGGTTATCTATAAACAATCTGCTGCGATGGAGTTGAAAGAGGCGATATGAGTATTGAAAAGATCGTTGATCAAGCCCTTCAAGATGGCTATTTGACACCAGCGATGGAAGCCGAAGTCGGGCGCATCTGCGATACTGCCTCGGAGCTATCGATCGAAGAATATATGGCGCTCGATCGCTTGATGGGGGCGCTGCTGACTGGAGAAGTGGTTGCCGTTCCTCGCAAGCAGTTCATTAACGTTATGGAAGAATTGGTTTTGACTGAGGCGATCGCGCGGGTTGCAGAGATTGAAGCAACGAGCGATCGAACACTGGATCTCGGAGACATCGCAGCCTACGCGCTAAATCGCTTGCCGCCGCTTTACGCTACGACCGAAGAAGGCGCGAACTATCAGCGACAGCACGCCAAGGACGGTTTGCAAGGTGTAATTTCTCAACGCGTGGGAGAAGCGATCGCCAAAAACCTCGACAAGCCAGATTTCTTCCCAGAACGTCAAATCATCGGCAAAAGCTCGAAGGACGAAATTCTTACTCAGGTTAGCAGTCTTTTGCAGGCATATGCACCTAGTTTTGAGCCAGAGCCACGTCGTTAGAAATTCGATAAATCTGAGGGGCACTTTGCCCCTCTTTTTTTACGGGCGGCTTTGTGGTCCAAGGTAATGAACGGTTGGAAAGCCTGCTGTCAAATCCTGCCAGAAGCGATCGCGCAATTCCTCCGGGTACACCGTGATTTGATCGAGTTCAGGGCGCTTAAACCAGCGAAGTTCTGTAATCCAGTCAGAATCAGGCGAAGTTGGGGGAAGGTGGTTAAGTGTGAGTGTTCCAGAAAAGCGATCGACTACACAAAAGAATTCACAACTGCGAACGTTCAATTGGGCATCGTAAAACTCTCGCACATAGGCGATTCGAGATAAACTTGCGGTGAGTCCAGTTTCTTCAAAAATTTCACGAGCGGCACAGGCAAAAATTGAATCGTCTTCTCGCTCAATCCCGCCGCCTGGAGGAACCCAGTGAGTATGTCCGGTTGTGGGCGATCGATGAGCAACTAACAAAATTTCGTCTTCCCGCGCCACTAACCCAGCGGCTCGAATCCGGTGTTTCATCATTAATTTAGTGTTTGACGACGATCGGCGTTCCAATTTTGACCTGTTTATAGAGTGCAATCACATCTGCATTCTTCATTCTGAGGCATCCATGCGAGACGGCTTGCCCTAACAGCGAGTCATCCGTCGTTCCGTGAAAACCAATCAGCAGCTTACCCTGCGAGGTAAATCCGATCCAGCGTTTACCCAATGGATTCTCTTTACTACCCGATGCAATATTTTTGCCTGTAATCGGGTGCTGCCAGACTGGATTTTCATACATCTGAAGAACTTTAAACGAGCCTGTTGGAGTCTCCCAGCCTTCTTGCCCGATCGCAACCGGATACGTTGCTTTTAATTGCTTCTGCTCATACAGCCGAACTTTACGATCGCTCAAATCTACCACGACCTTTGTCTCAGTCACGGGTGAAGGTTTGGGGGTAGTTTTCGGAGCAACAAGCGCTTGGAAGTTGAGTAATTTAATTTCAGGCAGTGTAATCGGAGGGAGCCGTCGCAGTTGTAAAACGACGATCGTGCAGCCAGTCAAAACGCAGAACGTCATCAGCGCTTTAGAAAGGGGCGAATTTTGAACCTTTGCTGCCATTACTTCTTAACCAAAACTTCTGCAATTTTTTTATTCTGACCGGAACTCCTGCCGCAGTCTGTGAATCTTAAGACGCAAGTAGATTCTTTCTACAGGTATACCATTGTCAAAACCGTAACTACTACGGAGATTACTTCGTTTAACCGGAAGATCAGCGAATTTAGAAAATCTTGCCAAAGTTAGATGAAGTGACGCTTGAGAATGATTCAACCCGTGATTTGGAATCTACAATGCTGGCAGTGTGGTGTTTCGGTTTGAGTGAGGATGGAGTGATGAAAGAAAAGTTTTTTTTAGCAATCGTAATCACGTTTTCGCTAAGCTGCGTACAAAATTGGACAACGCCAACCGCAAAGCGCATGGGAGATTCTACCCCGGCTGAATCGCATCACCTTGCTAGCCTCTGGAGTGAACCATCATCTCAAAGCGTATTTCTGTTGCAAGACTTCTCCAGGTAGAACGAACGCGAGATATCCTGGATAGGATCACTCGATCGCAAATATCAGACTCGAAGGAACTTTTTCAACCCTCTCCCGGTCATTCATAACGGAACGTCAAACACACCGTTATCCGCCCATGAGTCAGTCCCTTCCTGTATCCTGGTCATCGATCGAGCCTAAGGTTCCTCAGAGTCCAGTGCAAGCAGAAAAACTCTCCAATTACGATTTAGTGTTGCAGTGTCAGACCGGACATCGCCCGGAGAAAGCCGTTTTTTCGGAACTCATGCGGCGGTATCAATCTCATGTCGATAAGGTTCTTTATCACCTTGCTCCGGACTGGCAAGACCGCGCCGACCTCGCTCAAGAAGTGTGGATTCGTGTCTATCGCAACATCACCCGGCTAAATGAACCTGTAAAATTCCGAGGCTGGCTGAGTCGGATCGCGACTAATCTCTTTTACGATGAGCTTCGTAAGCGCAAGCGCAATTCAACCCCGCTGTCTCTCGATGCCCCGCTTTCCGTCGATGACGGTGAGATGGATTGGGAAATCGCATCAGAAACCCCATGTCCTGATGAAGATCTGACCACGCGGGAATTCTACGATCAGTTGAATGAGGCGATCGCGGACCTGCCGGAAGTCTTCCGTACCACGATCGTGCTGCGGGAAATTGAAGGCATGGCATATGAAGAAATTGCTGAACTCACAGGTGTTTCGCTCGGAACTGTGAAATCACGGATTGCCAGAGCGCGGCATCGATTACAGTCTCAGCTTCAACAGTATCTTGACGGGCAGTGAATTTTAAACTCTCCGTAAGATTACGAAAACCTCAGATTGGCTTTGTTAATATGCTCTGAGACGTAGCTCCAAAAGAGAATTGTGCTTAGAGGAGTGGTTGATTAGACTGAAGATTGTTTCATACCTTGCAGGCATTCTCAACTACATGAAAGTGACTCTCGATGAACTCCAACTTTGATTCGCTCAATAACGCTATGCAACCTTCGCCCAATTCACAGTTAAACGCCCGCGATCGCTTTGAGTTACTCAGTGCCTATTTAGATGGCGAAGTTACAGCGAGCGAGCGCAAACAAGTTGAAGAATGGTTATCTACCGACGCATCAGTTCAACAACTACACGCCCGCTTGCTTAAACTTCGTCAGGCATTTCGATCCATTCCGGCTCCAACCCCGGCTCAACCTGTTGAAACGACGGTGGAGCAGGTGTTAGCAAAAGTCGATCGTCGTCCGAAGCTCCGATTGGTTTGGGGTGGTGCGGCAATCGCGGCTGCCTTCATGGGCGCACTGACACTATTGAATGCACGTGAGCCTCAAATGGCTAAGGTGAATCCGCCTCAGCCTGCGATCCAAGCCCAGCAAGAACCGACTGCGCCAACGGATGGCATGATGGTGGCGCTTGATCGTCCGGTGGTCTCGATGAAAGTTGCCAATACTCCACGACACCGCAACTAGATCGGATGAAAGTTTTGATCGCCCGTAGCGGAACAGCTACGGGCTATTTTTTTGAACTCCAAACACCGTTGGGAATCAAGATGCCATTTAAGCGATCGATTTGTTCTAATCGCATGACGTATGCCCAAGCGAAACCGATTGGATCGCCTTGAAGATCAAAGACTTCAATTTCTCTTCGTTCATAGTCGTTGTCTGAGCCAAAAAGTGCGATCGCTGCGGGTTCGTGTTGTTCGTAGTCATCAAGAATTTCTAGAATCGTCTGATCGGTGAACGTGAGGAGGTAGCCGCAAGTGATGGCATTTCCGGGAACGATCGCGGGATAGTTTAGGGGTAAATGATAAAGATAGGCATGAACGATCGCGGGTTTTGATGAAATGACACGATCAGCACAGAGAAAGTAGTTGCTTTCATCAGGTTTTAGCGTGCCATAGACGAATACATTGATAGACTGCATTTCGGCATCAAATCGGTTTAACTTATTCTATCTATGACTGAATTACCCATTAAGTGTCTGACACAGCCGTTGATGGACTCGATCGCAGAGCAAGCCCGCTCTAGCCCCCGTCAGCGCAAGAATTACAACTTTCACGACGAGAGCGAGCACGTTCAGCGGTTTTTGAATGTGCTGCAACCGGGGACGTACGTTCGCCCGCATCGCCATATTCGCCCTGCGGATGCGAGTGGATTTGAGTTTTTTCTGGTGCTGCAAGGTGCGATCGGGATTCTAATTTTAAATGAATCTGGGGAAGTGCTTCACACCGAGAAAATTAGTGCAACCGGAACGACCCGAGGAGTAGAACTCGCAGAAGGGATATTTCATACGTTGATCGCATTAGAGCCAGATACGGTGATGTTTGAATTGAAAGAAGGTCCGTATATGCCCATGAGCGATAAGGATTTTTTGCAACAATTCCCGACCGAGAATATGCCCGAAGCAAAACAGTGGGTACAAACGTGGCAAACGCATTTCACGCACTAACGAAACACACTTAACTCTAATTCTTGAGACAGCTTCTCCACCAAAAACAGCCCTGCTACCGAATTTCCAACCGGATCGATCGCAGGACTATAACAAGCAATCACGCCCTGCTTGGGAACGATCGCTAACAGTGCTCCACTCACTCCTGACTTCATCGGCAATCCCACTTTCACAGCAAACCGACCGGATGCCTCATACAGTCCACAGGTCAGCATTAAAGCAGTCACCATTTGCTGATGGATTGGAGAAATACTTGCGTGCGGTTTAGCGAGCAGTAAGCCCAACTTCGCTAAATCGGAGAGCATTCCTGACAAACAGCAAAGCTGATTATAGGTATCCAGTGCCAGATCCACTCGATCGAGAAACTGATGCTGCACTAATATATCTGCGATCGCGCGATTCGTTTGATTTGGCAGCGATCGTACAGAACTCAACGCCTTTTCATCTAAAACAAACTGAGTTTGAGCGCGATCGTTTAACCATTTGCGAAACGCCTCACATCGTTCTGAACCCGACGTTTTCGCCATCAGTCCCGTGAGCGCAATCGCGCCACTGTTAATCATGGGATTACGGGGATGCCCTTCATCGAGTTTGAGTTGCGCGATCGAATGAAAGGGCTGATCCGAAGGTTCTGTTCCGACTTGCTGAAAGACCCGCTCCATGCCAACTTGTTCTAGCAAAAACAATAGCAAGAACGGCTTGATCACACTCATCAGTACAAACGAAGGAGCCGAATCGCCTGCCACCAAGCTGTGATCTGCGATCGTCTGCACCGACACCAATCGAGCATCGACCTGCGCCAACTGCGGAATATAATCTGGCAATCGCCCTTGAAGCGTAAATCGCCGCGCTTGAGCCACCCAAGCATTTAGAGCAGCCTGTGTGAGATGTGCCAGAGACATGAAAAAACGGAGAAAGGAAATCAACTGGAGTATAGCCTTATTCCTTTCGGATTCTTAGACTTGATTGAATTCTTCAGTCCTTTCGCTATATTCGATTGGTAAAACAACCATCAAATTGTCGCTTGGACGCGGGATATAGTGAGACGACAGAAAGAGCTTATCGCCTTCTTTGTACGACATCATTTTCTTGGCAGCTTCTAGCCCCGCTTCGACCGAGATTTTTACTTCCGACACATCGCCCCGAACAACGATCGTCACATAAGCGCCGCTAACTTTTTCCATTTCGACCAGTGTGACCCGTGCGGCTTTGACCATCACATCCGCGACCGCCAGCGCGGGCGGCAATCCGCGCACTTCTACCATTCCAACCGCTTTACCCATAACCGTGAACTCCCTTCCATTTCGCGCGCAGTATCTAGATTATTACAGTTTGTCTATGGTTTGACGAAACTACGATCGTTGCTTCCACTTTTCGTTCTGATTAATAATACTGATGTAACAAGGAGCACAGCGATGAGTCGAATTGTCATCACAACGCTGGGATCGCTAGGTGATTTGCATCCGTTTATTGGGTTGGCGATAGCGTTGCACGATCGTGGACATGACATTATTTTTGCCACTGTGAAAGACTATCGATCAAGAATTGAAGTGATCGGATTTCAGTTTCATTCGATTCGCCCAGATCACGTCAGTATGGATGACAAGGAAATGCTAGCGATGATGATGGATCTGCGTCGCGGACCAGAACGAGTGATTCGTGATTACATCTTGGCGAATATTCGAGATACGTATAATGATTTGCTGGATGCGGCTCAAGGGGCTGATTTGATTGTTTCCGCTGAACTGATTTATACGTCTCGAATTGTGGCGGAAAAGATGCAGATTCCTTGGGTATTTTGTGCGCTTGCACCAGCATCTTTTTTCTCAGCCTACGATCCGTTAGTGTTGCCAGGGTTTGAAGGGTTGGCGAAACTACGATCGTTCGGGGTAAGTGTGAATCAGACAGTGATGAATTTTGCGAAGTTTATGAGTCGCGACTGGGGAAAACCTTTACTGACCATGATCCGATTGCCAAGGTTCAACTTCATCTTTACTGAGTGTTTCATCGAGCAAATGATCATTGAACACTGAAACATAACCGACTCGACCGATACGATCGCGATTCTGCTCCACAAATTCTTGACTGACTAAAATGTGATCCAAGCTCTCATGATGCCCGTTATAGATATGCGTGTAATAGAAATCACCATAGCTTTGACGCGCTTGAATGTCTTTAACGTGATAGAGCAGCACATCCCAAACTTGTTTCTTGCGCTCGATCGACAATCTTCTCCACGGCGGTTCTCCCGAAATCAAGCGCGTTGTTACCGCCAAGCTACCATCATTAAAATCACCCATCGCAATCACCGGATGATTTTGACCTTTCATCAAATCAATCAGAATTGCCCGCAGTGCGACCGCTTCTGTCGATCGACGAATCAACGATCGAACTTGTCCTTTTGCTTGCTCTAATGGATCATTCGGATCAACTCCGTCTGCTAAATCCGGTCGCTTCGATTTTAAGTGAGCTACCACAAAGGTACATTCCACCCCTTCACGGACTTGAACGCGCACACATAACACCGGACGCGAGAACTGTTTCAGAGCCAAGTCTTTGTTCTCAATCCATCCTTAATCTTTCAATCAAAAATCCCCCACCCGAAGGCGAGGGATTTTCTTAGTTATCTACCACATTCAGCCGATCAACCGAACTTACCAGCAGTAGCCGCAATCAAGAAGGCTGCATACGTCAGCACATATCCTGCGGTGAAGTGAACCAGACCGACTAACCGACCTTGAACGATCGACAATGCAACTGGCTTATCCTTCCAGCGAATCAGGTTCGCCAACGGAGTCCGCTCGTGCGCCCAGACTAGGGTTTCGATCAATTCTTGCCAGTAGCCTCTCCAGGAGATCAAGAACATAAAGCCCGTTGCCCAGACCAAGTGTCCAAAAAGGAACATCCAAGCCCAAACCGCCAGGTTATTCATGCCGTACGGGTTGTAACCGTTGATCAGCGGAGCCGAATACTGCCACAGGTAGTCACGCAGCCAACCCATCAGATAGGTCGAGCTTTCGTTGAACTGAGCCACGTTACCAGACCAGATCGACAGATGCTTCCAGTGCCAGTAGAACGTAACCCAACCGATCGTATTCAACATCCAGAACATCGCGAGATAGAACGAGTCCCATCCAGAGATGTCGCAAGTACCACCACGACCCGGACCATCGCAAGGGAATGCGTAGCCAAAGTCTTTCTTGTCGGGCATCAGTTTCGATCCACGAGCATCCAACGCACCCTTGACCAAGATCAAGGTGGTGGTGTGCAGACCGAGCGCGATCGCGTGGTGAACCAAGAAGTCACCCGGACCGATCGTCAAGAACAGCGAGTTCACGCCGCTATTGATCGAATCCAACCAACCCGGCAGGTAAGCTGCGCCCGTGTTGGAAGCAATGCTATCTGCATTCGACAGCAGCGCATTGAAACCATACAGAGCTTTACCGTGGGAAGCTTGAACGAACTGAGCAAACACAGGCTCGATCAAGATTTGTTTTTCGGGAGTTCCGAAAGCGACCACAACATCGTTATGGACATACAAACCGAGTGTGTGGAAGCCCAAGAACAATGACACCCAGCTTAGGTGCGAGATGATCGCTTCTTTATGACCGAGAATCCGTGCCAAAACGTTGTTTCTGTTCTGATCCGGATCATAGTCACGGACCCAGAAGATCGCGCCGTGTGCAAAAGCTCCAACCATCAGGAAGCCTGCAATGTACTGGTGATGGGTGTACAGTGCTGCTTGTGTGGTGAAGTCCTTCGCCATGAACGCATACGGCGGCATCGAGTACATATGCTGCGCCACCAAAGATGTCACCGTTCCCAATGCACCCAGGGCAAGACCCAATTGGAAGTGCAGCGAGTTATTAACGGTGTCATACAGTCCTCTGTGACCTTCACCCAAACCACCCCCAGGGGGAATGTGCGCGTTCAGAATGTCTTTGATGCTGTGACCGATACCGAAGTTGGTGCGGTACATATGACCTGCCACGATGAAGATCACCGCGATCGCTAAGTGGTGGTGAGCCATGTCGGTCAACCACAGCGATTCTGTTTGCGGATTAAATCCACCGAGGAAAGTCAAGATCGCAGAACCTGATCCTTGTGCCGTTCCGAAGATGTGGTTCGCGGTATCCGGGTTTTCCGCATACACGCCCCAGTTTCCAGTGAAGAACGGGGCAAGACCTGCCGGGTGCGGCATCGTGGACAGGAAATTATCCCAGCCGACGTGCTGACCGCGAGATTCAGGAATCGCAACGTGGATCAAGTGACCTGCCCAAGCCAAGCTGCTGACTCCAAACAATCCAGCCAAGTGGTGGTTCAAACGCGATTCAGCGTTCTTAAACCAAGCCAAGCTCGGACGGAATTTCGGTTGGAGGTGCAGCCAGCCTGCGAACAGGAGCACTGCCGACAGAATCAGCAAGAACACCGAACCTTGATAGAGATCGCCGTTGGTTCTCATGCCGATCGTGTACCACCAGTGATACAGACCAGAGTAGGAAATATCGACTGGATAGTTTGCGCCGCCTTGCGAGAACGCTTCAACAGCGGGCTTACCGAACTGAGGGTCCCAAATCGCGTGAGCGATCGGACGGACATTCAGCGGATCTTTGATCCACTGAGGGAAGTTGCCTTGCCAAGCAACGTGGAACAAGCTGCCCGAAGTCCACAAGAAAATGATTGCTAGATGACCGAAGTGAGTCGCAAAAATCTTTTGATTCAGCTTCTCCTCTGTCATGCCATCGTGGCTTTCAAAGTCGTGGGCAGTGGCAATCCCGTACCAAATCCGACGAGTAGTAGGATCTTGGGCAAGGTCTTGACTAAATTTTGGGAACTTAGTTGCCATAGCTGTTTGTTAATCCTCGCTCATCCGATTGATATTGATCGAGCTAGGAAGAATGCCCATGTTGTGACGATTCCACCTAATAGGTAGTGAGCAACGCCCACAGCACGTCCTTGAATGATGCTCAATGCACGAGGCTGAATTGCAGGCGCAACCTTCAGCTTGTTGTGTGCCCAAACGATCGATTCGATCAGTTCTTGCCAGTAGCCCCGTCCGCTAAACAGGAACATCAAGCTGAATGCCCAAACAAAGTGAGCGCCCAAGAATAGAAGTCCGTAAGCCGACAGTGCTGAACCGTAAGATCCAATGACCTGTGCCGCTTGTGCCCACAGGAAGTCGCGCAACCAGCCGTTGATCGTGATTGCACTTTGAGCGAAGTTACCGCCTGTAACATGGTCTACCGTTCCATCTGGTGCAACCGTTCCCCAAACATCGGATTGCATCTTCCAGCTAAAGTGGAAAATTGCGATCGACAGAGAGTTGTACATCCAGAACAAACCAAGGAACACATGATCCCAACCGGAAACTTGGCAAGTGCCGCCACGACCCGGACCATCGCACGGGAAGCGGAAACCAAGATTCGCTTTGTCAGGAATCAAGCGTGAGCTACGCGCAAACAGTACACCCTTCAACAGAATGAGGACTGTGACGTGAATCGTGAAAGCGTGGATATGGTGAACCATAAAGTCCGCCGTACCCAGAGCGATCGGCATCATGGCAACTTTGCCACCGACAGCGACCGTTCCACCGCCGAAGGCATAACTTGCCGGAGCAAGAGCATTCGGAGCGGTTGCACCCGGAGCCAGCGTATGGATGTTTTGAATCCACTGCGCGAACACGGGCTGAAGTTGAATTGCAGTATCCGAGAACATATCTTGAGGACGACCCAGAGCACGCATCGTGTCGTTGTGAACGTACAGACCGAAGCTATGGAAGCCCAAGAAGATACAGACCCAGTTCAAGTGAGAAATGATGGCATCGCGGTGACGCAGAACGCGATCGAGGTTGTTGTTTTGATTCACAACCGGATCGTAGTCGCGCACCATAAAGATCGCCGCGTGTGCCGCAGCACCCACGATGAAGAATCCACCAATCCACATATGGTGAGTGAAGATTGACAACTGAGTTGCGTAGTCAGTTGCCAAGTAGGGGTAAGGCGGCATCGCATACATATGTTGAGCAACGATAATGCTCAAGGAACCAACCATTGCCAGGTTGATTGCCAGTTGTGCGTGCCAAGAGGTGGTCAGGTTCTCATAAAGACCCTTGTGACCTTCTCCGGTAAACGGTCCTTTATGCGCTTCAAGGATTTCCTTGATGCTGTGACCGATACCCCAGTTCGTGCGGTACTGATGACCAGCGATCAGGAACAGCACAGCGATCGCCAAGTGGTGATGTGCGCTATCTGTCAGCCAGAGTCCGCCCGTAACCGGGTTTAGACCACCTTTGAAGGTGAGGAAATCAGCATACTCACCCCAGTTCAGAGTGAAGAAAGGAATAAGACCTTTAGCGAAGCTGGGATAGATGTCTGCCATCAGTTGCGGGTTCAAAATGAACTCATGAGGCAGAGGAATTCTGTCCGCAGGTACGCCCCGATCGAGCAATTCGTTAATCGGCAACGAAACGTGAATCTGGTGTCCAGCCCACGCAAGTGAACCGAGTCCAAACAGACCGGCGAGGTGGTGATTCAGCATCGACTCCACATTCTGGAACCACTCCAGTTTGGGAGCACGTTTGTGATAGTGGAACCAGCCTGCGAACAACATCAGACCAGCCATCACTAAGCCACCGATCGCGGTGCAGTAAAGCTGGAAGGTGTTGGTGAAGCCGGATGCACGCCACAACTGGAAGAAGCCAGAAGTGATCTGAATGCCGTGGAAGCCGCCGCCGACATCCCCGTTAAGAATTTCTTGACCGAAGATGTTCCACACAACCTGAGCACTGGGTTTGACTCCAGTCGGGTTGGCGAGCCATGCTTCGTAGTTTGAAAACTTAGCGCCGTGGAAGTACATTCCACTCAACCAAATGAACACAACGGCTAAGTGACCGAAGTGTGCGCTAAAAATTTTGCGAGAAACGTCTTCTAAGTCGCTTGTATGGCTATCGAAATCGTGAGCGTTAGCGTGGAGGTTCCAAATCCAGGTGGTGGTTTTGGGTCCTTTAGACAGGGTTCGATCGAAGTGTCCCGGTTGTCCCCATTTCTCAAAAGAAGTTGGGGTGGGATCTTTATCAACGACGACCCTTGCCTTTGCCTCGCGCTCCGGTGGGCTAATTGTCATTGAGACTCTCCTCTCTCTAGACAAGGAACGAGGTATCCCTATCCGGCGACTGGTCTCAAACCCTTCTGTTAAGCTCTGGCTGCATCAATATGACTGAGGTGGATAAGACCTAGTTGCGTTGTCGCTAGTGCAGTTCGAGCTTGGTCTGAGGTTCCAGTTGGCTCCCGTGAATTCGGGATCGTGCCTTCGTGGGTTCTCAATGGGTCATTATAGGTCTTTCATGAAAACGTTTCTGAAGGTTATTAACAATAATTCAAAGTTCAGGATTTCTTGACCCTGCTTGGGTCTCAGGCTTTGAACGAAGATAAAAAGTCAAGAGGTTGATGATTAACTTTACATTGCTCAAGGATTGGAAATTGCAATCAAACCGATTGAGCATGGTTAATATTTTCTGCTCTTTTTACTAATAAAACGTTGTAAAACTCGCAATAGACCAGCGATCGAGCTATCAATCTCACATTTTCTCGAACCACAATTTGTCCAAGTTAGAACCATTAGAGTGTTTTCTGCATCGGTTGAAATCGGATTCCTGCTTTTTCCTGTGCATCAGCAGTGACTTCAAAGCCGCACTTCTTGTAGAAGGGGACTGCATTTAGCGAGGCTCTCACTGTTAGTTGAGAAACGCCAAACGCTTTCGCACGTTGCTCTACGAAATCGAGCAGCATTCGACCGATTCCTTTCTGTTGTTGATCTGCTGCAACGAAAAGCTGAGAGATGTGAGTCTTTCTCGCGATCGCAATGTATCCAACCAGTCTTTCCTCTGTTCGCACTCCAAATATCTCGACATCTGGATCTGAAAATCCCGCAACGACATCCCTTGCTAGGATTTTGGGGAATGTGCTTCTTCCCTCTTCGGAAAACGTGGGTAAAACAAATTGTTCTGCGACTCCTTGCGCGAGTTCTGAGGCGGCGGCTGAGTCATCCAATTTAACAATTGATAATTCACTCATGCTGATTCAAATACGATCGTTCTCTAAGCAAACCCACCATTAACGCCAACATTATTAAGCTGTTCATACAAAAAATTCATCTAAACGCTGATAGTCTATCACTCACATGACGGAAGTGCGGGGATTTATTGCGATCGCGCGCCTATGATTGGATTTTCCGCTATAGTGCCGTAGGGACAGCGATCGGGTTAGTGCGGCAGTGCCCGAAAACCTTTAAGCTGTTGGCTGAGGCGTGTTTGATTAGGAGAAAGACCTGGTGTTTGGGATCATGCGCTGGCGCGGGACGGCTAGAACTCTTTCAGTCTCATTAGTATTGGCGATGTTGCTAAATTTGGGCAGCGTTGCACCCAGTTGGGCGGCTCCGAAGACTGCGGCAAAGCCAACTGCATCGAAGTTAGCCGGGAAGATTTCAGAAGTGTCACCGCCAGAGGTGATTCAGCAATTGAATCAAATGCTGGAGAAGTATCAGCCGCAGGTGTCGATCGTTTCTCCCCGCCAAAATGAGGTGCTAGACGACAACACCGTTTCTGTCAGATTCACCGTCAAAGATCTGCCCTCATATAAGGACGAGAAATTGGGCTTGGGACCTCATCTCCATGTGTTTTTGGATGATCAGCCGTATCAAGCTATTTATGATGTCTCTCAGCCTGTTGTTTTCAAAGATTTAGCAGCAGGAACGCATACGATCCGAGCGTTTGCGGGTCGTCCTTGGCATGAAAGCTTTAAGAATGAGGGGGCATACGCCCAAACCACCTTTCATGTATTTACAAAAACGCCAAACAATAATCCTGATCCGAAACTGCCGTTACTCACTTACAGTCGTCCACAAGCAACTTACGGTGCGGAACCCATTTTATTAGATTTCTACTTAACAAATGCGCCATTACACATTGTCGCGCAGGAAGACGATAAGGATGATGTCGCCGACTGGCGGGTGAAAGTGACCGCAAATGGAGATAGTTTTACGCTCGATCGCTGGCAGCCAATTTATCTGAAGGGCTTTAAACCTGGTAAGAACTGGGTTCAACTCGAATATGTTGACGAAAAAGGAAATCCGATTCAAAACGTTTATAACAATACAGCGAGAGTCTTTGGCTATGAGCCGAACGGACAAGATACGCTATCGAAACTAGTTCGGGGTGAGATTCCGTTTGAGCAAGCGGCAGCGATCGTTGATCCAAACTACAAGCCCGTTATTGAAGCTCCAAAAGTTACGCCAACTCCAGAGCCTTCTCCTGTTCCAATCGTGCCGCCCGTTGAAGAAGAACCGACTGAACCAGAAGTAGAAGAAACACCGAAGCCAGTCGAAGAGGCTCCGAAACCTGCTGAGACAGCTAAACCTCAAGGCGGATTCTTCAATCGCTTCAAACGTGCAGAACCGAAACCTAGTATTGTCCCGACTGTAGAACCATCGCCTGAACCGGAAGCGCCTACGATCGAGCCTCCCGCGACAGTTGCACCTGAGCAACCTGAACCGGAGACACCTACGATCGTTGCACCTGAAACTCCCGTAGAAAAACCTCAAGGGGGTTTCTTTAACCGCTTCAAGCGTCCAACGGCTCCGATCATTCCTCCTGTTGTTGTGCCGAGTCCTGAATCAAGCGTAATCACAGAACCAGAAGAAGCCGAGCCAGAAGAAGTCGAACAGCCCAAAATTGAACAACCCAAGGTGACGATACCCGTTACGCCTGAAGCTCCAGCAGCAAAAGCGGCTCCTGGTGGATTCTTTAATCGCTTCAAACGTCCGAATATTGCTCCTGTCGTTCCTGCTCCCATTCCTGACGAAGTGCCTCCGGACGCGAAACGCGGTATCGAGGAACCCGCTTCGATCGAAGAATCTCAGCCCGAAGTGGAGAAAGCAGTGGAGAAAGCACCGGAGCCAATTCAGCCTGCTCCAGCCGTGAAAGAAACACCAAAAGCGAATTTCTTCGATCGCTTCAAACGCCCGGAGTCGAAACCATCGATCGTCTTACCGTCTCCGACTCCGGTTCCTGATGATTTGTCTGTTCCAGAGGTTGAGACACCTGTAGAAACAAAACCCGCTGAACCAGAAGAAATCGAAATCAAGCCCGCTCCGACTGTGAAAGAAGCGCCGAAGCCGAACTTCTTCGATCGCTTCAAACGTCCCGAATCGAAGCCCCCGATCGTCTTACCGTCTCCGACTCCGATTCCCAAGGATTTGTCTATTCCAGAAGTTGAGACACCTGTAGAAACAGAACCTGTAGAGACAAAGCCTGCTGAACCAGAGGTAAAACCTGAACCTAAGCCAAATCTGCTTGAAAGGCTGCGCCCAGCCACACCAAAACCTGTTGAGCCTCCAGTTCAACCAGCAAAGCCGCCCCTAGTCAAGGAGCCTATAAATGTGGAAGAGCCGCCCGTGATTGAAGAGCCTACAAGTGAACCCGCACCCAACGACTTTGAGCCACAAACAGAACTCGAACGTCGATTAGGAATGCCGTTAAAGCCGCGTATTTCTCAGCCTGCTAGTCCAGAGCCTGCGCTATCCTCGGAGAGGGTTGAGTAGCGAAATCTGATGGTTCGCGCACCAGAGTTCCCAGAAGATTTAGCGTGGCTGAATGTCGATCGTCCCCTATCTCTCAAAGAGTTTCGGGGACGTATTGTTTTGCTAGATTTCTGGACGTATGGCTGTATCAACTGCATTCACAGCTTGCCAGATCTGAAATATTTGGAGCAGAAATACGGCGGTCGCTTAACCATTCTCGGCATTCATTCAGCAAAGTTTGAGAATGAAGGCGCGATCGAAAACATTCGCCAAGCAATTCTTCGATATGAAATTGAGCATCCTGTTTTGGTCGATCAAGATTTCAAAGTTTGGCAATCCTACGCGATTCGCGCTTATCCGACCTTTGTTTTGATTGATCCGAAAGGATATGTGGTCAGTACGATCGCAGGCGAAGGAAGGCGCAATCTTTTAGAACAACTGATTCAAGAATTGATTGAAAATAATGCGATCGGATCTGAATTAATCCGGTTCACACTGGAGAAATTTCCTGCTTCCCCGCTTGCGTTTCCCGGTAAAGTTTTGGTCAACGATCGCTTATTTATTTCAGACACCAGACATCACCGAATTGTAATTAGTTCGATCGAAGGTGAAATTCTCTATGTGATCGGAACTGGAGAGGCAGGATTACGCGATGGATTATTTGATCAAGCTCAATTTTCAGCACCGCAAGGAATGACATTCGATCCCATCACTCAACAGCTTTACATCGCGGATACAGGAAATCATGCAGTGCGATGTATAGACTTGAAAACAAAAGCGGTTGAGACGATCGCAGGAACCGGAAATCAAAGCAGAACCATTTATCCGCATGGTGGCAAGGCATTAGAGGTTGATTTGAATTCGCCTTGGGATTTAGAGAGAGTTGGAGATCGTTTATTTATTGCAATGGCAGGCGCACATCAGATCTGGGAAATGCGAGGAGATACGATCGAAACATTTTCGGGAACTGGAGCCGAAGCAAGTTTCGATGGTTCCATTCAAGAAGCTGCTTTTGCTCAACCAAGTGCCATAAAAATCAACGGAAAAGAATTGTTTATTGCTGATAGTGAAACCAGTTCAATTCGGTCGATTAATTTAGAAACAAATCAAGTTAAAACCATTTGCGGTAGCGGTGATTTATACGACTTCGGTGATGTTGATGGAAATGGAGAAAATGCACGTTTGCAACATTGCTTAGGGATTGAATTTAAAAAAGATCTTTGGATTGCAGATACTTATAATCATAAAATTAAGCGACTTAATTCAAATGGATTTTGTCAAACGATTATCTCAAATTCATTGAATGAACCTTCTGGAATCAGCGCAACAGAAACTCATTTATTTATCGCTGATACCAATAATCACGCAATTCGGAAACTAGACTTAACGACTTTGGAAATTATGACGATCGAGTTTCCAAATCTCTGCGCTCCGAACGTCTGTTTCCCTAAATAAAAAAGGATAAAAAAGGCATTCCGAAGAATGCCCTTCATAAATGAGAGGATGTTTGAAAAGACTTCGTTCGTTGCAATCACCCGCCCTGAAATCAATTTCGGGCGAATCGTGGAAAGTCTACTGAAGTAGACTCGCTCCGAGTCT
>PSLO01000007.1:26198-36084 GCA_040289665.1 Leptolyngbya sp. ERB_1_1 | reverse complement strand
GCCCGAAATTCCATTTCAGGGCGGAATGCAAACGAGAGCGAAGAGACTTTCCACACTTTTCAAACACCCTCTGAGAGTTACGAAGTCTATTGCGCGTTTTGGCGATACCAATCGATCGTATTTTTCAACCCTTGCTCAAAGCTCACTTGGGCAGTAAACCCAAATCGTTCTTTCGCCCGTTGAGTATCTAAACAGCGACGCGGCTGACCATTGGGCTTGTCCGTTTCCCAAACGATTTCACCTTTGAACTCCATCAAATCGCATAGCAACGTGATTAAATCCCGAATCGAGATTTCCTCGCCTGTACCCAAGTTCACGGGATCAGCATCACTATATTGTTGAGTTGCGATCACAATTCCCCGCGCTGCATCATCCACATAAAGAAACTCGCGCGTCGGACTGCCATCTCCCCAAACTGGCAACTCAGTTAATCCTTGCTTCTGCGCCTCATGCACTTTCCGCACTAACGCCGGAATCACATGAGAACTACGGGGATCAAAATTATCTTCAGGTCCGTACAGATTCACAGGCAGCAAGTAAATCCCATCAAATCCGTACTGCTGGCGATAAGACTGAAGCTGCACCAAAAGCGCTTTCTTTGCAATTCCATACGGCGCATTCGTTTCTTCTGGATATCCATTCCAAATGTCATCTTCTTTGAACGGAACCGGAGTGAATTTGGGATATGCACAGATCGTTCCTGCACAGACAAACTTCTGTACACCCGCTTCGTAAGCCGCGTGGATCAACTGCGTTCCCATCATCAAGTTGTCATAAAACAACTCGGCAGGTTTTTCGCGATTGAGTCCGATACCCCCAACGTGCGCTGCTAAGTGAATCACAATATCTTGCTGATCGACGGCTCGCTGACAGTTTTCCATCTTGCGGAGATCAAGATCTTGCGATCGTGGCACCGAAATCTTCTCTGGATCTGCCCCTGCTTCACACAGTTGACGCACCACTTGACGACCTAGAAACCCTGCTCCACCTGTCACCAGAATGTGCTTGTTTTGGAGATTTAAAGTTGTTGAGGTCATGGCTTAGTTCCGTATAAATTATCTAGAAGGACACTCCAATCAAGCTTTGACGAAGCGTAGCGTAATCTTCGATTCTAGATTGTCCATCTGCAGAAGTGCTGATCCCTACCCCTTGAAGGTCAGCATCCACCATCAAATGCACCAACTCCTCAAACGTCACAGAAGGCTCCCAGTTTAACTGCTTCTTCGCTTTTGCCGGATCACCGATTAGCAAATCGACCTCTGTGGGACGCAAGTAACGCTGATCAAATTCAACATAATCCTGCCAGTCGAGGTTGACTCGCCCAAAAGCAACATCGAGAAACTCTTGAACCGAGTGGGTTTCACCTGTTGCGACGACATAATCATCGGGCTGCTCTTGCTGCAACATCAACCACATCGCCCGGACGTAATCTTTCGCATAACCCCAGTCGCGTTTCGCATCCAAGTTGCCTAGATAAAGCTTCTTCTGCTGTCCAGCCACGATTCGAGCGATCGCGCGTGTGATTTTACGGGTAACAAAAGTTTCGCCCCGACGAGGAGACTCGTGATTAAACAGAATACCGTTACACGCAAACATATCGTAAGATTCACGATAATTCACAGTCTGCCAATGTGCGAACACTTTCGCGCAAGCGTAAGGACTGCGAGGGTAGAACGGTGTTTCTTCAGATTGAGGAACGGCTTGAACTTTGCCATACATCTCAGAAGAACCCGCTTGATAGTAGCGGACATCAGCCCCAGTCCGTTGTTGATAGTCGCGAGTCGCTTCGAGAATCCGCAGTGCGCCCATTCCAACCGTATCTACGGTGTACTCCGGAGCATCAAAGCTGACACGAACATGCGACTGAGCGCCCAAGTTGTAGATTTCTGCGGGCTGAACTTCTTCGAGAATCCGGCGTAGCGTTGTGCCGTCTGTGAGATCGCCGTAATGTAAAAATAACCGTGCGCCTTCTACGTGTGGGTCTTCATAGATGTGATCGATACGATCGGTATTAAAGGTTGAGGTTCGACGAATAATGCCATGAACTTCATAGCCTTGTTCTAGTAATAGTTCTCCTAAGTAAGAGCCATCTTGACCCGTGATACCCGTTAACAGTGCGCGTTTACGTTGCGTCATTCTTTGCTTTCCTCACCTGCAATTAACAGAGACGTTGAACATTTCTCCGGTTGGACATTTCTCAATGTCAAGTTGTTCCATTAAAACCCGCTTTGGGCAGACGAAACAAGCTGTACCTAGTTAGCCCTAGGCTCAATACAAATAACACCAACCTTACCGCGAAAGGTTTAGTCTGTGCTTTAAAAAACTGTTCAAGCTGCTAAACATTACGGTAACGATCGCAAACATTCCGGATCACTGAATGAATTTAAGGATGTGATGAGGAATATTGAACGATCGTACTCAATAAGCCCCATTATCTTTAGGGAAAATAACGACCCCGATCGTTTTCACGATGATCCAGAGATCCAGCCAGAAATTGCGAAAGCTGGCGTAGTACACATCAATGCGAATGCGTTGTGGGTAAGGAATGTCATTACGTCCCGAAACTTGCCACAAGCCAGTGATCCCAGGACGGATGGTGAGGACAGTTTCGATGTGGGTTCCGTATTTTGGAAGTTCTTCAACAACGAGCGGGCGAGGTCCAACGACGCTCATATCACCCATCAATACATTCCAAAATTGAGGAAACTCATCCAGGCTGGTAATTCGCAAGAAGCGCCCGATCCAAGTAATTCGGGGATCATACTTCAGCTTGAAGTTTGTTTCAAACTCCTGACGCATCTGAGGCGATGTATTGATCAGATCGACGAGCATCTCGTCTGCGTTTCTCACCATGGTTCTGAACTTGATGCAACCAAACCGTTTGAAATTCTTTCCAACCCGTTCCTGGACGTAAAAAATTGGTCCTGGGGAACTCAGGGCAATCAGCAACGCCAGAATTAGATAGACGGGAGAGAAAAGAATGAGAACGGAGAGCGAAAACGCGATATCGAAAAGGCGTTTGGCTAGATCGCTATCAAGCGCGTCCCAAGTATTGAAAATAAAAGGTTTGCGACGCTTGAAGATCGACCGAATCCGCTTGCCGGGGATGAATTGGCTATCGGCAGTCATCTTACTCCTTACTGTTCCACACCACACACAGTCCTGATCATAAAGCCATCGACTCGTTTAAGGTCAAATTTGCTCCCTAGTTGGGAGTATTTTTAACCAGTTAGGTCGAATTTAGAATTAAATCGGGTTTGAAATTCTTGATAAGCTCGATCGATAAAATCAAGATACCGCTGTTTAAACACATCAGGATGAAATTTGAGCGCATGAGATCGCGCAATCTCGGGATCAAACCTCGATTGGTGTTGCTCAAAAGCATGAACTGCATCGACGATCGCAGCTTCTGTTTGCGTTGGAAACAGAATTCCGGTTGCTTGTGAACCATCTGTTCGTAAGTCTCTCACAGTTTCAAATGTCCCACCTGCACCGTAAGCAATAACCGGAGTTCCGCAAGCTTGCGCTTCAACCGGAGCAATCCCGAAATCTTCGTAGGCAGCATAAACGAACGCTCTTGCTTGTTTCATATATTGCTCTACAACGTGATCGGGCTGCCATCCTAAAATTTTGATATTTGATTTGGCTATTTTTTGGATGTGGTTCAATTCTGCACCGCTTCCAATCACCACTAATGGCAGATTTAATTGATTAAATGCTTGAACGATTAGAGATATTTTTTTGTAGCTTACTAGCCGCGAAACGGTGAGATAAAAATCTTGTTTTTGCGATTCAAAAGAAAAGCGATCGACGTTCACGGCAGGATAAATCACTTCAGCCGATCGTCGATAACACCGCCAAATTCTTCGAGCAGTGTGATGAGAATTTGCAATGAAATAATCGACACGATTCGATGAAATGACATCCCATTGCCTCAATTGATGTAGTAGATGTCGGGTAAAAATTCCAGAAATTCCTTGACCTGCGCGGCTATTCCGCAAATATTCAAATGTCATATCCCACACATATCGCATCGGAGCATGACAATAACAAATATGGAGTTGATGGGGTGCAGTCAGAACGCCTTTTGCAACTGCGTGATATGAAGAAAGAATGATGTCGTATTCGTGAAGATCGAGTTGTTCGATCGCGATCGGTAAAAAAGGCAAATATTTCTGCACCCCGTTTCGCGCAAAGGGGAAATTCTGTAGAAATGTCGTCCCAATCTTTCGCTGATATAAGTAGCTTTCCGGATTCACAGACTCAAAATCGATCAGCGCATACAAATCAGCATCGAGATGCTTCAAGATTTCTTGCACCACGAGTTCTGATCCACCCGTTGCTTTCGGGGTTAGCCATTCATGCACCAGTGCATACTTTATATTCACAGCAAAACTCTTGTACCTCTGGTACAAATTCTACCGCTCTAAATCGCGTTGATACACTCTAGCGGCTCGATAAGTTTTAATCAGTGATTTACCTTTAATTAATGAAAACTTTAACCTTCGCTTCTAAGGTTGAGAGAGTTCGTTCTTACAGCATCGAGGCGATCGTCGTATCTTTAGCAACAATTTGCCCTGGCTGTTCTTTATTTAAGATAAGTCTTATGTTTCCACAATTTGATCAGCCGCTGCGAAGTTTCCGAATTGGTATCTTTGTACCCTGTTTGTCGATGGGCGGAGCGCAGCGAGTCGCCCTTAATCTCACTCAGGGTTTAGCTGATCAAGGGTTTAACGTAGATTTAGTTTTACAAAAGGCGGTCGGTGCTTTTCTAAGACAAGTAGACTCCAGAGTGCGAATTGTGGATTTGAAAACATCAGGGATTATGGGCAGGATCTACGGACTTGTGCAGTATTTTCAGCGCGAACAGCCAGCAGTTTTTCTCTCCATTCTCGACAATGTGAATGCTGCGTCTCTTGCAAAACGCATCGCTGGCGTTTCAACTCGCGTAATCATTAGTCTACATATCAATCTACCGGAACCCGTTGAGAATTTGAAAACTTGGCTTAAACCCTTTCTAATTCGCTATTCCTATCCACTTGCGGATGGTGTTGTTGCTGTTTCTCGTGGCGTTGCTGAAAATATTTCTTGTATTACAGGAATGCCATCACACCAGATTCACGTTATTCCAAACCCGATTATTCCTCCCGATGATGTAGAAGAGATTTCGACTCATGTTGCTCATCCTTGGTTTAAACCCGGTGAACCGCCCGTGATTTTGGGAGCTGGACGACTTGTGAAAGATAAGGATTTTGCGACTTTGATTCGAGCGTTTGCGATCGTGCGTCAACAGCAGGATGCTCGCTTGATGATTTTAGGAGAAGGCGATCAAAGACCAGCTTTGCAAGCTCTGATTCAGCAATTAGGGCTTGAGTCATATGTTGCGTTACCCGGATTTGTCGAAGATCCCTATCCTCACATGGCAGCGGCTTCCGTGTTTGTGCTGTCTTCGCTCAAAGAAGCGTTTGGCAATGTATTGGTTGAGGCGATGGCAGTCAAAACACCGGTAGTTTCAACAAACTGTATGAGTGGACCGCGCGACATCTTAGAAGCAGGAAAATACGGCAAACTTGTTGCGATCGCCAACCCGTCTCAGCTTGCCGAAGCTATCTCATCGACACTTTGCGATCCACCGGATGTTGAAGCACTCAAAGAGCGATCGAAGGCTTTCTCGATCGAACAGATTGTGAATCAATATATCCAAGTTTTAGAGATTTCAATGCAATCCAAGGTTACAGAACCACTTGTAGATCTTGAAAGGATCATTTAGAGGAATTGCAGTCTTAATTCGGTCTTAATTGCTGTTTGATAAGCTATAGCCAATCTAGTGCAGAAGTCAAAAAACTTACATTAAAAAGCTCATAATGGTCGCTTTATTACATCCTTTAGTGCGTCTCGCTCAGATTCTGCATTTTAATGTCCTATCTCGATGGATGCGGCAGAACAAAAGTCGATCGATCACGATTAGCAACCAGCCTTCAATGATTCTTTCTCCGCATCAAGATGATGAAACTTTAGGCTGTGGAGGATTGATTGCACTGAAGCGACAACGAGGAATTCAAGTTGCAGTCGTTTTTCTAACCGATGGTGGTGGTATTCCTAATTGTCGAAAACAGGCTGAACTCCGCTGTCAAGAAGCGATCGATGCACTCACTCTCTTAGGGGTTTCTCGTTTGGATATTCATTTTCTAAACTATCCAGATGGCAGACTTCAAGAGCTTTCCCAGTCGGAGCAACACATCTTAGTCAATCAACTATCTGCATTATTTGAACAGTATCAAGCCCAAGAAGTATACATCCCTCACTTTAACGATGGACATTTAGATCATGAGGCAACCTTTCAAGTTGGGCAGGCTGCGATCGCAAAAACATCTCACGCGATCGAACTGATTCAATATCCCATCTGGCTATTTTGGAAGCGTCCAATTTTATTGAAGCTTAAGCAGCAGGACTTAAAGGGTGCTTTTCAACTCGACATCTCATCAGTAAAAGCTAAGAAGCATCGTGCAATTCAGATATATCAATCCCAATTACCTATATTACCGTTTGGATTTCTCAATCCCTATCTAAGCTCAACAGAACTGTTTTTTGCTCAATCAAGGCACGATGCCAAATTAGCCGATCAAACCCTCAAACCTATCATTTTCGATTGCCATGAGTGCAAATAATTCAAGCTTTAAATGGCTGAGTAACCCAATTCAATCGATGCGTCGATTCGCTGCCCGAAGCTCGATCGTGCGAAAGCTGTATTATTCAAAAGTAAAACGCCCTGATTTACCGAATGGAATTGGGATGGCGGTGTATCAAGCGCGATCGTCGTGGACGCTTCAGCCCGATTCTTGTCCGTGCGATATTCAGTTTGTGGAATACCTTAAGCAAGCAAACATTCAAGGCAAGAACATCTTTCACTTCGGCACTGGAGCGCATCATTTTGTCGGTCTTCAAAATCAGAACTTCGATCGACCAAATGAGATTCTTGGCATTACTGCTTCTGCGCCTGAACATCAAGCATATATTCAGTTCGTCTTAAACAACACTGCACTTGCAAAATACTACAAAGTTCTTTTCGCGGATATTTATACACTGACAGCGAGTACACTCCCAACTCTAGACATTGCAACTTTGTTTCACTTGTGCGAGTTTTATCTGCCTGAAAATGCTGATTTTCTTCATCAAAATGATGAATCGCTGTTGCAGCTATTTCTAGATAAGCTCAACCCCGATGGAAAGCTTTTTTTCTATTCGGGTTCGCAGAGATGGCAACTCGCTAAACCTATTATTCAAGCTTTTGAGGCAGCAGGAAAAATTCAGCAGATTGACGACTACGAAAGCTTACTAATCTATGCGAAAGGGTCGAGCTAGAAAGGTTAGATTTTCAAATTTTTCAAAAGGAGTAGATTCTAGCTTTATTGGTGCAATGATTGTTTCTTTGGTTCAATTTTGCCAATTCTAGAATACAGTTTTGTCACTGAAAATACGATGAGAAATAGACAAAACTGAACAAGAACGATACTCGGACCTGACGGGAAATTAAACGCGCCAGAAACGAGCATTCCGGCAATGCTACTCAAAGCTCCGATCGCAACTGACCATCCTAAATAGGGTTTGAATTGATGACTAAATAGTTTTGAAGTTGCAGCAGGAATGACAAGAAACGCATTCACTAAGAGAATCCCGATCGCTTTGATCGCGACTGCAACAGTTAACGACAAAAGCACTACAAATAAATAACGATGAAACTGAATCGAAACGCCTTGAACCTTCGCAACGGCTTGATTTAGGGTTAGAAGAATTTGTTGGCGCAAGGTTGCAAGCAGAACCGAAGCGCTGATTACTAGCAGCAATGCGGTGAGTGAAATATCCGTCCAAGTGACTGCAAGAATGTCACCGAACAGAATATTCATCAAATTACCGCGATAGCCTTGAATAAATGTCGTGAGAATCACACCGATCGCTAATGCGCCCGATAGCACGATATTCAGAACGCTATCGCTCCATAAATCCGTTTGATCAATTAAATAGAGCACCGCGATCCCAAACAGCAAGGTGAACGGAAGCAGCGTCCAAGTGGGGTCAACTTGAATTAGAACACCGATCGCGATTCCCACCAGTGCTGCGTGTCCCACCGCATGAGAAAAAAACGACAATTGCCGCAACGCTACAAAACTGCCCAAAAATCCACAGAGCAAGCCCATCAGAACGCCCGCGACGATCGCACGTTGCATAAAGGGATACTGCAACAAATTGATTAAATTAGTGCTGATGTCGGTAGCGGCTAAAACCAGATCCATAGGTTTGAAGCAAATTGTCACGGGATAAAGCAATCTCTGGTCTGCCTGTGCAAATCAGCGATCGATTCAGACACAAGACATAATCGCAGTGTCGATTCACCATATCGAGATCATGGGAAACCTGCAAGACTGTCCAATTTTCTCCGCGCTGAAGTTCGTTGAGCAAGCTGAAAAATTCTGCTTCTCCTTGCACGTCTACTTCTGCAAACGCTTCATCAAGAACCAGTAATTTACGAGGAGTCACAAGACAATAAGCTAATAAAACTCGCTTGAGTTCACCACCGCTCAACGTTCCGATCGCTTGATCTTGGAGATGAATCGCATTGACTCGTCGGAGTGCTTGAGCGATCGCTGATTTTTTCTCCCGACCGCTTTGACCCAAGGCAACGAGTTCACGCACTGAAATTGGAAAACTTCGATCGAAAATGAAGTTCTGCGGCATATAGCCGATTTGCGATCGTAGATTTCCCAATCGGCGGATGGGGCGACCGAAAATCTCGATCGTTCCAGAAGCTTTCGGCAGGAGATCCAAAATGGCTTGAACAAGCGTACTTTTACCGGAGCCGTTTGGACCTACGATCGCAGCAGAGCTTCCAGCAGAAATTTCAAACGAGACATTTTCGAGGGCGGTGTACCGTCCCCGCAGAACGGTCAACCCCTCAACTTTGAGAATCGGGCTAATCACTTGAACGCTGTTTCTAGAGTTTGCAAGTTCGATCGCATCGCTGTGAAGTAATGCTGAGGGTCAGTTTGTCCGGCTTCTAGAGAGTCTAGGGGGCGCAGCTTGAGATTAAGATCTTTAGAAAGCCCGTTGAGCAGTTTGTTATCGACTCCGGGTTCGCTAAAGAGCGCTTTTGCCTGGAATTGTTTTACGGTATCGATCGTTTCTTTGACATCTGCCGGAGAGAGTTGATCTTCTGGAATCTCAACGACTGCAACTTGTTTAAGCTGATAGCGCTTTGCCAAGTAAGGGAAGGCATCGTGAAACGTGATGAATGTCCGATCGCGAAATTGCCCTAATCGCTGTTCAAATTCGGTATTTAAGGTAGCCAACTGTTGAAGATAAGCATTCGCGTTTGCTTCGTATTTCGCTTTGTTAGCTGGATCAGCGGCAATCAATCCATCACGAATATTCTTAACTTGTTGTTCTGCTAAAACGGGATCAAGCCAAACGTGAGGATTGCCAGCGGCGCGATCGTGGCTCTGTTCTTTTCCGGTGTGAACGACTTGGGAAAGTTGGTCGATCGGTTGAATTCCTTTACTTGCATCGATGACTTTAAGCTTCGAGTTCTGTGCGCTCTTGATGGTGCTATCAAGAAATTCTTCAATTCCCAAACCGTTTTTCACCACCACATCGGTTTGAGCTAAGGACTGGACATCCGCTGGCGTGGATTGATACTCATGCACCTCAGTTCCAGGCTTGATCAAAATATCAACTTGGGCAACATCTCCCGCGACTGCTTTGGTAAAGAGGTAAACCGGAAGAAACGTTGCTACAACGCGCAGTTTTTTCTCGGTGTTGGCAGCAGAGGGCTGTGTGGTTGCACTGGCTTGTGGCGGTGTTGATTGAGAAAAAACTGCGCGTTGTAGCAACG
>PSLO01000007.1:24416-26188 GCA_040289665.1 Leptolyngbya sp. ERB_1_1 | reverse complement strand
TGTGTTGATTGAGTACAACCATGAAGCAGCAGCCCAGAGGCAGTCCCTGATAGTAAAAGTAAAGTGATAAGAAATTGAGTAAGCCGAGAGCGACTTAAATTTATTTCCATGTGGAAAACTTGCCTAATGAAAAGACATTTTCATCCTACATTGAGAATGAGTCTCATTTTAAGGATTTACGATGATTTAAGCTTCTTGAGCGAGTATTATTTCTCACGGTATTTGCCTAGCTTATTGAATTGTTCAACAGGTTCACTGGGTTTGTTACTAAGCAAGCAGATTTTTCCGGTTCGATAAACTACAATTGTCCCTACGCAACGCTGATAAAAATAAAGAGCCAACTTGAAAAAGCTGGCTCTACATCAACCTGTTGTCGTTTCACATTGGAGAAAACCCTTCTGCGCGTTTCCCAACTTACAGAGGGTTTCATAGAGTAATAATCCCTATCTGTTCAACATTGTAACAACATACACAAAACTTTTGTCACGAAACTTCATGGTTTTCGGACATATTTCCTACTAATGGTAGATTTCCCCAGCGAAAAGTTTAACTGATAGGTTTAGCTGCAACTGCGATTTGTCTTCCTTGCTGCGGTTGTCCCCAAATTACCCGCTCTTGTTTATAAATCACGGTTCCAGGCTTTGCGCCCTTGGGTTTGTACACGTGTTTTGGTTCTGTGTAGATCACGGGGACTTGCTCACTTTGACGAGCGCGACTGTGATAAGCCGCTAGATTTGCTGCAAATTTCAGATCTTTTTCGTCTGCGATCGCTCCCGGCTCCAAGCGCAACAAGACGTGACTTCCCGGAATTTCCTGAGTGTGGAACCACAAATCGTATTCGGTGGCAGTTCGGAAGGTGAGTTGATCGTTTTGGCGATTATTGCGTCCGATTAGAAGTTCAAACCCGCTCGGCGTTGTGTAGCGGTAGGGCTGAATTTCAGAATCTTGCTGAGTTACGGCTTTACGATATTCGGAACCTTCGAGATAACCTTCTTGCACAAGTTCATCACGGATTTCTTCGAGTCCCTTTAAATCATCGGGTGTTTCGTACTGCTCAAATTCAGCGATCGCAGTTTCGATCTCTTCTAGATAAGAGATCTCGGTTTGCACTGCTTCGAGTAAAGGTTCGATCGCTGCACGAGTCCGCTTTAATTTCTGATGCTGTTTATAAAGGGCTTGAGCGTTCAGAACTGCATTTTTCTCAGGATCGAGCGGGATTTTTACAGGCTTTTCTGTCTCGAAATCGATAAGCTCGATCGCTTTCATTCCCGGTTCCCATTGGTGTAGATTCGCCATGAGCAAATCGGCTTGCTGTTTCGCTTGATCCGCGCGATCGGATCGATCCAAGCGACTCTCAAACCCTTCCGCTTTCACTCGCAGCTTACTCAGAACGTTATTGAGTTTCTGGCGGATTTGGTGACGAAGTTGAGTGAATTCTTGCTGATTGAGTTGATCGCGGTAATAGCGATCAATCATTTGCTGAACGCTGGTTTGATCGTTTCCCCAAATTACCGTATAGCCCTGTGTCGTAACTCCAGGATGAAATTGATTGGTGTCGATCGCGCTTAACCAAAACTGCCAGCACTCAAATAAGCGTTGCCATTCTGTTTCTGTTAGTGCATCCGTTGATCGATCCGGGTCAAGTTCCGCTGCTTGCAACATAGATAGAACGAGCGCAGAACTGAGACCTCGATAAGATTTGACGAGATTTTTACGAATCGCACCGGGAACGAGACTGACGCGCGATCGCCATCGATCGAGTCCTTCTGCCA